>NZ_JAIMFO010000009.1 GCF_019795105.1 Collinsella ureilytica | reverse complement strand
TAGCCCTCTGCTAGAGCTTTGCTAGGCGTTTGGTAGCCCTCTGCTAGAGCTTTGCTAGGCGTTTGGTAGCCCTCTGCTAGAGCTTTGCTAGGCGTTTGGTAGCCCTCTGCTAGAGCTTTGCTAGGCGTTTGGTAGCCCTCTGCTGCAGAATTCTCTGAAGAAATAGCGCCATCTACCTTATCTTTCTTTGGTAGAGCTTTGCTAGAATTTTTCTTAGCATTGGCGGCTTTTTTTCGTCCGCCTTTTGCTCCTCTAGCTCGCATGGACTTTGAGTAATCAATTTCTTTTTTGAGCAAGTCGAACATAACTTTATGTACAGCTGACAACTCAACTTCTTCACCGAACATGCCATACATATGTAGAGCGTAGATTAGTTCTTTTCGGTCTGGTTCTTCTAGAGCGGAGCACACCTCACCGATTTTCTCTGATACAGAGAATGCTTCAGCCATGTTTTAATCACCTCCTTCATAATGTCTTTGCCGTTGTTCTAAAACGGGATGTCTTCGTCATATACCGGTGCCTGCTGAGCGGGCGCTTGCTGGTATTGCTGGTAGCCCCCCTGCTGTGCCGACGCTTGGTCGTTATTGCGCGATGTTAAAAACTCGAGCTTATCAATAACCACCTCTAGTTTGCTGCGCTTTGTTCCGTCTTCTGCTTCCCACGCGTTGTACTTCAGGCGACCATCAACGCCAACCTTTGAGCCTTTAAAGAGGTAGCGGGATACAGATTCAGCACGCGCCCCGAACATGACGCAGGGAACAAAACAAGGGACGTGCTCCCACTCGCCGGTCTGCTGGTTTTTAAATCGCTCATTTACAGCGAGATTGAAATTCAGCACCTGCGCTCCGTTGCGTGTGGCACGTAGTTCAGGATCATGGGTAAGATTGCCGATCAGGCAAACCCGATTCATGGTCATGTTTTCTCCTTTATAATTTTTGATCGTTTATGCAATGGCTATCAAATTCTTAGAATGAGTAAGAGCCGGGCTTAGCTTGCGACTCTGCTGGTTGAGCGTCTACGACCTCTCCGGTCTCAGGATCTACGCCCTCAGGCACCTCTTCGGTCTCATAGTTCGGCTGCGTCTCAATGAGCGGCATATCCTCTTCTTCGTTGAAGACCTGCACCGTCTCGTCAGCCGCTGCTGCCTCTGCGCCCTCAACAGATACCGGCAAGAACTTAAAGGCACGGCGAATAACAGACTTCATCGCCATTGCCTCATAGTCAGTTGCCCAAGGACCATACTTGCCCGCCTTGGAGCGGCGCTTGACCGCTTCTACCTCTTGTTTTGTCATCACGTCGATGTAGTGCCCGCCGTCCTTAAAGTGAGCGACCATGTATACGTGAGTAAGTGGGCGGTTGTCGATCGGCTCAGTACTTGGAACGTGGCGCAGGGTCTCATTTAGCCCGTACTCATACTCGAACTCGTCTCCCTCATGCACGACGCGAGCACTAATATCTCGAAGCTCACCTGAGCGCCGTGCAAGGTCAATCATGCCCTTGTAGCCAAGGATGAAGGTTGCCTCTTTGCGCCCGGTCTTCTTGTTGTTAAACGGCAAGATATAGGCACGTCCCAGCCCGTCAACTGCGGATGGCTCCATGCCAAGAGCCGTACACTTCATGAGGCAGCCAAGTACACTCGCAGGGCTGCACTGAGCTAACTCGGGCGTTTGGTTGTATGCGGAAAGTGCCAGCTGAAACATGCGGTCACGGTTCATATGGCGCGGTGCCACTGCAGAAATTCGGTTCCAATTACGCTCAAGCAAGCCCTTAAAACCGGTGTTTTCAGACTTCTTAATCTCAGTTGATGCCTTAGCAATTGCTCCCATTGTTATAATTCCCTTCTATTAGTTGTCATTAGTTTTTCGCAGGTGAGAAGCGCAAACCACCGTCGCGCATATACTCAGTGGAATACATGGCGCGAAGCCCCGGATGATCTGCATCAAAGCGCTTAGAATCAAAACGGGTCGAGCTAGTGCGAATCCACGCGATTTTACCTGCTGGTGATACGATGCCCCTATGGTCTCCCATTTTGAGTTTCAGCTCTGAAGAGAGGCGCTTCTTATTCTCATCTGCGACCTTGCATGCATCGCAGGCGGCAAGGTACTCAGCGAGCACGTCAGGCGTTTGCCCAAGCTCTAAGAAGTCTTCTGTAGCTCTTGGATGGGCATTGATGATGTATGAGTTATCAACAGCCGCCGGGTCTGGCTCCTCACCACCTTTAACCGCCTTGTTCCAGAAGTTATCAACAGCGGCGTTAACCGCCTTGATGTCTTCCTCGTCGCGCATGATGCGGTACTCACGGTAGTCTTGCCCGCCGATGAGCACGGCTACGTCAGCAAAGGGACGACCGGTAACTGAGAGGTAGTGGGCGACCTGTGTCTGGTAAAACAGCGGTACACCGCTCTCCCACTTATCAGCACTGCGAAGACCTGCGGTTTTAATCTCGAGCACGCCCCAACCAAGCTCAGGGTCTTTGACCTCATAATCAAGTGATGCCTGCGCCCATGGGCGCTCAATTGAGCGGGCAATGGCATTTACACGCCGAATCGTGCGCTCGGGGTGGTTTTGCTTGTAATGCTCGCCTACCACAGGCTCAAGAATGTTGCCCCACATGACTGCGGATTTGCCTGAAATGTCTTCAGATACACCTGTGGTTTTATCAAGCCACACACGATACGGGGACGACCAAGGCGAGAGACCCATGATGGCTGCAACATCAGATCCTCCGATGCCTTGTCGGCGCAAACAAAGCCAAGAATCGTGAATCTCTTCCTCAGTTCCATCAAAACGTATGAGGTCAAAGTACTCTCCCTCACCACTAATCATTGCTTTCATCCTTTCCGATCCCAAATCGGATCAAATCAATTGCTTCTTCAAGTGTGATCTGCACCCAACGACTCTCAGCCCACTCACCAGATACCGACGTTTGACCAGCGAGACGCAGGTAATCAGCGGTGGTAACGTGGACTTGTGATTGAAGAATTGGAGCGCGGTAAACCTTTACAATAAGCATGCCGATATCTGCATCAGCATTTCCGCGCTCTATTACTGTCTGTGAGCGCCACTCGGCAATGAGACCAGGCGTTATGCGTTTGTGGGCTTTGCACTCAGCTATTGCATGAAACGCATGAGCATAAATCCCGTAGATATCACCCATGTCTTTATTACCATGAAGTGCACGGCGCTCAACTCGGTCATCTTCAAGCCCGGCTCTGAGTGCTTTGACCACGGCTGTTTCAAATGTGGTGCCTTTTTTCTTAGCTACGCTCATGCCGTGCCCTCAATCAAACCGGTAACAAGCATGAGCGCGATGAAGAAGATAGCGCCTAAGATATTGCGCTGCTGATCAGTTAAGTCATTTAGCATCATGCGAACTCCCTCACCAACAGCGCTAAGCCTTTAGCGGTGAGCTTCCCGTATGCTTGGCGGGTGATTGTCCCGTCGCTGTGCTGGATCGGCGGGGAAGCAACTTGTTTCATGCAGCCCTGATCAATTGCCCTGCGTGTTGGGGCGGTGCTTGCTTTGCACATAAGCTCACGATCGCGCAGGAAGTCGGTGAGATGATGGCGACGAACTAGCGGGTTGAGACTTGCAATGTAGCGTGCGGCTTCTGTAACCGTGATCAGGCCGTCTTCATCTGAGATGGCGCGCCCAATCTTTGCATGTGTCTGCATTGCTGCTATTTGCCTACGTTGGCGCTCAATGGTGCGCTCGGCAATCAGTACCGCACGCGCCATGGTTTCCTCAGGTGTTTCGTCTGGTGAGGTTGTCATGTACCCACCGTCTCGGCGGATGGCGGGTAGTACCTCGTCGAATACCCATGTTTCGAACTTCTGAGCGCTTTCGAGCTTTGAGGACGCGACAAGGCGATAGAGATCGCCTTCGGAAATGAAGCGAACTTCTTGCGTTCCGCCTGCTGTCGTAAGGGGGTAGCGTTTCACGACCCCCTTGCAATGACGTGCGATAGCGTCTTTGGTATTAACGTATCCAAGCGCGGTAGCAACATCGCGACCGCAGAAATACACGCGCCCATCTGATTCGACGGTGCGCAATGCTCCGAATTGCTCGGAGCCGAATTCGATAATATTCATTTAGAACTCCTCTTCCA
Source organism: Collinsella ureilytica (assembly GCF_019795105.1). Taxonomy (GTDB): domain Bacteria; phylum Actinomycetota; class Coriobacteriia; order Coriobacteriales; family Coriobacteriaceae; genus Collinsella; species Collinsella ureilytica. Next base: position 99,478 of record NZ_JAIMFO010000009.1, on the reverse strand, counting down.
TCCAACGGTCAACCTCTTTGACCGGGATGCGGTAACCGCGTGCCTGACCAACCGGACAGACGGCATGGAGCCGCCCTGCGTCCATTTCATTTCGAAGGCTTCGCTCATCAAAGCCGGTGAATCGGGCTGTTTCTGAGAATGTGTATGCGAGTTTCGGGGGCAAGCCCGCCGCAACTGCGAACTTAAGCGCGGTTGATACATCAATCGCTTCTGCGATATCCATACGCGAGCGCACACTTTCAAGGCGTGCTAGCAGGTCTGTTACGCCTTCACGGCGCGTCTGCTTTGTAGTAGTATTCATGTTGACCTCCTTTTTGGTCGAGAAAGGCTCCTCTTGGTGGGTGGTAGCCTTTCTTTTTTTGATGTGATGTGTTTTCTTCTGGGGGTACACCTCCCCGCGAGCCTGTTTAGCGAGTCTCTGACTCAAACTCGACCGCCTTACCATGCGAGGCGTACGCCTTTCCGTCGGTGTTAGCGACGCTCTATGCAGTTTTCAAAGAACGGAGTTGCCTTTAGGCTGTGGTCTGGTTATTGACAATTAGTTTTTTGCAGTCCATCCGACTAAGTCATTAGGGGTCACCCCAAGCGCCTCAGCGATTGCAAATAATTTGTTCACCCCGGGGACAACAGACCCGTCTTCCCATTTGAAAACAGACCCCGGGTGCGAATGGGTCAACCGCGCTAGCTCTCGCTGGCTAATATCTTTTCGCGCCCTATACATTCGGATGTTCTCTGCAACGCGGCTCAAATCGAATTCCAAAGTGTCACCTCCTACCTATCAAATAGGGAACATATTCCCTATGCCATCAACTATAGGGAAGTTATTTCTTATGTCAATAGTTAAATACGAAAAAATTTGCCTATATTAGATTGATCTTATAAACTCGTCTTGTGACCTTGGGATTGGAGGCTGATATGAAGCTTAAAATTCGGGAATTGCGTAAAGCTAGAGGGATAACGCAGGGAAATCTTGCTGCCCTTCTATCAGTGGATATAAAAACTGTTGGGAATTGGGAGCTGGGCAAAACGCTTCCGGATATTAGCCAAGCATGGAATATCGCAGTTGCATTGAATACAGATCTAAATGAGTTGCTTGGTTGGTACGAAGACCACCCAATGACCGGGTCGCCGCACATTTCACATGATGAAGAGATTTTATTGCGTGACTATCGTGCAGCTACACCTGAAAGGCGACGCGCCCTAACAATGACTGCCCGCGATTATGCGGGCATGTCAAAAGCGTCAGAGGTAGATTCGCGGCAAGTTGAGAAAAAGAAAGCGGTCTAGCAGTTTCTGAAAAGCAGGGGGCGCTACTAAACGCCCCCAGAGGGTCTCATCGCACACACGGTGGAGAGACAAAGCCATTATAAGTGTGAAGGCGGATAATGGTAGGCTTTAAGTCGGCTATGGCGGGGGGACTTCTACGGAACCCTCGCCTTCTTTCTCCCATAGCGTAAGGAGGAGAGCCAATGGCACAGCGAAGCGCATACGGATGCATCGAGAAAGCGGGGACTAACCGTTGGCGCGTCCGTTGGTGGGGCGATATGCACGATGGAAAAGGCTACCGGCGCTGTTCTAAGACGATTCACGGCTCTAGAAAAGATGCGCGGCTCTATCTATCACAGATGCAAACAGCGCACCATGAAGACGCACCAGGCGTTACTATAGGTGATGTTTTTGAGCGTTGGTATTGGCCGCGCGCTGAGAAGACGCTATCAAAAAATAGCTTGATCAATTACAAGAGCGCATGGAACCGGGTACGGGATAAGTGGGAAAACAGGCTTGTAACCGACGTACACCCGATTGAGATACAAGAATGGTTACTTACCCTTACGGCTTCTCAGACGAAACGAGCCTTGGGCTTGCTCCGCCCGGTGATGGAGTATGCCGTTCGCTATGAGATGATACCGGCGAACCCCTTTAAAGTGAGATACGATACCAACCGCCCGAGCGATAAGAAAAAAGGCGTGATTGAGCGTGACAAGGGAATTTACACGCTTGATGAATGCGCGGCGCTAGTAAATGCTGCTAAGGATAGCCCGCTGCGTGTAGCTATCATTTTGGCGGCATTCGGCTCATGCCGTGTAGGCGAGTCCCTCGCCCCGACAGGTGCCGATGTGCAGGCAATAACCGCGTCTAACGGGATGCTCTGTGCAGCTGTTGCGATTACAGCTCAGGTGAATAACTCCGGAACGTTGGAATACACGCTTAAAAACGAACAGAGCGAGCGCACAGTTATCATCCCCGAACCATTCTCAAAAATCGTGATAGAAGCTGCGAAGAGAGCAGGAACCGGGCTACTCACTCACAATGGGCTAGGTGAGCCGGTCACAGATTATTATCGGCGGTCTGAATGGAAACGTATTTGTAAGTCAGCCGGTCTTCCCTGCTATCTACTTAGAAATCTACGCAACTCATGGCGTACATACATGCGATGGACACTTGGAGCCGACCTAGAGCATGTGGAGCATCTCATGGGGCATGCTGGGAATTCGATATCAGACAAGCATTATGTCCGACCCACCACCGAACAGTTAGTTGAGACCGTATCTATGGCGTTTGAGAAATGGGAAAATTTAGGAAATTGGGACAAATAGGGACAAACAGACTTTATACAAGCCTTCTACCTGTGGTTTTGTCAGATTGGATATTGCTACGTGGTATACGATTCCTCAAGTGTGGAGCGCACCTTTGCCGAAGCATTGGACAAACAAGACGAGGTGCTCGTGTTCGCCAAGCTCCCTTCTTCATTCAAGATTGATACGCCACTGAGAAGCTACAATCCCGACTGGGCCTATGTGGAAGACGCCGGAGGCGAGCGCCGCGTGTACTTCGTAACCGAAACCAAGGGCGGCAAAAATGGTGAGCCTGCGCTGCGCGATGCTGAGCGTATCAAGATCGACTGCGCCAAGAGACACTTTGAAGCGCTGAGCCTGGGTTACGACTTCCACTACAACGTACGCACTACATACCAGTACGAGTCTGCACAGTAAGCCCGGTATGCTATTTTGCCTCTGCCCAGGTAACGCCTGATGAGACATCGGCAACGAGCGGCACCTTGAGCTTAACTACGCCCTCCATGGTTTCTCGCACCATGGCAGAGAGGTGCTCAAGCTCAGATGCCGGGCATTCAAAATCGAGCTCGTCGTGAACTTGCAAGATCATGCGAGCGCTGAAATCTTCCTCACGCAGGCGCGCGGCCACCCGAATCATGGCGAGCTTAATAATGTCTGCAGCACTGCCCTGCATCGGATGGTTCATGGCCGTGCGCTCACCAAAATGGCGGAGGTTGGGATTTCTACTTGCAAGCTCTGGGATGGGACGACGCCGCCCAAACATGGTCTCGGCATAGCCAAGGCGCTTCGCCTGAGCCACCGTCTCATCAAGATAGGTTCGCACACCCGGATACGCTGCAAAATACCGATCAATCATCTCCCGAGCCTCAGCCTGAGGGATATCAAGCGTCTGAGAAAGACCATAGGCTTGCTGCCCGTATACAATGCCAAAGTTCACAGCCTTGGCACGGCTTCTGAGCTCAGGAGTTACCTCATCGATCGATACTCCAAAAACACGAGCTGCCGTTTCGGCATGGAAATCTTCCCCCTCATTGAAAGCGGCGATGAGGTGCTCATCCCCTGAGAGATGAGCGAGAAGGCGGAGTTCAATTTGGCTGTAGTCAACCGCCAAAAAGAGACAGCCAGGGCCTGCAGAAAACGCAGTCTTTACCGTATGCCCCAGCTCTGAGCGCGTAGGGATATTTTGCAAGTTAGGATTTGAGCTCGAAAGGCGACCAGTTGCCGTGACGGTCTGGTTATAGGTAGTGTGCACTCGCCCATCTGCTTTGCGAAGCGCTCCTAAGGTATCAAGATACGTAGACTTGATCTTGGTCTTTTCTCGGTACTCCAAGATTAAGCGCACCACCTCATGATCGTGCGCAAGCTCCTCAAGCACCCGAGCATTCGTTGAATAGTAGCCGCGCTGAGTTTTCTTCAAACCCTTGGTCGGCAAGCCCATGGTCTCAAAGAGTACGCGCGAGAGCTGCTGAGGGCTCGAAAGATTAAAGCTATCGTCTCCTGCAAGGCTGCGAATCTGAGCCTCAAGCTCAGCAATCTGGCTTCCCAATTTTAAAGAAAGCTCATGCAAACGATCGGGGTCAACGAGCATGCCCGTCCGCTCCATATCAGCAAGCACAGAAACCAACGGCATCTCAATGTCTGTGAACACCGACGTCGCGCCTAAGGCTTCTAGCTTTGCCGTTAAAGGTTCAATGAGTGTGCGAGCCAAGGCAGCACTTCTTGCAGCTACCGCACAGGCATCGTGAGGAGCTCCGTCCTCCCCTGCTGCTGGCAGCAGACTCAAGCCCAGATACGTTTCTGCCATCTGCATCTCAGCTATGTCTGACTGTGAGGAATCTAATAGATAGGCAGCTACTCCGCAGTCGAAGATGCGCTGAGGATCCACGTGAGCAAGATCCATAAGCGCAGGCTCTGAGGAGTCAACCGGAGCCAGCTGGTGCAAGAGCGTCTTAATATCTGTTGATACAAGCCTTCCGGCTTGAACTAGGCGCTTGAGCACAGCCGGGATGAGTCCTTGCGAGCAATCATAGCCAGGCGCTGTAAGCGTGCCTGCAGCACCAAAGGCGTCACTCACCGAAAAGAGCGCTCGATCGGTTGCAAGCCATAAGGTCTTCTCAGAACCAAACAGCCCGGGTTGATCTTGCTGCTCTTCTATAGAAGCGCCAATCCAGAGCCCCTCCTCAATGGCGCGCTCAAGCTCAGTCACAGCTACCACAAGCCCCGCCGTACCCTCCTGCTGAGCCTCCTCTAACAGCTCAGGCAAGACAAAACGCGAGCTTCCTGCATGATCTGTATCATCGCCAAGCAGATCCAGAAGACGATTTTGCATCGAGTTAATGCCGAGGCTGCCTAGAGTATTTCTGACCGCAGCCGCATCAAAGCCCGGGAACTGAGCTGCTTCAAAATCAACTTCAATCGGAGCATTCGTTAAGATTGTGGCAACTTTGCGAGAAACAAGAGCATCCTCAATATGGGCACGGAGATTCTCCCCCATCTTGCCTTTTACCTCATGCGCATGGGCAATCACGCCATCAAGATCTCCATACTGAGCAATGAGGGCGGCAGCTTTTTTGGGACCTATGCCTGGAACACCAGGAATATTGTCTGAGCTATCACCCTTTAAGCCATAAAAATCTGGAACCAAATCGGGCGTGATACCCCCGTAGAGATCTTGAACGGTCTCAGGAGTCATAATCTGCACATCGGAAAGACCCTTGCGCGTGCCTACGATCTTTACGTGATCGGTGCTTAACTGATACATATCCCGGTCGCCCGTAATCAGCAGGACGTCCATGCCCGCCTGCTCGCCCAAACGCGCAACCGTTCCTAAAATATCGTCACCTTCCCACCCTTCTGCCTCAAGAATGGGAACAGAGAGCCCCTCCAGTACCTCTTTAATGAGGGGGAATTGCTGACGTAAATCATCATCCATCGACGGGCGATGCGCCTTGTACTCCGGCAGCATATCCATACGAACCTGGGGGCGACCCTTATCAAAGGCGCAGGCAACCGCATCGGGATGAAAGGCATCGATCATCTTTAAGAACATGTTCAAAAAGCCAAAGACGGCATTGGTCGGACGGCCATCGGGAGCCGTCATAGTAGGAGGCACCGCATGAAAGGCGCGGTGCATCAAAGAGTTTCCGTCAATAACGGCCATGGTCATACGGTCAGTACGCGTTGATGCGTCAGACATAGATCCTCGTTTCACTCGGTACCTTGTTCCAGTCTAGAGCAAGCGGGGAAGCTCTACCTATTTGCGAACAGAAAAACGGCTCTCTACCACGGTAGCAATACGAATCTCGCCCACAGATACATCTGCTTGAGAGAGCAGATCGGCCAGCTGAGACTTTGATGGTGCTCGCCCTGAGCCTGCAATTTCTAACGACAAGACATCCTCATCGAGGTCAATCTCGCGCAGGCGATAATCTGAAGTATCAAGCCACGAAAGCGTAGCGCCCGTAGCAGCGCGCTGGCGAGCAGCTTGCTCAATAACATCCTTACTTGCAAGGGTGAGCGGAACAGCCACCGCAAGAGCGCCAATGACTACCACCGTATACCAGAGCTTACGAGCACGCTCGGCACCCTCAGAGTATGCACGAGCGCCCAGACCCATAGCAGCAAACGCAATGCAGCACATCACTTGAATTGAGAAAAAGTTTGCGCCAAACAAGAGCATCGCACCGGCAGCTGATGCGAGATCACCACTTTGCAGCGCAATGCCCACCACACAAAGCGGAGGAACAATGGAAGCAGAAATAGCAATGCCTGGCGCTGCATCGGGAATATCGTCTCGAATTAACGCGAGCGCAGCCATAAGGCCTGAGGCGTGAGCTACGACCAGATCAACCAAGCGCGGAGAGGTGCGTGCGAGCACTTCTTGATTCGTTGCCGTATTAACCGAAATCGGCACCACAGCACTCACCACAATCGCAACACCAATGGCCAGCGCCACTCCTGTTGCTGTAACCAGCAGGGTGCGAATTGCCGCTCGCGGGCGCCCCGTCACAATCGCTAACGCCGTGCCAAGCATCGGCGACATTAAAGGAGCGATGAGCATAGCTCCAATCACGACTGCCGGCGAACCTGCCGCCACGCCTCCGGTAGCGATCACTGCCGAGAGCGCAAGTCGTAAAAAGAACGAAGAATACTGCTCGATCGGATCAGCCACCTTCACAAAGGAACTGCGACAGGCCTCGGTTAGGGCAGCTCGATCAAGGTCTCCTCCCCGCAGAAGCCGGGCGAGGGCGAGTAGCGGGTTTTTCATAGTCGCCTTTCGTTCGTGCGCACACGTTCGTGCGCACACGCGCGAGCAGAATCGAGTGCAAAAGGTATGAAAGCGTAGCTCGAGGAAAGAGCTCGTTTCCAAACATGATACGGGATGGAGTGTTCTTTCGCTACTGAGGCAAAGAGAGGTACTGCATGCTCAAGTCGTGCCCTTCTCGTGCACGCACCCATACTTCACCAACCCCTTTCGTGCACTGATAGCTCGAGCGCGATATAGTGAAGCGGACAGACAAACATCCGAATGATTGGAGCCATGTTTATGGAGCGACCAAACGCCTGGAATCGCTATAGCGACGATCAGCTACAAGAGCTTGAAACGCTCGCAGCTGAATATATCGACTTTATTAGTACCAATAAGACCGAGCGCGCCTGTGCTTCGGCTGCTGTACGCCTCGCCCAAGCTGCAGGCTACAAGGATCTCAACACCCTCATTGAACAAGGGGTATCCCTGAGCGCAGGAGACAAGGTCTATGCCCTCTCCCATGGCAAGACCTTACTGCTTGCCACCATCGGGCGCCGTCCCATTGAAGAGGGCATGAATATCTTGGGCGCGCATATCGATAGCCCGCGCTTGGATCTCAAGCAAAACCCCCTTTACGAAGCGGGTGACTTGGCCTATCTGGATACCCACTATTACGGCGGCGTAAAGGCTTATCACTGGGTTGCAACACCACTGGCGCTCCACGGCGTGGTCTGCCGCCGCGATGGCTCAACCGTTGATATCTCCATTGGAGAAGATCCTGCCGATCCCGTCTTTTGCATCTCAGACCTCCTCATCCATCTGGCCTCTGATCAGATGAAAAAGCCGGCATCTGAGGCAGTAGAACACGAAAACCTCGATGTCCTCATCGGCGGCAGGCCGCTCGCGGCAACTGACGATGAAAAGATTGAAGAGCCCGTTAAGCGGCGGGTGCTGGAGCTGCTCGCTGAGCGCTATGGCATTGAGGAGGAAGATTTCCTCTCTGCAGAAATTGAAGTCGTGCCCGCAGGCAGGGCCCGTGAGCTTGGCTTTGATCGCTCAATGATCTTGGGCTACGGGCATGATGACCGGGTCTGTGCCTATACGTCGCTCAAAGCCGAGCTCGACGTTTCAGATGTAGAGCGCACCAGCGTCTGTTTGCTCGTCGACAAGGAAGAGATTGGCTCTGTTGGTGCCACAGGCATGACGAGCCGCTTCTTTGAAAATACGGTGGCAGAGATCATGACCTTGGCAGGAGAAGATAATCCCTTGGCGCTGCGACGCGCTCTTGCCCGCTCGCGCATGCTCTCAAGCGATGTTTCTGCTGGTTTTGATCAGCTGTATGCAGATCGCTTTGAGAAGCGCAATGCGGCCTTCTTAGGACGCGGACTGTGCTTTAACAAGTACACCGGATCGCGCGGTAAGTCTGGCTCCAACGATGCGAATGCCGAGTATATGGCGCTCATCCGAGACATTATGGATAGCGCCGGCGTGGCCTTCCAAACCTGTGAGCTTGGACGCGTCAATGCGGGTGGCGGCGGAACGATTGCGTATATCCTGGCAGAGTATGGCATGGATGTTATCGATTCTGGGGTTGCCGTCTTGTCGATGCACTCGCTCTGGGAAGTTGCCGATAAGGCAGATGTCTATGAGGCCTATCGTGGCTACAAGGCGTTTATTAGCCGCGCCTAAGAGAGAGCTCAGCTGCACTACCTCTAAGGAGTACGTATGAGTGCCGGAATCCGTGTCATTATCTCTCCAGCAAAACAAATGCTCGCTGGCGCAGATGACCTTCCTATCACGGACGTTCCGGCACACTCATACGAGGCCACGAAGATTATTCAGGAGCTTGCAACGTATGCCGACCCCAAGCTCCAGCAGCTCTGGAAGGTGAGCGATCGGCTGTTTGCGACTTGCAAGCCCATGCTTGAAGATCTCATACAAGATGGGATTCCGCAGCGCAAAAGCGAAATCTTAGGACACGCGTGGACACCCCGACTTTCCCCGGCAATCCTTGCCTATTCTGGCATCCAATACCAAAGCCTTGCTCCGGGCGTGCTCGATGATGCATCGCTTTCCTGGCTTGATGAGCATCTAAGAATTATTTCAGGGCTCTATGGGGTGCTTGCGCCTTTTGATGCTGTTTTGCCCTATCGGCTTGAGATGGGCTCAGGCCTCGCTGTAGGATCAGCGCGAAACCTCTATGAGTTTTGGGGAGACACACTCGCTTACACGGTTTTGCACGGCGAACATGCTGCGGTTGACGTGCATGATGCAGCTTGCACTGATGATGAAGCTGGTACACGCAAGCCCAAGGCAGCAGAGAAAACCGAACCGGTAGAACTGATTAATCTCGCGAGCGTTGAATATGCCCGCGCAGTCCTCCCCCATCTCTCCCCAGGCACACCCTGTACAACCTGCATTTTTGCTGAACTGGTACAGTACGGTCAGCCCAAACAGCGAGCCAGAGCCAGCAAAATTGCGCGCGGATCTATGGTTCGCTGGATGGCAGAACGTGGACTCAACAACACCGACGAGCTCACCGAGTTTTGTATTGGCTATCGATATGCTCCCGAGCTATCGTCTCGCGATCACAAGCTCAACCAGACTCTAGTCTTTGTGCGCGATGCAGCATAGCGAGAAAAAAGACACATGCCGAACTGCCGCCCCGCATGCCGAACTGCCGCCCCACATGCGCCTCATACGAACTACCGCGACCATATCCTCTTGATCTTCAGCCTCAGGCTATAAGCAAACCTCACGCTGGCCGCGCGAACCGTGCTCGAACCTAGGCAATATGGCCCAAGAAGTCTTGCGTGCGCTCGGAGGTAGGATGATCAAAGACCTGCTCAGGCGTGCCCTGCTCTACGATGACGCCACCATCCATGAAAACCACCCGATCGGCCACCTCACGGGCAAAGCCCATCTCATGCGTGACCACCACCATGGTCATTCCTCGATGTGCCAGATCGCGCATGACGCCCAACACATCACGAACAAGCTCAGGGTCTAACGCGCTCGTTGCCTCATCAAACAGCATAACGTCTGGGTTCATAGCAAGCGCACGTGCAATTGCCACGCGCTGCTGCTGGCCGCCCGAGAGCTGTGCGGGCATATAGTTCACACGATCTGCCAGACCCACCTTATCAAGCTCTTCAAGGGCAATACGCTCCGCCTCTTCTCGGCTTCTTTTGAGCACTTTTCGTTGGGCAATCATGACGTTGCGCTTGGCGGATAGATGAGGGAAGAGATTGAACTGCTGAAACACCATGCCCATATGCTGGCGCACGGCATTCACGTCAATGCCTGGAGCCGTAATGTCTTTTCCTTTAAAAAAGATCTTTCCGGATGAGGGACGCTCAAGTAAATTCATACACCTCAGCATCGTAGACTTGCCCGAACCCGAAGGTCCCAAGATAACGACGACCTCGCCACGAGCAATCTCTAGATCAATTGAGCGAAGCACCACTGTGTCTCCAAAGCTTTTGCCAAGACCTCGGATCGAGATAATGGGCTCGTCTGCTCCTTGCTCGGTCATGATGCGTCCTTTCCTGCAAGCGCAAGATCTGCGTGATCCTGAGCCTTGTCCTCATGTCCGTCTTCATCGTCTGAGTCAGAAGGGATTCGTCCGGTATCTGCTCCATGGAGGCGTGCCTCTAGGCGGCTTACAAAGCCTGCAAGTGGCAGGGTAACGAGCAGATAGAAGAAGGCAGCGACCACATAGGGAGTAATCGAGCCGGTGGTGGCCACAATCGTCTTGGCATACATCACGATTTCCATAACACCAACGGCAGCCAACAATGAGGTGTCTTTGAAGAGCAGAATAAACTCACTGGTAAGCGTTGGAATGACGTTTCTAAATGTCTGAGGAATAATGATCGAGACCATGGTTTGCATACCGGTCATACCAAGGGAGCGTGCAGCCTCACCCTGGCCGGTAGGAATCGATTGAATGCCTGCTCGGAAAATCTCACACAAATAAGCCGCTGAGTTCATTGCCATCACAATGACGCCGAGTGGATAGTTGCCCAGATTAACACCGGCTAAGGGCAGGCCAAAGAATGCAATATAGATCTGCAAAAAGGCTGGTGTTCCTCGGATGAGATTCACATACACACTGGCAAGTGCTCGAAGCACCTTAAGCTTTGAGATACGCATGAGCGAAAGGCCAAAGCCCACAGGAATTGCCAAGGGAAAGGCCACCAGCACAATGGCAAGCGCCATCAAAAAGCCTGAAAAGATGATGGGCAGGCTCGTAACAATCAAGACAGGGTTTGCAAACAGGCGCAAGAAACGATTTGCATTCCACGCCTGAACCCAAGGCTGGCTTTCAAGTGAAGCAGCGAGACGATCAACAATTGAGGTGCCGCGCACGGCAATAGCCCCCATACCGTCTACCTCATGCGTTTGGCCAGAGGCAAGCGTATAACCGCCTTCGATCGTAATATCTCCGCCAGCAGCGGGGAACTGCACCCCGTAGACTTCTACACGCACATACACGCCAGCAGGAGCAGGCTCTTGTAGGCGAATCGCTAAAGTCTGACCATCTGCCGTGAAGGTACAGCGAGGAAAACTGCGATCCATCAGGTCTTGGCCAGACAAGAACGTCAAGCGGGCATCTTCGGTGGTATAGCTACTTCCTTCGGGAAAGGTAAGGGTGAGTCCGCTTACAACTTCATCCTCCGCAGCTTGAACCTCCCAGGTAAGGCGTGTATCAATCCCGCCGACCACATCACTTCCGGTATCCGCATTGGGCTGAGCGCTTAAGCGTGTTACCTCAAGCGCAGATGCTGGTGTGGCCAGAAGCGCCTGCACGAACAAACAAAGGACAGCAGCAGCCGTAAGGGCGAGGCGCGTGGATAAGCGTCCGCCGGTCGTTCTCGCATCGAATGGTTTCAAAACTCTCCCATCATAGAGTCCCCGGCTCCAACAAGCCCCTCCCCGCCTAGGCGAGAAGGGGCTTGTCAGCGCGCGATCATCAGCGCTACTTAATGTTGTAGCGCTCCATCAGCGCATCAATGCTGCCGTCTTGCTCCAACTCGTTCAAGACGCGGTTAATATCCTCTTTAAGCTTAGCATTACCCTTGCCCACGGCGATGGCATAATCCTCACCGGTAGAAACCTGCTTGATAACCTGCTCATTATCAAAGGTGGAAGCAACCATTTGAGCGGCGACCGAACGATTGGTAACCAGCGAGCCTACCTGGGCTGCCTGCAGTGCCGAGAAGCAGTCAGTTGCGTTCTTGAAGGGCACCAGCTCAGCATTGGGGAAATTCTCCTTTGCAAAAGCCTCAGCCGTTGAGCCCGACTGCACAGCAATCTTCATGCTTGGCGTATTGATTTTCTCAGTGTAATTGTCTGCCGTAATCTCAGCATTGTCCTTCATGGTAACAATGGCCTGATCATCCATATAGTAGGTATCCGTAAAGTCAATCTGCTTCTTACGATCAGGTGTAACGGTAATAGCAGCAATGCCCACATCGTACTTTGCACCAGAAGCAACACCGGGAACAATGGTATCGAAGTCAACATTTTCGATCTGAACCTTGAGATCGAGCTTCTCTGCTACCAGCTTAATAAGGTCGAGGTCAAAGCCCTTATACTCGCCGTTATCCACATACTCAAAGGGTTCATACTCAGCAGCGGTTCCAACGGTTAGCACACCCTCTTTTACCAGCTGATACTCTGCGAGAGCTTGACCTGAGCCTGTTTGAGCTGAGGGCGCTTTGCCTCCGCATCCGGCAAGTGTAACAGCAAGTGCAATGCCTGCAACAGCGCCAATCTTTTGCAAGAGTTTCATTACGTACCCCTTTCTCGCTTCGACCTTCTATATCGAAGCATCTAAAGTGATAACACTATCGGCGATTATGCCTTTGGATGCAAACTGGGGCTCTTGAATGTTTCGATAATGTATCGAATAGTTATCCGTATAAATAAGGGTGAGTCATGAATATGCCCTCGAAAACCTCATTCAAGGCTCTCGAGGGCACACGGGCATCACGGCAGATGCCAGGCGCAACTACGTCGATAGCGTAAGCGACTTCGTGCAGAGCGCAACGTGCTGCGAGTGACTTCGTGCAGCGTATGAGCTCCCTGTCGTAAACTCGCTCACCACAACAGTCGAATGCAATGCAGCAAGTAAGCCAAGCGCAGCACGTGGGGTCAGCCCGTGAGTGCACCACTATGAACGAACTCAGTGCAGCGGCGAGCAACGTGCCGCAAACAAACTCAGTTCATCTCAGCTGCATCAAGCTCGTTTTGGCGCTCACGATCCCGCTCGAGCACGGGTGCCAAGAAGCGACCGGTATAACTTTGCTCACAGGCAGCTACCTGCTCAGGTGTGCCTGAAACAACAACAGTGCCACCGCCCGATCCGCCCTCTGGACCAAGATCAATAATGCGATCGGCAACCTTGATCACATCAAGGTTGTGCTCAATAACTAAGACGGTATTGCCAGCATCTACCAAGCGCTGCAAGACATCTATGAGCTGACGTACGTCATCAAAATGCAAACCAGTCGTAGGCTCATCCAAGATATAGAAGGTTTTGCCAGTCTGGCGGCGGTGTAGTTCCTTGGCCAATTTAACGCGCTGAGCCTCACCTCCAGAAAGCGTTGTGGCGGGCTGTCCGAGGCGCACATATCCCAAACCAACGTCGTACAAAGTCTGAAGCTTGCGCTTGACCTGAGGAATATTGCCAAAAAAGGCAAGGGCTTCAGTAACGCTCATGTCCAAAACATCGGCAATAGACTTGCCACGATACGTGACCTCTAAGGTCTCGCGGTTATAACGCTTGCCACCACAGACCTCGCAGGGCACGTATATATCGGGCAAAAAGTGCATTTCAATCTTGATCTGACCATCTCCCTTGCAGGCCTCACAGCGGCCTCCAGCCACATTAAAGGAGAAACGCCCAGGCGCATAACCACGTGCTTTTGACTCTGGGACACTCGCAAACAAGGCACGGAGATCATCCCAAAGACCAATATAGGTTGCAGGATTTGACCGAGGCGTGCGGCCAATGGGTGACTGATCAATATCGATGACCTTATCGATCTCTTCAACACCTTCGAGCTTGCGATAGGCACCTACTGGTCGCCCTGAGCGATGAATTGCATTCGTTAAGGCAGGCGCGATGGTGTCGGTTACCAGGCTTGATTTGCCCGAACCCGAAACTCCGGTAACGACCGTAAACGTGCCAAATTCAATACTTGCCCGTACATGCTGCAAATTATTGCATGAGGCACCTGTGATTTTGAGCGCCCCCCTGCCCGGGTGCCTGCGCTCACTCGGAAGGCGTACTATGCGTTTCCCACACAAATACTGACCAGTGAGTGAATCGGGACAGGCCATAATCTCGGCAGGCGTTCCGGCGCAAACAATCTTGCCTCCGTGCTCACCTGCTCCAGGCCCCATATCCACCACATAGTCTGCTGCACGAATCGTATCTTCATCATGCTCAACCACGATGACGGTATTGCCAATATCGCGAAGTCGTTCCAGGGTGGCAATGAGACGCTCATTGTCCCTTTGATGCAGGCCAATGGAGGGCTCATCGAGGATATACAAAACTCCCATGAGCCCTGCACCAATTTGGGTAGCCAGGCGAATACGCTGTGCCTCACCACCCGATAAGGTGGCAGAAGCACGGTCAAGGGTTAGGTAGTCCAGACCAACGTCTACCAAAAAGCGCAGACGCTCTAAGATCTCTTTTACGATTCGCCCGCCAATATAAAGCTGGCGCTCAGACAGTTCCAAGGACTCAAAAAAGGCAAGACTCTCTTTACACGACAAACAGCAGACCTCATAAATTGAGCGACCGCCCACCGTAACTGCCAGCATCTCTGGACGCAGGCGCGCACCCTTGCATGACCCACAAGGCTCTTCTCTGATATAGCGTTCAAGCTTGGCCTTTGTAGCCTCATTCGTGGTTTCTACCGATCGCTCGAACAAGATATTTCGAACACCGGAGAAGGTGGTAAACCAATGCGTATCACGACCATCTTGCGTGTGATAATCGACCCGCATCTTTTTATCGCCCATGCCGTCTAAAAAGACACGCTGTACTCGAGCCGGAAGATCACGCCACGGCGTTTTTGGATCAACCTTTAAATGGATACAGAGTGCTCGAAAAATCTGAGGATAGTAATTGGACTTACCAAAGAAGCTTCCAAATACACCCTCTTCAACCGAAAGCTCAGGATTCTCAATTAAGGCCTCTGCGTCAACAACCTTTTTAAAGCTCAGGCCATCGCAGTCCGGGCAGGCTCCATACGGAGCATTGAATGAAAAATCTCGGGGTTGCAAATCGTCAATAGAATGCCCGTGCTCAGGACAGGAAAGGGCAAGCGAATAGCTGAGTGTCTCCCCCACAGAGCCTTCTGGAGCATCTCGCTCAGGCAAGAGATGAACACCTACATTGCCGTGAGCCAGCATAGTTGCCTGCTCAACAGCAGAAGCGATCCTGCCCAGGCTATCGGGGCGCACCACAATACGATCTACGACCACCTCAATGGTGTGCTTGAACTTCTTATCAAGCTCAATCGCCTCATCTAAGCTGCGAACCTCGCCATCTACGCGAACGCGAGAAAAGCCCTCGCGTTTAAGCTCGGCAAACAGTTTGGCAAACTCGCCTTTTCTACCAACAACCACCGGAGCCAGCAACAAAGCACGCCGACCAGCAGCAGCTTCCAAAATCTTGTCTGCTACCTGATCGGTGGTTTGGCGCTCAATCACCCGCCCGCACTCAGGGCAATGCGGGGTGCCTACCCGCGCAAAAAGCAGACGAAGATAGTCATAAATCTCTGTTACCGTGCCTACGGTCGATCGTGGATTTTTTGATGTCGTTTTTTGATCAATGGAAACCGCTGGGGATAATCCGTCGATTGAATCGAGGTCGGGCTTATCCATCTGCCCTAAGAATTGCCTCGCGTAGCTTGAGAGCGACTCAACGTATCTGCGCTGACCCTCAGCATAGATGGTATCGAAAGCCAAGGAGCTTTTACCTGAACCCGAAAGGCCAGTAATAACGGCGAGTTTGCCACGTGGAATGGTGATATCAATATTTTGTAGGTTATGCTCGCGCGCCCCATGTATGACAATGGACGATTCTTCTGACATACGTCTGATCTCCTGTGTGTTCTTACCGCAGTAATGTGCAGCCATCAGTCTACCCCGTAAGACCCGCACATATGTTCGGACTTGAGAAGATCATAGGTGATTCACGGTCTGTTTGCTCTATCCGGTATGATGGGTGGATCCGCGTGCCAGAAGGTACGTTGCTTTGGAACTCATATGCGAGGTGTTGTTGGTCCATGGTAGAGGCGACCCCAACAATCTATGGCCTGTGGCCCTTATTTTCCCTGTTCCTTCTTATTGGAGGCATGAGCTTTGCCTGTGTTCGTACGTATCAGCAACATAAAACGTTCGATCTTGCCCTCATTATCTCAGCGCTTCCCCATGCGGCTCTTCTCATAGCACTTGCAGTCCTCATTTTTAATAGCCAGGTAGAAAACGAGCCTGGATGGCTTGTTATTGGTCTCGTTTCCCTCTCAATTTCCGCACTTGGGGCACTCACCTTGCTTCGACCACTTGTTGCCAAACGCATTGCTACCTTAAGCCAGACTGGCCGCATTGCGGTTACCGCGCTTCGTGACTCCAGCATCATCCTCGTCGTGGCTATTCTTGGTGTTTGTTTAATTGAAGCTCCGTGGAATGAAGAAATGGCAACAATTGGCATCCTGCCCTTCCTCGTTGCCGTCATCATACTCCTCATTGCCTTTGCGATTGCCTATTTTGCTGGCCAGCGCACCGGCGGTCTTTGTGCCCTCGTCTTACTTGGTGTGGCAGCCCTCGGCATTATTCAGCACTATGTCATTGAGTTTAAGGCGGCAGCAATTTTGCCGAGCGATCTTCTGGCCGCAGGCACCGCTGTTGCCGTAGGCTCAGGCTATGAGATCACGATCACGCGGACGATTGTATCTATCTTGCCGCTCATCGCGCTTTGTTTGACCCTGCTCTCACTCATCTGGCCAGCTCGCCCCGAGAGCTTGCCAAAAGATCTTCGCTCTCGTGCGATCCGTGTGAGTATCAATCTTGCCGCAGCAGCGCTCGTTATTTTGATCGGACAAGGGCTCTATCACTCGGTTCAGCTCGATCGAGATCTCCAAATCGGCTATAGCCGCTGGGATCCCCTCTCAAGCTATAGGGCCAGTGGATTCATCCCCGTCTTTACCTCTATCTTGCAAGATTTTGCGATTAAAGTCCCTGAAGGCTATACCGCATCTGAAGCCGATGAACTCACCGAGCGCTTGGCAGCAACGTGGCATGAGGGTCCAGGAGCTACTCCTGAGCGCCTTGCAGCATCTCAGTACTTTCATGAGCAAACGCCCTCAATTATCGCCATTATGAATGAGACCTTTTCTGACCTGTCTCGCTTTCCCGCACTTGCCGAGGCTGGCTATACCGGTCCTGTCCTTTTCAATTCCATCCCAGATGCAAAAGAGCGTGGCAGTCTTTTGGTCTCGGTCGTAGGCGGTGGTACCGCAAATACAGAGTTTGAGTTTTTAACTGGAGCGTCCATGGCATTTGTGGGGTCAAGCAAGGTGCCCTATCAGCTCTATCGCTTTAACCATCTCCAAACCCTGCCGCGTGTACTTGGTGAGGCCGGATGGTCTACCTGCGCCATTCATCCGCAGTTTGGCTTTAATTACAACCGAGCCAAGGTCTACCCCGAAATGGGCTTTGATACGTTTTTGGATGACCATGCCTTTGTTGATGCGCCTACCTACCACAACTGGACTTCGGATCGCGCAACCTACGACGCCATTCTTGATCGGCTGAGAAACAATCCCGAGCCACAGTTTGTGTTTGATGTCACCATGCAAAACCACGGTGGCTATGCAGCTGATACGGTTCCAGAAAAGGATAAGCCAGGCATTGTGCCCGTCGGCATTGATGATGAAGGTATTATCTCAGAACTCAATGTCTATCTTGCCTGCATGCAGCGATCTGATGAGGATCTCGCCTATCTGATAGAAGAGTTGCGCGGCCTTGATCGCCCCGTTGCTCTAGTATTTTTTGGAGACCATCAGCCCAGCTTTAGTAAGCCCTTAAACGATGCGCTCTATCCTGACGAGGACGAAGAATCTGCCGACCATCTCCTCCGTATTTACGAAACGCCCTACCTCATCTGGACAAACTACGAACTGCAAGGTGAGGGCAGCTCGGAGCCTGAGAGCATGCCAGCAGAAGGTGACAACGACGGCGCGAAAGGAACAGCAGGCTTCACGTACACGGCAGACGAGCATGCTGCAGCAGGTGAAGAAGAGGCGGCGGAGGCTCCAAGCGAAGAGCGACCAGTCATTGGTGCCAGCGCCCTTGCCGCTCGCTTACTTGAGATTATCGGAGCTCCCTTGTCCCCGTACCAGCAGGCGCAACTTGCCTTACGACAGGAGCTACCTGCCGTCAGTGCCTTTGGTATCCAAGGAGCCGACGGACTGAAATACCGTTTAGATGATGCAAGGCCGTGGACGGCTGCGCTCGATAGTTTCCAGCACATTCACTACCGAGCCATTGGTCAATCCCTACGGTAAACGTACCTTCACTGCATGTGCAGCGGCATATCCGGCACGCAGACCAGAGATCCATGCCCAGGCAAGATTGAAGCCGCCACAATCTGCATCTTGATCAAGTACCTCACCTGCAGCATACAAGCCGCTCCTGAGGCAAAGCGTCTTCAAGTCAACGGTGGACAGCGGAATACCGCCACGGTGTATCTGGGCTGAGCGCTCCTCTGCCCTACCCAAAACCTTGAGCGGAAAACTCCGTACGAGCTCATGCACTGGTTTGCCGCTCTTGTGTAAAGCGGCAAGCACCACATCTGCTAAAGCAGGCGCGAGCAGACCGGTAAACCAGCTCGCCTGGTCAGGTTTTGGCGCTAGGTTTTGAGCGCGCCAGGCCAGATCGCGCCCAAGCGCTTCATCGGTAAGGCATGCAACAAGATCAACGGCAAGCTCATCTGCTGCTTGAATCCGACGTGAGAGATTAAAGGCCATAATTCCCGAGATGCCGTAAGGCCGAAAAAGAAGCTCTCCCGCCTCCTCATAGATGGGCTGACCGAGACGTAGCAGCTGAACTGAGGCAGCTATACGCAGACCATCTAACGGTGCCCACATCGAGCCCCCAAGGTCTTTTGGCTCGCAGGCTATCGGGCACAATACTGGCTCTTCTGGCTCATGTTCAAGATCAAAGATTGAGCAGGCTGCTGCCGATCTGCCTCCAACAGCTAAGATGGCGCAGTGAGCACAAATACGCTTAAGAACGGTAGGTGCAGCAGCAAGCGCCCGTCGACGAGCACGGCGACGCGCTACAGACTCTGACACACCGCTTGACGCTGAGGAGGCAGGACTTGCCGTAAAGTCGCCCTCTGGTACCCGCACCTCTAAGATCCAGCCATCGCGCGTCTTTTGAGCACGCTCAAGCGTAGATGCGCAAAGTAGAGCAACCTGCTCACGCTTGCATGCAGCTAAAAGCGCCGCTTGCACACTCGCCGCACGCTTGGTAAGCGGATACCGCCAGCCATCTATCGAGGTCGTTGGCAGGCCAATGCTTGCAAAAAAGTCAGCAAGCTCCGCTTCGGGAGAAGCACCCATAACCGCTCGAGCAGCTTCTGGATGCAGATAATGCTCAGGATGGAGATGATCATTTGAAAGATTGCAGCGTCCATTGCCGGTAGCGAGCAGACTGGTGCCAATTTCAATATCGCGCTCTATCACCAGCACCCGAGCACCACTACGAGCAGATGCAATCGCTGCGGCAAGCCCCGAAGCTCCGCCGCCCATAATGGCAACGTCATAGTCCGCACCCTGCCCGCTTTCCAAACCGTACTCCTTATCCCAAACGTTGTGCGATGCCAAACTCAATTAGTTGCCTTGAGGATCAGCGGAAGCCTCGCTCTGTCTTTTTGGAACGAGCGCTTCAACAGCAGCTACCGCATCGGGCAAGATACCTGTTGGCAGACGATCCTCTAAAACACCCGCATCACAAGCGGCAGCAAGATCAGGGTCAAGCGGCAGACGCCCCAAGATCTCAAGGTCATGTTCGGCCGCCACCTTATCGAGCTTGCTTGACCCGAATACCTCAAGCTTCTTGCCACAATCAGGGCAGATGACATAGCTCATATTCTCTACGATGCCAAGGATATCCAAATCCATGCGCTCAGACATATTCACTGCTTTGGCCACAATCATGCTGACGAGATCTTGTGGGCTTGTCACAATCACAATGCCATCAACTGGCAGTGACTGAAATACCGTGAGGGCAACATCGCCGGTACCCGGTGGCATATCAACCAAGAGGTAATCAAGAGGCCCCCAGCTCGTTTCTGACCAGAATTGGCGAATTGCACCCGCGATCATAGGGCCGCGCCAAAGCACGGGATCAGTTTCATGAGCAAGCAACAAATTGCTCGACATTACCTTGATGCCATGCTCGGAAACCTCAGGCAAGAGAAGTTTGCCAATGCCGCCGACGCGCTTACCAGCCATCCCAAACATCCGTGGAATCGAAGGACCGGTGATATCAGCATCAAGAATTCCAACCGAATGCCCTTGGCGAGCAAGCTCTACAGCCAAGGCTCCTGTAATGAGCGACTTGCCAACACCGCCCTTGCCCGAAAGAACCGCAATCACACGCTTGACCTCAGAGAGGCTATTTTCATCAAACTGCAGAGGAGCTGCATCTGCTCCAGCAGCTTGTCGGTGCTCACATCCCATAGGACGTCCTTTCATCATGGCCTGCAGATGTATCTGTATATGCGCCCATTGTACCCAGAGCAGAGCGCAAGCGTGAGGGAGCCTCAAGCGGGCTGTACAGGAACCTCCGGCTCAGCACATAGCTCAACCGGGAGAAATGGTGGGTGATCCTCAGACGGCGGCATCACGCGCGCCACGTGCTACCTGACTGCGAACCAGCGAACGTGCAGGCAAACTCTTAAGGCGGCATCTTGCGCGCCCAGGTACTGCTTTACTACGAGTCAGCGAATATGGCGAACGATCTCGTAATACAGGATCGAAGGCAGGATCACGCTGCCAAAACAAGCAGGCCGCTCAACACACAAGATCAGGCGTTCATATCTTTCTTGCGCCGACGCAGAGCTCCTCCGAGCATGGCGGCAATGCCAGCGACACGTGCCAAGCTACCCGCTATGACTGAAGCATCACCAGTTTTTGGCAGCGCAGGCGGAGCAAGAGGCGCTGGTGGTGTTGCCGGGGGCTCCGCAGGTGGTGCCGGAGGCGTTGCGGGCGGCTGCTCAGGCGGTGTTACCGGAGGCGTTGGCGGCTCAGGCAACTTCTCGTAGGTTACATAGAAATGCCTCGTGTACTTAATCGTGCCAGTCACCGGGTCATAATCGTAATCAAACATCGGCAGCTTAGACTCTTTGCCATCCGCGTAGAACTTATTCGTATTCAGCTCAAAGTCATCAGCAACATAGCGATAGCCCTCAATATTGCGCAGCAACGATTGATAGGTAGGCTTTTCTTCCATAGGATAGGTTGCAGGACCCCACGAGAAATATTTGTTCTCCAAGGTCACAACATTGCCGTCTTTGTCATGCATGCGATACGTATCTTTCAGCGGGAAGAGATACTCCTCATAGCCGTCATGCCAAAGCGGGCTCTTCTTGGCAATTTGCTTGCCTTCAAGCGCTTGAATTAAATCGTAAGAATCCTGCTTTTTGCGGGCAACCAGCGGGCTTTTCTCTTCAGATTCTTTAATGCCTAAGGCCTTGCGGTAGTCGCTATCCAATACATAGCGCACATCCATAGAGGCCATCGGTCCAAATTTAAAACCAGTTGCGCGCGCACCAATCGTATTGTTGTAGTCGCCGCTGGTGCCCGTGCTTCCTGAGCCATAACTAAAGGCTCCGCTCCACACATTTTTAGGAATCTCATATTCAAAAGAAATATAGTGGAGCACTCCCGGCTCAACATGCTCTTCGATCATCTTATGACCAAAGGCTTTGATATCTTTGCGAGGCGTCGGCCAGATGCTTTTCGATTGCTCAATATAGCTCTCGGTGGGATTTGACCAAAGCGTACTTGGCTGACCATCAAGCTTAACGTTTTGAGGCGTTAAGAGCGAATAATACGGAGCAAGCTTACCTTTCCCATCTGCACCTGGTATGAGCGTGCGTGCATGGAACGCAAATCCCACACGCGGCTGATTGCGCATATAGACATCTTTACCATTGGTATCAAGACGCATAAAGGCATATATCCGCTCACCCGGAATGAGATTCGTAGAGAAGAACTTCACCGGGAGTCGCTGCATCTCTCCGGTTACTGGATGCTTCCGCCAATACTGAATCTCGATGGGCGGGTTTGCTTCAATCCCTTTCGGCGGTTCATAGAAGCGCTTGAGCTCTGGATCCATACCATAAAAATTGGCAGAAGCTGCCTGCTTCTGCTCAGGCGCAAGTGCCTCCCACTCAGGACTTCCCGTCTTTGGATAGGCGGGCTGTGCCTGATCTAAAGCGTTTGCTCGGGGCTCTGATGTAGGATTTGCTTCGAGCGGTGAAGCAAGGGGCTGCACTTGCGGATCAGCCGAGCTTGCCGTTTGTGTATGAGTAGGGAGCGCATCTGTTGGCGATGCAGAAGCGGGATCAGTCGCAGCAGGTGCTGCAGGATCGGCTGCACCTGCAGGCACGGCAATATCAGCTGCGCCATCGGCACTTGCCGCCTCTCCCTCCTCTGCTCCAGCCTGTACCGGAGCATGCGCTTGAGGCACCTCAACAAACGAGCTTCCTCCACCAGAAGAGCTGCCACCTCCGATAGAGCCTCCGCCACCCGATGCTCCTGCTGCCGCTGATGCTTGTGGCAACTCAGTTGCTAAGCCAGCAGCAATAGCAGGAACCGGCCCTGCTACCATCGAGTACGCAAGCACCGCAGCGATTGCTGCACGCCCGGTCGTCAAACCACGCTTCATACGAAAGGAACCTCCTCAATCAAGCTGCGGGATGAATCATCCCTCTCGCAGTAGCAGCATTATATATGATCGTGGAGGTAGCATACGAGCGTCGACCACGCTCATATGTGAAGGCATCCGTGCTTGAACCTTACATGCGTGGCGTAAATCCGCGCCGCTTGCGCTGTCCTGCAAAAACGGAGCCCTTGCGAGCATCCTGCTTTAATGCATCAATGATCTCTCGTTCACTGCCACCTTCGAGTCGTGCCTTGAGCTGTACCAATAGGTCGCGTTGGTGAGCCGCGTGCTCAAAATCCATCGCCTCGGCACTCGCACGCATCCCAGCTTCTAAAGACGCAATCACTTCGGGTAAAGCCTCATCTGGAATCGCTACAATATCAAAGTCAGCCCAATCTGACCTGCTCTGATCGCCCTCTTTTGCCGGACTCAAAAACACACCATCCACACGATCCTTTGAACCCACGTTCTCGACCGCCTCAGCAATGAAACTTGAAATATCTTTCACGGCCTTATGA
The DNA here is from genome assembly GCF_019795105.1 of Collinsella ureilytica. Classification (GTDB taxonomy): domain Bacteria; phylum Actinomycetota; class Coriobacteriia; order Coriobacteriales; family Coriobacteriaceae; genus Collinsella; species Collinsella ureilytica. The sequence continues at coordinate 76,154 of NZ_JAIMFO010000009.1, read as the reverse complement.
ACTGTTTTGGGCACAATGCCATGCTTCTCGTTAAAGGCAGCCTGGATAGTACGGCGGCGCTTTGTTTCATCGATTGCTTGGCGCATAGAATCGGTAATAGTGTCGGCATACATAATGACGTGCCCATCTGCATTACGAGCGGCACGACCAATGGTCTGAATGAGCGAACGGCGGTTGCGTAAAAAGCCTTCTTTATCTGCATCAAGAATAGCGACAAGCGATACCTCAGGCAGGTCAAGCCCCTCACGAAGCAAATTAATGCCCACCAGCACATCAATCTTTCCCTGGCGCAGATCACGCAGAATCTCAACGCGATCCAGCGTCGCCGTATCTGAGTGCATATAGTTCACTTTAATGCCAGCGTCGAGCATATGATCGGTTAAATCTTCGGCCATCCGCTTGGTCAATGTGGTAATCAGTACACGCTCACCGCGAGCTGCGCGCTCACGAACCTCATCTAATAAATCATCAATCTGCCCACGCACAGGGCGCACATCAATCTGTGGATCAAGCAGCCCTGTGGGGCGAATGATCTGCTCCACATCATTTTGAGAAACCCGAAGCTCATAGTCTCCCGGCGTTGCAGAAACATAGATGAACTGTGGTATGCGCGCCTCAAACTCATCAAAACGCAGCGGGCGGTTATCGAGGGCAGAAGGCAGGCGAAAGCCATGCTCAACTAAGGTTACTTTGCGCGAGCGATCACCCTCATGCATGCCACGAATCTGAGGCACGGTTACATGGCTCTCATCAATAATGCAGAGCATGTCTTCGGGGAAATAGTCAATGAGAGTAAACGGAGGCTCACCTGGACGACGGCCATCCAGATGGCGCGAGTAATTTTCAATACCGGTGCAAAAACCCATGGTTTCCAACAGCTCAAGGTCATACTCGGTTCTTTGCTGCAGGCGCTGGGCTTCCAGCAGCTTATCCGCAGCGCGAAGCTCTGCTACTCGGCTCTCCAGCTCATCTCGAATGGTCTTCAAGGCGGCGGTAACCTTGGGCTTCTCTGTTACATAGTGAGATGCAGGCCAAACCGGCACCGCATCATATTCGCGTAAGATCTCGCCGGTAACCTCATCGATCTCAGCAATCAGCTCAACCTCATCGCCAAAAAACTCAAACCGCAAAGGGTGTTCAGCATAGGGAGGAAAGACGTCCACCACATCGCCGCGTACCCGGAAGGTACCCCGCGCAAGCTCATAGTCATTGCGATCATATTGGATATCAATCAGCGAATGGATAAAGTCGTCGCGCTCAAGTGGAACTTTTTTGTCTACGTTTGGAGCTAAGCCTGCATAGTCTTCTGGGCTACCAATGCCATAGATGCAAGAAACGGAGGCCACCACAATGACATCGCGGCGTGAGAGCAAACTTGCCGTTGCCTGATGGCGAAGCATTTCTACCTCTTCGTTAATCGAAGCATCCTTTTCGATAAAGGTATCTGACTGAGGAACATAGGCTTCAGGCTGATAATAGTCGTAGTACGACACAAAATAGACCACGGCATTATGAGGAAAGAATTCCTTAAGCTCACTGGCAAGCTGCGCTGCCAAGGTTTTATTTGGCGCCATAACCAGAGCTGGTTTGCCGAGAGCCTCAATAGTTTTTGCCATCGTAAACGTCTTGCCAGAACCCGTAACACCTAACAAGACCTGGTAGCGATCTCCCGATTGCACACCTTCTACCAAAGACGCTATGGCTTCCGGCTGGTCTCCTGCCGGGGCAAATGGAGAGCTCACTTCAAACTGGGCATCGCCTGTCGACTGACCAAAACGGCGAAGCTCTCCACCAACACGAGCCATGCTCGAACCTGCTTCCATCTCAACCTCCGCCGTTCTATGTTTCGCCACGCGCGTATTCTCCTTTTAGCACAGAAGGTAGATTTCCTAGCCGCCCTCATGCACCGTACTCATCACCTTATTGGCCTTCATCCTACCCGTTCTCAAGGCAAAGCAAAAAGCACAGAATGAGCCGCGTGTTCGGCTCGCTGCGCATAAGGCGAGCCTCAAGACGCGAAGCGGCTCTTATGAAGCAGCCCATGCGAGATGACACTTACGAAGAGACTCAAACGCCACTGCATGAAGTTGGCGAGCCTCAACCTGCGAAACACCTCATACGAAGATGCGTGTGAAGAAGAGATGCCGACGCCCCCACACGAAGTTGGCGAGCCTCAACCTGCGAAGCGGCTCTTGTGAAGCAGTTCATGCGAAAACACACGTGAAGAAGAAGGGCACACGCTACTGCATGAAGTTGGCGCGACGTGTGCAGTCAAAGCACATCATACAAAGGCATTGGGATAGATCTGGCGGTATCGTTCGCGCGCATTATTAACCCGCGCAAGATAGGTTTGCGTTTCTGGAAAGGTAATGGCGTTATGTAAAACGGTATGCTCACCAAGCCACTGATCAACATTGCCCATACCGGCGTTGTACGCAGCAATTGCGCGATCAGTCTCTCCCTTAAAATAGGTGATCAGATACGAGAGGTACGCACAGCCAAACTCAATATTTGTTGCAGGATCAGTCAAGTTCGAAGCATCATATGCCTCGCCATCAACAAAGCCCTTAGCCACCATATCACTGGCAGTTTCGGGCATGAGCTGCATGAGGCCACATGCACCCTTTGAAGATACAGCCGAAGCATCCCAGCTTGACTCAGTGCGAATCACTGCTGCAACCAAATACGGATCAACTCCATGCCGCGTTGCTGACGCTACAATTTCCTCCTCATAGGAAAAGGGGTAGAGCGACTTGAAGAGAAGACCCGGTGCAAATGAATAGCAAAACGCCACGAGACCCATAATCAGAACCGCTGCAAGCGGAAGCACGCGATACCAGGTAAAAAGACGAGGACGACGGATCTTAGTGCGATCCATCTGCCGCCTCGATCTTGGACGCTCTGAGGATGTCCTTGACGCTCTTGACAAGATCCACCTCCCCATCCTCATTAGCAATCATACGGTCTGCGAATCGACGCAGTGTCTCATCATCTGCCTGCAAGGCATTTCTGCGATCAAACTCTGCCGGATCCATACCACGCGCAGACGCGCGGGTGCGCCGGAGCGCGTAAGGGGCGGTAACGCCAACAACCCGATCGGCTTGGGCAAGCAAGGCTTCATAGCCAAGAAGAACCGACATCTCCACCACGATACAGCTATAACGCGCCTGAGCAGCTACACGGGCGAGCTCTGCGGCAAGTTTTTTCTGCAACGGCGGAAGCACTAAAGCAGACAGTTGCGCTGCCTGAACAGGGGTCGCAAAAGCAAGGCGCGCTAAGGCTGGGCGATTGATGCTACCGTCCTTTTCGAGCACCTCAGATCCAAACTCATCTGCAAGTGCGTGCACCAGATCTGAGCCTGGCTCATACAAGGACTTAGCCAGCTCATCCAAGTCTATCCGGTACGCACCAAAGCGCTCAAAGGCACGAGCAGCCAAAGACTTGCCCGACGCAATCGAGCCTATGAGAAAAATAGTGACCATAGCCCATGTATTTTGCCCCATCTCACGCAAGACGAGAAGCGCATACCGTCCCTTCTTCTGAACTCCACGCGAGCGACCCCACCGTTTGAGCTCCGTCCCTTGCATCTCGTGACACCATTTCACAGAGGCTCACCAAAACATTTCAAACGCGCATTGCGTGCCAGTTGAGCGAACGTTTGTTTGCTTTGCTGGTATACTGCTCCTTACAGGCTGCCTCAGCTTTTCAGCCGAATCAATGTCCGAAGGGGGCTTGGATGAACAACCGCAATATTGATGTTCTTGCCCTCATTGATGAAATTCTGGACAGTTCATCTGGTCGCAAGCTTTCCCGATGGTCAGACGAGGTTCATCGAGAAGAGCCTTTGATTATGACGGGCACCCAATTATCCAAGTCAGCAAAAGCGCGCTTGCGTCAGTTCAGAAACATCTCTTCCTGGAAGACGGATGAATACGGGCACAAATTTCGCATCTCTCCTGAAGAGCTCTTTTATGAGCAGGCTCATTTCCTCGCAGACTGGGAAGAGCATGAAGAAAACTATTGCCTCTATCACGGTGACCTACCGTATTACGTAGATTTAAATGATCGGCAGCTGAGGAGCTATCTGTATTGGAGAACACAGGTACGCAAAGGCGAGATTCAGCCGGTAAATTTTAAGTTTATCTATCTCTATTTTGCCGAGATCCTCTGCGGGGCAGGAGTATCCGATCCGTGGGAGGGCTACCGTTTGCTTGCAACCATGTATCGCACGTGTTTGCAGCTCGCTGATGCCATGCGCCTCTGGAACGATGATCTTGAACTCTTGCATATCTGGCTCGTCGATTATGTGGTCTACCATGACCTTGATCTTGACCTCGTTACACAACCTGCACAGGCTATGTATGACAAACACCTTATCAACGTCATGCGCTTTACTGATGAGGCACTTGCTGCTCTTCCACCTAAGCGGCGCACCAAACGCGCCCCAGATATTCATATCAGCCCTGAGCAAGCACAAGCGCTGCTCGACTCACTGAATGCCTTGGTACCCATAGCCATCGGCCAGGGAAACGATATGGCCCCTTACGTTGAGGATCTGGCGTGGGTCGTAGCTATGGTATGGATCCGTCTTGCTTGTCATTACCGCGATAGACGAAAAGTTGGCTTGATTGAATCGTTATTTGGCACGCAGACGACCTATGCCTATCCCATCTTTATGCGCCTTCCTTTGTATGAGAACGTTCGGCACAAAGACTGTATTGCAGAATTTGGCGAGCTCACTCGCCTTGAGTGTAAAGATGGAGACTGGTTCTTCACGGGTATGCTTGATGCAGACCTTCCGAACGACCGGCTTGCCGCTCTTCTTAATCCTATTGACAATAGTTTTCGAGATGCGCTTGACCTCCCATCGATGCCGCGCTGGTTCAATACACCCATCTATATGCAACGATTCATTGACGAAGCGATTGATGATCGTGTAGAGCTCATTCATGCACGCCCGGTATTTGATCGCTCCAAGCTCTCTGGTATCAGGCAAGCAGCTGAAAAAACCCGTGAATCTCTGCTCACCGATGAAGAACGAGAGCAGGCTCCTGCTTTTGAAAACCCACGTATGTCAAGCGCCCAAGCTCAGGCGCAAAGCACATCCGGCAGATGTGCACGTATCAAAACGAGGCATGTCATGCAGTCATCTGTGGAGCGTGAATCTCAGAGCGCCCCTCTTCATGGCACCCAAATTGATACGCCGAAGAGCGAAAAGCCCAGCGGTGCACATCATGCCCGCACACATGAGCATCAAAACGCTCCTGCCACAGCTGAGCAGCTTGACGTGCTACCGATTTGCTCTAACAAAGAAGCTCCTACCGAGGCGCAAGATGAGCAGAGCACAGCGTGGCTTGTCTATCTTGCAGCCCTACTTGCACACGATATCGATCAAACCAAGGCCATCTGTGCCAGCAGTGGGCGCTCAGAAGATCTTATGGTTGATTGTATAAATGAAGCCCTCTTTGACCTGCTTGGAGATACCGCGCTTGAATATGGCGCAACAGGACCGGTAGTCGTAGATGAATATCGTGAAGAGTTGGAAAGGATCATACGTGATGGCATCTCATAACACCGACATCCCCCGCGTACCCAAGCGTATTGCCGCAACAATTCTCAATTCACTCAAAGCCGGCGTGGTGCCCCGTATTGGCCTGCCATATATCACCGTTGGACGCGAACTTGAAATTCGCGCACTCTTGGCAGACCTTGATCTTATTGGCTCTGGTGGAGCAAGTTTTCGATTTATTTCAGGGCGGTATGGAGCTGGTAAGAGCTTTTTGCTCCAAACCATCCGCACCCACGCCATGGGAGAAGGTTTTGCTGTAGCCGATGCCGACCTCTCCCCTGAGCGTCGACTCCAAGGAGGCCAAGGTCAGGGTCTGGCCACCTACCGTGAACTTGTAGGGCATCTCTCCGTTCGTACACGGCCAGAAGGAGGAGCACTCCCCTTACTCCTTGACCGTTGGGTTGAAGCATATGACGAGGACGCAGCGGCGGCTACCTCCATACAAAACCTAACTGAGCTGATCGGTGGCTTTGAGTTTACGCGCATGCTCATGCGCTACCGCGCAAGCGTCAAGGAGGGCAACGATGAGGAGCGAATGGCAATTCTTCGCTGGCTCAGAGGTGAGTATCGAACACGCTCAGAAGCTCGAGCCGATCTTGGCGTGACCTCAATCATTACCGATGAAACCTGGTATGACCATATCAAGCTCTTGGCTGCTCTCTTGGTATCAGCAGGCTATCGTGGACTCGTCGTTCTCATCGATGAGCTGGTAAACCTCTATAAGATCCCGCATGCAATTTCTCGCCAGTACAATTACGAGAAGCTCCTTACCATGTATAACGACACCCTCCAAGGGCGAGCACAGCACCTCGGCATCATTGTAGGAGGCACACCAACCGCGATTAAAGACCGCCGACGTGGCGTCTTTTCCTATGAGGCACTCAGGAGCCGTCTCACCTCAGGGCGCTTTGCTCAAGAGGGCATGCGCGATATGTTGGCACCTATTATTCATCTGCATCCGTTGACCTACGAAGAACTCCTCGTTCTCATTGAGAAGCTCTCTCAAATTCATGCAGGATACTTTGGCTATGATCGTCTGCCGGATGAAGAAGATCTTATCGCCTTTTTGAAGGTGGAGTTCGAGCGCGTCGGTGCCTCCACTCATCTCACTCCGCGTGAGGTGATTCGTGACTTTATTGAGCTGCTCGATATTGCCTGGCAAACGCCAGACGCAAGCTTTTCTGAGCTCATTGCTCATCGCCCGGAAGAGCAAGGGACGCGCATTGGCTTTATAGCTCCCGAAAGAACACTCGGCAGCACAGATACTGGCAACAATCCTGGTAGCACAGGGTCTCGCGCCTCAGAGCCTAACGATGTGCTCGGCGCGAGCGAGCCTGCACATGATCCCTTTGCCGATTTTACGCTCTAGCTTTAAGCGCCCTCGTGCGTTTCCAAGCGATTTGCCTCAGCCTGATGCCGGGTTGCTAGTACCTTACCGCCATGATCAAAAAGGATTCGATGCTGCATGAACTCATAGTCTTGTCGTGCATCATCTGAAGATCCAGCCTGCTCAGGCAATCGCCATGTTCCATCGGCATCCTGGCGACCCACCACATTGATAACGGGCAGCTCAGCGCGCAGGGCAAGACGTGCCTTTTGATACTCGCTCATCGGAGCGCCAATTCGATGCATGAGCATGGCTCCGAGCGAACTAATATCAAGATCGAGATCGCGCGGATACTCGGGCAAACCTGCTTCTTCCAAATCAAAATTTGCCCATACAAGATAACGCGTTTGATACAGGCGCTCCACATGAACTGCCGGATCCTCACCGGGGAAATATGCGTCATTCATAGCATCAGTAAAGAAGGGCTGATGATCCCCATACATAACCACTACTACCGGGCGCTCCATCAGCTTCAGGCGAGCGAGTAGCGAATCGAGTGCTTTATCAGAATCTTCATTTAAAGCGAGATACTCATCTGCCCAGGTTACATGGTCAAAATCGACGCCCTGCGGCCGAATGTTCACGCGCTGCTCTGGAGGAACGAGGCCTGTGTCGTAGCCGGCGTGCCCCTCCATGGTTACGTCGTGAATAAAGACTGGATCCTTTGAGGTCTCCAGCTCGCGGAGGCAGGCATCGTAGGTAGCTGCATCGGTCACCTTATGACACAGCTCAGGAGCTCCGGGAAAATCTTTAATGGTCAAGAATGAATCAAAGCCGAGGTCTTCAAAGACATTGACCCGGTTCCAATTGCTCCCATGATTGGGATGCATCGCAACCGTGCGATAGCCCTGATTCTTAAAGTGACGAGCAAGATTTTCAACCGGTGCGAGATTGTAGTTGAGATACGGATACGAACCCGCTCCCAAAAATGCCATGGTATTGCCCGTGAGGAACTCAAACTCACTATTGCAGGTACCAGCACCAAAGGCACTCATATAGCTCACGCCAGACATGAGCGCATCAGGCAGATCAAGAAAGCGCTTCGGACCCGTATATCCGCAGCGCAGGCCATCAAAGATCGAAAGGTCAGCGAAGGACTCGTTCATAATGCAGATCACTGAAGGCTTAAGCTCTTGGAAGCGCGTCGCTGCACGAGCACGAGCCGGGTGAGCTCCGAGTGCCGGGCTTTCATCGTATACGCGAGCATAGCGCTCAAGAAGATCTTCAGCTGACCTTCGGCGATAGCCAGCTGGTTTGGCGGGTACCAAGCGCTGAGCGCTCGAGATAAAGGTCGGCAGAAAGCCCTGTCGATAATAGCTATCTAGTGGCATCCACGCGCGCAAGCCAACACCCAAGCGATCACGATAGCTAATGAAGGGTTGGGCTGCTAGAAGCGCACCTGCAGCGAGCCAGGTACGACGAGGAAGTGGTGTGCGCAAAAGTCCAGAAGCTGGTTTTGAGCGATCCTGATCATCGGTGTTTGATGCGGCATCCGAGATATGCAGATGAGCTTCCGCATGTGCAGTCTGTGCTTCGCTCTCCTGGGTGCTCGAAGGTGCAACAGCAGCCGTCGGCTCATCCTGCAAGCTGCCAGAGGAGTACTGCGACTCCCAAGAGTCCGCCTCTGCATCTACACCTGATTGCGAAGCGGCAACCGGGCTCAGCTGAGCCAAGGGATGTATGAACGAGAGCAGCGTGATTGCCACTGCAGCAGAGGCAATGCCATACAGGCAAAAGGGGCTCAACACATAGTGATAGCTACCCGCCACGGTGGCTGCTGTAGAGAGCGCCAGTACATCGCCGGGCTGAATTGGCATCGACTTGAAGGTGATCACAAAAAACTGAGCCAGACCAACTCCTGCCAATACCAAAAGTGCGAGAGCCGCTGGCAGCCCGTGCCCGCGACACGCGCTTACTAAAAATAAAAGCGCTGCCGCTACCAGTCCGAACTCTAGCAAAAGATGTGGCAGATACATCGACCAAATCTCATGGTTTGAGGGAAGCTCAAGGGCAAGCACGCCACATGCGGCAGCAAGCATACAAAGGATGAAGCCCGTGAGCGCCGGATGAGATGAACTCAAAGAAAAGCGAGCTACTACCGTCTGAGGTATTAAAGCAAGAACTGATACAGCGGCAAGTACGAGTGCGCTCACAAGAGCCGAGACGGGCTCAGACTCAACCATGCCAACACCCGCTAAGACAGCAAGACCAAGCGACATGACACTCAAAAGGGCTGACCAAGCTATACGCGAGGGTGCAATACGACTCTCGCGAGACAGATTCTCATGACGTGAATGATGGCTGCTAAAACAAAAGACGGCCGGAGCCAAAGCAGCAGCCCAGAAGCAAACGAATGCTAGATTCACCGTTTCGACCTCGCAATCAGGATCTCTACGAACAGAGCAGTGACCTCAGAAGGGCTGCGGGTGCGAGGTATACCTGATTCTTACGCACGGCAGGACTCCTCGGACAAATCATGTCCTACACATTGCCCCAAACACCTATGATGGGCAGCCGCTCGAGCCGACGCAGACGGTGTTGCATCTTCAGGAACACCGCATGCTGCTGCAGCGCAGGCTCCACAAATGCCATAGAGTACCGTTTTACTTCTATCTACCTCAAAGCCATGCTCATCTAAGATATGACCAGCAAAACTCTCGAGCATAGAGCACGACAACGTAAGCACCCGGCCACAACGCTCACAGCGAAGCTGGCCTTGGGTTGCATCAAACTCTGGGGCAGCTGAGCGATACTGAGCGGCTCCACCACGAACATCGGCAACTTTGAGCATACGCCCCTCGTCAACAAGGCGCTCAAGGGTTCGGTAGACCGTCGTACGGCCAACCTGGATATCCTGCTCTTTTAAGAGCGAAAGCACCTCATCAACCGTAAGGTAGGCATCGGCTCGCGAGACCATGACAGACAGGATAGACTTGCGCTGCCAGGTATCATATGTCCTGCGTGTCATGGCACCTCCTTTACCAGTAACTGCTCCGAACAGATACGCAAACCACTACAAACCAAGCGTTTGTTTTGATGCAGTATCCCGTGGATAACCTTGAAGTATGGCACGACGTCCGCACCCCGTCCAAGACGCACAAAAGAAGCACGTGAAAACAGGCTACGGACGCCGAACACCTTGATCGCCAATCTGTCTGAGTACAACCAAAGCACCTCTGTATACAGAGCGCTGAGGATGGCAAGCCCCATCAGAAGCAAAACCTGACGTGCCATACACAAGCCGAAGGGATCAGATACGAAACGTGCGAACCCCTTGCCTTAGGCTCGAGCAATTCCTAAACGCTCTGCCATTTCAGCATTGGCACTCACCAGATCAGCAGGTGAAAAATCACGAATTGAGCTATGACCCATAATGCGGCAAAACATTGCAATGTCCTCAAAGGTTGCACGGTAGAAGTTCTCCACACGCTGAGCAGCATGATCCCAATTCAAGCGAGCACGCAGCTCTTCATCTTGGGTTGCAATACCCATGGGGCACATGCCTGAGCCGCAGATTCGATACTGCTGGCAGCCCAAAGCCATCAGGGATGCGGTAGCCAGCGCTACGGCATCGGCACCTAAGGCAAGCGCCTTTACAATATCTGAGGCCACACGCAAGCCACCAGTAATGATCAAGCCTGCATCTGACTCAAGCTCATCAAGGCGGCGACGCGCCCGAACAAGCGCATACATCGTAGGAACCGAAGCGGCATCGCGAAGCATCACCGGGGAAGCTCCAGTCGCTCCTCCCCTGCCGTCGATCGTAATAAAGTCTGCTCCCGCAATGACAGCCATATCAATATCGCGCTCAATATGACCTGCCGCCAACTTGATACCTACCGGAGCGCCAAGGCTGCGCTCGCGCATCTCATCCACCAGTGCGCGCAAATCATCGGCATTCTCTACACCCGGAAGGGTTGAAGGAGAAATAATATCTTCACCGGGCTTTCGGCCGCGAATGCGAGCGATTTCTTCAGTCACCTTACTGCCTGGCAGATGCCCACCCATACCAGGCTTAGTTCCCTGGCCAATCTTAATTTCAATGGCACCTGCTGCACGGAGATTTTCATCGGTTACCGAATAGCGCAATGGGGCAATCTCGAAGATATACCGATCAGAGGCTTCACGCTCTGCTGGCAAGATGCCTCCCTCTCCTGAGCACATAGCAGTACCTGCAGCAGTGGCACCACGAGCGAGGGCCTCTTTTGCCTCTGCGGACAAGGCACCAAATGACATATGCGACACAAAGGCAGGGCCTTCCAGCACAAGCGGACGAGCGCACTTTGGACCGATCACACATCTCAGATCAACATCGGAGCCCTCAGCAAGCGGCATCGGGTCAAGTTGCGCCCCTAAGACAAGAATATCTTCCCAAGCGGGCAGCGGCAGATCGGTTGCCATCGCGCCATCGGGCACCTTACCGCTCAGAGCCATCTCACGAATGGCATCAAAATGACGAATCGATGAAGCATCTCGTCTCAGATTCGCCGGCACCGCAAGCGGGTTTTCTTCACCTTCAGATGAAGCGCCCGAACTTGCCGCTGCTGATTCCGATCTTGAATCCTCATCCTCTACTAAGATGAACTCTGAAAGCGGCGTACCACACATAAGGCAGACCGACTCATCTGTAACTGAGCCTTCCGTAGCCTCATCATAGATCCACCCACACAACGGGCACCGATACCTTGCCATCATAGACTCCCCTCTATTAAGACAGTGTACTAATAGTGTAACAGGCAGCACCATTCCTGCAATGGCTCATCGTTTGGTGAGAGAGATCGTGCTATGATAGAACGCATGTTCGATAGTGGAAATGAAGTGCGCATGGATACCTTTAGCAGATATGCCCCCTTTATCCAGGAGTTTATTTTTAACCATGGTTGGAACGAGCTGCACGGCATTCAAACTGCCGCAGCCTCTGCCATTTTTGATACTGACGACCACGTCTTGCTCACCTCAGGCACCGCATCGGGAAAAACTGAGGCTGCGTTTTTTCCTATCTTGTCGCTCATGATGGAAGACCCAGCCACGAGCGTAGATGTCCTCTATATCGCACCACTCAAGGCCTTAATTAACGATCAGTTCCAACGGCTCGATGAACTTACCGAAGCGGCGGGAATCCCGGTATGGCGCTGGCACGGAGATGTTTCTGCCTCGCATAAACGTCGGCTGCTCAAGCAACCCTCAGGAATTTTGCAAATCACGCCTGAGTCACTTGAAGCCCTGCTTATGAGGCATACACCAAGCATACCGGCTCTTTTTCACGATACACGCTTTATTGTGATCGATGAGCTTCACTCACTGCTTCGCCAAGATCGAGGTAGCCAGACCCTCTGTTTGATTGAGCGGCTCGCGCGCTTGAGTGGATCCTGTCCTCGGCGTATTGGGCTTTCTGCCACGCTTGGAGAGCCTGAACGAGCAGCCGAGCTTCTTGCTGCAGGCACACAGAGATCCTGCGTCATTCCTCGGTTTACGGAGCCCAATCGCAGCTGGTCGCTTACTCTGGAGCACTTCTTTACGGCAGGCCCTCAAGCAGGTGCAAGCGTAAGCTCGCGGGTGACGGCAGGGAGATACGAAGCTGTCAGTAAGCAGGTCGGAGTGAGGGAAAACGACTTGCCTCACGCAGCTTCGAGCACCTCTGTCTTTGATGGTGTGCGAGCCCCCATCCCGGTAGAAGTTCTTGAAATTGAAGATGTGCCTCAGCCAAGCAGTGAATCCTTAGAGCAGCTCCTTCTCGCAAAAGACCGTGATCCGGATCCACACTGGAGTACCATCCGCCTCCTTTCTCCCACTCGCCCCTACCGCGCAAGTCAAATCCATCCTGAGTTTCAGGGCGCAGACCCAGGAATTATTTCAATCTATGAGGGTAGTACAGGGTCAAAATGTCTTGTTTTTTCTAACTCGCGTGAAGAGGCAGAATGGGTCTGCTCAATGCTTCGATCGCTTGCTCAAACGGCTGGCGAGCCAGACCGCTTCCTCATTCACCACGGAAATATTTCGTCCAGCTTGCGTGAGTCTGCAGAAGAGCTCATGCGCGAGGACGATCGAGCCGATACCACCGTTACCACTGCCACCCTTGAGTTGGGCATTGATATCGGACGCCTTGAGCGCACCTTCCAGATCGATGCACCCTTTACCGTTTCGGGCTTCTTACAGCGCCTCGGTCGCACTGGTCGCAGGGACACGCCCCCAGAGATGCATTTTATTATTCGAGAGGAACCCTCAGAGCCCCGGTCAACCTTTCCTGAAACCATCCCGTGGAAACTCCTGCAGGGAATCGCCCTCATCCAGCTCTACCTTGAGGATCGCTATGTTGAGCCGCCAAGCAACCGTAAGCTCCCCTATAGCCTGCTCTACCACCAAATCATGTCCACCCTCGCCGCTACCGGTGAGCTCACACCCGCCGAGCTTGCCAGTCGCATCCTCACGCTCACGCCATTTCGTCGTATCACCACCAATGATCTGAGGGCTTTACTACACCACCTCATTCGCACCGATCAGATAGAGCTCACAGAAACAGGTGGCCTCATCGTAGGCTTGCAGGGCGAGCGCCAAATTAACTCGCATAAGTTCTTTGCGGTCTTTCAAGAAAACATTGAGTACGCTGTGAGAAGCGAGGGCATAGAGCTCGGCACCGTGGTGAACCCACCTCCCGTAGGTGAGCGCTTAGCCATTGCTGGCAAGTGCTGGCTCGTAGAAGAACTTGATTATGAGCGGCGTGTTGTTCATTGCACCCAAATTCCCGGTCGTGTTCCTGCCTATTTTGGAAACTGTGCAGGCAGTATTGAGACGCGCGTGCTCGAACGCATGCAGCAAGCACTAGCCGAAACCGAGACCTATCCGTATCTGCTCACCAACGCTCGAGCACGGCTTGCCAGCGCTCGAAAAGAGGCCAGGTTAGCTCATATCACTGGCCGCAGCGCTTGTCCGCTCATACATCTTGGAGAAGATAGCTGGGCGCTCCTACCGTGGCTTGGCAGCTATGCCTTTTTAGCGCTGGAGCGCTTTTTAAAGATTCGCTGTGCGAAGCGCCTGGGGCTTCGTGGGCTCGACGCTTCACGTCCCTATTTCATGCAATTTCGCCTCAAGCCCAGCATTGATGCCGAAACATTTTTTTCTGTGCTTGGCAAAGAAGCCCAAAACGGCCTCGATCCACAAGATCTGCTCTATACCAATGAAGTGCCCCGTTTTGAAAAATACGACTCGTTTATTCCCGATGCACTCGTACGCAAGGGATTTGCGCTTGGCGTCCTCGACGTTGAAGGCATGCTTGCTCGCGTGCAAAGCTGGGCTCAGGAGTTTGGAGATGGCTCGACACCCGCCTACTTACCTCCCGCATCTCCATCGTACATGGAAGTTCCTAAAAACTCGTCATCATAAGCAACCTCATGATCAAAGGCATAGGCGGTATTTGAGGCAGCCACAATATAGTTTTCGGTATCCGACCAGACTGGATCAGAGGCAGCAATGACATGCACATACTTGTACACCTCTCGCATCGTGGACACGAGGTTGCGCAAGAAGGTGTAATCGCCGCCCTGGCTGAGGGCTACATTCGTAAAGTGTACGCCGCCCGGCTCAAGGTAGCTTGCAAGCACCTGCACACCCTCTACAGTATGAAGATCAGCTACCGGTTGAGCCCCCGCAAAAGCATCAACGATGATGGCGTGGTAGTGCGGCAAACACACCTCCTGCTCAGAAGAGACTGTGGAAGAAAACACCTGGGCACACCCGCGCTCTAAGAGCGCTCGTCCTTCTTCGGCAAAAATCCTGAGCGAGTTTTTCTCAGCCTGGCTCTCATCCGTAAGCGTTCGCTCCAACTCATCTAAGAAAAACCAGCTCCTGGCTGCACGAATAATAGCTGGCTCGGGCTCAATCACATCAAGTGCAACGGGAGCTTGTGTACTCAACAGATGCTTGGGGTAAGAAAACCCGCCGCCTCCTACCACAAGCACGCGAAATGGCTCTTCTTGAGGACGAGCCACCAAGCACGCATCAAAACCTTTGATATACGCAAAGACCGGATCAAATCGCCGCTCATCGAGATACGTAGCGCTTTGAAACACGCCTCCCTGGCTTAAGACTCGAGCCCGGCATCCATCTTCTGACTCCACCATATGAACCCGAGCAGACCCTGAACTCATGCGCACAACCTGTAAGGTATGCCGCCGCGCGAGAGAAATGGCTGCAGCTCCAATGAGCGTTCCTGCTGCCACCACACCAGCAGCAATCGCGCCTTTCATGCCTTTATCCATGAGGCCTCACCTCAATTTCGCATCGTTGATACAGTCCCGCATCTTCAAAACCAAGACTTCGATAGTAGCCACGGGTGCCCACCGCTGAAATCACCTTGATAGCATGAAAACCAGCGCGAGCCGCCAGATCTTGAGCCTCTCTGATGAGCGCCCGCCCAAGGCCGAGATGCTGAGCGGCCTGGCCATCTTCTCCCAAACGGGCGACCCGTCCATAAATATGAACCTCGCGAATCATAGCCTCACCAGCGCGCAGATACCGCTCAACACCCAGCGTTTTGAGCGCCTCCTCGCGCGGCAGCGAGAGCCGCAAAAAACCAGCAATTTTGCCATCCGGCGCACGCCACTCAAGAAAGTGCTCATGTGCCACCGTTGTTTCATACGCAACATCGCAGAGGGTAAGATCTTGAGCCTCAACTTCTGCCGTGCCTACTTCGCGAAAGCGAATCTCTTGCACCTCGTCTGCAACATGTGATGTGCGCAGCTGTTCCTCTACAAGCTGGCGCAAATTGGGCTTTTTGCTCCCTGCTTCAATATCTTCAGATGAGAAATCACGGATCATACGAGAAATCCGACAATACGGCGGTGTATCCAAAATCATATCTGCCAAAAGCCTGATCAGCTCATCTTCTGGATACGGCTGCCAGCTTCCATCTTCAAAGGCCGTACGCAGACGCGCACTACCGATAAGCACACAGGGATAGAGCTTAATCTCATCAGGTAAAAAGCTCGGGTTGCTCACGAGCTGCTCGTAGGCTCGCCGATCACGATCAGGATTTGAACCAGGAAGATTCAGCATCTGGTGCACATGGATTTTAAATCCAAAAAGACGAAGGAGCGAGAACGCCTGCTGAATACGAGCGATCTCAATTCCTCTCCCCGATGCATCAAGCACTGCCTGGTCAAGGCTTTGCACACCCATTTGCACCTTAGTGCACCCAAGGCGGCGCATATCGGCCAAGGAACGCGCCGAAATTGCGTCTGGACGCGTTTCGACCACCAAACCAACTACTCGCCGAGGTGCCTGCTCATTTTCTTTTTGGAGGCGTTCAAGCTCTTCCCAGCTACCCGTCTGATAGTGCTCAAGCGCCCGATCGAGTGCACGACTACCGTAGAGCTTGCGCACCGCATGGTTATAGTCAATCATTCCCTCATCTACGAGGGCTTGGAGCTCAAAAAGCTCAGGATCGGTATCAAGTGCCTGCTGCTGAAACCCTGCCTGGGCATACCATGCGCGTCGCGCATCTGCGTCGCTAGGGAGTTGAGTTGAGCCTTTATGCGCCTGGGAGTTCTGGGTGATCGATTGAGATGTATCTGAGCCTGCACGCGCCGCTTCCCTCGCTTGAAAACCATCCCCAGCAAAGGCATCTACCACGCGCGCATCCTCAGCAGATCCATGCGATGTGGCACACACTTCATGGGCCGCTTCACCTGAACGAGTATGGCCGCACGACTGCGCACCCGATCTCTCACCTGTCCCGCGCGCCCGCTCATTGACCGCTCGAAATAGCTCAGAGGCAAACCACAGGCGATAGGACTCCGGATAATCAGTCCACGTTCCACCGAGAACAATGAGCTCAACTTTATCGGTGGGATGACCCATCTGCTCGAGCGTTCGTAAACGCGCTTCAACCTGCAAGTACGGATCAAAATAGCAAAGCTCTGCTCGAGCACAGGCAGGCTCGTTGTGCACATAGCTCTTCGGCATACGAATATCGTTAGGGCAAAATAGACAGGAGCCAGAGCATGGCCAGGGCTTTGTGATGACCGTCACCGTTGCCACACCAGAGGCCGTCCTTCGCGGCTTCATGCGCAAGACAGAAATAATTCCCTGGTCAGTCTGAGGGTCAATCTGCCAGGACTTCCAAAGATCGGGATTGTTGCGCTTCACCCCAAGGTAGTACGGCAGCAGACGCCGCTTGGCAAACCGTCGTTTGTCGGCACCGTCTTTGCGCAGACGCGCATGAATCATGCGGGTCAGCTCGCGGTCATCCACCTCAAGCCCTTGGCGCAAAGCGCGGGCAATCTCCAAAATAATGCTATCCATAGATCCAAATTGTAGCCTAGGAACTCAGTACGGGTTGGAAAACAACGTGAAGCCCTGAGAAAGAAGCTACCATGTATGAGCAAACAAGAGCTTCGGTAATGCTATGAGCAGGCAGCAGCCAAAGATGAGCGCATTGATGAGCTACATGGCCAGCAGCAAAGCCACAAAGCACTGGGGATGAGCTCGGTGCAAGCTAGGTTGGGACTCTGGGCGGCACGTGGCAAAACCGGGGCTGAAGTGCCATGGTAGTGTCAGAAAACCGGCATGAAAGCAAAGGGCGTAAGTACATGAACTATGAAGATCATCGTGAGACTCACCCCTCGGTGCTCGCACAACAAACGATGACACGCGCTACCGCTCAGCAGCTCATCGATCTCAATACGCGGTTTTATCAAACTCATGCCGCAACATTTTCTGCAACCCGGAGCGTTCCTTGGGAGGGATGGAAGCGCGTTGTCGAACTGATTCGCACACACGCACAAAATACGATTGAGCAAGATGTGCGCAAACAGACTCCGCATGGCGAGCAGAACAGTGCAGTACTGCCAAGGTGCCTGCGCGTCCTCGATCTCGCATCTGGCAACCTTCGCTTTGCTCGGTATGCAAGCGCTCAGCTTGCAGATATGCAGCTCAAGATCCACGCCATTGATAACAACCCCGATCTGCTATCGGCAACCCCACCTCAACCAACGTGGAAGCTCGAGCGCCGCGACATCCTCAAAGACCTCATGGACGATAGTTCTAGTTTGCCGACTGATACCTATGATGTCGCCGTCTGCTTTGGCTTTATGCACCATATCCCCACGAGAGCATTGCGAGGCGCACTCATACGAGAACTGGGGCACAGTCTTTGCGAAGGCGGTATCGCTCTGATCTCATTTTGGCAGTTTATGGATGATGAGCGGCTGGCGGCAAAAGCAAAAACTGCCCAAGCACAAACGCACGCCGCACCGCCCTTCCCCGGGTTTGAACACGCAATCCTTGAGCCAGGCGATCATATCCTTGGCTGGATGGATCTTGAGGGCGCGTGGCGCTACTGCCATCACACGAGTGAGGAAGAACTTGACCAGCTCACGCAAGAGCTCGGCAACGGCCTTGTTGAGCTTGAGCGGTTTTCTTCCGATGGAAAATCTGGACACCTGAACCGTTACCTTGTTCTTCAAAAGCGATCATAGTCAGTAGCGTACAATGACCACGCGCCTGCTTACTTTTCAGCCCGATTCATGAAGGACGCCCTGTGCACGCCCGTACACCAAAGAACTTTGTTTTAGAAGAACGGCTTGAGCGCTATAGCCGTGCCATAGAAACGCATCCGCATACCTGGCGAGGTATCTGGGCTCAAGCGTCAGCTCAGGCGGGAGCCACGCCCTTTCAAGATGTCCATCTTGACCTCGGATGTGGGAAAGGTCTCCAACTCGTTGAAGCTGCGCGGCAGGCTCCGCACACCCTGCATATTGGTGTGGACTCAGAGCCGATCTGTATCGCCTACGCAGCACAAGCAATCACAGAGGCAAAGCTTGCCAACGCAATCGTTGTTCCTGCACGGGCAGATCAACTCTGCCAGATTTTTGCCGACGATGAGCTCTCTTCAATTACCATCTCGTTTCCCACGCCCTTCCCGCGTAAAAAGCAGGCACATCTTCGCGTCGTACAAATCGATCGTCTTCTTGAGTATCGCAGCCTCTTGGCACCAGGGGCTGCGCTTTTGATGCGCACCGATAGCCAGCCACTGTTTGACTTTACCTTGACCCAACTCAAGGGCACAGGTATGAGCCTTGAGTGGGTCTCAAGCGATCTGCGCCGTGATCGACCAGAGCTGCCTGCGAGTGAATATGAGCGCAAGCTCGTCGCCCAAGGTGCTCGAGTACTTGGCCTGCTTGCCCGTCCTGAAAAAGAACCCGATCCGGCAGCCATTGAACAGGCGCGCGCCGTACCTCAAAGCCTCTTTGAGTATGTACCTGATGACCTCTATGAGGGTGCCTATATCCCTCATGGTATGTCCTGGGCAATAGAGACCTTCCGAAATCGCCGCGCTCGAGCAGCAAGGCGCAAGGCCTCCCATGAGTCTGTCCACTGAGATAGCTATGATAGGAAGGCAAAGCACTCGACCCTAGCCGCTTCATCCTCAGGAGCCACCATGATAGAGATTACAGACCCCTTCGCACATGGATCACTTGGTAAGCTCGCTCCTAGTTGGTGGGAAAACGAGGATGGTTCGGCCAATGAACCCTGGCTGAGTGCAGAAGCGGCCTATGGGCGCTTTCTCGCCTGGGTAGAGGCTCGAGCAATTGAGCTCTGGCCACATCAAGAAGAGGCGCTCTTTGCCCTCGCATCCGGTACCCATGTTATTTTGGGAACACCAACCGGATCCGGAAAGTCACTCGTTGCCATTGGTCAGCTTTTTATAGCCATGGCATCAGGCATGAGGGGCTACTACACCGCGCCCATTAAAGCCTTGGTTTCAGAGAAGTTCTTTGCACTCGCAGAGATCTTTGGCCGAGAAAACGTTGGCATGATCACCGGAGATTCTCGGATCAACTCAAGTGCTCCCATAATTTGTTGTACGGCAGAAATTCTCGCCAACCAAGCATTGCGCGAAGGTGAAGCAACCGATGTAGGTACGGTTGCGATGGATGAGTTCCACTTCTTCTCTGATCCTGATCGTGGCTGGGCTTGGCAGGTTCCTCTCCTCACCTTGCCCCATGCTCAATTCATGCTCATGAGCGCTACCTTGGGTGATATGTCCGCCATTGCCGCTGCCCTTACGCGCGAAACGCACCGAGAGGTTGAGCTTGTTATTGATGCACCGCGACCGGTGCCACTCTCATTTGAATATGTGAAAACCGGGCTTGAGGCCACCGTTGAGCTGGCCTTACGCCAAGGTGACTCGCCAATTTATATCGTGCACTTTGCCCAAGACGCTGCCCTTGCCAGCGCTCGTGCGCTCGCAAGCTATGGAGTATCAGAAAAGCCTCAGCGCGAGGCTATTAAAGATGCGCTGAAGGGCGAACGCTTTACTACCGCCTTTGGCAAGACCCTTCGGCATCTATTAGGTGTCGGAGTAGGTCTTCACCACGCTGGCCTCTTACCACGATATCGCTTACTGGTAGAAAAGCTCGCACAGCAGGGACTGCTCCCGGTCATTTGTGGCACCGATACCTTAGGCGTCGGTATTAATGTGCCCATACATACGGTTCTCCTCACCGGGCTCACCAAGTTTGATGGGCATCGCCAACGTCGACTACGCTCCCGTGAATTCCACCAAATTGCCGGGCGCGCGGGACGTATGGGCTTTGATACCGAAGGCATGGTCATTGCTGAAGCACCAGCGTATGAAATTGAGAATTATAAGGCTGAGCTCAAGGCAGACGGTGATCCCAAAAAACTTCGCAGGCTCAAGCGCAAACGAGCGCCTGAGGGCTTTGTAGGCTGGGATGAGCAGACTTTCACCCGCCTCATTGAAGCAGAGCCCGAAACGCTCAAACCGCGCTTACGTATTACACACTCAATGGTTTTGTCCTTAGTGGAGCGCGGTGGAGATGCGTGGAACAGAATCTGCACCCTTATTGATAGCTCCTTGCAAACCGATGAGCAAAAGACGCGCCTCAAGGTTCGTGCAGCAGAAATCTTTGCCACCCTCATTGATGCCGGAGTTGTTGTACGAGAAGCTGCAGAGGTGTGTGAACCTGGCTCTCCTTTAGACGGCGCGGCTTCTAAAGGTGAGGATGAGCATGAGACCTTCTCGCTTACGCCTGAGCCGGCAAGCTATGCACTCACCATTGACTTACCAGAGGATTTTGCGCTCGACCAGCCCCTCTCCCCCTTCCTCTTAGCCGCCTTAGAACTCCTCGATCTTGAGTCTGAATCCTATGATTTAGATCTCATTTCTTTTGTGGAAGCAACCCTTGAAGATCCACGGCAGATCCTGCGCGCCCAAGAGAAACGAGCTAAAAATGCCGCTATGGCTGAAATGAAGGCAGATGGTATTGAGTATGAGGAGCGCATAGAGCGTCTAGAAGAGATAAACTATCCCCGCCCCATGGAAGAAGAGCTTTCCGCTGCCTATGCAACATATTGTGAACAGGTCCCCTGGGCTGGGGACTATCAGCTCTCTCCAAAAAGTGTCTTGCGCGACATGCTCGAGACGGGCTGCGACTTTAAAAGCTATATAGCCCTGTATAAAGTTGAGCGGGCTGAAGGCATTCTTTTGCGCTACCTCACTGAGGCCTATCGCGCCCTAGATCGTACGGTGCCAGTTGAGCGAAGAACTGAGCGGCTTGAAGAGATTGTCTCGTGGCTTGGCCTTGTTGTGCGATCTGTTGACTCCAGCTTGGTAGATGAATGGGCGCGCCTGGGCACTCCTGCAGACACCATCGCACCTCCCACAGCTGATGCCGTGGTACAAGATAGGCGCGGTCTGACCCTGCTGGTACGCAATGCTCTGTTTTTACGCGTACGCCTCGCAGCGCAAAAACGGCTTGAAGAACTCGGAGAACTTGATCGAGACTGGGGCTTTGGCATCGCTCGGTGGAGGTCGGTGCTGGATAGCTTTTTTGCTGAGCACGAAGAACTCCTGCTCGATGCAGATGCACGAAGTACAGCGTTTTTCTCTCTTGATGAATCAGATGAACAGAAAGGTATCTGGCACGTTCATCAAATTTTTGCTGATGTGGAAGGCGACCGTGATTTTGGCATCATGGCAGATGTTGATCTGAAGGCTACCCAAGAAAGCGACGGGGTGGTTTTTTCCAACTACCGTGTCGGTGATATTGAAAGCCTGCTAGAAGACTAAGCTGCGCTTCGTGCCCGGCCGAACACGGCACACAAAAGCAGACGATGGAGGTAGCATACCGGGCTCCCATTGCCCGAGCGAACCGCCGATCGCCTGCGTTAAATAATTCTAGCATAGCTGCCAGTGGAATTGACGGCAAAGCAACTGTCGAGCGCTCATTGCCCACGCGAACTCCAGCCGTTTGACCAGGTATCGTAAGGTCTCCAACCGTGCACCCTACAGAGGCTAACTCGCATGTAAGGAGCAGGTGAGAACACAAACGATGCGCGCGAACTACCATGGAAAGCCCGATCGCTACCGCCCTGAACAGGATGCCGTGCTTGCCCTGAGATCTACCTGAATAGGAAAACCTCCCACTTCTCGATGTCCAAGAAATGGGAGGTGGTTCATTCAGAACCCACAGGGCTCTATCTATATGCAGAGCGAGCGAGACGCGAGTTAGTAACGATCACGTCCACCAAAACCGCCACGGCTGCCACGGTCATCACGACCGCGCCCGCCAAAGCCGCCGCGACCGCCACGATCATCGCGACCCCGACCGCCAAAGCCTCCACGACCTCCGCGATCACGATCACCAAAGCCACCACGGCTCCCACGGTCATCCCGGCCACGTCCGCCGAAGCCACCGCGTCCACCGCGATCATCACGGCTGCGTCCACCAAAGCCGCCACGGCCGCCACGATCTGAGTGACCACCGCGCGAGCCGCCAAAGCCCATGCGAGGTGCCCCGAACTTGCCGTGACTACGGTCGCCATCCTCACGGCGGCCACCACGACCACCGCGACGATCATCCCGATCTCCTCGGCCGCGATCCTCTTCAAGACCCAGCTCAACAAGGGGATTTACAACCTTATCAAGCTGATCGAACAAAGCTTGAAGATCCTCAGCGGAAAGACCTGGTACCAGCGGTTCATCTTTTTTAACAATCTCGCTTGCGCGATCCTCGGCATCCTCAGATGCGAAAACAACAACCTTTCGCATATCGGGCTCCGAAGGCTCGATACGACCCACCAAATCTGCCTGCTCGGCCTGGGCAAGTAGGGCATCCAGCTCACGCAGGCGCATGCCCAAAAGATCAGCCATCTCCTTCTGCTCCATCTTGGGCTTTAAATCGAGAAGCTTAATTGCACGAGTCAACTCATTGACCCTACCTGCCTGCTCCTCAGCAGCACGCTCAAGCGCAATACGACGACGGAACAAAAGATTTTCTGCGCGCTTGATACGGCTGATCAGTTCATCATTCAACTGTTGCTGGGAAGGTAGTGGCTCGATATCTGTTGCTTCGCGAAAATCTGAAGAAGCTTTCTCATCTGAGGCTCCAGCCACCACCGTGCTCGCCTCAATCTCTGCCACAGCATCGGACTGCTCCACCACACCTTCTGATGCAGGTGCCTCCTCATACTCGCTACCCTCTACCAATGTTTTCTCATACTCGGACATCTCGTCCTCCTTCTGCGCCAACTCGGCGCTCACCCAAGCGCTCCCGCGCTTCTTGCTGGGAACTTCAATGATCATCCATGTCATCCCACCTATCCCCTCCCGGGGCATCCCAGCGACCTATCTAGTGTAGGCAGGATGCATGCCACTCAAGCAGGGCAAAGTCCCATACACACGAAAACCCCGCGAGCACAGATGTCTGCAATCTCAGAAGAGCTGTGAAGCTGAGTTCATGCGTGTACCACGATCCTGCCTTTTATGTACCAGGCGATCGAGGGCTTCGTCTAGCAGCAGGAGGACGCACATGAACTAGAGCCTGCCCCCTCCTGACGCGCACTCCACATGCCAGGCCACCCCTGGTCGAGCAGTTCTCCAGGCCGAGACGCTCACCGCTCAGCATATTTCATAAAAGTTCAGATTAAGTTCAATTTAATCTATGCTATGCTCCCCTTATTGAACTTTGAACTTATTTTGAACTTAAGGAGGGTTCGTGGGAAGAGATAACTTTGCCAAGCGTTTGCGCAACGTCATGGATGACCGTGGCATTCGGCAGACTGATCTCATACGCGCCGCTCAAAAGCGTGGAGCGCGTTTGGGGAAAAGCCAGCTGAGCCAGTATGTCAATGGTAGAACCCTACCTCGTCAAGACTCACTTGAGCTACTTGCATCCTTGCTTGGCGTACATGCTGACTGGCTTGCCTGGGGCAAGCTCCCCGAGGCACCGCAAGCGCTACCTATGAGCAGCAACCAGTATGCAGAAAGACCATCGACGCCTAACGCAGCTCGTAGGATGCCCTCAAACGCATCAGGTGCAGTACACCCAGGCCAAGACGTCCCTTCTACAGATGCTGTGCCTGTGTCAACAGCCACCCAAACCTCAGAGCCCACATCGGCTGATACGTTCGACTCCGCTTCCAAACTCACCGCATCAACTGCACATGCTGAAAAACACGTTGCAACTCAACAGGTACCCACCAGCGAAAGGACTCCCGTCATGCGTCACTTCAAGAAATCATCCAAGCTGAATAATGTGTTGTATGACGTCAGAGGCCCGGTTGTTGATGAGGCTGCGCGCATGGAATCTGAAGGAATGCGTATCCTCAAGCTCAATATTGGCAACCCGGCACCCTTCGGCTTTCGTGCTCCCGATGAAGTTGTCCATGACATGCGCCAACAACTCCCCGACGGTGAGGGATATTCAGACTCGCGTGGTCTCTTTTCTGCGCGGAAGGCCATCATGCAGTACTGCCAAATCAGAAATCTGCCCAACGTAACCATGGAGGATATCTATACCGGAAACGGCGTTTCTGAACTCATCAACCTCTGCATGCAGGCAATCTTAGATAACGGAGATGAGATCTTAATCCCAAGCCCTGACTATCCCCTTTGGACGGCATGCGCCACCTTAGCCGGAGGCACTCCGGTGCACTATATTTGCGACGAGCAAGCCGAGTGGAATCCTGATCTGGACGATATTCGCTCAAAGATTAGCCCGCGCACAAAGGCGATTGTTCTTATCAATCCCAATAATCCAACGGGAGCCTTATACCCGCGTGAGGTGTTGGCTGAAATTGTTGAGATTGCCCGTGAGCACCAGCTCATGATTTTGTCTGACGAGATCTATGATCGCCTCATTATGGATGGCTTTGAGCACACCTCCATTGCAAGCATGGCACCGGATCTCTTTTGCATTACCTTTTCTGGCCTTTCAAAAAGCCATATGATTGCTGGCTACCGCATTGGTTGGATGGTACTTTCTGGCAATAAGCGTTGTGCAAAAGACCTCATCGAAGGCATTCATATGCTCGCGAACATGCGGCTTTGTTCCAATGTTCCCGCTCAAGCCATTGTTCAAACGGCGCTTGGAGGCTATCAAAGCGTGCAGCGCTATATCGTGCCCGGTGGACGCGTGCATGACCAGCGAGACCTCGTATACGAAGCACTGAATCAAATTCCTGGCATCTCGGCAGTAAAGCCAAAGGCTGCCTTTTATATCTTCCCAAAGATTGATGTCAAGCGGTTTAACATCACCGATGACGAGCAATTTGCCCTCGATCTCTTGCATGAAAAGCATATTCTTATTGTTCCAGGCAAGGGCTTTAACTGGCATAAGCCCGACCATTTCCGCGTGGTCTATCTGCCGAGACGTCGTGTACTCACCGAATGCATGGAAGATCTGGCCGACTTCATGGAAACGTATCGCCAAGCATAAGCGCATACCTATACGCTAGCTCGCAGCTGAAGGACACGGAGGTGCGTCCTCCGGTCACCTTCATATACCAGGGTCTCTAACAGATCTCTCGTTCAAACACGTGCGCACAGCAAAAGCCGGGTACTCCGCTGAGGAATACCCGGCTCATTCATACCGCAGAACTGGTGAGGAATCACGCTGCTATCGTGATGTGCCCGTCCTATCTATCCGAAAAGATTTCTGCGTGCTGTGCCCTACTTTCTGCCGTGCTTGCGGCGACGATGCAGGGCTGCTGCAAATACCGAGAGTGCAGCGGCTGAAGAGAGAATACCGCCGAGAGCCACTGTGTCTCCGGTCTTAGGCAGTATCCAGCGGAGGCGGCGCTTCTTCTTACGAGCTGGCTCATGGCGATAGACAATGGTAAAGCCAGACTCCATATCTCCGCTTACCCTAACCTCATAGCCTTGAGGGGCGGTGAGGCTCTCTATGCTCCAGATGATCGTTTCACCATGATCATCAAAGGTTGGAAGGTCTTTGAATGAGAAGGCACGTGGGTCTTGAGAGGTGATCGTTTTGATCTGATCGGTTGGAACACCGTTTCTTACCAGCCTCATCTGAACGGAGTCAGGACGGATCTTGTCTTTGTTATCCGCATCGTCCCAAACGATTGAGCCTAAAAGCTCACGTGTGGGATTCACGAGGGTATTCGTGATGGTAAAGCTTGAGCTAGGCACACCTTCGGTGGCAACGGTATAGCTGTGCTTGCCCGCCTTTAAGATACCCTTTTCTACTGCGGATTGTAACTCGAATCGCTCCACCCTTGAGAAGGGGTGGCCATGGGATTTCAAGAGGTACGTGTCAGGCAACGTCCACGCACATTCACCATCATCTACAACGATATACTCCATGATCGCAGTCTCTCTTTGAGGGCTCGAGGCCTCCTCTGTACCGTCTTATCCCTTCCTGACGAGTGGGACTACTCTATTGCAGGCCTTCTGAAAATCATCAATCCTGAAGATGAATCCGGAAATCTTACACCGCATCCCGGACAAGGACGCGATGCTCTTTATAAAATCCTGAAAGAACTCGAGCTTTGCGGCTATCTTATCCGTGAGCGCGAGCGAGGGTCTGCCGGACACCTCGGCAGGACAATTTACACCTTTTTTGATTGCCCGCAGCCTCAGCGCCCCGCAGCAGTGCCCTCTCAGGACACAGATGAAGAAACCGCAGGTAACGCTCCACATCCTGAAAATCCAGATATGGATAAACCAGATCTGGTAAATCCGACACAATTAAATACTAAAGAGAATTAATTACGTAATCAATCAATCACTCATCCCCAGCCTCAGAGCGCTCGCTACCCGTCCTCGCTACCACCTTCACCGGATACTCAAGGCAGCGAGCGCTCTGAGGCTGAGACTGATGATGACGATGGATTGAGTGAATCTGATCAAAAATCATTCGAAAAGCTTTGTGATCTGTCCTTAAAGCCGGTAAAAGCCGGCATGCGAAAACAGACACGAGAAGCGTTAAAGAGGTTATCAAACGCGGTATTTCTGCCGATAGAATCATTGAAGCCTACGAGCACTATGTACGCCTCTATCGCCTCGAAAACAGCTCTCCACACTTCGCACTACAGCTCATTCGCTGGTTCTCAGATCCCAGAGGGCTTGCTTGGTTTTTGACAACAGACGAACCAGCAAAGTCACCTACACCAACCTTCATCAAAGGGTGTACCAGCGGGAAATCAGTTTGGTTGGTTCGTATTAACGGTGACATTTCGCCTTTGAAAGACCGATCCGGAACGACAGTTTCAGCAAGCACTCCACTTGCTGTTGCTCAATCAATTTGGAAAGACACAGTAGAGGAAAGGAAAAGCCGATGAACTATTCCGAGTATGCAGACGAGGTCATGTCGGACGCTGAGGTGTATATCGAGCAGGCGCTTGACCATGATGTTAATCGATCTTGGGATGAAGCGCGCGAAGAGATTCTCGATTCTGTTTCTGGGAACTCTATTATTCTGATTCAATTTTTGATACTGAAAAATACCTTTTTAATGCAGACTTTTTGTCGTGGGAAGAGAAAAACTTCTCTACGCTGCGTAACGCAAAAGTACTTGGTAAAAGCCCTGCTGCAACAGCAACGCTTGCAGGCAGCAACGGCTTAAATGGAGCGGCAAGCGCTCGTACAGGGGAGCAGGCAGCGTACGGATTTGCCTGCTTTAGCGCGACGGGCGACGGGCGACGAGGGTATTATCTCGCTGCGCAACCCCGCAGCCGAGGAGCGCACACTTACTTTCCGTCTTGATTCAGCTATTGGAGCTCGTACAACAGGTTCATATCATGTAGTTCTTGATCATGGCTACACCGAAGGCAATGCGCCTTTGGCGGAACGACCATCCAAGATTAATGCCGGCAGCGAGGTGAGCATGAAGCTCAAGCCCGGCGAAGTGCAGATATGGCATCTGAGCAAAGACGGCGATACCGTCCCACCAAGTCTTACGCGCATGTATTTCAATCGTGAAGCAGTCATACGCGTGCAGGCATCTGAGCACGTAATGGGTGCGAGTTTTGAGGTGCGTGTTGACGGAAAGACGGTGCCGGTCAAAGAGGTCTTGGCATATGCTGATCTTAAAACCTTTGATGTCGTGCTTGCAGATACGCCTCGTGCAGGAGCAACTGTTCGCGTACAGGCTCTCTCGGGAGCGGATTCTGCTGGCAACAGGCTGGGTGGCGCTGTGGAGCGCGTTGCGCACGATAATGGTGTGATTCTCAAAACGAATTCACCTTCCTGCACTGATGAGGTGCAAGAAGGCGTGGTCGGGTCATACGGGTTTAGTGTAGCCGCAACAGTCTCTTCGCCAGCGCCTCATACTGTGTTGGCTCAGCAGGGAGACGAATGGTCCTTGCGCCTTAATGAGGATGCTCACGCTGTTTTTACGGTAAAAGGTGCCTCCGCTATTTCCGATCAGCCGGTTAAAGGCGCAACAAGCATTACCGGGGTTCGTGAAAACAATGGTATGGTGAAGGTGTACGTGCAGGGCAAAATCGCGGGATCAAGCTATGATGTCGCTACACATGAGGCTGAGCTTGTTGCTGCACCGGTGGTTATTTCCTCAGACGCATCGCTTGATAGCGCGTGTGTTTGGGATCGCTCGCTTGCTCACGATGAGGTGCCGATTTCACCACTTGCAGATAGAATTCATGAGCTTGAGGCTATGAAGGGCAGCGTTTCACGAGCATCGTGGACAGCATGTGATGCAGAAGGCGTACTTGCCCGCGCACGTGAGGCGCTTTCAGGTGATGCAGCTGCACAGCAGCGCTCACTCACGGAGCTTGCGAATGCGCTCAATTCACTGGTTCCAGGAACAGATAATGGTGCCTTACAAAATCTCGCACGAAATATAGAACCGACAGCCGGGTGGTTGCCGTCGAGCTCAACCGATCCGTCCTTGGTACTTGATAATGCCTCGCCGTTATCGAAGTCAACTGATGGTGTTTCTACAAACCGTGATTCCTATAGCATCTTTGGCAATGATGACACGCCTCAGCCTGCCTATGAGCAGCTTGATCTTAAAGAGAGCGTTTCGATCGAATCGGTTAAGTTGTGGCGGTACTGGGGTGGATCTCGAATGTATGGTTCCACGGCGCTTGTTATATCCGATACCCCCGATTTTTCTACAAAGACGATTCTGTATTACTCCGGGGATAGCGATGTATTTCAGCTGGGGGAGCAGCCGAGTGAGACTACCTATAGAGAGTCCTCAGATGGCCGCGTGATATATGGGGCAGAAGCTTCAGATAAGCCTGTTCAAGCGCGCTATGTACGACTGTATATGAACGGGTATGAAGGGGCTCCCGGGAAAGAAAATCATGTGATTGAGATTGAAATTATGGGCAAGCATGTAGCTGCGCTTGATGATCCGTATCATCTAGCTCGTCAAACAGCGCGTGTTGCACAGGCAAAAGAGGCTCTAGCTCATCGTGAGCGCTATACCAAAGAAAGCGCAGATCGTCTTGACGTCGCTCTTTCTGCGATGAAAAAGCTTATGGCGCAGATAGAGAAAGAAGCTGCTTTGACGGCAGGTTATACCGTGAGTTTTGGAGCGTATCACAAGACGGTTCAGGATCTTGCCAAAGCACTATGTGCTCTTGAGCAGGTTGCGCCTGTTGAGAAGGTTCAAATTACGCTTGATTTTGGGTATGACGGGCTGACTGATACGGTGGTGATTCCAAAAGATGCGAAGCTTCCTCAACTGGACATTCCCATTCGTGAGGGTTATACCTTTAGCAGATGGGTGTATGCGGATTCTTTGACTGCCGTTGATATGACAGCTCAGGTGAAGGCGAATATGACGCTTGTGGCGCAGTGGAAGGCATCTCATGTTGATGAGGATAAGCCTGAACAACAGCCAAAAGATACAAAAGATGAAAAGCAGCAAGATCATGTAGATCCCGCAAAAGATTCAAAGCAGGCCATATCGGGGTCTGAGGACGGTAAACAGCGGGACAAGCAAGGAGAGACTGAACTTCAACAACAGAGCTTGCAGAAAAGCTCGTCGTCAACCGAGGCTCACAACGTGGATGAGCGAGAAGTGTCTCGGGCACGCTCAAATACAACAAAGGATCATAGGAGCGCTTCTGAAAGCGGTGCAATATCCTCACAGCTATCTCAGGAAGAGTCGGTGTCTACTGAGCATAAACCCTCAGAGAAGCTATCTGGCGGCAAGGCTTCGCCCGTGAAAAAAGAGCCTTCAAAGGCACGCGCTCAAGGGCTTTTAGAGGCGAATTCCACCATGATGATCGTTGGAGCAGGAGTTATTGTCGTGATTGCAGCTGTTATTGCGGCAGTTATTCTGCGCAGACGTAAGACAGCTTAAGAACGTGTGTAAGGAGTTTATGCGGGGCGTGTCTTAGGGCGCAAAAGCTGGTGCCGCGATGCGTGACGACGCACGCTCAGGGGAGTTTAAGCGGTTGACCGTGGTGTTTTTTGATGTCATTGATGTGACGTGATCGGGGCCTACTGTGACCCGTGCCTGTGCTTTTTGGTTTGTTGACGTGCGTGCAGGGGGTTAAGCGACCTATATCTGTGCTTTTTGGCGCTTGATGTTAAAAAGCACAGAAATAGGTGCCTGATAGTTCGAGTAGAGTGTGCTTCTCTTTAGGCGGCATGGCTGCAGGTTCTATACAAGGCGTCACGTTGTGGCGCTTTGGTGCACCTTAGGGAGCCTTAGAGCACGTTGTGGCGCTTTGGTGCACCTTAGGGGACTTTAGGTAGGACACGTTATAGCAGCTGTTAAGGTATCTTGAAACACCTTAGGGAATCTCAAGAGCCTTAGGGCACGTTGTGGCGCCTTGTATCAGCAGCGTTTTCTAAACTGTGTGGGCGTTAAGCCTTTTTCTCTTCGAAACGCTTCGGTAAATGCACCCGGTTTGGCGTAGCCTACCTTTTTGCCGATTTCGGCTATTGAGCAGTCGGTTTCGATAAGCAGGCGTGACGCTTTCTCCATGCGTTCGCGCATAATATAGCCAGATGGTGACATCCCTGTCGTCGCCTTGAAGAGGGTTTTCAACTTTGTTTTCCCTATATAGAGTTGGCGCGCCAGGTGGGCGCACGAGAGATTCTCTTCAAGATGACAGGCAATATACTCGCAGATAAAATCAATAGCTTTGCGATCTTCGCCGGTAACATACATCTCGATGTGATTTTTGGGATAGAGAGAAGAATGTTGCATCACAAGAGCAACTGCTTCTGAAATAACCCCTTCATAGAAGAGCTCTGCAGCTGCGCCTGTGCCTTTGTAATTTCGGGCTTTCCTGAGCAGGTTGATAAGATCCGGCATATCTCGTTTTCCGTCAATTTCCAAAAAGGCCCTTCTTATATCTCCCAGCGTGCCGAATCTGCGTTGTAGATATGTGCGGTAATAATCAGGTGAAAAGGTAATCGAGGTGCCTCTTATCGAGGCGCCTTTGCACGCGTATGCCTGATACTCCTGCCCTTCTCCTCCAAGATATACCGATATCGCCCCGGCGCTCAGTGGGGCTCCTTGCCTCTGCGTTAAACCTGTAATCTTGTCGTAGAACGTTATGCTGAGATGCTCGCTACATCGATACGTCAGCACCCTGTCTTTTGTGAACTTTATCTTGAAGCAATTGATTGCGAAGAGGTTGCCGCGAAAGTAAGACCAGTACTCACCTGTGCCAAATTCGTTTTCGACGGTACGCAAAACTCCATCAGGCCCGTATCCATGCGTCTGTTGGGAGTGTGAGAATCCCCATTTTTGAAACGCGGCGCTGTAAAGGTTTTCTTCCAAGCTCTCCATCTGATTGCTCTCCAGGCGATTTCTTCCGTGTTGAGACGTTTTTTCTCCGTATTGAGCCGCATGTGCAGGTTGAGCGGCTCGCTGAATCCATGTTCAGTCCATTATAGATTAAAGTTTGTAGCTGCTAACTTATAATTGCGGTGTTCAGCTGAGATGCGAAGGGTGTTGCATGTGATGAGTCTTCCCGTGGATTTAATGACGGTGACCTATAGGGAGTCGCAAGGTTGTGCAGAAAGTTCGCGTTGGGTGTCAAGGGTGATTGTCATGACCCGCAATGAGTGCTTTGAGTGATGAGTGGACGCCCGCGATGACCCGCAATGAGTGCTTTGAGTGATGAGTGGACGCCCGCGATGACCTGCAATGAGCGCTTTGAATGATCGGTGCACACGTTATGAATCTATTCGTGATAAAACCAAAAGAGAGGTGAGCTTTATGGGAAAGGCAGTTCCTAAAGATCAAGATGCACGCCCAAGTGCATTTGCAAAGCTGCTCTACTTTATGCGACCCGACAAAGGGAAAATGATAGTTTCTCTCGTTATGGCTTGTATGGGAGAGGCATTTGGCATGGTGCCCTATGTTGTGGTAGCCATGCTGGCAGCCGGGCTCTTGCAAGGCACGCTGACCCTTGAGGCGGCAGCCGAGCTTTCTGTTGTAGCGGCGGTTGCCCAGGTAGTAAAATTCTTTCTCACATGGCGATCTTCTATGATGAGTCACGACATTGCTTTTAGGGCTCTGCGTACAATACGCGATGAGATGGCAGAAAAGATGGCTCGCGTTCCCATGGGAACGATTGTAGATACACCAACAGGAACCTTTAAGAACCGCTTTGTTGACAATGTAAATCAGCTTGAGGATGCTATTGCACATTTCATGCCCGAGCTTCCCAGCAATGTGTTTGCGCCTGTGCTTGCGATGGTGATCGTGTTTGCTGTTGATTGGCGTATGGGGTTGGCAGGTATCGCGACAATTCCACTTGGAGTGTTATTTTACCTTGGCATGATGCGTGGGTACGAAGTGAAAATGGCTCGCTATATTGAAAGCGAACAGAAGATGAACTCAACGCTTGTCGAGTACGTCAATGGTATTCAGGTTATTAAGGCGTTTGGTCGAAGTGCATCTTCATACAGTATGTTTTCCAAAGCCGTTGCCGCCTATCATGATTCGACACTCGATTGGTTCCGCGAGAGCTGGGTGTGGATGGCACTGGTGAAATCGGTTGTGCCGTGCACGCTTTTATTCACCCTTCCTCTTGGGGTTTGGTTGATGTCGGTTGGTGAGATTACCCTGCCGGAATTCATGGTGTGTATCACGATACCCTTAAGCTTCATTGGGGGCGTGTTGAAGTTTGCTCAGGCCGCCAGCCAGATTTCGAGGATGGACGTGTGCCTGAATGTGGTGTGGGACTTCTTAGGACTTCCCGAGCTTGTTCGACCCTCAAAGCGAGTAGAGTTGTCTCGTGAGTCGTTTTCTTTTGAAGATGTATCGTTCTCATATCATGAAGGCCTGGAAGTGCTTCACGGGGTGTCCTTTCGTACAGAACCCGGTACCATGACGGCGATTGTTGGTCCATCAGGCTCAGGAAAATCCACCATTGCGAAACTCATGGCGGGATTTTGGGATGTGAGCTGCGGTACGATTCGCTACGGCGGATATAACGTTCAAGATATTCCCTTTGGACAACTTATGGAGCATGTTTCTTATGTTGCACAGGAAACATTTCTATTTGATATGACAATCGCAGAAAACATTCGTCTCGGTAGGCCACAGGCCACAGATGATGAAGTTAAGCGTGCCGCACGTGCGGCAGGTGCGCATGAGTTTATAGAGTCTTTACCGCAGGGTTATAACACCTTGGCAGGAGAGGCTGGTGCAAAACTCTCCGGTGGAGAGCGACAACGCATCACTATCGCGCGAGCAATCTTAAAAGATGCGGATGTGGTGATTCTCGACGAAGCAACGGCATACGCCGATCCTGAGATTGAGGCAGTGATGGAGCGCGCTATCGAGGAGCTTGTAGCAGGTAAGACGCTTGTGACCATAGCCCATCGGCTTTCAACGGTTATGGGGGCGGATCAGATAATCGTAATGGATGCGGGGCGCGTGGTGGCGTGTGGATCACATGATGAACTTCTCATGTGCTGTCCTTTGTATGCGCGCATGTGGGCGGAGCATACAGCTTCTATCCGCGATGCAGGTAGGGAGGACTAGATGTTGGCGATTATGAAAAGGATCCTTACGTTGGCGGGCAGCTTTTCCGCTTCGTCACGGCGGAGTCTTATCGTTGGAATGGTATGCAACGTTTTCAAGGCGTTTTTCATGGCGGGTATGCTTGCGGCAGTGTGGTGGGTGTTGGAGAATCGTGAGCATCTTGGCTCAGAAATCATACTGCAGTGTCTCGGCATACTTCTTGTGAGCGTTACCGGTCAGTTTGTATTTCAGTATCTTGTTGACATTAAGATGGATGCGGAGGGTTTCCATATATTTCGTGATCTGCGCCTTCGGGTGGGTGACCGCCTGAAGGGAGCTCCTATGGGATATTTTTCCGATCAGCGCCTTTCAGTCATTACAACAACACTCACCACAACTGTTCATCAGCTTGAAGAGTTTATGACCATCTGCTTGACAGGGCTGTCAGCGGGCGTGGCGATGGCAGTCATTATGAGCCTCTATTTTTTGGTGTTTGCACCGCCGGTTGCGTTTATCACATTGAGCGGGATTGCGGTTGGCCTTGTTGTTCTCGAATGGTTGCGCCGGCGGTCAACTCTCGTTACCCGTGAGGTTACAGCTGCTCAGGAGGATATGACCGACGCGATTATCGAATATGCTCGGGGAATGGCAGTGTTGCGTACGTTTGCGACACCCGATGAGGCTTTGGCGGCGGCAAAGGCATCTTTTGAGCGCAAGCGAAAGGCCGATTTCAAACAAGAGCAGGCCGCTCAGGGCGTACTCAAGCTCTATGCACTTGTATTCAATCTTGCCAGCTGCGCAGTCCTGTTTGCTTCATGCTTTTTGTATCTGGGAGGTGCGCTTCCGCTTTCTTGGGCGCTTACGCTGTTGGTTGCAGCTTTTATGATTTACGCCGAGCTCATCATGGCAAACAATAGCGCTTTTCTTACGAAGAAGATTGAGGGAGAGCTTGATCGTATTGATGACGTATGCGCAGTTCCGAAGCAAGATGTAACAGATGCTCCTCTTTGCTGCAAAGGGTTTGATCTTGCGATGGAAGACGTCTCGTTTTCCTACGATGGGAGCCGTTATACGATTGATGACGTAACGCTTACTATTCCGGAAGGCACAACATGTGCGCTTGTGGGGCCAAGCGGTTCAGGTAAGACCACGCTGGTGAATTTACTCGCGCGTTTTTGGGATGTTGACAAGGGGCGTGTTACCGTTGGAGGAGCCGATGTGCGCACGGGAACGGCTGAGAGTCTGCATTCTCATATATCGATGGTTTTTCAAAATGTATACCTGTTCAATGATACGGTAGAGAATAATATCCGTTTTGGAAGACCTGATGCTACGCGTGAGCAGGTTATAGCAGCCGCGAAGCGAGCGCGTTGTCATGACTTTATTATGGAGCTACCGCAGGGTTATGACACTGTTTTAGAAGAGGGAGGCTCGAATCTCTCTGGTGGAGAGCGTCAACGTGTGTCCATTGCACGCGCCATTATGAAAGATGCACCCATTGTGATTCTCGACGAAGCAACGAGCTCGGTCGACCCGGAGAATGAGCATCTTCTTATGGCTGCCCTTGCAGAGCTTACGCAGGGCAAGACTCTGGTAACCATAGCTCATCGGCTTAACACGGTACGTGATGCCGATCAGATACTTGTGATGAACAGTGGGCGAATTGTCCAGCGCGGCACGCACGAGGAGCTCATGTGTGAGGAAGGTATCTACCGCCGCTTTATAGAGGTGCGCCGTGCAGCTGCTGGTTGGAGGTTAGGAAATACATCTATCGGAAAGAGCTGTCAGGTATGATCTTCTGAGAACGGATATATCACGCATTTTATCGATGCGGTTAAAGTATTGTTTTGCAATGTATATATCTGAGCGGTTATGTTTATCGCGGAGCTTGTACGCTGTTTGTTGTGCGTATCGGAGTGTTTTGGTTTTTGCTGGGTGTCTTTCGGCCATCGATCATTCTGAAAAATGTGAGGCTGATTTAGATGAGGACAGGGAAGTATCTCAACGAGAATGAGCGCTATGTAATTGAAATTGAGCTTGCATCGAAAACCTCAATCTCTGAAATTGCTAGGCGTCTTGGGCGGGCGCGTTCAACTATTCAACGTGAGATCAAACATGGACGTGTAAAACAACAAAACGATTTTGGTTATACCCATGTCTATAAAGCTGACTATGCTCAACGCATGGCACGACAGCGCCAAGCAAAAAAGGTACCGGTCTCAAAATTGCTCACGATCACGTGACCGCTGAGGTATTAACAAATCTGATGCGTGAAAACAAATGGTCACCCGCTGCAGCTCTGGGATATGCCAAACGAAACAAGCTAATCAAAACCTGGATGTGTGTTAAAACGCTTTACAACTACATCCATGCTGAGGTGTTAGCGATTAGCTATACCGATTTGTGAATTGTAAAGGGAACTGCTCCACCGCCCTCTTTTGGGCAGTCTAACACGGATTGAGGACAGAAGCGAGTGATTAATGGGGCGGTGGAGCAACCCCGAGGCAACCCAATCGCCTCTTTATGCTCAAAATAGACCCCAACAGACCATCTTTGAGCTATCAGAGCCGAGCGATCTCAACTCTTAACTGATCAGATTCATTATGTCTTTGTTATGCGCTAAGATGTTCACAAGATTAGCTGCATGCCGATTTCGGCTTCAAACATTTCTAGAGCAGGTGCATAGTAGAAAATGCTTCGAGGTAGTTCATTAACCCAGCGAACCGCCCGATCAAAAACTTTTGCTGGTATCTTCCCTAAATCTTTGCCTTTTCTGAGTCCAGCACGCCTCAATAGGCCGTTCGCATTCTCATTTGAGCCCCGTTCGCCTGAGCGGTAGGGATGGGCATAGTACACTTTCGTTCGAGTTCGCGAAGCATCTGCACACGATCGTTCGATGGATTTGAAGTCTGAAAACTCAGATCCATTATCAAACGTGATCGATTTGAAAACATCACTGAAGCGATCCTTAAGCATCGCCTCTAGATTGTCGATTGCGCGCACCACACCTGCTGCATGACGGGTTGGCAACAATGTTGCCACGACATAGCGGGTTTTTCTCTCGAGTAACGTCAAACAAACCGTTCGCGTACCTCGAGTCCCTACTATCAAATCGCCTTCCCAATGCCCAAACTCTGCTCTTGTCCCAACTGATTTTGGACGTTCTTCAATCGAGGTACCTTGGATGTTGTTATGCGAATGACGAAGCACATCAGCATAAGCTTGTCTGCGACGTCTAGGAAGCGGCAAATCGGTATAGCTAATTAAGATTGTAATAAGAACGCATCCACCCGTCGTACTCAACACCATCAGGCAAAATCGTAACCGTACGCATCTTATGCACTTCGGTTCTCTTGTCGTAATTTCCACCGTTGCCTGAATAGTTTCGGTTAGGCAAGAGCGATCCCACATTGAGATTGAATGGGGCACCACCCGTTTTGTATTCCACCGTCATATCCTGATTCTCAGGCTGGTTTGGTTCCAGCACCTGCGGAACAACAGAAACGGAAGTATCGGAAGACCTCGAGTCTCTCCCCGTCATATTTGGAAGCTTAAAGCTCACATACGCTTCCGAGCGATACGTTCCCTTATCGGTAGTAAGGCCTTCTTTATTGAACCGATCCTTCTCGGCCTGCACCAGGTCATAATACTCAGAGCACTGAATACCCTGATTATCTATGATGACTGATGGATCAAAACGAAGCACGAGGCGTGTAAACTCCCGCTCACCCTCTTATACGATCGGGATTGTTTCTCCCATCTGAACATGCTCTTTAATGAGCTTTTCAGACTTATCAGCTCGTACACCAAAAAGACGGGTATTGCCCTCATTAATCACTCGTTTTACAGCAGCAGTCTTGCGAGCTAGTTCCTCTTTAGAAAGCTTATCGGTATAGACATTATCAATTTCATCATCAATTCTAAAGGTCGTATAGGTTATGAGATCACTCTTGAGCTCGGAGTGGATTTCAAATATCTCACCAGCATCTCCACCTTGGTACTTATTCGTAGGTGATGAGCCATTATTTTGATTGCCAATCCGTATCCGTGCTCCCATGCCCGGGTCAGTTAAGTCTTCGGTGAGATTGTAGTAATGTCCATCTTGATAGGAATAGATACTCGAAGAGTTACAGGTGTCTTTACCGTGAACACAGTTCACACTGCTGGTCTTGTTGATAGCAAGCCAGCCATACCGATTGTAGGGTGCCGGGTTAAAGTAAAAGGTCTCTTCGCGCTTCCCCAGCTCAACGCCGCCACTGCCATCCTCATTGCAATTCAGCGTAAGCACAGCTGTAACACGTAAATCTTGCTTGAACGGTGCTCCCTCAAACGAGAGCTCCGTGCCCCGATCGCCATCATTGAGAATCGCTAATATGCGGGTCGCTGCTTTGATGCACTACTGCCAAAAAATGACATAAACGGTTTTCCTATATAGGTAAGACGAGTCGAGCCGTCTGGCAATGTTTCTGACTGGACGCCCTCTTTAAGATTTTTTGCCACCACACCTGGCGGTAACGTCATAACGGTTTTTAGTCTGGTTTCCTTCGACATGCCCCACCCGGAATTTATGCCTGAAATTGGCACGACTGTTGCCGTAAACTGAACGGATGAAGTAATCGGCGACTCAATTGTTGTGGCATTCAAATCGTCAACAACTAAATCAGCTACTCTACGATGCCCGTTCGCGGAGTCTATTGCGGCTTGAGTCGTACCGACCTCCACGCCATCAAGGGCCGCTGTAATCCTATCGCTCGCCAAACTCTTAGCGCCAGAAATGCCTTGCGATACTGAAAATGATTCGTATGTACGCCACTTTGCCGTATACACACGCTCGGTCTTTGCAAGTTCTTTACCAGTGGAGTCATATTGCGCTACTTCCAAAGGAAAGCTCTCGCCAATAGCAGCATAATTTCCATTGATGCGCAGGCTCACAGGATAGGTTGAATGAAATCCTCCGGTAAGAGTCGGGAAATTATAGCGAATATAGGTATGCGTAGCAGTCTGCCCACGTTCGGTTGTACCAACCTGCGAATCAACAAAGGAAATTGAATAGAGCTTAAAGGTTCGAGGCAGCCTAATGATCATATATGCATCGTGCAAAATATAGTCTTTGCCCGAAATATCAAAGTCAACGGCATCGTTAATAGGCTCATAGGTGTAGTAATCGGTTTTGCCGTCCTCTAATTGACCCTTATCATTAATGCTGGCAACCTTAAGGGTAAATCCGGCCACTATCTACTGGATCTTGCTCCTCATCCTTTTCAGAAACAGGACCGGTCAACACAGGTTCTGACCCCTCCTGGCGTGGCTCACGTGCTTGTGTAGCAAGGTCAGGCATGTTCAAGAT
The DNA here is from genome assembly GCF_019795105.1 of Collinsella ureilytica. Classification (GTDB taxonomy): domain Bacteria; phylum Actinomycetota; class Coriobacteriia; order Coriobacteriales; family Coriobacteriaceae; genus Collinsella; species Collinsella ureilytica. Next base: position 36,621 of record NZ_JAIMFO010000009.1, on the reverse strand, counting down.
TGATCTATCCTCTGCCTGTTCTGGTGTAGCAGCATCTTCAGGCGATGGACCGGATGCAGGAGCTTGCTCACTTGGTTGTAGGAGCACCTCAGCATTCAAACCCTGATCAGCTTGGCCAAGGGCAGAGCTCGAAGCATCGAGCTCAGAGACGCTCAGGGCATGGATCACTGCTGTTGTACCTGGGTTGGAAAACGCCAAGGCAAACACGAGTAATGCCGACGTTACACGAGCGAGGATATTCATAAATCGCTGCTCCTTCATATACCTGCCGAGCGGAAAGACTTACCACCGAGCATTCCACCCTATTCGATCCATTTTTATATGAGCCCAGCAGATTAGAGGGTTATTTTTTAGATTAATTTCACAACGTTGTGAAGCGTTTACTTTGCATCCTTACAGCCCGTATACGGTCATATTCAATTCTCGTCCTCGAGGGGTCATCTTACAAGATATAAGGCAGCTATTTTGCACGCCATCACATTCGAATACACGCGTGTGTGCATGCACTCGCTTGAAGAGCGCCTAAGACTCACCGCCCTAAATGACATAGGAATACACCTCAGGCTCTTCTTTTAAGTCCTCAATGGTCATGCTATCCACATACTCAGTAATGATTCGCTCAAGCTCTTCCCACATCTTCAGCGAACTGCCCTCCCGAGAACGCTCCTCTGGATCTGCTGTATCACACAGGCAGGCAACCGGTGCCAAACTTCCCTCAGATGCACGCAAGACCTCGCCAACTGATATGTCTTTTGCAGGCCGTACAAGTCGATAGCCCCCACCCTTGCCCCGCACGCCAGCTACCAAATCAGCTCGCACAAGCATGGCGATAATACTTTCAAGATACTTTTCTGAAATGTTTTGCCGAGTCGCAATCTCTCTTAGAGGCACCCGCGCATTCACACCAAAACTTGCGAGCTCAACCAAGATGCGAATGGCATAGCGCCCTTTTGTTGATACCAGCATCGTGCTTCCTCTCAAGACATACAAACTCAGCGTGAATTCCGCGTTTAGTCGCCAAGCAAAACCTTGACGCCAAGGCTTCGGTCTGGTCTACTGTCTCTACATTATACGTTATACCTATAGGTTGTATAGGTATTTAATTCTCTCACATGTTAGGAGCGACATATGAAGCGCATCTATACTTCGATCGACCAGCTCATCGGCAAGACTCCCCTGCTCGAGCTCACGCATACTCAAGCTACAGAGGGTCTGAGTGCACGGATTCTTGCCAAGCTCGAATATTTCAATCCCGCAGGCTCAGTAAAAGATCGTATTGCTCGCGCCATGCTTGATGATGCCGAAGTAAGAGGCGTGATTAAGCAACATGCCGGATTTACCATCATTGAACCCACCAGCGGAAATACCGGTGTCGGCCTTGCAAGCGTTGCTGCAGCCCGAGGGTATCGCCTCATGATTACCATGCCAGAAACTATGAGCATTGAGCGCAGGCGGCTTATGCGTGCCTATGGTGCAGAGCTTGTCTTAACACCGGGATCCGAAGGCATGAAAGGGGCGATTGCCAAGGCTCAAGAGCTCGCAAAGACTATTGAGAAGAGCTTTATTCCTAGTCAGTTTGAAAATCCTGCTAACCCAAGTGCTCACCTCAGAACCACAGGTCCGGAGATCTGGGAGGATACTGAAGGAGAGGTAGATATCTTTGTTGCAGGTGTCGGCACCGGCGGAACCGTGAGCGGGGTTGGCGCGTATCTCAAAGAGCAAAAACCAGAAGTGCAGATTGTTGCGGTTGAGCCTGCAAGCTCTCCGGTGCTTTCTCAAGGCAAGCCAGGGCCGCACAAAATTCAAGGCATAGGAGCTGGCTTTATACCCGATGTGCTCAATACCAGAATCTATGACGAAGTGATCACTATTACGGATGATGAAGCATTTGAGGCTGGGCGAGCCATGGGGCACCGCGAGGGTGTACTCGTCGGAATTTCATCAGGTGCGGCGATCGCTGCTGCAATTCAGCTTGCAAAGCGCCAAGAAAACGCCGGTAAAACCATCGTTGCCTTGCTTGCTGATACGGGAGAACGCTATCTCTCAACTCCACTTTTTGATGAGTGATCAGTGGGGTATATATGCCATCCGATGTGCAACAATAGCCGGGATACTATTCGGTGAGGAGGTGTGATGTCTCGAGGACGTGTGCTCGTTGCCATGAGCGGCGGGGTTGACTCAAGCGTAACCGCCTATCTGCTCAAAGAACAGGGTTTTGAGTGCACCGGGGCAACCATGCGCCTCACCTGCTCTCGTTCGTTTGACGATGCAGGACCGCGTAGCTGCTGCTCGCTGCAAGACATTGCAGATGCGGCAGACGTATGTAAGCGCCTGGGAATTCAGCATCTTGTTTTAGATATGCGCGAGATCTTTGAGCGGGACGTCATTGATAAATTTGTAACTACCTACGAAGAGGGCCACACCCCAAATCCCTGCATTGACTGCAACCGCTATCTTAAATTTGGAGCCTTGCTTGATTGGGCGCTTGAGCACGGATTTGACTATATTGCTACCGGCCACTATGCCCAGATCCAGCGCGTATCTCCAAAAACCAGCTCCATGTGTGGATCGCATACGAGCTCAGCGGGCGGCGAGGATACGTCTTCTGCAGGCGTTGCCTCTGCGGTGCCTGCAAACCTGTCCTCGCTTCAAGACACAGAGCTCAAAGAGACATCAAACTCTTGTGAGCAGCCACAAGAAGACACTTCTGCCACGCTGTGGGATCAGATTATTGCGCATGCTCAGAACGAAGATGAGCTGTACACCTTATCCGCTGGCGCTGATAGTTCGAAAGATCAAAGCTATGTTTTATATTCCCTCACGCAAGAGCGGCTTGCCCATGTGCTCCTCCCCCTTGGCGGCCTGATAAAAGAAACCGATGTGCGCCCCATCGCAGAGCGCCAGGGATTTGGCAATGCTCAGAAACGCGACAGCCAAGGGATTTGCTTTGTGCCCGATGGCGACTTTGCCCACTATATCGAAGAGCGGAAAGGAGAGCTTCTAGCTCCTGGCACTATTGTTGATACCGAAGGCAGCGTTTTAGGGCAGCATACAGGTGCCATTCGCTATACCATTGGCCAGCGCAAAGGCCTTGGTGTGGCCATGCTCAAACCCGTTTACGTCACCTCAATCGACACGCAAACAAACACGGTGGTTCTCGGTGAGGAAGCAAATCTCTTCGCAAGCGCACTTGTCGCAAAAGATTGGATTTGGAGCGCTCCCGAAGACGCGATGCGCTCCTTGCTTGATATGGATGCATCCGCAATGGGGCCAGGTCTTTCGGTAGACGCTCGGATCCGATACCACCAGCCCAGCCAGCGCGCACACCTGTCGTGGGATACAACCTCGCCGCAGCACGCACAGCCTCAGCACGCACAAACGCTCGATCACACAGAGGCTTTCGCTGGAGCACAAAGGCTCATCATTCGCTTTGATACACCGCAGCGAGCAATTGCTCCCGGTCAAGCCGTTGTTGTCTACGCAGGAGACATCGTGCTCGGTGGAGGTACGGTCTCGCATGTCCTTCACTAGCAGGTAGCCGAAAGCTGCCATGTAGGCTATGTTCCTGTATGAAGTTTCGTCTGTCTCACTCATATACCCCCCGGGGGTTGGGTACAATGGCGATAGGCGGTTCTGTTACCTACACCGATTGCATACGCGCAAGGAGGCTCATGTATGGCAAGGTCCAGCTTTGATGTTTCGGGTATGACCTGCGCTGCATGCCAAGCACATGTAGAGAAAGCTGTATCAAAGCTCGAAGGAGTAACGTCGGTAGCAGTCAATCTCCTCGCTGGGTCTATGACGGTGGACTATGATCCTGAGCAAACCGATCCCCTATCCATTTGCGAGGCTGTGGATCGCGCTGGCTATGGGGCAGTTCCGCTCGGCTCCACCCAAGCCGGAGGTGCCAGTTCAGGAGCTTTCGCCCCTGACTCTCACGAACAAGGTGCGCCCACAGGTGCCCCGCTCAAGCCGCAAAGTCCTACTGCAAAGCTTGAGGCGGCAGCTCGGGCGATGCAAACACGCCTTGCCCTCTCCCTCGCCTTTGAAATTCCGTTGTTCTACATCGGCATGGGTCATATGTTTGGCTGGCCGCTTCCGTATGTCCTCACCGATCATGCCCATAGCATGACCTTAGCGCTTACCCTGCTTTTGCTCACCATTCCCATTGCCTTCGTAAACCGTGCGTATTTTATTCAGGGCGCGAAATCGCTCATGAGGCACGCCCCTACCATGGATGCCTTGATTGCCATTGGTGCCGGAGCGAGCATTGCCTGGTCGATCTGGGCAATGTATGTCATGGCAGAGCACCTTGCTGCAGGAGACCCCGCAGCTGCTGCTCGCGTGGCACATGATAATCTCTATCTTGAAGCTGCGGGCACGATTTTGGCTCTAGTCACTGTTGGTAAATATCTCGAAACGCGCAGTAAGTCTAAGACAGGCGATGCCTTAGCCCAGCTCATGGATCTGGTACCTGCCACGGCAACCCTTCTTGCAGACGATGGGAGTGAAACAACTATTTCGGTAGACGCAATCGCGCCCGGGCAGATTCTGCGCGTGAGACCCGGTGAATCCATCCCCGTTGATGGCGTAGTGCTTACCGGAGCATCAGCGGTAGATGAAAGTGCTCTCACAGGAGAGAGCCTGCCGGTAGAAAAGCGTGCGGGTGATACCGTCTCTGCTGCAACAACAAATCGCACCGGTAGCTTTACCTTCCGCGCCACCCGAGTAGGAAGTGACACGACCCTAGCAGGAATTATTCGTCTCGTTGAAGATGCTAACGCAACGAAGGCTCCCATATCACGCGTTGCCGATCAGGTTGCTGCCATCTTTGTTCCAGCAGTTATTGGTATTGCACTTTGTACCTTTCTGGCATGGATGCTCATGGGCAACTCAGCTCATGAGGCACTCACGGCATCCGTTGCTGTATTAGTTATTAGCTGCCCGTGTGCCTTAGGCCTTGCCACTCCCGTTGCCATCATGGTGGGAACCGGACGAGGTGCTCAAATGGGCATTCTCTTCAAAAGCGCTGAAGCCTTGGAGTCGCTCAGATCCGTTACCACTATCGTGCTTGATAAGACGGGAACCATCACCGAGGGCTCACCCGTTGTTACCGACGTACTCCCCACCGCTTCACACGATGGAACCTATGCCTTGAGCGAAAAGGCTCTTATGAAACTTGCCGCTGCCCTTGAGCACCAAAGTGAGCACCCCCTCGCTGAAGCCGTTATGGCTCATGCAAATGAGCTCGGTATCGTTGCACGAGATGTACAAGACTTTCAGGCAATTCCGGGTCGAGGCATTACTGCTCGTGAAGGCAACAATACCATCGCTGCCGGAAACGCCGCTCTTATGGCAGAGCTTGGCATTGAGCCTGATACCGAGCTGCTTGACCGACTCGCAAAGGAAGGTAAGACACCGCTCATCTTTGCCCGAAATGAGGTGGCGGTAGGTGTGATTGGTGTTGCTGATCGTATAAAGCCAACCAGTGCAGCTGCGATTCAAAGCCTCAAACGCTCTGGCAAGCACATTATGATGCTCACCGGAGACAATCAGTTGAGTGCCGAGGCCATAGGGAAAGCGGCAGGCCTTGAGCCGAGCGAAATTATCGCAGGCGTCTTGCCGCAAGAAAAAGAGCATCATGTACGCAAGCTCCAAGCGGCAGGTCAGAGGGTTGCTATGGTGGGTGATGGAATTAACGACTCCCCTGCTCTCGCACGAGCAGACGTTGGGATCGCCATTGGCACCGGAGCAGATATTGCAAAAGAAGGTGCCGATATTGTGCTCATGAAAAGTGATTTGGCTGATGTTAGGCGCGCACTTGAGCTTTCGCGAGCAACCATCCGCACCATTAAACAAGACCTGTTCTGGGCGCTCATCTATAACGCCTTAGGCATCCCCTTAGCAGCAGGCGTGCTCTTCCCTTTTACCGGATGGCAGCTCAATCCCATGTTTGGAGCAGCCGCCATGAGTCTTTCCAGTGTATGTGTTGTCCTCAATGCGCTCCGTCTCAAACGCTTCAAGCCAAGCCTGACCATATAAGTCTGCTCACGTTGAAAGGAAGATCATGAACTACATCATCAAGACTGAAGGACTCAACTGCGGACACTGCGATGCCTCCGTTGAAAGCGCGCTCATGCAGGTCGCAGGCGTTATAGATGCCGATGCAGATCATGCAACTGCTACCGTTCAGGTCATGGCGAACAAGCCAATTGAGCACGAGGCTCTTGCGAGTGCTATTGCAAGCGCTGGAGCATTTCGTGCGCTTTCCATCACCGAAGCATAAAAGCCTGCTCTGTGAGAGAGGGAGGATCGTGCAATGAGGGCTGATCGGGAACAGGTGCTTCGCTTGCTCAAAACGGCACGCGGGCAGATAGACGGCATTATGCGCATGGTGGATTCCGATCGCTATTGCATCGATATCTCCACCCAACTCATGGCAACGGCTTCTCTGTTGAATCGCATTAATGCAGACGTGCTCAAGGCTCATATTGAGGGCTGCGTACAAGATGCAGCTACCTTGGGAACACCAGAAGAGCGGCACGAAAAACTCCTCGAAATTGAGGGTGTCATCGATAAGCTCACGCGCTAAATAAGTCGTTCCGCCTCACGTATAACGAGAGCCAAATTGGCAAAATTGCGAGCATTCTCAACAAGCTTGATTGAGCTGATGGCACGGATACATTTGAAGGCTATGATGGTGAGAACATCCGCTGCACGCGCGGAAAACAGATGACGGGAGGATACCGATGGACGAGCACAAGAACTCTCAAACGCATACAGAGCCTTCCTCGTCTCATGCCGCCTATCCCGAAAATGAACGGCCACTACCAGGCTTTCTCTCTCGTGAAGAGTACGAACAGATCGGAGACGAGCCCGAGCCGCTACCTCAGGGCTTTGAGGTCATTGATGGCACAAACGCTGTTCGGCAACACAGGCCTGATGCCGGAGCCGATGATGGTAGCGAGAGCGATCGTGCACTCGAAGATGCTGGAGCAGTTGAGGCGGTTCGCTCGCTCTTCATGCGTGGTGCATCCGCAATCAAGCAAGTTGGAGATGCCAAGCGCGCGCGTGAAACTGCCCAGTCTGAGCTCGATATTCTTGAGCATACCATTCAAGAGCGGACGGAAGAACTTGAGCATCGTCGCGATGTAGCAGCTCGGTATACAGACATCATGGCTCAAGAAACGGCTCGTCGCCAAGAAGCAGAAGCCACCATCGCCCGCGCCGAAGCAAAACATCGTGAGCTTGCCGAAGCGATTGCTCACGCAAATGATCGCTTGAAACAGATGAAATCTGATGACCAAAAAACTGAGAAACGCCTTCGTGCAGCCGTTGAGGCGGCTGAGGCAAAAGAGACCAGTGCGCGGGAAGCCGGGGCACGCCTTCAGCGTCGTGTAGACGATGCACGTCGTAATCTCAAGCGCTCAGAAGAAGAGCGAGCATCGGGGCTTGCTGCCGCAAAGGGAGCAATTGCAAGTGCACGCGAGCGCGTTGAGACCCTGCGGGCAGAATTTGCCGATATCCAACGCAATCCATCGGCAAACACTGCCGCCTATTCGGTTCGCTCGACCGAGCTCCAGCGTGAAATTTCTGATGCTATTGAGGCTGAGCGCGCAGCTGAGCTGGATCTTCCACAGATTGAAGCCGAACTTGACCGGGCAATTACCACCGCCTCTGCCATACTTGTTGAGGCAGAAAAGCCCATTGGTGTTGCAAAAGAGAATTTCCGCACCGTAACTGCTGAGGCCGATGCTGCTCGCGACGAGCTCGATCGAGCAAAGCTTGATGCCCAAGAGCGCCAGCGGAGTCTGCGTGATGAAATTTCTGCCCGTGAAGCTGAAGCCAAGGCAGAAGCGCAACTCATAGCAGAACAAGAAGAGATTGCCGAAAATGCTCAAACGCTCATGGATGAGGCAACTGATATTCATGAGCATCCTGAGCTGACCGTTCAGCTTGCTGCGCAACTCGATGAAGATCTGATTGTGCGAGGTGAACGTCAAGAGCAGCTTCAAGCCTTACAGCAAGAAGAGCGGGCGATCCGCGAGCATACGCGTGATTCTCGTCTGCGTTTTATTGCAGCGATCGTCGGCGCTTGCACCCTGATCATCCTCGTCGTTGTGCTGATCATAATCTTCTTTTTCATGCGCTAAGCCGGAGTTAAGCGGGTTAGAACGTGCGCTAGAACGTGCTCATGCACTCCGTGCCTGCGACAGCGAGAGGCAAGCAGATTTATGCACCCTGCAGCAAGACATGCTGCGCTTACCCCACAAGTAACCTTTACGCCTGTCTAACCATCTCAGAGGTAATAGGTAAAAGCAGCAAGGCGCTCATCAATGTCACCATGAGACGTGCCTTCAAAGCCCAAACGCATGACGGGTACGGTCATATGCTCGGCTGAGGCGGCCTCAGCAAGCCCCAAAATCACATCCGTATTCTCATAGAGCGACGCCATCGCGAGGGCTCCTTGCGCCAGCTCGCCTGCAAGCGCTGTTTTTGCCGACCGATAGCGACCATGTGCTGCAGCAAGTGATCCCACCAAGGTATCTGCCATACCAAAAAGCTGATACGGATCGTCTTGAAAGGGAGACGCCTTACCCAAGAGCTTTGAGATTTCAGCCATAAGCGACGCAATCCAATCAAAGCGCTCCCGGTCTTGATAGGCATCACACCAGAGGAACCAGAGCATCTCAGTTGCTGGCATTCGCTTCACACGCCAGCCTTGGGCTTCAAGTCGCAGCAAGGCTCCCTCATTCAGATCATCGTCCCACACACATGTCCACTCACCTACAGCTAAGATCGTCCCTTTTACGCCCGACTCTTCTGCACGCGCCTGCCCAATTTGAGCCGCCGCCTCACGCAGTGCGCTCAACGCAAAACCCGCATGCGAAAGCTTATCGAGTACGGCAGGAGCATGCTTCGTTCCAGCAGCAGAGGCCACGTCTGCTGCCAAGAGTGCTGCCACCACACCATGCATATCTTTCACGCGCTCAGGAATACGCTCAAGTCGTGGTGCCACGATCTTGATCTGGTTTATACCGGATGCCGCAAGCTTTGAGCGTATCACCCGGTCATATACGCCATCGGCATCCGCCCCTTCCCCTGACGGCAACAAAAGCTGCATCCGCTGCTTCGATACTGCAGCTTTTTCTGCTGCCACCAACGCGCATCCGAGCTGAGCCGTAAACGAAAGATATTCTTTGCCAGCAAGAAGCGTCCGAGCGCGAGCGAGTGAGCGAGCGTCAGAAGCAATCGGCGTGACCTCAAAGCCTCTTTGCTTAAGATACGTAGCGAGCGTGCGAGCAGGCAGGCCAAAGGCAGGCAGCGCCACAGGTATATGAGGCTCGAGCGGAGTTTCGTTTTGTTCAACCCGCATCTGTACCAGTGGCAGACTTCGCTCATCGTTTGGCTCATAGCGCGTCAGGCTGTTTAGGAAAGCCTCTATCCGCGTGATAATTCCCACTTTAGAAAAATGCTCATCAACCTCAATATGTAAGTACGGCTTTGAGCCCATCTCTTCAGCAAAAAGATGAGCGAGCATCGAATCTGGGCCGCAGCCATGATTGGTCAAATACACAGCAACTAAGCGCGGATCACGACGAATCAGCTTCGCCGCTGCCAAAATATGCTGACCAAATGGCCAATATATATTGGGATAATCTTCTTCGATACTAAAGCTATGTGCCTTGAGGTGCGAGATCGTTATTACCCGCTGGCCTCGATCAATGAGTGCATCAGGAATACCTGCATTGAGGACGGCATCTGAGATCCCATAATTGCGCGTTACCATAACTAACACGCGCTCATCCTTGCCAATGGATGCCAGCAAGCGTTCCCCCGCTTCTTCGGTCAGCCGCGTACATTCACTGATTGCTTGTGTGCCTGCCAAGAGCGCCAGCGAGGTCTCTCGAGGTGTGCGACCAAGGCTTACTCCCACGCGCAACATGGCAGCAGCCATTGCTTGCTGTCCCATCTCCATATCAAGCACAGGAGAGATAAGCTCGACTCCCCGCTGAGCAAGGCCAAGCTCGCGCTCCACCAAGGAAGGAGCCGCATACATATACGGGCAGCCATAATTATGAGCCAAGGTGGAATGCTCATGGCGGACGGTACGCACCGCAGGCATGAAGATATAGTCAACCCCTCGCTCGACCAATTCAAGCATATGACCGTGCATCAGCTTGATCGGAAAACAGGTCTCGCCCTGTGCAGTTTCTTGAGCGCGGGCAATGGTGGCTTCACTACTCGTATCAGAGAGCAGGACATTAAAGCCTAGGTGAGTAAAGAAGGCATGTGCCATAGGAAAAAACTTATAGATCATCAACGAGCGCGGAATGCCCACGGTCTTTTTTGCCGGATCAATCGTAGGATCATAGCCCGCAAGCATCCACCGCTCGCCCTCATGGAAAAAGGCACGATATGCTTCGATCTCTTGCTCACGTATAGCGCTTTCCGGCTTTGCTGTACCCGTGAGATCCCAACCACGAAATCTCGTTGTTTGCAGCTTGGCATCACGCGCCATGAGTGCTGCTCCCACCGCGCCAGAAACAGCAAAATACGGAGAAACAGAGATCGTATCACCATAGGCTTGCACAAAGGCAGCAACGATGCCGGTGTTAAAACACACACCACCTTGGAGTACAATGCGCTTGCCTACCGGCTTTGACCCCACAACCCGATGCAGGTAATTTCGAATGATCGATTGGCACAGCCCTGCTGCGATGTCTTCTGTACGCGCTCCTGCAGCAAGAGCGGCATTCATGGCAGTCTCTACAAAGACGGTACAGCGCTCACCCAAATCGACCGGATGCGCGGCACGAAGCGCAAGCGAGCCAAATGCTGAGAGAGGAATGGAAAGCCGCGCTGCCTGCTCCTCTACAAATGAGCCCGTTCCTGCCGCGCATACCTTATTCATCTGAAAATCGGCAACTTCGCCGTCTTTCAGGCTGATATATTTGGAATCCTGTCCGCCAATTTCAAAAACGGTATCCACATACGGATCGGCGCTGGCAGCAGCTCGCGCCTGGCAGGTAATCTCATCTTTTACCACATCGGCACCCACGTGCGCGCCAATCAGCGTGCGCCCTGAGCCAGTCACACCAACACCGATGATGCGCACACGCTCGCCTACGGCTCCTCCAAGCGCAGCAAGACCTGCTGTAACCGCCGCCTTGGAATCTCCTCCCGTTCGTGCATACCGGGCATGAATGAGCTCGCCTGAGGTATTGATGAGCACAAAATTCGTACTTGTCGATCCCACATCAATACCAAGGTAGCTTGGCACGGGCGCGCCTGTAGTACAACAGCTGTCAAGCGGCTTGGCTTGAAAGCCATTGCCTGGCACAAAGTCAATCTGCGGCAGTGGCTCGCATGTGGTATACGAAGCTGCTGGTGCAGGCTCGCTCATGCTGGCAGGTAGGCCTGGCGTCTGCACTGAATTTGCCGACGATGCACCGAGAACAGCAGATGCAGAAGGAGCGTTCGATGCAGGCGCGCCCACAGAAGCCTTCCTCTCCCCTGTCTTGCAAGCCAATCCCGGTAAGGAAGAACAATGGGATGCAGCCTGAGACAATGAGCACACAGCTCTCATTCGCCCTTTTGGAGCAGGGTCTGCGCCTTGATGAGCGCGACGCAGTTCGCACAAAGCCTTGAGATCTAGGGCGAACAGACCTTCTTGCTTTTCACCGCAGCTTGCTGGTTGCCCGATTCTTTGCTGATGCATACGCGCCGCATGTACGGCAGCACCAGCAGCTTGGAGGTACAAATTTTGCTCTGAGACAATGAGGTCACTCGGCTCTAAGCTAAAGACCTCGCGCACCTGAGCCAGAACTCCCTCATTGAGCATGACACCGCCCACAACGGCAAGCGGTGCCTCTATAGGTAAGCTGCCCACGATGAGCGAGCGATAGCTCCGTACCATCGCACGGCAGAGTCCTTGCAAGATATCCTCGATGGGAACACCTTCTTGCTGGCGGTGAATGATATCGGTTTTGGCAAAGACTGCGCACCGTCCAGAAATTCTTGGTACTGACGTGGCGCGAGCAACGAGGGAAGAAAAATCTTCAATAGAAAGGCCAAGCCTTCCCATCTGATCCTCAAAGAAAGAACCGGTACCCGCCGCACATCCATCATTCAGAGCAAAGCGAGGAGCTCTGCCGGAGCCAAGCGCTGTGATATACGCTGCTCGCTCAGCACCAATCGCCATAATTGATCGGACATGCGGCATCAAAAGTGTCGCGCCTGCAGAGATTGCAGGAAGATCTTCGAGTACTGTCGCCTGCTTCGCAATAGGTGCCACGAGCGCGCGGCCGCTTCCCGTCAACCCACACGCAGCACAGTTTTCAAGCCCGAGCTTCGCATATGCCTCTTGTAAGAGGTCTGCCAGAACACCCAGCGGATCGCCCCGATGCGGTCTTCTTGCTCCATACAAAACTGCATGAGCGAGTGCGCTCGGCTCGAACGATGCGACCTTACTCACCCGGTTGCTTTCAGACTGAACCTGGGCATGTACTGCGGGGTTTGTAAGGTCAAGACAGGCGAGTTTGACCGATGAAGACCCGATATCGATGCCGATGGCGTACACAGCGACTCACTAACAAGCAGCAGGATTCATTCGCTGAGCTCCTTTAGGCAGAACACCTCCACGCGCACGATATTCATCGTACTCAGCCAAGAAGGCTTCGCGATCCAACTCACGCATACGAACGACATCATCAAAGGTCACAAACTCAGTAATGGGATTATCCACCGAAAAGGGAAAGCCCTTGTCTACCAAAAACTCTCCAAACATAGGGTCACCGAGCACGATGTCTCTCATGCATTGTGTGCTATCAATTGTTGCCATGCGAATCACGCTCCTCATTTCACGTACCATAAGTTTGATGCAGCATCCTTTTTGATGTCGTTGCCATGGCACCGCAAAAACCAAATGCACGACTCATCCACGAATGCGCTTACAGCGCTGGACTCAGATCTTTCATGTTCAGCCGCGTCGCTCCCAAAAGCTCAGCATCTTGCTCGCCATGAGTCGACACCAAAAGTGTGCGGCATGCACGATGGCGCAGCACAAAGCGAATTACCTCTTGCCTGGTAGCTGCGTCAAGTCCGGTGAAAGGCTCATCCATCACAATCATTGAGCTTGGTGCGAGCACAGCACGTGCAAGCGCTACACGTCTGCGCTGGCCACCAGAGAGCTGAGAGACGGGGCGGTTCAAACACTCAGGCGGCAAAATCTCAGACAAGACCGATACAAGATGCTGGTACGAGGCTCGACCTCCCATGACCAGCGCTACATTCTCAATGGGCGTGAGCTCAATGGCGAGCCGATCCTCTTGGAATACCACCGATATGCTCCCCGGCATACTGTTTGAAATCTGGCCGGCATCGATGCGCTCAAGGCCTAAGATGATTCGCAACAAGGTTGTTTTGCCCGCACCAGAAGGCCCCATCAAACAGGTCAGAGAGCCAGCAGCGAGGCTCATATCTAGCTTTGATAAGACGCGCTGAGCGCCGAATGATTTTGAAACGCTCGTGAGCACAAGCTCGGCCGAACCCTCGCTTGCTTCATAGGACTGAGCGACATCCCCACTCGATGAGGCAGGCCGACCCGTTTCGCACGCGCGATGAGACCTGCGAACGAGCAAGCTTCCAAAGGGCAGACTCAGTCGGCGCAGCAGTGCCATAAACCCCAGCTCAAAGATCCAGCTCATGAGCATCACGACCAAGGTCCAGGCAAATAAATCGGGAGTGTTGAGATAGGTGCGCGCAAGCGCCATTCCCTTGCCAACTGAGGGCTTTGGCACGGCTAGCACCTCAGCCATGATTCCGCTTTTCCAACTCATACCAAGGCCGAGCTTGCACGCACTCGTCAGGTGTGCCATACAAGCCGGACGATAGATATACAAAAATACACGCCATTTTGAGATGCCGAAGATACGAGCGACCTCAAGCATCTCAGGATCTGCACTATCAAGACCTGCCAACACTCCGGTGTAGATGAAGGGCAAGACAACGGTAAAGGCAAGGTAGACCATAAGGAGCTGATTTCCAACCCAAATGAGCAACATAATGATGATGCTCACAACCGGAATGGTTCTGAGCAGCGACATGACCGGCTCAACAAGATCGCGCACCAAGCGACTTCGATGAGCCACAACTGCCAAAAGGATGCCTATGCTTACGGAGAGAAAAAACCCCGAGGCAATCCGTATCAGTGAAGCTGAGCAGGCAAGCCAAAACTCTGCCTTCATCGCCAGCGAGCTTAAGGCAGTAACCGCACGAAGAGGGCCGGTTAAAATCAGCCGATTATGTATATACGCATCAGCGATCTGCCAGACTACCAGCCAAAGCCCAATAATGGCTCCACGCCTCCAGATGTGCGGCAGGCTCTTGTCATCGTTCTCGCGAACACTCTCATGAGATCGTGAGCGCTCCAACAGCGCCCGAGCGGCCTCGGGCTCGAGCAAGCCTTGGGCAGATGCCACGCGAGTTGCCTGCTCACATGAGACCCCAAGCGATTCAAGCATGGCTACAATTCGCTCAGGATCAATTCCTCCTGCAGCAGCCACGCGCATCATCTGCCCCATGTGAGCGTCTTCGATCCCATCCTCGCGGATGCGAGTAGCCATGAGGGCAAGCCGCTCTTCGGGTATACCCGTTGCAGCCGATACCTCAGATAGAGAAATTCGCTCACTCATCAGGTGCACTCATTACGCACGCACCCGGGCATTCGCAGCAGCCAGGCCAATAGCCTCGTCTTCAATCGCTCCAACCGGTGGCAAATAGTAGAACCTATCATCGGGCAGCTCACCACCAACTGCATCTGGATTGACCGCAAAGAGCTCCGCAATGTAACCAGACAATGCCCGGCGCATCTCGGTGCCACAAAGGCAGGTGAGCGCCACGTCAGGCAAGGCATCGGCAGCAACGCTATTATTCAAGAAGAGGTCGAGCTCCTCTTGCAGAGCTGCCGCCTCATCCATATGCTCGAGCGTCCAGCTCACCGAGCTGCCTTGCATCTGCAGATACTCAACAATTGCCTGCTCATGCTCTTCAATAAAGGCTCGATTGGCAACGGTAATAGTCGTGACACACTGACTTCCCGTGTCTGCAAAGGCCTCATTCCATTCGCGTGTGATGCTGATCGGAGCATACAAAGGATCAACCATGAGCTTGGATAGCGAGATAAACGGCTGTGGCAGAATTGCCACACACTTGTCTTCTTGCTGCATGAGATTGAGCACCTCAAAAGGAGTTGACTTAAACTCCAGCTCAAAGCTTCCTTCCAAGCCTTTCTTTTTCAGCAGCGCCTGGATCGTATACTCAGGAGGACCTCCCTCACCGTAGGCATAGACTCGCCGTCCGGCCAAATCAGATAAGGTCGAGATCGATGGATCTGTAGTCATGACATACAGGATGCCAAGATTATTCACGCTGATGACCTGATACGAGTTTTGCAGCTCATGATTGTTATACAGAATCGGTCCGATATTGCTTGGTAGCGTCGCAATATCATAATCACCCTGATTTAAGGCAGCAGAAAGCCCGATATAGTCAACACCGTTTGAGGTGAAGCTGAAATCATTCACGGTACGTTTTGCCCGAGCTGCCAGCACAAACTGAGCCAAGCCCATGGAAGGCGGTCCTAAGATGAGCCCCACCCGAGCCTGAACCGGATCGAATGATCCCTGAAGCTTTCGCTTTTCGGGCTCAGCCGTCAGTGACACTGCTGAGCCCGATGGCTGCACAGAGCCGCAGCCACCAAGCCCAAGAAGGGCAAGAGAGGCAGCAGAGAGTCCCAAAAACGTTCGCCGTGATATTGACCACGACCTGCTCATTGCTGAGCCCCCTTCCCCTTCAGCCCAGCTCTTGGGCGCTTACTCAAGAAGAAGGCGACGCAGCCGAGCGTCACAACAACAGCAGCTACTGCTAGAGCAGCGGGAACCCAAGGAGCATCCTCAGATGAGCGAGATGCTGCCTGTGCTCCAGGCACACCTTTTGAACGAGCATTGAGATGGGCCAGCGCGGACGCCTCCGCAGCCTCAGCCTCTGCCTTTGCGTCAGCTGCCTTACCATCTTTGCCTTGGTTATCCAAAATGGCCTGAGCTGCAGCTGGAATTTCTCCGCCACCCGAATTTGAAGTTCCCCGGAACCGCATCTGAAAAACGCAGTCCCAGCTACGATTTCGGCTGCCGCCGATAATGCTTGCTGCAAGGTCTCCCAGGCGCACCTCAGCGTGGCAGGGAATGGTAATAACCGTATCGGTTGCATGGAGCACACCGAGGTCAAGCACGATGCTCGAAAGTCCTCCGCCTGCAGAAGTTGAGCTGATAATAGGAAGGCCACTCAAGCTCTTTACCTGCATGATTCGCGATTGAATGAGGATTGGCACGATTAGCTGAGCCCGACCGTGGTCGTCGACATGGAGCTCAGCATTGCCACTTACCGGATTCATCGGCGGAAACGCAGCACTCGTAAAATGTGGCTGAAGCGGCAGGCCAGAGCTGCCCTTATCTACCCAAATATTTGCCGAGACGGTATAGACTCCCGCAGCAAGCAGACCATCACGTGTCGTGTTCACCTCATCGCCTTGCTGCTGCTCAGTGTGTTTTGGATCTGGATCCGGCTGAGGTTGCGGCACAATAGGCGTGATTATCTCAGTCGTTCCACCAGTTCCTTCGCGCGCAAATGCCGGAAGCTCGGTTGATTCAGATATCTTCTGCGCACTGTCATAGTCAAGCGTTAAGCAAAGCGCTTGAGCACCTGCTGGCCGAATCTCTTTATCAAGAGGAACGGCGTACAAAATACTGCCCGCAAAATTAAAGCTCACCTTGCCCGCTGGCTCACCTTCTGGCAGGCGCGCAGACATCATATGAATACGATCAGCGCGCTTATTATATGAGCCACTCCAAGCGCCTCCGGCAGCAGTTGGACGTACGCGCTCGGTGCGCACATCAACTAAATCAGGGCAGGTACCCAAAGACTGCGTGGTAAAGATCGGGTTTTTGATGGGCAAGATGAGCGTACGTGCGCCCGTTGCAGAAACAATGAGCTGTGCATTTGATTTCAGCGGGAACGAAGGAACGCCCGCGCCCACCTCAGCCGGATCATTTTCATCAATCGTGGGGCCAAAGGGATTGCTCGGGTTATTTGCATAGACCGTAAGACCTGGGATCAGCGGGTTAAAGGCACCTGGCATGGCAAGATTTGCCGTAACCGAATACGTACCTGCCTCGAGGCTCACCGGTAAGCGCTGCCCCAGAACCGCCAGCGTACCTCCTACATACGTAAAGCGATAGTTAGCCGCTGCACCACCTGCTGGCGTGAGCACAACCGAGGTGCCCGAAGCCAACGTATCCGGAGCAGTAACGGTTGGTGCCACATAGCCCTGAGCAGTCTTGGCAGATTCCGCTCCTACAAAACCCGTAACCTCAACCGCCAGCTTCGGCGCTGTACCCTCTTTGATCTGCTCGCCTACATAGGTTGCCACGAGCGGTGCCTTCTCAATTGACCATGAGATTGGCAGAGGCGCGGTGCTTCCATCCGACCACATGTAGCCAGGCTTCAAACTTACCAATGCGGTATAGGAGCCTGCTACATCGGCACTTCCCGAAGCAACTTCATAGCCCTCGCCCTCGGCAACACCGGTCTGAACGCCTCCGTTATACACCAAGCCTTCTTGTGCGTAAGGCTTTTCGATCGCCTTCGCAGCAGGCTCGACAACTACAAGCCAACCAAGCTTGGTCTCAGGATTTTGCGGCTCACCTGTTCGCAGGCCATCTGCGGCATCATGTACCGCATTAAACATCCTCAGCATGCCGTCATCCATGCCAAGATCTTCATTGTTGATGGAAGTCCGAGCGCCCATGCCGAGAATATCTGCATCTAAGCGCTTGGCCTCAAGAGCACCCTTACCAACTGTTCCAGAGACGAAATACACTTGAGCATGAGGGCTCGTTACCGGCAAGGATACTGAGAGCGGATTGCGACCCGCTTTGAACGAGTATCGAGCGTCAGGCCCGGCAGATCCCATACCAACTGCAAAATAATTTGCAGTAAAAGGGAGCCCCTGTGGGAATGGACCTACACCCCAAGCAACGGCATAGCTCCCCGCTACCTTAAAATTCCCATTCGAAGTTGAACCCTGGGCGGTAGCAAGTGCTTTTGCAGTAAAGCTATCAGGAGCGCCAGCTTTCACACGACCAACAGTAACCTGTTCCAAAACCCACTCAAAGTATTTGGGAGCCATATCAATCGACTCAGCACCCCAAAATGGCAGATCCACTGATCCATCAGTTGCATATGTAACCGAAACACCAGTTGCAGCATCTGTCTTGGTGTGCACCAACCGACGTTTTGCGCCTTGATTCTCAACCAGTGCATATTCACCCAAGTCATCTTGGCTAACTGTTAAAACACCAGAAGCAATCGATGGGGGCAGCATAGACGCCGCCCCTTGATCCAGCCGATAGAGAGCTGCGTCATCCGTATGCACTGGAATTTTTACTGTAAGAGCAGCTTTGCCAGCTAACTCAATTGGCTGTCCCGCTGTATTTATGAGGCGTAGGCGCTTAAGACTGAAGACAGGCTTTCCAATATAGAACTGCTCGAGCGCTCGGCTCGCAATCTTGTGCGATGTTCCTGCTTCAATCTGCTCTACACTCAAATGAGCATCGGCTAGGTCAGCAACTATCGCTGCACCTTCTTCAGCTTGAACGTCTACTTCAATTCCAGTTGCATCATCTTTGTATGTTTGTGTAAACGAACCCTCTATGATGCGCTTTGCCTGAGCTAAATCAACACTCAAATCGAGTGTCTTGATATGTGACCAGCCCGGCTCGCTACTTGGGAAAAAGGCCGTAAGCGTCGTTGCATAGACCTTCCAGTTGCCAAAGTGATAGCTTCCGCTCCAGTTTTCAAGATTAACGGTTACGCGAGAAATACGTGAAGAAATCCCGGCTTCATCAAGCTCTCTGTTATAGCGCTCATAGTCATCTGCGAATGCCTCGGCTGACTTTTTTTCAATCGGCACACGCTCAGTAGAGATAACCCGAACGTCCTCACTGCTACCTGCCTCTTGAACCGTAAAAACTGGATTGACGAGGTCAACCGTAAGGGTACGCGATCCATCGGCACCCACTATTAAGCTTGCATTATTTTGAACAGGGGCAGACGGGATACCCGGCTTGCCGCAAAGACCCTCGGGATTAAAGGGATTGGTTGTATAACCGTTAATGCCAATCGGAGTCATCATTGAAATGTTTGCAGAAACAATATAGCGGCCCGGCTGTAACTCAGCACTACTTGCAGGAAGCGCCGTTGAACCTGAGGCCGCGCTCAGCAACTGCAAGGCCTTATTTTCTGGCGAAACCTCGAGCTGAGACTCTTGCGTGTCTTGCTCATCTTGGATCTGAGTAGCGCTATCTTGCTCAGCAGCTTTTGCTGGCGTTCCAGCTTGATCGGAAGCTAAAGCGGACTCCTGCGCGTTTTGGATCGGTTCAGCAGAGATCTCATCAGATCCCGCAACTCGCGATTCATCCGCTGTATCCGTCGTAGAACCATCTACATGCGACGCATCTCCATCTGCCTCCTTAGGGGCGGCATTATTCTCTACATCAGTAGCGGGACGCACGGCCTCATGTGCCGCCATAGATGCAATGGAACTATCTGGGGATAATGTCTCTGCAAACGTCTTTATCGGAAATGTTGAAAGCACAAGACTACAAGCAAGCGTGAAGCCGAGCAGCCGTTCTGCCCACGCCTTTGCAGCACCTCTTACATGCATGGCACTCCTTACAAACAGTGAACGTAGATACAAACGACAAAAGAGGCGACTTGCAGATTGCAGGCCGCCTCTCTCGCCAGTAATTTCATGAGGCCTTTCGGGCGTCACTGAAGTCAGCATTGAAGAAAAGATCCCAATGCTTAACACCCTGATACAGTGCGAATGTTACGCACTCCTCTGATGGTGAAAATACTAGAGTTTCCCCTTCAACGTAATTCGTAACATCGAAGGTCACCGAAGAGATGCGCTCCTTGATCTTTGAGAAAATATTGCCCCATGAAGTCTTTACAATACTTCCTGAAACGACACTCACGCTCGTATCAGAAGAGGCATCAGCAAGCTTTAAAACTCCAAGTGTAGTGTTCACAATAGGCACGGTAAGCAACATCTTATTATCCTGTACCACGAGCGTGGCATTGTTCTGAACAGGCTTAATCGGCTTATTAAACGGCGGGTTACCGGGATTGGTCACGTAAGCATACTCACCAATCGGCGTATCTTTCTTATCAGTAAAGATATTGGCCGTTACCGTATACGTACCCGGAGCAATGCTTGCACCACGAAGGCCTGAGCTCACCTGCTGAGCGGTCGCCTCCTGAAGAAGAGGGCTCTCGGGAAGCAAGGTGGATGCCGCCGCAACAGCAACTCCGGCCAAGACAAGTTTCACAAAGTGACGACGATCAACGTTCGCCATTTCCTGTGTTGACAGGCTCATAAGAATCCTTTCGATTGGGCTTCATACAAGCGGTGTACGCCTTATTCATCAGCAGTTTCTTTGAATCCTTGTAGGCGTGCTGTTGCTAGAGTCACAAATTGTAAGATTAGGTTTACTTTTTTAAGAAAAGCTTGATCTATCCATAAGTTTTTTAAGCCGCTGTATCTAAGCCGCACCTAGGCCTCAAGGAAGTTACCGTCGAGCACCTCGATCGTATTACCGCGAAGCGCAATTAAGCCCTCGTCACGCATACGACCAAGCTCTCGAGAAAGAGCGCTGCGATCCACACTCAAATAGCGAGCAAGATCACTTCTTGTCATCTCCGAGGTACTGCGAATCACATCCCGAGTATCGTCTTGCGCTAACAAGAAGAGCTTAATCCGATCGCGCAAGCGCTTTTGAGCAATCATTTGCATCTTGCGGTTCAAAAGCATGTTTTTACGAGCCAGCATCCGCGTAGTATTTGCAAGCACGATACGAGCGCTCACGCTCCCAGATGATGACGGCCCTACAAAGGCACGAGAAATATCGATCCAGATAACGCGTGCGGCAGAGGCAGCCTCTACCTGCACGATACTGGGATCTCCCGCACAAGCAATTGCCTCGGCAAACGAGCCTCCACGTCCGATAGCTGCAACGATTGAGACATTTCCCGCCTCATCATAAAAATCAATGCGAACGCGGCCGTCGATCACAATACCAAAACTACGCGTGCAATCCCCCATGCGAATTAGCAGTTCGCCAGCCTCATACGTCTTGGTATAGGCACCGAGCTCGCGCAAGGCGCACTCAAGCTCACCTGCTTCAATTCCATTAAATAATGACGTTTGAACCACGACTGCTCTCGTGTACTTGTCCATTGCCCCACCCCCGCTCGGCTCAAAAAATCCCACATAGCCAAAAGCACATCTTCTTTATGTTAGAAGACTATAACAATTTTCTATCTGGGGTCTGTTGCCATGGCAAAACGGCGCGAGCAAAGGGCGAGTCTTACGAGTGCTCGAATTTAGTCAATCAGCATGGCATCGCCAAAGCTCAAGAAGCGATACTGCTCTTGTACTGCATGAGCATACGCTTCCATAATTTGATCGGTGCTTGCGAGCGCCGAAACCAGCATCATAAGGGTAGATCGCGGTACATGAAAATTGGTAATGAGGGCATCCACCACGTGATAGGTGGAACCAGGCATTAAATACAGCTGAGTTAAGGCATCTTCTCGCACCACAATATTGCCGCGCTTGAGCACATCTGCCCCGTTGGCACGACCCTCAAAGCCACGCGCAACGAGCGGTACCTCCCCTGCTCGAGCTTCTGGATCAAAGGCGCTTTCAAGTGAGCGAACAGCGGTCGTACCTACAGCAATGACGCGGTGTCCAGCAGCCTTGGTGGCCTGCACCGCCTGCACCACAGACGCGCTCACGTGATAGCGCTCCGTGTGCATGCAATGCTGAGTTGGATCGTCTTCTTCCACCAGCCGAAAGGTATCAATACCCACCTCAAGCTCAACGGTCTCCCAGCCGCAACCCTTTGCACGAATCGCCTCGATAAGCTCAGGGGTAAAGTGCAAGCCAGCCGTAGGAGCTGCAGCAGAATGCTCTTCACGCATTGCATAGACCGTCTGATATTTTTCAGGATCGCCCTCGTACTCGGTGATATACGGAGGCAAAGGCACATGGCCCGCAGCATGAATCGCCTCGTCTAGACTTCTCGCCTGTCCTGTTACACCAACTCCTTGTGGCTCAAAGCGCACCAGCCTGCCGCCCTTGTTCTCGGGAATAAAATCGAGAATCTCTCCAGTCAAAACCACCGGAGCGGTAGCGGGAGCATGCAGCCCTCCGGCGCGATATTCAATCCGTGCGCCTGGCTTTAAGCGTTTGCCCGGATTCACCAAGCATTCCCACACCGAACCTAAGGCATCGAGATCCTCGCGGCGGCGCAGCAAAAGCGTCTCAGATACCCCGCCGGTACGCTCCTTTTGACCAATGAGGCGCGCTGGCATCACGCGTGTGCGGTTTGCTACCAGCAAATCGCCCGGCTCAAGATAATCAATAATATCGCGAAAGATTTTGTGCTCGAGACTACCACCAGCTTGCAATGAGTGGCCAGATGCACCAGGCAAGCGATGCAAAACCAGAAGCCGACAGCTATCGCGTGGCTCAGCCGGACTTTGAGCGATAAGCTCATCGGGCAGGTCATAATCAAAATCATCAGTGCTGAGCGCCATGCGAACATCTCCAGAATATCTCGGGTTTGCGTCGCTCATCATAGCGCAAACACCGAACGCACTCGGTGGTTATTCCGCCGCTCGTCACGAATTCGGGCGCGATCTAGAGCTGCTTCTGCTGCAGAGAACCTGCAGCCACAGTAGCGCTGACGATACATTCCAAGAGCTCGTGACCTTGCCGTTGCCTCACCATACCAGGGTCGCCAATCGCGAATAACGGGTGTGAGACCATGAGCGCATGCCAGGCGCTCAAGTAATTCATTTGAGACCTCGAACAGCTGATAGGGAGAAACTGCGAGCGTTGTAGCAACGTGGGTGAAGCCTCGCGCTTCGGCTACAGAGCATAGCTCGGATAGGCGCAAACCATAGCAGGCACGGCAACGCCGAACGCGATCAGTTGCTCCAAGAGGAGCCACTCCACGCTCCCACGCATCAAGATTATCCGATGCCTCAATCAGCTCAATATCTTCTGCCGCACACCAACGCCGGAGCTCATCCAGACGCCTTATGCGCTCAGACTCAGGCTGGATATTAGGATTGGTCCAGCAAATCGTGGGATCAAGTCCTTCAAGTCGCAGATGGCGTACCGGCTCAAGTGAACACGGAGCACAACAGGCATGTAATAAGAGGCGCGCCTCACTCAATGCGATCCACCTTCTTTTGCATCTTCTTGTGCGCGGTGAAAGCGCACGCCCCAGGCCGTATCCTCGCAGTACACAATGGCTTTGTCTCTGATAACCGCCTCAAAGCAGCCCCAGTCTCCAGTGCAGCCCGTAAGATGAATGACTGCGACCACCCACGCGGCAAGTGAGTAACCGGTAAGCACACCAAGCACCACCAGCAGGCCGGTAATAACTACGGTTGGTGCCATGATAATCAACTGGTAGCGCCGACGGCTATACGACACTCCCTCAGCACTGGCAAAGATAAGGCCGAGGCTCCACGAAGCTCCAAGGCGCACCCGAGCACTCGGTGCCAAGATCTTAAAGAGCGCGGCATGAATGAGCTCGTGCAAAACATACGAACAGAGAATGGCACATAGCACGCCTACAATCCAGAGCGCCCAAAAAGGAACCCCAGCACCCAGCAAAGTTGCATCGGTGGGGACAGGAAGTTCCAAAAGCTCTGAGATCACCGAAAACCACAGCACACCTGCCAATCCGCCCGCAAGCGCAACAACGCCAGAATGAGCCGTTGCGCGTCCGAGAAACACCGCATCTTCGGTGAGACGCAACTCAAAAGAACCGGCATGACCGCCCCCTGTGCTCATCAGAACCGGAGCGCTGGGATACCGAGGTGCATTTGAACCAAGGCCTACCCGCGCTTGCTCCAACATGCGCGCCTGATCAGGCTGGTCTGCAGAAATGGGTCGCTCAAAGGCAATCCGCCTCGGATCTCCACCACCATGAGAGACGAGATCAAATGGCTCAAGCTCAAGAAAGCCCTGCCGCATTAAAAAGGCACGCATGGCAATATTGCCCGGGTGGGTGTCAACGCGAATACTGGTTTTCCCTGCGCGCTGAGCAAGCTCTGCTGCCGCGCTAAACAGCGCTCCCATAACGCCTTTTCCCAGAGCATGTTCAGCCGTTGCACAACGATGAATTGCCGCATACGGTACCTCTGGTGCCCCGGCAGGGGTGGGGAGCCATGCAATCGGAGCTGCCTCATAATCTGGGTCAGCATCGAGCTTGAGTGCCAAGGTGCCCACAATGGTGCCCCGACGGTCTTCAGCAACAATGCACGATCCACAGGCAATATCGGTCTCAGCCTCCGGTGTACCCGGATAGCCATCCTGCCACTGATCAATCCCCAACCGAGCAATCGAGCGACGGCCGTCCTCCAATACAGAGAGGACACCTACAACATCAGAAGGCACCGCACGCCGAATCATAAAGGGTCGATCAAGGCGCTCCTCACGCATGCCGACCTCAGAACTGACTTTCGTGTTTACGGAAAAAGTCAAAGCGCGGAGGAAGGGTTGTGATCAGATGCTCTCCTGGAACCTCACCTTGAGCGGTAACCAAATCATCGAGCGAGCCAAAGAGATGATCCCAGCTAAAGAAGAGCTCTGGATCAAAACGCAGGTTCTCGCAGATGAGTTCAGTGCCTTGAGGCACAATACCGTGCATAAGCACAGAGCCTACCCAAAGCTCATAGAAAGCATCTCTCAAGGCTGCTGCCCCAAGCTCGTCAGCTCGCTCTTGATCGCCTGAACTCTTTGCGTCCTGCGTTGCTTTTGCAGCATCACTCCAGCGCTTATTCGCCCGACGCAGCAGCTCATCGCAGGTAGCTAGTGCACGATGAAGCTCAAAGCTATGCATAGCTCGCTCAAAAGCAAGCATGGAAGCTTGTACTTCTTGAACAACTTCTTGAGCTGCTAAGCCAGCAGGAATAGCGCCGGTACGCACGGCACTTGCCGAGCCTTCTTTTGGAGCAACGGCGTAGAAGCACGACCGTGCCAGCCGGTTAAAGACACCGGTAAGCATTGCCCCTTCCTTTAAGACAGGATCGATCACGCGCTTATCATCGCAAGCACGAAGCGGCGTACCGTCTTGGTTTTTACCAACGACGCGCTCATCAAAGGCCTTAGGCGAAAAGCTCACCGGCTTCTCCCCTAAACCGAGTGAAAGCCAATGGGCACGCAGCTGCTCGGCCGTATAGCGATCCAGGAGCTCACGGGCAGGAGGCGGCGGTGTCTCTGAGCTCGAGCTTGCTTTCTTCCCCTGATAGAGCAGGTGATAGTTGGCCACAACCGTTGTGGGCTCCATGTTCCAGCCCAGCGCATCCCATAGTGCAGACTGTGCCACTCCGTAGAAGTAGATATTATCTTGGCCGATGAACTGAAAAATCTTTGCCTCAGGAGAGCACCACCAGGCATGCCAATCAAGCTGTGCATGAGAGCTGCTGGGGCAAGCCTGCTCTGCATCGAGAGCAAGAACCGTACGTGTAAAGCTGATGGGTGCCCATAGACTCTCTGGCCATACCCAGCACGTGAGACCAGAGCTATTCTCAAGCGTGGGAACAGGAACGCCCCAGTCAATATTGCCGGTAATTCTAAAGGGCACCAGAGCCTTACCTGAGCGGAACCGCACGCCCCCTTCACGCAGTGGCTCATGGGCTTGATCGCGTTCGCGCCAGCTCGGAAAACTCACCACAAACGAGCCCTTGCCATCAGGTGACTCCTCAAGCGTATGCTCGGGGAGCTTGCTCCTCAGCTCTTCAAAGAGCTCACGATATTTTACCTGGATATGCAAGCGCGGTGGCAGGAGCCACTCTTCCATCGTGGTGCGCACCACCGAGCGGGTGGTCTCATCATCTGCAAGCGCTGCTACCCGCTCGCGCAAGCAACCAAGAAAGGCCGGTAAATCAAAGTAAAAATTATCAACCGGCACCAGCTCAGGTACCTCACCGGTGAGAGCACTCTTCGGAGCAATGAGCTCTTCCGGCTCATATTGATGTCCTAAATCGCACTCATCTGCATAGGCCTTTTCTGAGCGACATCCCTGGATGGGGCAACGGCCTAATACCTGGCGCCCATTCAAAAACTGATTCGCAGATGGATCAAAGAACTGCTTGGTAGACCGCTTGAACAGCTGCCCCTGATCGTACAGGCGAGAGATAATCTCTGCAGTCATCTGCTCATGAATCTTTGCAGCAGGCTCTAAGGCACTGCCCGCATACAGGTCACACGATACCTCAAAAGCAGCAAGGGTCTCTGCCTGATCATCATGGTACGACTGGACATAATCTTTAATAGATCCCGTGAATGTGCCCGCTTCTTTGCGGCGACGATACCCTTCCATAATGGGAGAGCCAAAGCAATCAGTACCCGAAACGAATATAACGTTTTGCGCTCCGAGGCGATCGCGCAAGAAGCGTGCGTAAAAATCAGCTGGAATAAAGACACCGCCTACATGACCAAAGTGCAGGCCTTTATTTCCATATGGCATACCAGCGGTAATAACAGCTCGCTTTGGCCAGCTGGGGCGACCTTCAAGCGTTTCATGAGAAGCCATGCGGCTCCGTCCTTTCTAAAGCGACGTTCGAGGTTAATTCCTCATTATGGCACAGGGATCAGATTGCGCTCTGTGTTGTTTGCTACAGACCTGCTCGGATAGATCTGAGCGTGGCAATATCTTCTGCTACGTACCGAGCTGTGCGCAACAATGCCTGAGCGACACGTGCGCGACGCTTACCGCTTGGCCGCAGAAGCTGAGGCTCAAGCATTCGTATCACGGTCATTTTCCGTGGCTATTGCGCCAAATCTCTCGCCCTAAGCCTAAGGCCAGCACAAGCGCAGAGGAATAGCCTAAAAATCCGATAACCGGAATACCAAAGATCACCGGTTCGATCTTGGCGTAGTAGACTACCGATGAGCCAATAAAAAGACCAGCCACCACAATGGCCATCGAAAGCCGGTCGATAATGCCACCTATGTGGCGCAAGACCTGCTCGCTCCCCAACAGCTGGGTGTTGATCTTGAGCTGGCCACGGGTAAGCATTCTGCTTGCAAGATCCAGCTGACCTGCAGCAACAAGGCTACTTTTGAGTGCCTTCCACGAATCTGTCTTAAGCTCTGAGGCCATCTCTTGTGCAGCACTCACGGGATTTGTGGAGCGACTCATATGCCGAGCGATGATCTCAATCATATTCACGTCGGGCAAATACTCACTGAGCAATCCTTCGAGCGTCACGAGTCCGCGAGCAAACATGGTGACCACACTGGGCAGCTCAACATCATTTTTGCGCGCAAGGTTTACGAGCGCATTAAAAAGACCGCCAACATCGAGATCTTGCAGATCGCGAGCGGCAAAATCCGACACGATATAGTCGAGATCTGTAAGAAAGGCCGCATGATCAAGCTCTGATGAGTCACCCCGCGAAACCGCGAAGCGCATCAGGGCATCCTTTAAGTCGGCAACGTTTCCGCGAGCGATAGAAAAGATCATTTCCTGCACAAGGCTGCGGTCATGCCCGCCCATTCTGCCAACCATGCCCAGGTCAATAAAGTAAATGACTCCACCGCTCACAATGATATTGCCCGCATGAGGATCGGCATGGAAAAATCCATCATCTAAAACTTGCTGAGCATAGTCTTCAACAATTTGAGAACCAATATCGTGCAAGCGAAAGCCAGCTGCACGCAAGGTCGCTGGATCCTCGACCGAGATCCCCTCGATATAGTCCATAACCACAATATGCTCGGTGCAGTACGCCGTATACGGCCGAGGGCAAGAAATATTGGGCACACCTACATGAAGATCGTAGAACTCTTCAAGATTTTTTGCTTCCATTAAGAAATTCGTTTCCTCACGAAAGCTTTGCCAGAGTTCCTCAACCACACCCGTAAAATCAATGACCTGCTCTGAGCGCATAAAGCGGCTGACATGGCGCGCAAGTGAGCGCATGATATCGATATCTTGCGCCATGATCTGCTGTGCGCCCGGACGCTGCACCTTCACGGCTACGTCCTCACCAGTTACCAAGCGTGCCCGATGCACTTGAGCAAGCGAAGCACTTCCTAGCGGGTGCTCAGCAATCCACGCAAAAACATGCTCAGGTGCTATGCCGTACTCAGCTTCCAAGCAGTCACGCACAACTGAGAAGGGTACCGGCTCCACTTCGGTTCGCAAACGGCCAAGCTCGTCGCAATACTCTTGCGGCAAAATCTCTGAGCGTGTAGCCAAGATTTGCCCCATCTTCACAAACATGGGACCCAAATCTTCAATTAAGCTCCGCATGCGCTCAGGGGTGAGCCCTCGCCACACCTCATAGGTGCGAGCGAGCTTAAAGATCTGACCGATACGGGCACGTCTGCCTACCCGCGTGAGCTGATAGCGCTCACTCGGTGCCAAAGAAGAGGGGGCTCCGGGAACTGCGTCCACCGCGCGCGGGACACGATGAGACGCAACAGAACTGGTTCGCTGAGCCTCCTCACCATGTTGCTTCTGTGTGCTTTGATCAGCTGGCATAAGGATCTACTTGTCTGAGTTTTCCTCATGGCAAGGTGCTGCTGGCTCGTCTTGTGCTTGAGGCTCCTCGTGTACCTCGTGCTCCACCTCAACCTCTTCTTGAGCAGGGGCTGGCTTCTCATCAGCATGCTCAATGAGTTCAGTAAGGTGCGCTATAAGCTGAGGGCGCTCCTCGGCAGGAATCGAGCGAGCGCGCATCAAGACCAGCTCATCCAAAACCTTCTCGGCAAAGCCCTCGCCTTTCGTTGCGAGACGCTCGGTTACCTCGCTCACCGTACCGCCTGCCTGCGTGAAGGTATCTGCCACCGAGCGAACAAAATCTGATTCGGGAATATCCCGGCGCGCCTGCTCACCTTTTGCCTCAAGATCTGAGATGACCGCTTTGCTCTTCTCTGCAGCTACCGCCGCAGCACCAAAGCCCACATTAACCATCCCATTAATAATCTCTTCAAATTTGGTAGCCATACTACTCCCTTCACACCCAGCCAACAGCTGCATCGATATATCCTGATGTACCCGGAGATGAGCTTGTCTTACCTAAAAATACCTGCCTCTTAAGCCTCAACAAAACGAACGCCACCTGAGCTCACTACCGCTCGTTATCGCTCATGGCAAAGCCATTCGACATCGCACAGCTCGTGGTATAGAGCACCTGAGCAAGGAGGTCTTCAGTCGCACGCTTCAACTCAGAAGCTATGGTGGCATTCGCCCGCTCAAGAACCTCGCGATCTACCTGGTCAAGATCCTCATGGGCAGATGCTGCTACCTCGCGCAAGGTCTTATGACCAAGAGCTGTCATAGCCTGCTGGTATGCCTCAATCGTCATTGCATTATCGTGGTAGCGCGCATCCGCCAACGCGCCGATGAGTCTGTTTGCCCAATAGAAGTTCTCACTCGTTACCCGTGAGGTGGTATTGCAGAAGTACTCTGGGAGCGAGTCTACATGGGCAAACAGAGGAACAATGGCATTAAAGGGATTCGACCCAAAGGCCATCCACTGAATAGCCTCTTGGCCAGTCGGAACGTTGGGTCTAAGCTGTAATACTGCCAGCTGATTCGTGCGATTGATACCAATGGGGCGGTACGCTGCCCGGCTCTTGCTACTCCCCTTCCAGCCATAGCAGTCATAGGGCGTACCCTCAAAATGCGAAGAGAGTACATCTTTGACATCTTCAATGGTGAGCTTGCGCTCAGGAACTCGGCACCACGGAATATCATCAGACTCAGGGCTCAAGGGTGCCTCTGGGCTATCCCAATCGTCTGAAGGATTAAGGCAGCGCTGCATGTACCAAGCACGCGGCGTATTGTATACATGATCTGAGTGTGTATGAGAGCCAAAGGCCTCACGCGGATTAAACTGAGAACCATCCCCTCCAAGACTGAGATCAAGATGGTTGGCTTGCATCCATGCACGCAGATCGGCACTTGCCATGAAATCTTTTCGCTCACCTTCCGCATCCGCAAGGTCAAAGAAATCAATGCCGAGCTGGTTGGGCATCGTTACATACGTATCATCGGGAACCCGGCGAGCAATCCAGTGATGCCCACCCACGGTTTCGAGCCACCAAATTTCATCGCGATCAGAAAAGGCAATTCCGTTTGCCTCATAGGTACCATACTCTTGCAACAGCGCGCCTAAGCGCTCAACACCCTCACGAGCGCTGGCAATATAAGGCAAGACGATCGTAACGAAGTCTTCTTCGCCCAAGCCACCCCGGTGAGCCGGAACATAGCCCTCTTCACCCTTTACGCCCTGAGCTGGAGCATATTCCACATACGGATCTGCACCTAACACGCGGGCATTAGTGGTAATGGTCTCTGTTGCAGTCATAGCCACACCATGCTCATTAATACCGGCAGCCGCCCAGATGCCATGGCCATCTACCGCATCGGGCACTGAGGTATAGCGCACGGGATCTGCAGGCAGGCTGAAGGAAAAGTGTGAGCCTATGCTCGTATACGTCTGAGGCTGATCCTTTGGGTGAATGACAGCCATACGCTGCGGCTCAAACTGACCATTTGGTGAATCTTCATTTCTTGCGATGATAGTTGATCCATCATAACTTGCATCTTTTCCAATCAGAATCGTCGTGCAGGCCATATAACCTCCTTGAATAAAACGTTCACCGCGCGCTCATCAGCAAAACGACAAACGAAGGTGAGTACATTCACTCTCAGTGTAGCGTCTTTGCATGCCAAACGTACCTATACAGCCGAATACACGCAGCTCGAGCGCGGGTAACGCAAGCCTACAGGCGCGATTGATATGCAAACAGGTGTTTCACTCCAGCTCAATACAACTGATCAATTTTAACAGGCGAACGTAAGGGCTTTATCGGAATGTAGTTTTCTCGCGTGTCACTGCGGCGCGAGAGGGTAACATAGCGTAACGACGCATCGGATTCCCGGCGTCAGGAAATCGTCGCACTCATGTGCGGCAGAAAGAAAGGGTTAGCATGGCAACCGGTACTCTCAAAAAGTCGTTCTTCCGTGAGAAGGGCTTCGGCTTCATCACCCCGGACGAGCCCATCGAGGGCTCCAACGGAGACGTCTTCGTGCACTTCAGCGCGATTCAGATGGACGGCTTCAAGTCTCTCGAGGAGGGTGACCGCGTAGAGTTTGAGGTCGGCCCTGGCAAGAAGCCCGGTGAGACCCAGGCAATCAACGTCGTCAAGATCGGCTAAAGGGTAGCGAAGATAATCACTACCTTGCCTGAAAGGGGATCCGCGAGGATCCCCTTTTTGGTGATCATGAAGTATACGCGGCCAAAAGCAGGCTCGTCGCCCCAAAAGCGTGCAGCACAGCTCATGCACGCAGTGCCATGCATTAGCGCGATGAAGCTCCCTCGATACCCAGATGCTCAAAAGCGACCGGTGTAGCAAGGCGACCCTGCGGCGTGCGCACGATCAGCCCCTGTTGCAACAAATAGGGCTCATACACATCTTCCAAAGTAGCAGGGTCTTCTCCCACAGCTGAAGCGAGCGTTGTAAGCCCCACCGCTCGTCCTTGAAAGGTGCGGCAAAGCGTAGTCAGAATCCGCACGTCCATCCAGTCAAGCCCCAGCTCATCAATACTGAAAAATGAGAGTGCTTCACGCGCAACCTCGACAGTAATATGACCTTCACCACGTACTTGAGCATAATCGCGTACCCGCTTGAGCAAGCGATTTGCAAGACGCGGAGTACCACGCGAGCGCGATGCAATCTCAAAGGCTGAAGCAGTATCAATTGCTACATCCAGAATAGACGCGGATCGCATAACAATCTCTGCCAAATCAGACACCGCGTAATAGTCTAGGCGAAACGAAATACCAAAACGATCACGTAAGGGGCCGGTTAACATACCGGATCGCGTGGTGGCTCCTACCAGCGTAAATCGTGGGATGTCTAAGCGAATTGAGCGCGCGGCCGGACCTTTGCCAATCACAATATCTAAGGCAAAATCTTCCATGGCTGGATAGAGCACTTCTTCAACAGCGCGATTGAGGCGATGAATCTCATCGATAAAAAGGACATCGCCAGGCTGAAGATTGGTCAGAATAGCCGCAAGGTCTCCCGTACGCTCAATTGCCGGTCCTGAGGTTGTCTTAATCTGGGCACCGAGCTCGTGTGCCACCACCGTAGCAAGCGTCGTCTTACCAAGGCCTGGAGGCCCTGAAAAGATTACATGGTCAAGAGACTCTCCTCGCGTGCTTGCAGCCTCAATTAGGATGTGCAAACTCTCCTTGATATGATCCTGACCACAGTACTCATCAAGGCGCTGCGGGCGTAAGCTGCGCTCGACATCCAAGTCATCAGAGGTGAGGCTTGCAGTAGCCAAGCGCTCAGTACGCTCACCAGCTGCTGTATTCCCATCTGCCCAAAGATCCTCACTCGAATCGGCTTCCCAAATCATGATTGAGACCCCAATCGCCTGAGCGCACTCGCAAGCACATCTTCTACCCGATCAGACGAAGCCTTTGAGTCCTTCAAAGCCAACTCAGCCTCCTTGGGGGTGAATCCCATAGAAAGCAAGGCAGCCTCGGCCTCCTCAATACCTGACGAGCCTCGCGGCACATCAAAAGCCCGAACAAGATCTGCCTCTACCATATCCCCTGCGGGCGGACCGTCTTTTGCAAGCACACTCTTAAGCTCCAAAATTAAGCGTTGAGCGGTTTTTTTGCCAATGCCGGGAACCCGGGTAAGACTCTTTGCATCCTCAGCAAGAATGGCAGCATAGAGCTGAGAGGTGCTCAATGTTGAAAGCACCGCCAAAGCAAGGCGTGGGCCTACTCCAGAAACCGTAATGAGCCGGTCAAACTGAGACCGCTCATGCGTGCTGTGAAATCCATAGAGCTGCAAGGCGTCTTCACGCACCACTAAGCGGCAATACAGCCTGCACCCCTCTCTTACAGCAGGCAAAGACGCTGCCGTAAAGGTTGAGATACCAAGCTCATAGCCTACGCCAGCAACATCGATGACACAGCTCGTAGGCAGAGCCTCAACAAGCGTGCCAGAAAGAAGGGATATCACAACACATCACACCCGCTTCGTGCAAAGACCCTAAGACCCAGCAGGACAACATGAAGAACAGTCATCGGATAGCGCCTCCGTTGGCTGCATGAGACATAGTACCAACAGCAGCTCGAGCCCACCGCACATGAGCGTGACAAATGGCGCAGGCAAGAGCATCTGCCGCATGATCTGGCCTCGGCTCATGATCAAGATGGAGTAGGTTTTTTACCATGAAGATGACCTGGTGCTTATCAGCGGCCCCGGTACCGACAACTGCCTGCTTGATTTGCATCGGTGTATACTCCCCCACTTCAACTCCGCAAAGCGAGCAAGATACCAAAGCGGCACCACGAGCATGGGCAGTAGGGATTGCAGAGCGCACATTGACGCCAAAATAGATTCCCTCAATTGCTGCCTCATCAGGATGATAGCCTTCAACAACCTGGCCAATTTCATCTGCAATATGCCGAAGACGCACTGCGAGTGGAGCGCCCGCCGAGGTTTCTATACAGCCATAGGCTCGACAGCGCACGCTCCCCTGACGTTCCTCAATAATTCCCCAGCCGGTATGAGCCAAGCCAGGATCGATGCCTAGGATAACCACGAGCCTCCTCTCACCCATTCGAACATCTGTTCTATTGTAGCACAGAGGTGGCTTTCCTCGCTCAGGTCATACCTGCTTCTAATTAAGGGAAAAGAATGCAGATCCGCCCATGATTTCACTCGATCCTCCCGGTACATCAGGACGAATCTGTCCGCCGATGTTCCCAAGATTTTTCAGATGGTTTTCAAGTCCCTCAAGATCGTGCTTCATGAGCTCTTGCGCCATGTCTGATTCAAGCTCGGCAATTTGATCTGGCCTCAAGCCTAAAAAGCCACCAATAAGAGAAAATACCTCGCGACGCATTTCCTCTGCTCGACCCTCAAAAATCTCTCCCACGCGAGCCGCCTCACGATTGGCTACCTCATCAATCTTCATCAATTCAGCGCCCATCCGCCCCAGATCAGACCAGCCAAGCTGTACCGGCCACGCGCGCTCAGCAAACGAGCGAGCCGAAACCACAGGAACCATAGGCAGCTGACGGCGAGGGCCTTCCCCATATCTTACAAGCACCAACAACATGGCTATCGCGCCATACTCAGCATAGGTAATATCTTCCAGTGTGCAATTATGTTCCACATGCTCTCGTATGATCCCGTCGATCTGGGAAGGCTCTAAGGGCATAAGCAGACGGTTGATACGATCGCGATTCTCTTCATCTTCGTATGTGCCCTCAATCGAGCGAGCAAGCATGCGCTTCATTACCCGACGCACCTCCTCGAGCGACACAAGCTCTGAGGGAAGCACCGCTGAAGCTCGATTTCTCATCCGCGCAAGAAACTCAAGTTCTGTGAGGAATACATCACCAAACGGAGCGAGCGGAGCCACTTCTGCCGTCACCATCGGCCCGGAGGCAAGCGCGTAATCGGTCTTGGTCAGACTCGAGAGTGGCAGTGCTCGATATGAACAGGCAACATCCATGAGACAAAGGCCTTCAATGCCTGATTTCAGACGGCGCAGTGCAGTTGGCGGGCGCACTTCATCAGAATCTGCGGATCCAGGACCTGAAATACTGCGCTCCACCAGCGTAATATGCAGCATTGAGGCAATGGATCTCACCTGGGCAACGCGAGCATCCTCACGCGCTCGCTCCCAAGGTGTGAGCGTATCGTCAGACTCAATGAGCACCCCGATCACACCCCGAGGGCCAAAGGCATCGGTTGCGAGCACCGCTAATAACGCACTGGGAAGATCTCCCGTAATATGCAGAGCAACGCGCGACATTCCCTCCGCATTGAGCGCATCTTGCATCTGCAGACGCAAGGCATTCCAGATCCACTCATGACGATCATATACAGGGATTAGATCTGAAGACAAAGCCGGAATGGTAGCGTCGCGACTTATATCGCAGATGAGCAGATCTTCCTCAAAGCAGGGTGAAGCGGCAATAACCTTGCCACCATCATCTAAGACAAAGGATCCGCCGCAAAAGATATGCTCGTCAAAGCCGCCAACACCCATCATGCAGGCCAGCCATAGGCCTTGGTCTTGAGCCAGGGTAGCAAGACCGCTCTCTTTGATTCCCGCAATACCGCGAGCTTTAGATTCCGCAACGGTAAATGGTGTCGTATCAAAATAAAGTGCAAGATCAGTTCCCGATGGCAGCGAGGCCAAATCCTGATGGGGGTCTAAGGTGAGCGCTACACGAACACCATCGATATCAACCACAGGAGGTGTCAGCTGCGGCAAGCCAGGGCCTCGATGCCCCATAAGAACCAGCAGTCGCAAAGGAACAACATGTCCATCACGAACGAGAAAGATTTCGAGCAGAGCATTTCCTGACACAGGGATAATCGCCGGTATAAAACAAGCAAGCTCGGTCTCTTCAAGGTCTTCTGCAAGCACGGTGAGGGCTGTGAGCAGGTCATGCATATAGTTCGGCGATTGAATGAGACCGCCAGGAGCAAGCCCTGTCATAAGCGGGGTAGGAATCGCAAGAGCCTTCACGCCTTTGCGAAGCGCAATTTCTACCTGCTGCTGAATACGGCTGAAGATGAAGGGGATATCCCCAAGCCTGGCATTAATCTGAGCAAGCGCAAGCCGCATATGGCGATCCCTTTCTCTCACTACTACAAAGCACCGACGCGAATACCTCTACCCTGTGCATAGCCTATCAGGATACATAAGGGTCGCTCACCTGCGGCAAGCGACCCTTTTGATGTACAAACTCCCCTCAAGCGAACTCAGGCTTAGAAATCAGCTTTCCAGAGTCCGTGCAGGTTGCAGAAGGCATAGACTGAGCCATTCTTGAGGCCACCGGCAAAGAAGGTAGCCGGAGTCTGCCCAGGCTTGAGATAATGAACCTCAAGACGAGACTCTGCCTCAAGAGCAATCCACTCAATATAGTGCTCTTCAAGCATGGGATGCTCAACCTCTCCCACCTTTACGTGGATGAGATTGCCATCGCGCTCAACATCTACTGCAGGAACATGCTTTTCCTTTGCAGCGTCAACCGTATTAGGAGAAACGGCCTCAAAGCCAGCTGGAGCATCAATCTCATTGATGGCAGCAATAAAAGCGCCAGTCTTGGTGTTCCGATAAAAAGTCGCCATAGTGTCGATCCTTTCGTAGTAACGGTGTAGTATCACATGAGACAGTATTCCCTAAACAAAGGGCATCAAACCACCTTCACAGGGCTTTCGGATTGTGGAGTAAGAAAGAGGAGTGCTTAAAACAACGAGGTCAACGCCCCTACCCAGCACCATCGCAAACAATGCGAGCGCAAAGGCCGCCAGACCAAAGACACTGAAGCGCAAAAGACCCGGCCACAAAGCGTCGCAGATGAGCGCCTTCGCAAACGAAATAAGACCCGACTGCAAAGCAGACGAGTCTT
>NZ_JAIMFO010000008.1 GCF_019795105.1 Collinsella ureilytica | reverse complement strand
CATATCCCACGTGCTCATATATGCATGAATAGCATTGCGTGAAAAGTGAATAGTACGAGAAGCATAGCGTAAAAAATGCTCAATTATTGAATCGTACAGACGCCGTATTTTGACTTGCAGTGTCGTCTCGACTGGTAATCAAGACGTGGTTACTGTATCACATATGGAGGTTATAGTGAAGCTACGCAATATCCAAGGTGATTACAATATCGGCTTAGATTTAGGCACCGGCTCGGTGGGCTGGGCAGTAACGAGCATATATGGAGAGCTGCTCTATTTCAAAAGTAAGCCAACTTGGGGCAGCCGGATATTTCCATCAGCTGCCACCGCAGCTGGTACGCGTTCGAAGCGTGGGCAAAGACGTCGTTATATTCGGAGGCGCTGGCGTCTCGGCTTGCTGCAAGAAATGTTTGAGTCGGAGATTTCTGGAGTCGATCCAAATTTCTTCCTCCGGCTTAACCAAGCACGTCTTCTTAAAGAAGATAGGCAGAAGGATTGTTCGGATTATCACAGCCCGCTCTTCATTACAAAAAAAGATGAAAAGGCGTACTACAGGCGATTTCCAAGCATATATCATCTGCGGGCATATCTTATGTCTACGGAGGAAAAGGCTGATATCCGAGAAATATATTTAGCCCTTCACCATATGGTAAAGTATCGAGGGAACTTCCTGTATCAGGATAACCCTTCTCTCAGAGCCGCTGATACTTCAATGACATCATCAGTTGAATACTTCTGTGATGCTTTGGAAGAGTGGTGTGGTGAGCGCGAGATGAGCTGCCTCTGTTCTGTAGCAGAGATTGTAAAGGCTCTAGAAAATGGAGCTACAAAACGCCGTGCAAAGCAGGAAGCTGTTCAGGGGCTACTGGGACTCGATGCTGCCGATACAAAAACAGTTGGCAAGCAGCTCGCAAATGCCATTGTTGGATTTAAGGCAGACTTTTCAAAGATCTTTAGCGGCGAGACGGACGGTGCGAAGTTTGCTCTTGCGGAAGATGAGCCGATTGAGAAATATCTGGCTGGCCTGAGTGATGAAGATGCCGCTTTGTTTGAGTCTTTGCGACGTGTGTATTCAGCCTTCATCTTATCTGGGATTATCGGATCGGGTGATGGAGCTCCCATTACTTCTGGTGCACTTGAGCACGTAACAGGATCCACGCTCTCATTTTGTAAGGTTCGCGAATATGAGCAGTATAAGGCGGATCTCAAAAACCTTAAGGATCTTGTACACGGCTATGCAAGCGAGAGCTACTCAGGCTTCTTTCGCGGTGCGTATTATGAGGGCACATCAATCTATGACCCTGCAGTTGCACAGGGGTATACCAAGTACAATGCTGCGCATTCCAGTATGCAGTATGCTGCCTTTGCAAAAGAGGTTAAGAACCTGCTGGATGGTACAGGCGCTGAACAGGATGAGCGCTATCAGAAAATGATGGCTGCGTTTGAAGAGGAGCGCTTTCTTCGTCGTTTGCGGACGAGTGATAATGGCAGTATTCCATATCAGTTGCATCTTGAAGAGATGACCGCCATTATTCAAAACCAGGGTCGTCACTATCCGTTTTTATTGGATTGCCAAGATAAGCTTGAGTCACTTATTACGTTCAGGATTCCCTATTATGTAGGCCCTCTCACGCAGCAGAATGCAGCAGTCGACAAGCATGGTGAGCCTCGGTTTGCATGGTCAAATCGTCTGCCTGGAAAAGAGTCAGCGGCGGTGTATCCCTGGAATTGGGAAGAGGTTATTGATAAGACGGGTTCAGCGCATCGTTTTATCCAGCGCCTCACAAGTGATTGTACATATTTGGTTGGACAGCCTGTGCTTCCGAAAAGCTCTCTGCTCTACGAGGAGTTTTGCGTTCTGAATGAGCTAAATGGAGCCCGATGGTCACAAGACGGAGACAAGTGGCATCGATTTAATTACAACGACCGCATGGATATTCTTGAGGAGCTGTTCCGAGAGCGCGCGAGTGTGACTTATACCATGGTTGCCAATTGGATGAGGTCTCGGCGTGGGTTTACTCATGTGCATGTTAAAGGTGGCCAGGGAGAAACAAAGTTCGAATCTTCTCTTAAGTCGTATCGATTCTTTTGTAAAGATGTCTTTTTGGTAGATGAACTGCCCGAGAGCAAGCTTCCTATGATTGAAACAATCATTCTCTGGAGCACAATTTTTGAAGACCGATCAATTCTAAAAGAAGAATTGGAGCGCAAATTCGGTTCCGAACTTACTCCTGAACAAATCAAAAAGATTGTGAAAAAACGCTTAACTGGGTGGGGTAGGCTATCTGAGCGGCTACTCACAGGCGTTAAGGCAGAAACACCTGATGGCAAAAAGTCAATCATGGACATTATGCGCGAGGGTGACCCCAATTCATCTCGTAAAAATCGCACGATGGTCTTTATGGAAATCCTTCATGACGATGCCCTGGAGTTTAAGCAGCGAATTGAGGATGAAAACCATGATTATCTGTCTGAAGCAGGAGAGTTTTCTATCGATGATCTTCCAGGCTCTCCCGCATTGCGGCGCACGGTTAACCAGGCATGCCGAATTATTGACGAAATAATAAGGATCGCTGGTAAACCTCCAGTGCATATCTTTATTGAAACCACTCGTGAAGATACTCCGCTTGATAAGAAAAATCGTACTAAGAAGCGTTATGAGAAGGTATCAGGGGCAATCTCTAGATTTAATGCTGAAAGTAAAACAGAACTTCTTAAAGAACTCCGTGCTTGTAGTTACGCTGATTTGAATGACGAACGCCTTCATCTTTACTTTATTCAGGGTGGAAAGAGCCTGTATTCAAATAAGCCGCTTGATATCAATAAGCTGTATGGCAGTGATTATCAGGTTGACCATATTATTCCTCAAGCCTATATAAAGGATGACAGTATTGAGAATAAGGCTCTTGTTTTGTCGAGCGAGAATCAGGCAAAAACAGATGAATTGCTGCTTCCAAATTCTATGCGGAGGAAGATGGCTCCATACTGGCAGGAGTTACATCGTGCAGGCCTTATTGGCGATAAAAAGTTTAATAATCTAATGCGCTCCACTATGGATGAGCGTAGAATCAAAGGCTTCATTGCAAGGCAGCTTGTAGAGACGAGCCAGATTGTTCAGTTTGTAAGAATGCTTCTTAAAAGCAAATTGCCTGACAGCAAAATCGTTTCTATTAAAGCTGGCATTTCATCTGATATTCGCAAGTACAAGCGCTTTATAAAATGCCGCGAGATTAATGATTATCATCATGCGCATGATGCACTTCTGGCAGCAGCGGTAGGACGATTCGTCATGAATTTCTATCCCGGGATTATTGAGGATCCGATTACGTATGCGCGTGTGGTTAAGAGTTTTGTGCGCAAGCAAGCTCAAGAGCTGAACACCAAGAAGCATGTCCCTGGAGATGCTAGCTTCATTGTCTGGAATTTTACTCAGGAGACAAAGTTTGATGAAAATACTGGCGAGGTGTTCTGGGATGCCGAATTTGAGTGTAAGAGAATTAGGCGTTATCTCAGCTACCGTCAAGTATTTCTGAGTAGGATGCCTGAGGAGAATTCCGGAGAGTTTTGGGATGAGACAATATATTCACCCCGTTCAAAGATGAAATTAGCCCTACCTCTCAAAAGCCAGCTTGACCCAGACAAATATGGTGGATTTACCAGTGAAAAGTTTGCATATTTCTTCTGCTATTACGCCATCAATAAGAAGGGGGAGCGCCTCATTGATTTTGCTCCAGTCCCGGTCTCTAAGTGTGCGGGTGGAGACTTTGATATTGTCGAGTATGCGCAAGCTGTCGCAGGCCAGCGTGGTTTTTCTTTTGATGGTATTGCGCGGTCGAAAATTTCTAAAAAGCAATTGATTGAGGTCAATGGTGCGCGCTTATTTATTACCGGTGCTAAAGAGGCACGTAATGCCAATCAATTTGCATTAGATCAAAGTGAACTGAAGATCGCAGCAAAACTATTTGATGATCGAAAGGTATGTAGTGATGAAGAACTTGATCAGCTCTTTAGTGTGCTTGTAGAGAAGTTTAAGGCGTATGACGTGGAGCACTATAGGATACTTAAACTTGCTGAGAGATCGGTGCAATTTACAGGTCTCGAAATAGCGGGCAAGGAAGAAGTTCTAAAAAACCTTATTCAGCTGTCTGCAGCTACTGTGAATAAAATTGATATTCGTCCGATTGGAGGATCGAAGTATTCTGGTGCTATTCAGCCTGACTATCAGAAATTGCTAACGAGCAAACCAGTTACCTTTATTGATCAATCGGTAACTGGAATGTTTGAAAAAAGGACAAGCATTGGCCTTTAGGACTGTTTTTATAGAGAGCCCTTGCCATCTCTCATATCGAAGTGGCTATCTGGTAGTACGACGGGAGGATACGCTTGCAAAAGTACACCTTTCCGAGATATCCTCCATCGTGCTACAGACCATGCAGGTAAATATCAGTGCATATCTCATGTCTGAATTATCAAAGGGCAAAATATCCCTCATTGTTTCTGATGAGAAACATAATCCCATTGGGCAATTGCTACCAATTTATGGATCTCATAACGTCAGTAAGCGCATCGTGGAACAGCAAGCATGGGGAGAGTCGATTAAAAAGCGAGTCTGGCAGCGTATTGTTCGTGAGAAGATTCGCCAACAAGCAGCATTGCTATCAAGGCGAGAGCTACCCGAGGCTGCCCTGTTACTTTCAGCTATGCGTGAGGTAAGGTCTGGAGATACAACGAATCGGGAAGCGCATGCAGCTCGAATTTACTTTAAGGCTCTTTTTGGATCAGACTTTTCGCGAGACCAAATGAGTCCTGTAAATGCAGCCTTGAATTACGGATACTCAATTCTGCTTTCAACAGTAAATCGAGAGATTGTAAGTAGAGGCTTTCTGACTCAATGCGGCATTTGCCATCGGAGTGAATTTAATCAGTTTAATTTAGCATGTGATTTTATGGAACCCTTTCGCCCGGTTGTTGACCGTCTTGTAGGTGATTGGGTGGGAAATGAATTTGGATCCGACGAGCGTCATTTGCTTGGTGACATGATGAATAACACTATGGAATATCGCGATGGAGAATATAAGCTCGGCTCAGTCATCTCTCGATATATTCAAGATTGCCTTAATGCTTTGAATAAGCAAATTTTGCCAGATGATATTGCAGGATATACAAACCCATGAGCGAAGAACGCCGGATACGATTTATGAGATTGCTTGTTTTGTTTGACTTACCTGTCGGTACAGCGGCGCAGAAAAAACGATATGCAGCGTTCAGAAAGTTTCTCATTAAAGAGGGCTATTTGATGCTTCAGAACTCGGTGTATTCAAAGTTGCTTCTCAATGAGGCGGCGGTTGCTAGTGCATTGACTCGTTTACAGGCTAATCGGCCATCTGAAGGTCTTGTGCAAGCGCTTCGAGTAACTGAGCGTCAGTTTGCCACCATGGTATGCATTGCAGGGAAGGAAGTCGCGCATGATGAGGTTGATACGATGGAAAATTTTCTAGTGTTATGAGACTTGTCTTCTCCGGCTTAAGTCATGCTGCCCTTATCTCAGGTGATCACATAGAGGTGATAGAGGTAGGCAACCGCCACCTCTATACGCGTCTATGTCGTTCCTTATTATCTGAACTGGGAGAAGATGCGATAGAGCCGTTTACTATTTGGGATGACGAAGAACAGGAGCTGCGTCCGGGTGCGGCACTACTTGTGATAAGTGATCCTCTGAACCTGCCATGGGGATGTAGTGATTTAACTGGCCAGTTACACGATCATATTCAAAATCTCCTTATGGAAGATGAAGATAGCCGTATGCGGTTTGAAGCAATGGGACGCGAGCTCCAGAGTCTTATTCTGTGTTTGACACATCAGATTAATGGGTGTTATCAGTTCGATATAGAATGGGACGTGAAGCGTTATCTTAAAGCGTTCGGATGTGCAGTTCAGCATGACCAGAGCGCTACGTACCTTGATAATTTGCATAGATTTTTAGACTTTGCTTATGATATGCGGCTCAAGAAAGCCTTAGTCTTTTTCGGTTTGAAGCTTTATTTAAGTGAAAAAGAACTCCTTGAGTTCTATCATCACGCGCTTTTTCTTAAAATTTCGGTATTACTGATGGAGCCTGAAATTGAACAAGGGTGTGGTATTCAGGAATCTAAAATAGTGATTGACCAGCAACTTCTTGAGTCGCTTAAGTCGAGCCAGACAGAACGTCCATCTTCTTTGCAGGGAAGATTTTGCTCCAATGGTTTTGGAGCAGTGTCGTTCTGACTGGTAATGAAACATGTCGGGGATTTTGCCGTTAAATCGAGCTGTTTTGGAGCAGTGTCGTTCTGACTGGTAATGAAACAAGGCGACGCGCCCTAACAATGACTGCCCGGTTTTGGAGCAGTGTCGTTCTGACTGGTAATGAAACAAGCGCATACGGATGCATCGAGAAAGCGGGTTTTGGAGCAGTGTCGTTCTGACTGGTAATGAAACAATCAATTTCTTTTTTGAGCAAGTCGAACAGTTTTGGAGCAGTGTCGTTCTGACTGGTAATGAAACCCGCCTCAACACCGGACGCGCTGTTTGGCTGTTTTGGAGCAGTGTCGTTCTGACTGGTAATGAAACAAGTTTATACTGGGAGCGGCCGTGAGGTTGGTTTTGGAGCAGTGTCGTTCTGACTGGTAATGAAACCCACGCACGCGCCAGGTATCCCGTTCGGGAGTTTTGGAGCAGTGTCGTTCTGACTGGTAATGAAACATGTCGGGGATTTTGCCGTTAAATCGATCTGTTTTGGAGCAGTGTCGTTCTGACTGGTAATGAAACAACCACCACGAAGGGAGCCCCACCATGTCCGTTTTGGAGCAGTGTCGTTCTGACTGGTAATGAAACTCGGTTGACGGCAAGCTCACGTTTACTTTGTTTTGGAGCAGTGTCGTTCTGACTGGTAATGAAACGCGATCGACAAGCAAGACCGGGTTGTTAAGTTTTGGAGCAGTGTCGTTCTGACTGGTAATGAAACTATGAGCGAGGTCTTTGACTCGCTTGCCTAGTTTTGGAGCAGTGTCGTTCTGACTGGTAATGAAACTCAAAGAGACCCATGTCGCCTCCTCACTGGTTTTGGAGCAGTGTCGTTCTGACTGGTAATGAAACCGCATGTCGGATGTTCAGCCGCTCAATAACGTTTTGGAGCAGTGTCGTTCTGACTGGTAATGAAACTAACAAATCAATCCTGCGTCGAATTGGCAGTTTTGGAGCAGTGTCGTTCTGACTGGTAATGAAACAGAACAATGACTAAGACATCATGAAGGAGGGTTTTGGAGCAGTGTCGTTCTGACTGGTAATGAAACAAACTTTTATCTCATAACCCTCACGCTCGAGGTTTTGGAGCAGTGTCGTTCTGACTGGTAATGAAACAGTTTATACTGGGAGCGGCTGTGAGGTTGGTTTTGGAGCAGTGTCGTTCTGACTGGTAATGAAACGCAAGCGGTACGTTGCCACTTGGCGTTCAAGTTTTGGAGCAGTGTCGTTCTGACTGGTAATGAAACTCGAGTGCGCGCAGCCCTATCACTTTCTGGTTTTGGAGCAGTGTCGTTCTGACTGGTAATGAAACAGCGATAGAGCGCACTTGCCGGGTCAAGCTGTTTTGGAGCAGTGTCGTTCTGACTGGTAATGAAACAATATAGCCTACAGACTGCACTATGCAACCGTTTTGGAGCAGTGTCGTTCTGACTGGTAATGAAACCCCCCTCTACGTAAAAGAAT
The DNA here is from genome assembly GCF_019795105.1 of Collinsella ureilytica. Taxonomy (GTDB): domain Bacteria; phylum Actinomycetota; class Coriobacteriia; order Coriobacteriales; family Coriobacteriaceae; genus Collinsella; species Collinsella ureilytica. Next base: position 143,999 of record NZ_JAIMFO010000008.1, on the reverse strand, counting down.
ACACCGGCGAGTTTTGGAGCAGTGTCGTTCTGACTGGTAATGAAACACTTGGCTTTTTCCATGCCCAGACACCCCTGTTTTGGAGCAGTGTCGTTCTGACTGGTAATGAAACCCCCTCGACGTTAAAGAGTATACTGGCGAGTTTTGGAGCAGTGTCGTTCTGACTGGTAATGAAACGAATGGGGCTGCAACGATTAACTGGGAAGAGTTTTGGAGCAGTGTCGTTCTGACTGGTAATGAAACTCGCGTGGCGGCAGTGTATATGATCCGGTGTTTTGGAGCAGTGTCGTTCTGACTGGTAATGAAACGCGAGATGCCAAAATCAAAATGGTCAAAGAGTTTTGGAGCAGTGTCGTTCTGACTGGTAATGAAACTTCGCCGTTGCTTTTCTCGCTCTGCTTTTTGGTTTTAGAGCAGTGTCGTTCTGACTGGTAATGAAACCGCGCTTGACCGGAATTGATACCTGAACTCGTTTTGGAGCAGTGTCGTTCTGACTGGTAATGAAACTTTGCGCCACATCCTCGTTGTAGCGAGCGCGTTTTGGAGCAGTGTCGTTCTGACTGGTAATGAAACACACTGTTAAACGGCGCGGCGGATTGGGCGTTTTGGAGCAGTGTCGTTCTGACTGGTAATGAAACAAATGCTACTCTGCTCATTAGTCTCTCCTTGTTTTGGAGCAGTGTCGTTCTGACTGGTAATGAAACGCGGCAACCTGGGATGCTAAAAACCGCTGGATTTTGGAGCAGTGTCGTTCTGACTGGTAATGAAACCCAAATGAAAACAACTTCACTTAAGCTCTTGTTTTGGAGCAGTGTCGTTCTGACTGGTAATGAAACGTTAGGAGAAACAAATATGCACACAGATAAGTTTTGGAGCAGTGTCGTTCTGACTGGTAATGAAACGAGACCTAGGAAGGCTTGTGAGTGCATATAGGTTTTGGAGCAGTGTCGTTCTGACTGGTAATGAAGCTCCAGTAAAAGTGGGCTACTTATTCTGAAACAGAAATAAGTAGCCCAAGAGTCAAAACCTAGAAGCCGTCTGCACCTAAGTTTATGCTTGGAGCGACCGTGAGGTAGCATCTCTTAGCCGTCCGGTTCACAGCTTATCACATCAGTGTCGTTCTGACTGATAATAGAGCTGATGCTTCGAGCGCATATACTTCAGCTTCTGTGCTTTAACCAAGATTGCGCGAACATCTGGTTGTCTCCACGTGCTCTGACCGCCGCAGCAGAGCGATCCGCTCAAACAGACAGCTTTCTATGTCTTTGCTACGCATGGTTCAAGCCGCTCAACGAGGATGCCCTCAAGCTCCCCAAGCAGCAAGCAAGCGTAGCGCATGTAGTCTCACGATGAGCGGGGCTCATGACATACTGCTACAGCTTGATATCGGAAAATCTATAACGAGACTATCGGAAAATCTATTACAGAGCTTCTCAAATTTGTGAAGGGGCTCGATTATGCCAGGTCAAGATCTTGTACTGCAGGAATATGTGCCACATATAGTTGATGTTCAGGTCGAGCGGTATCTTGCAGTTTTGGTGCGGTGGAGGCCGCTGGAACCAAATGGCGTGACAAAACATGGGTAGCGCTCAGGCATGGATCTTCGGTCAAGGCTTAACTGAGCGCTGCTCACGCAAGCAAAATCGATGATTGGCAGCTGAGTCCAAACAGGAACGCGATGATCCGTGAGCGCTTGGGCTACTTGTTGTAAAAAAAGATACCAACAAGGTTGGCAGCCATGAGGCCAGCAAAGCCAGTGATACCCGTAACGATCTCTGCAAACATAGCGCGCCCCTTCCTGTTCAATACCAGCTCTAACGCATCAGACCACGCGGACATGGCTTGTGCCAGCAATCACCAGCAGCATTCGTCTTTACCCCAGCCTTACATCGCCACCACCCCAGCATCACAGATTGTGCCTGTCCCTGACAGATACCAACCGTTCGCCGGTCGGCAACGAGAAATCTGCTTGTTCCTGTAATGCTTGGACAAAATGGGGAAAGCCCTCGCAACGAGGTCTATCCATAAGGGTGCTGAGGCACCACCGAGCCGAGGTGTGCGGATCACCACGGGGAGAAGAGAAGAGCTTATGAAGGGTTACGCAATGCTCAAAATTGGGGAATCCGGATGGATTGAGAAGGATACCCCCACCTGCGGTCCGGCAGATGCCATTGTGCGCCCGCTTGCCGTAGCAATTTGCACTTCTGACGTCCACACTCTCTGGGAGGGTGCAATTGGCGAGCGCCACAATATGATTCTTGGCCATGAGGGCTGCGGTGTTGTTGTTGAGGTGGGCGAGCTTGTTCGCGACTTCAAGCCGGGCGATCGTGTGCTCGTACCTGCCATTACTCCTGACTGGAACTCGCTTGAGGCGCAGGCTGGCTACTCCATGCACTCTGGCGGTATGCTTGCTGGCTGGAAGTTCTCCAACTTTAAAGACGGCGTATTCTCAGAGTTCTTCCACGTCAATGATGCCGATGGAAACCTTGCTCATATGCCCGATAGTATCAATCCGGTAGATGCGTGCATGCTTTCAGACATGGTTCCCACGGGCTTTCATGGTGTTGAACTCGCAGATGTACAGTTTGGCGACACGGTGCTGGTCATTGGTATCGGTCCGGTTGGCCTTATGAGCGTGGCTGGTGCGTCCTTGCGCGGTGCCTCGCGCATCATCGCGGTGGGCACTCGTCCGAAGTGCGTTGAGGCTGCGCGCGGCTATGGTGCAACTGAGTTCATTTCTTATAAAGATGGCTCCATTGCTGAGCAAGTGCTTGCAATGACCGATGGCAAGGGCGTGGATCGCGTAATTGTTGCCGGTGGCGGCTGTGAGACCTTTGAGGAGGCCGTAAAGGCACTCAAGCCCGGCGGAAAGATCGGAAACGTCAACTATCTGGGCGATGGTGAGTTCATTACGATTCCACGCGTTGAGTGGGGCGTTGGCATGGGTCACAAAGACATTCGCGGTGGCCTGATGCCGGGCGGTCGTCTGCGCATGGAGAAGCTCGGTGCCCTGGTAGCTTCTGGGCGTTTGGACGTCTCTCCGCTTTCTACCCATGTCTTCCATGGTTGGGAGCACTTGGAGGAGGCACTCTTCTTGATGCGCGATAAGCCGGCTGAGCTGATCAAGCCAGTTGTTGTGATTGACGAGTAGGACGGTCGCGTAACGAGCGTGTTTGCTGGCTCGTAAGCTTGGCTTGGTAAAGCCGTGAGGCATGCTACGCTGCGGGCGGGGTTTTGCTCCGCCCGCAGTTTGTTGTAGAGGAGATATATGCGCATCTTAGTGGTGTCGGGCTTTTTGGGCGCAGGGAAGACAACGTTCATTCAAGAGCTCGCGCGCAGAAGTGGCCAGGATTTCGTGGTCTATGAAAACGAATATGGCCAGGCAGACATTGATGCGCAGGTGCTTGCTCAAACCGAAGAGCTTTCGGTTTGGGAGAGCGCCGAGAACTGTATTTGTTGCACAGGCAAGCAGGATTTCGCCACCTCAGTACTGACTATTTCTAATACACTCGATCCAGCGTATTTGGTGGTAGAGCCAACGGGTGTCGCTCGGCTTTCAAGCGTGCTTGAGAATGTGCGCCAGGTTAGCTATGAGCGGATTTCTCTTTTAGAACCCTTAGCGATTGTGGATGCTACTGCCTGGGTCCGTCAGCGCGAACGCTTTGCCGATATCTATCTTGATCAGGTAAAAACAGCATCGGTGGTAGTGGTTTCAAAATCGCAGCTTGCTGGAGTTGGCGAGCTTGAAGAGCTTGTTGCGTGGATACAAGATGTTCATCCGAAAGCTCAGATTGAGGCACGCCCGTGGTCAGAGCTTCCCGATGCATGGTTTTCTGAGCTGCTTGAGCATGCTTTAGATGGATCTACGCCTGCTCTTCCTGGGGCATCGTCAGCAGCTGATGATGAGTTTGAAAGCCTGTCGCTTGCAGGAATTGAGCTGCCAACAGAAACTCATCTAATTTGGTTGTTAGACGCTCTGGCTGCTGGCGTGTTTGGCGAGATTGTGCGTGCGAAGGGGCATCTTCGCTGTGGCGCGCAGTGGTTGCGGTTCGACATGGTAGATCGCATGTGGTCTATTACGGGTGCGGATCCTGCTGAGTGTGCCGAGCCGGATGAGGAGCCTCAGGGCTTAGGGGTATTTATTGGCCCTTCTATTCATCGCCCATGGCTGCGTGAGGCGTTTTTACCCCTGATTCGTGAAGCAATTGCTGCTGGGAATGTTCGTGCTGCCTTGAATGAGGAAAGCGATATTCAAAAGAGCGGTAGTCACGGCCACGAGTGTGGGGATGAGTGCGGGGGAGAGCATAGCCACGAGTGCGGGGATGAGCACTGCCACGACCACGAATGCGATGACGAATGCGGCTACGACCACGAATGCGATGGCGAATGCGAGCACAGTATCGATTCAATCCATGATTGAGATGGCGTGTTATCGCGCCGTATGCCCTGGCAAGCGTACATTGATGCGTCATAAAACGCATTTTTGCCCGGGGTTGGCGTCAAAAGCGTGTCTACAAGCGCAAAAATGTACTAAAACAAACCCCCTATTAATGTAGTTGGGAATAAAACCGAATACAATCGTTCCTGAAATCCGCTTTACGTTTGTGAGGCTGCAAATACCAATTTCGTATAGTTGTATAGCTGAGATTCTCAATCGTGCACAGCCGCATAAGCTCTTGCCGAACACTATGGGTTGCAGAGGGCATCTCATTTGCTTGAATCACGATACAACTCAGAGTCCCATCAAGCTGTATAAGTCGACAACCGTTCATCTCGTAAAACCTACCACTCGCTTGGTTCAATCTAGTTTAATCTAGCTTTACTTTCATTTATCAGTTAAAAACTAGATAAAGATAGATTAAAGAAGATAAAAGTAGATACTTCAAGTAAGTAAGATTGGGTGATTTTGCACCATATGAAGGAGAAGGGGAGCGCCCTACATGGCTTGGTGCATGAGGAGCCTGTATGGACAGAAAACAGGTGAGGTTGTGGGGGAACGTATGAGTGCGAGTGAGCAAATCGATCGAAAAATTGAAGAGAGTAAGTTATTAAAGAAAGCAGTTTTTTCTTGTCACTATTTTTGGCAAGCAGGATGGGGAGAGTTTCATGCAGGGAATCTAAGCTACCTCCTCTCCGCAGAAGAGATGAACCAGTTATCAGGCTTCTTTCGCGCTGATCCAGTGCATGTTCCGGCAACCTTTGATACCTGTGGACTCGAGGGTAGAGCATTTCTACTTACACGATCAGGAGGGCAGTTCCGTACGCTTCCTGAACGCGTTGAGCAAGATATGGGAATCATCCGCGTTCAAGATGGCGCGTATGAGATATTGTGGGGCTTTGAAAATGGCACCGGTCGCCCTACGAGTGAGCTGCCCGCCCACTTGCTTTGCCATGCATCTCGCCTTGCCACGAATAGTCAAAACCGTATTGTCATGCATTGCCATCCAACGTACCTCAATGCAATGTCAACTATTGCTGACTTGGATGAGCATGCATTTACCAAAACACTCTGGTCACTTAATTCTGAGTGCGTACTGGTTTTTCCAGATGGCATTGGAGTGATGCCATGGATGGTGTGCGGAGAAGGTCCAATTGGCCCTGCAACTGCAAAAAAGATGAGCCGTTATCGAGTTGTAGTTTGGCCGTATCACGGTATTTTTGCTGCTGGTTCATCGTTTGATGAGGTCATTGGCCTAATAGAGACAATTGAGAAGAATGCCCGTGTGTATGTATCAGTAGGAGGAAAGCCAAAGCAAGCAATTACGAGTGAGCAGATTGCGGAGCTTGCAGCGCATTTTGGGCTTGATGCTGATATCTCGTAATCCTTTTCATCTTTGCGGTCTTAAGAGCTACAGCGTTCCTCAAATCCGTAGGAAATGGTAGTGCACGTGGGATTTGCTTTTGAACTATCGACCGCATATGTGAGAGGCAGACAGGATGACTGAAGAAGAGATTGCAGGAAAAATGGACGTGCAAGATGAGGTTCTGGAAAAACCAATCGAGCGAGGAGAGGTCGCGCAAGAGGAGGTCGCCATAGAGGATCTGCTGCACACAGAGCTCATGCTTTTTGACGTGGTCGTAGATTCAAAGGAAGAACTCATACGTGTTTTAGCAAACCGAGCTGAGCAGGCAGGTTTTGTTGAGCCGGGTTATGCAGAAGACGTCATTGAGCGGGAGCGTCAATTTCCGACAGGCTTACCTACGGTGGGGCTGAAGGTAGCAGTTCCACATGCGATGACTCAGGAGCATGTGAACAAGCCTGCAATTGTTACGGCGCGCTTGGCACAACCAGTTCTATTCAAAGAAATGGGAGCTGGCGTGGCTGATGTGCCTGTTGAGCTTGTTTTTATGCTTGTTGCAAAAGGTGATAAGCAGCATCTCGCTGTTTTGCAAAAACTTATTTCACTGCTCTCTGATCCAGAAGCGCTCCGTGTGCTCGGAACGCTTACAGAACCGGATGAGCTCATGCGTGAACTTACAGATCGACTTACGTGATGGTGCGATTCTAGTCGCCAGCAAGAGTTGCTGGCGCATAAAACAAGGCCTGCGCGGTCGGAAAGGTGAGGTTATATGAAAACGATCATCGTGGCGTGCGGAGGGGGCATTGCAACATCGGCAACGGTAGCAACGAAGATCAATGATCGGCTTGAGGATCGTGGCTTGGCATCTCAGGCGAAAGTAGAGGCAATCGATATTAAATCTCTGGATACCTATATCAACAACGCAGATCTGTATGTATCGATCACACCCACGCCTGGCTCAGCGGAAGAGTATTCAATACCGGTTGTTTCTGGCATGCCATTTCTCATTGGGGTGGGTGTCGATGAAGCGATAGATGAAATTGTTCGCCTGCTTAATTTATAGCTCGAAACCCTTGTGGGGATGGGAGGGGGTATAGATGGAAGCTCTTGCAGCATTTTTCCAAGGTTTAATTGATATGGGTGCTGGCGTATTTTTGCCAATCGTGCTCTTCATTATTGGCGTAATCGTTGGTCTCAAGCCGGGTAAGTCTGCCTCATCAGGCCTGATGCTTGGCGTGGCGCTTGTTGGCATCAATATGGTTATTGGCTTTATGAGTAGTACGGTTGGTGTTGCTGCTCAAGCCTTTGTTGAAAATACCGGCCTGCAGCTTCACTGCCCTTGATATGGGCTGGGCACCGAGTCTTGGTCTGTGCTGGTCTTGGAAGTACGCATTCTTAATGTTCCCGGTGCAGATCGGCATCAACGTAATCATGCTTTTGCTTGGTTGGACAAAGACGCTGAATGTAGATATGTGGAATGTTGGAAATCAGATCTTTACAGCGTTTTTGGTAAGCACCGTTACTGGGAATGCCATTATTGGATTTGCGGTAGCCGTTGTGCAAATCATTGCTGAGCTCAAAAACTCTGACCACATTAAGAATCAGATTACTGAACTTACGGGTGTCCCGGGTATTGGCATGCCTCATCCGATGTTTCTTTCAAACATCATCTTTTATCCAATTGCCCAGCTCCTTGATAAGATTCTCCCAGAATCAGGCAAAATTGATGCTGCTGCTCTAAAAAAGAAAATTGGCATCTTTGGCGAAAACCATATCCTCGGTTTCATTATCGGCTTCATTATTGGCTTGATGGGCGGCCAGGGTATGGGTGCACTTATGACGGGTGTGCAAGCGGGATGTGCACTCACGCTGTTCCCAATGGTTTCTAAGCTGTTCATGACTGCTCTGACGCCAATTTCTGATGCGGCAAACTCTTTTATTAAGAAGCGATTCCCCGGACGCGAAATGGTTATTGGTCTTGATTGGCCTATTCTTGCGGGTAATCCGGAGATTTGGGTTTCAATCATCCTTACCATTCCCGTTGCTTTGCTAGTATCCATTGTTTTACCTGGTAACTTCGTGCTTCCCTTTGGCAATCTCATGAATGTATGTGTATGTGCAGCAGCATTTGTAGGCTGCAAGGGTGATATGCGCAAAATGCTCATTATCAGCTACATTATGGTGCCGATCCTTTGCTGGTCTGCTACGGACTTTGCTCCAATGTTGAATGATCTTGCTGTTCAAACCGGTGGTGCCGTGCCTGATGGGCAGATGCTGGCATGGTGGGGAATGGATATTGCAGAAATTCGCTGGGCTGTTGTTGAGGCAATGCGAATTAATCCAGTGGCAATTGCTGCATGCATCGGAATTGTGGCGCTTGCGATCTTTTACTACTTCCCAGCTCAACGTCGCGAAGAGCATGCTGCAGCAGTTCGCATGGGATGGATTAAAGAAAATAGTGATCTCGATCAAACTCAGCTGAATGCAAAGAGTGCCTCATGAGTATGAAAGCTGAAGGATTGAGAGTTGTATGTTGGCATGTAGGTGTGCTTGTAGCTGCGCTCATGCTAGTAATGGCGGTCGTATTGGGACAGTGGATTCCGACGCTGCTCACAGCAGGCTTGATTTTTGTGCTCAAACGTACGTCTGCAAAGATTCCACTTCCTCGGGTCTATCGAGAGCTGGGATTGACAGAGGACGTGTTCATGGGAAATAGCAGGTCGACTCAATAGTGAGCAACAGCTCATGCGCAGTACGCAAAAATGAAAGGATTTTAAGATGAGCACCATGAAGGCAGTTCGGTTTTATGCGCCTGGCGATATTAGGGTGGAAGAGGTTCCTATACCGGTTCCCGGTCCTGGTGATGTTGTAGTAAAAAACAAGGTAACGTTGACGTGCGGAACAGATGTAAAAACGTATAAGCGCGGATATCGCTATGAACCGCCTTTTGGATTTGGACATGAGGCTGCGGGCGTGGTTGCTGCAGTGGGCGAGGGTGTTGAAGACTTTAAGGTGGGGGATCGTGTAGTGGCACACAATTCAGCACCTTGTGGTCACTGCTACTATTGCAAGCGTGGCGAAGAGTCCATGTGCGTCGATTTAATTCAGAATCAGTTTGAACATGGAGCTTATTCAGAATATCAACTCATTCCTGCGCCAATTGTAAAGATGAACATGTTTCACCTGCCGGATTCAATGAGCTATAAGCAGGCTGCTTTGCTAGAACCCATGGCATGTTCAGTTTACGGAACCGCAAATTGTCCCATTGAGATTGGCGATTATGTCGTCGTTAATGGATGCGGCCCTATTGGACTTGGCTTTGTTCGTATGTGCGTGTTGCGCGGGGCGCATGTCATTGCATGCGATGTATCACAAGCTCGTCTTGATACTGCAATGAAGCTTGGTGCTGTTGATGCAGTTAAGGCTGATGAAGTAGAGGATCAAGCGCAGGCAGTGAAGGATCTAACAGAAGACAAGCGCGGAGTGGATGTTGCAATAGAGGCGACAGGTGTGCCATCGGTTTGGGAGAGCTCCATGCACATGGTTCGTCCGGGTGGCTTTGTGTTGCTATTTGGCGGCCTGAAGAAGGGCGCTGAGGTTCAGCTGGATACAAATCTCATGCATTATAGCCAGCTCACGGTTAAAGGTGTGTTCCATACAACCCCTATGTATGTTCATAGTACATTTGAGATGATCAAAATGGGTCAGTTCCCAGAGGAGATCTTTGTTCAACATGAGTACTCGATTGACGAGACAGAGCAGGCTATTTTGGAGCATGCGTCAGGGGCTGTGATTAAAAACGCCATTGTGTATCAAGACTAAGCACGCGCTCACATATGTAAGGTAGGCCGCTTGTGGCCTGCGGATGGCCTCGGAGGGGTAGGATGAGTACCAGAACGAGGCTATCCGCATATGTGGTGGCAGTGAAAAGGAGGAGCCGCATGAAGAAGTTCATAAACGATCCGTCTCATGTGGAGCGCGATGTTGTAGATGGCTATGTAAAGTCGTATCCCGAGCTGATTCAAAAAGCTGCTGATGACATTGTGGTGAGAGCTCAACCGGCGACTGGCAAAGTGGTGCTCGTATCTGGTGGAGGCATGGGTCATGAGCCTGCGCATCTGGGCTTTGTGGGCACTGGCATGTTAGATGCGGCTGTTGGCGGTGCGGTTTTTACTTCACCTGCCGAGGATCGAATAGAGGCAGGTATTCGCGCGGTGGCAAAAGCTTCCACGGGCGTGTTATTGATCGTGAAAAACTATACGGGCGATGTCTTGAACTTTAAGATGGCGGCTGATGCCTTAAAAGACGAGGGAATTGATATCGCAACGGTTGTTGTGGATGACGACGTAGCCGTGCGGGATTCTACCTTCACGGTTGGTCGGCGAGGCGTTGCAGGAACCATTTTTGTGCACAAATGTGCGGGCGCTGCTGCAGAGGCAGGCGCTGATTTGGCAGAGGTGGAGCGCATTGCGAAAAAGGTAATCTCGCGAGTAAGAACCATGGGCGTGGCGATCGAGCCCTGTGTTGTTCCGGCAGCGGGAGAGGCTGGCTTCACGCTTGCTCAAGGTGAGATGGAGATGGGCGTTGGTATCCATGGTGAGCCAGGAGTTCGTCGTGCTCAGATGCGCCCGGCAAATAAGATGGTCGATGAGCTTTTGGATACGATTCTCTCAGACAGGGATTCTGAAGTGCACGAGGTTGCTCTGCTGGTAAACGGTGCTGGCGGAACGCCTCCGTACGAGCTCGCAATTGTTTCTAACCACGCTCATGATGTGCTCGCCAAGCGCGGAATTCGAGTACGCCGCACCTTTATGGGTCCTTATATGACCTCGCTTGAAATGCGCGGATTTTCCCTTTCTGTGCTTGCGCTTGACGATGAGCTCTTGGGCTTACTTGATGCTCCGGCAGCTGCCCCTGCTTGGTTTACGGCCGGTACTGCGGTTACGGCGGGTGTCGGAACAACGGGTAGCGGTGAGACTCAAACACAAGCATCCAACAGGTGCGCGTGTGCTGGCACGGCTCAAATGCCTAGTGCAGAGACACAGAAGATCGATAGCTCAGAGGCGCAACATACGCTGCTTTCAGAAGGAGAGCAGACATCTGCTACAGAAGATGCTGATCGAGCATTGGCCATGCGATCGCTATGCAGCATTGCAGCAATTCTTTCTGAGCACCGAGATGAGCTCACCAAGCTCGATATGCCTATTGGTGACTCAGACCACGGGATCAATATGGATCGCGGTTTTAAGGCAGTGGTTGACCTGCTACCAAGTTTAGAGGACGCTTCTGCGTCAGAGATTTTAAAGCGCGCAGCTCGGGCGGTTATCTCACATGTCGGAGGTTCTTCAGGACCGCTCTATGGTGTCGTGCTCAGAAAGCTTTCCGCAGCAGTGCGGCGTGAAGGAGCCTTGAGCATTCAGAGCTTAGCTGATGGTCTCGAAGCGGGTTTAGCAGGAATTGAAGAGCTTGCCGGAGGATCTCCCGGAGATAAAACCATGATTGATGCCATGGTTCCGGCAATTGAGTCGCTCAAGCAAAGTCTTGCCAGCGGAATTGATGCTCAAGAAGCATTGCAACTTGCTGCAGATGCTGCAGATGGGGGAGCAGAGGCCACCATCCCGCTTATTGCGCGCAAGGGGCGGGCAAGTTATTTGGGTGAGCGCTCAGTTGGTCACAAAGATCCAGGCGCTGCATCATTTGCGCTCTGCATGGCAGCGCTCGCACATTCGGCTTAACGAGAGTGAAGACATCCATGGTAGGGATTGTTTTAGTTTCTCATTCAAAAGCTTTAGCTGAGGCTCTTGTTGCCTATGTGGCAACTATGGCTCCTGAGGCTCGAGTGGTAGCTGCTGGAGGCCTAGACGATGGCTCGTTTGGCACAAGTTACGACCTGATTGAAACAGCAATTGAAGAGAGCTTGAGCGACGATGGGGTCGTTGTGCTTATGGACATGGGCTCTGCGGTGATGACGGTCAAGATGGTGCTGGAAGATCTTGAAGACAAGCGCGTGGCTATGGCTGACTGTCCCTTTGTAGAGGGAGCGGTTGAAGCGTCGGTGCTCGCGCAAAGCGGAGCTTCTCAGGCAGAGATTCTTATCGCGCTTGCTAGAATCGGAGAGACGAAGAAGCTATAAGGTACGGGTAAGGAGGGATTCAGCATGGCGGAGCCAGCGGCATCCCAGAAACACAAGCAGGGGAGCCGGGTTATGGCTAGAACGCTTCCTGAAGAGCGTCGAGCCGTTATTTTAGACCTGCTTGGTATGCAGTCAAAGGTGCTGGTGAGCGACCTTGCCGAGCGTTTTGGAATCTCCTCCTTTACCGTACGTGCCGATCTTGATGAACTGGAACGCGAAGGTAAGCTGCGGCGCTGCCATGGAGGAGCGCTTCCGCTTACCAAGACAACGCTGGTTGAAGATTATGCACGCCGTGCGGTTACAACGTCTGAGTCTAAGCGTGCAATCGGTGCTTTAGCGGCAACCTTGGTAGAGCCGGGAGATTCAATCATTATTGATACCGGCACCACAACCATAGAGCTTGCTCGCAACCTCTCAGGCATAGAAAATCTTACCGTCGTAACCAACGACCTGATGATTGCTACCGTGATCGAACAGGTAAATCCCCAGGCAAAGCTTGTCTTTCTTGGTGGGATGGTTCGTGCGGGCTATCACTATACCTACGGTGAGCCGGTGCTTCGAGAAATTGATCACCTTCATGTTGATAAGGCATTTCTCTCAGCGAACGGCTTTACCTTGCAGGAAGGTTTTACTTCAGAGAGCTACGAGCAGGGCATGATAAAGACAGCGTATGCAGAGGCTGCATCCGAGCGGATTGCCCTGGTAGACATGACCAAATTTGGCACCATTACGTTTGCTTCATTTTTACCGTTTGATGAGCTCGACACAATTGTGACGGACATGCCTTTTGAAAAAGATGATATGCAGGCCATCTTGAGACTCAACGAGGGCTTGCGTTTTATTTCTTAAGCGCTGTGAGAGCGTGTGTCATATTGGGGAACTATTATGATCATGAAGGTATTGGTACATAGAACAGCGTTGTAGGTGTGGCATGTCTGAAAGACAGAAGATGCTCGTTGCTCAGCTCCCGTATGGCACCGGAGCTTTAGTTAGACAGTCGGCTGCTGCCTTACATAGCGATCGTGCATATCGAGAGCTTGTTGAGCAATCATTTCTTTCAGATCAGATGCACGGCGGGCTAGCCGTATTTGTTTTTCCTAAACGGCCTGATGACTATAAGACGCGGGCCACATTGTTTCATCAGCTAACCAACTCTCCAGTTGTATATATCGTTTCTATTCGTCTATCGCAGCAGCAGCTTATGAGTGGCTGGCTAGCGGATGTGATTGGCGATGTGTGCAACCGGAGTGATAAGCGCTATAAAGTTGATAAAGTGATCTATGTTGGTGAAACCAATGACATTCTTAAGCGTACTAACCAGCATCTTGCTCAGTCGCTGCGTTTAAAAGAAGCGCTTTCCGATGAAGATCTATATGAGGATTTTCGCATTGTGGCAGACGAGCGAACGCAGGCAGATAAGGTTATTCAAGCAGCGGTTGCTGCTGGATTAGAAGTTAAGCAATACGTGATTTGGCATAACTTCTTTACCAAATCTATGACCCTTGATATAGAGAACAAGTACATAGATTATTTCCAGTCTACTGATGGCGTGTTCACGCTTAACGGGCGCGGCAATGCCCAGAGAAACTATTACAAGGTTGAGGAGAAGGATAAGGTTGGTAGTCGTGCATGGCAGCGACTGTCGCTTTTTGATCCGGATCTTTTTCCTCCAGAAAGCGATATCTGGAATTCTGATCTTTATAAGATATCGCCGTTTCATGCATTAGGCGAAGAGCAGTCTAAGGCGGTTGATGCTGTCTGTAAATCTGCTGCCGCTCTATTATCAGGACTTCCAATTTGTGGTGAACGCCTTGAGAAAGCGGACTCTTCTCATCGATTGCTTGTACTTGAGGGTGCTTCTGGAACGGGAAAATCGATCGTATTGAGTACGCTATTTCTCCGTCTTTCCCAAATGCTTAGAGATGATGATGAAGAGGCCGTGGCATTAGGTATTAGGCCAAATAATCGAGTTAATCTGGTGGTTAACCAGTCGCAGCAGCTCACTATGTACTCGAATCTTGCGCGAAAGCTCGGATTAATGCGCTCTCAAAGTTCCAGCGACGCGTGCGTATATCAAGCGACGAGGTTCTTAAATCTTATGCAGAAGGGGGAAAGGACTCGACCAGATATTGTGCTTGTAGATGAGGCGCACCTGCTATGGAATAAAAGCAATCGAGGATATAGCGCAAAACGTGGACATCACGGCAATCAGCTGCTCGATATTTTATTGCAGGCTAAAGTGGTTATTGCAGTATTTGATCCAATTCAGGTGATGAGGCGCGATCAAGAATTTGATCAAGACTTCATCGATGCGATCTTACCTGCTAACCGCCTAGAGAGTGGCGACCTCTCTTACTTAGGAGCGGTAAAGCTGCGCAGTCATAGGGATACTCAAGATACGAATTCGTGGACATTCAACTCATATCATATTGGTTTGAGCGAACAGTTCCGTATTCATGCAGATGAGGAAACGATTAGCTGGATTGACCGCCTGGTTGATAAAGAGAAGCGCGGGATGGATCTGATTCCGAGTGGTGGGCTTGGCGCTTCTGGGCTGGCAGTTCAAGATACAGACAAATATGACCTTCGTGTCTATAGTTCGCCAGAGCTGCTTGCACAGGCAATAGATCGTCGACGTAAAGAAATGGAGAAGGCGGGGGCGTCGGAGACATCTCCCACGCTTACGCGAGCCCGTTCTCCGCTCTGTAGACTTTTGGCTACATATGATTGGGAGTATAAGCGCAATTCGGGAAAGACAGCAGTTGAGCTCTATGGCATTCTTCCAACGAAGCAGGGCGCGTCTGAGCTGGGTGAGATTGAATGGGTAATGCCCGACGATGCTCGGCTAGATGTAGAAATAGACTCGTCTGAGTGTATTCATTTCTCAAGAAACTGGAATTATATTGAGTCAGATCAAGAGGGAAAGCGGATCTGGTCGTCCGATCCCGATGCTGAGAACGAAGTTGGTTCGTATTTCTCCATCCAAGGCTTTGACCTGAATTATGCCGGGGTCATTATTGGGCCTTCAGTGACTTATCGCGAGGGAAAGATTGTTGTTAATCCTGCAGCGTCTAATGACCAGCAGGCTCGAGGTGAGAATGCAGAGGATCTGATCTTGCAACAATTAAAGGTTCTCTTACGTCGTGGCATTTGGGGTCTTTATCTTTTCGCGGTTGATCGAGAGCTCCAGGCAGCATTGGAGCGCTCGGCACGCTCTGTAGAAAGACTGGATTTGGAATCATAAACAGCTATTGCGGGAGTGCCTATGAGTTTTGAAGAGGAGCAGCAGCGAATTCTTGCTTTTGCGCAGGATCGAGACTGGCAACAATTTCATAATTCAAAAGACTTGGCATTATCTATCAGCATAGAAGCCGCTGAGCTATTGGAGCTTTTCCAATGGTCTGGAGAGGTTTGTGAGGCTGAGGGGAAGCTACAAAGAGTGCAAGAAGAGTTGGCAGATGTTCTTATCTACTGCATATTTCTTGCCGATCACCTCGGTATAGATATTGATCATATGCTTGCGAATAAGATGGACAAAAATGCAAGAAACTATCCAATAGACAAGGCCAAGGGCAGATCAACGAAATATACCGAGCTAGATTAGTTTCATCGAATGCGTTTTTGCCAATCGAAATAAGACAATTGTTTGAGCTAGGAGGTACTGTGCTGGTAAAAGCCTCCTAATCCTGATGGTCATAAGAGACTTTCCACGTACTGTCTAAAAAGCTGAAATCAAAACCCGGAGGACAATACGCCACGATCGATACGTACGCATTTTCAGAGAGTGTGACTTTGTCGATATACGACTTGGCAGCCTTTAAATTCTGATGGATTTTCGTGATTTCTTCTTTGTGCGCAACGTTTTTATTACCAATAATGGAAACAAATTGATAACTACTCAGCTGATTTATAGGCTTGGTACGGCAAATCGTGTAGTGATTTGTAAAACGTATTTCGGCGCCGTCAAACCATTGAGCTACATATGGAGATGATTCCCAAGAGGCAATAATGGTATGCGGAAGCAAGTTATATTGATTTCGCTCCCAGAATAGTCTCACTTCATGAAAGATCCAGCTAACATTATGCAGACGTGTGCCACAATAATCCCCGTAAAGAAAGCCAAATAACCCTTCGACTTCTTCAGAGAGCAGGGGGTAATTATATTTGTACCAAGAGGAGTTAAAGGTTAAAGTTACCAAAGCACGCTTTTCTCCTGATGATTTTGAATAAGATAGGAGAAATGAGTCCCACATTCGTCCAATATAAGCTGCAGCTAATTCAACACTCTCACGATCACTTAAGGGTCTGTCGGCTTTTTGCTGCATGATGCCTGTTGTATGCGCCAATCCAAAACGGCACGCTATTCGCTCAACGATTCGATAGCTCTTTGGCCTATTTGAGTCTTCAATTGCCATAATGCTAAAAAAGATACATCTGAGTAGTGGATCTTGGTTGTAACGAGCTGGTAGCGCTGTGCCATATTCACGCTCGTATTGAAACAGCTTCTGTTCGCTGGTATCGACAGCTCTATTGCGCTTTGCACCGTTTTTCATATCGGCGCTTATGGCAGTAAGATAGGTTCTGTAGCGAGATCTAGTCATTAAAGAAGCAATTATTTGAACTATAAAAGAGAAAAGTATTAGTTCTGCTTGAAAAGCAATATTTGATTCATCAATAAAGGTCAGATCCCGAGCGAGAATTCGAGGAGTGACGAACGTGCTAAATGCCCATGCTATGCCAACCGAACTTATTACTTCTAAGCTAAAGGCAAGTGGATCTTGCATACTGTGTCTGTAGAGCTTCATGCCCCACATAATCAGCCAATAAAAAATGACAGGAAGAACTTGCAGGGTAGGAGCTGGGATTCCAAAGGCAACTGCAATCAAGCCAATAATAGCAACAAGAACTGTACAGCATAGGGCGGGTGCAACTATTCGATAATAAACATTGTACACGCTAGTTTCTGAATCATAGTATTCTTCTAAAACGTAATCTTTTAGTCCGACTGGGCCAGCAAAACGAACGAGCAAGATAGTAGATGCTCCGATCAATAGATATACGGCAAGCCATGCTAGTGTGATTATCATATCAACTCTTATTTTTGGTTTTGGTTCGACACATCAGGCAGCAATGGGGCATTTTCTACTCCTTGTGCAGATCATACGGACATTTTTATTGTGGCGTGAGATCATGCGCCTATAAATGCCAAAAGGGTGGGAGTGCCGTTCGTTTATCTAGATCGCATCATCATTTGGCATCAGTGTATGATTGAATAGTTCAGTCAGCTCAAGCATTCTTTGCTTGAGAAATTGTTTGTATAGGGAAATGCTTATGCAATATCAACCTCCCTTCACGCTCAACAGCCAGATTCTTGATCTTGTTGCTAATATTGCTCAAAAAGTTGGCCAGGTAGATGCGTATGGTCAGCTCAACCGCAGCCCGCGCCTGCGCAAGAAGAATCGTATTCGTACCATTCACTCATCACTTGCTATTGAGGAGAACATGCTCTCGCTGGAGCAGGTTACAGCGGTAGTCGAAGGCAAGCACGTCATTGCGCCACCTAAAGATCTGCTTGAAGTGCAAAATGCCATCAAGGTTTATGAGGAGATTGATTCTTTCGATCCAACTTCTTTAGATGATCTCTTGCGTGCTCATAAGGAGCTCATGGGAGGGCTTGTTCAAGAGCCAGGTAAATTGCGCAGTGGCAACGTGGGTGTTTTTGCAGGTGACAAGCTTATTCATGCCGGCACACCTGCAAAATATCTACCAAGCGTTATGGCTGATTTGTTTGCATGGCTTGCTGCTGGTGATGTGCATCCGCTTGTTGCCTCGTGCGTGTTTCATTACGAGTTTGAGTTTATTCATCCATTTCAGGATGGCAATGGACGCATGGGCAGGCTGTGGCAGACACTCATTCTGAGTAGGTGGAATTCACTTTTCGCGTGGCTCCCCGTTGAGACGCTGGTCAATGAGTGCCAGGATGAGTACTACGATGCGCTTACTAGCTCGGATGAGCAGGGTGATAGTACACGTTTTGTTGAGTTTATGCTCGGCATGATTTCTCACGCACTTGATGATGTTCTTGCTTCCGACAGTGTTGTCGGTATAAGTGACGGTATAAATGTCGGTATAAAGAACGATGCAGCAGCCATGCACGAGCGGCTACTCCTGCTTGTCCATGAGAATCCAAGCATCACCGTTAAGCAGATGGCCTCTGAGCTGGGAATTAGTACACGTCAAGCAGAGCGAATCGTATCCAGCTTAAAACGAGACGGTAAACTTATTCGCATTGGTGCTAATCGTAACGGCCGCTGGGAGGTGCGATAGCCATGGCCTCCTCAGTACACGTGCGTGCTTACGCTGATGAGAGGAGCGAACGAGAGATAGAGTATTCTGTTTGAGTCCGTTATGGGGAGAAAACCAAGGCAATTTGGATACTTTAAATGCGAGGCTCGCGTTGCTGCAGCATTTTGACTACTCCAAATGCGAGACCGGAGTTGCTGCAGCATGTTAGATGACTCTACCGGGATGCTGACCACCTCTTCGCGCTACACCCCGCGCTGCTGCAACAATTTAGGTGGCTCCATAGGGATTCAGTCTTGCTTCTACGCGCTGCACCCCGCGTTGCTAGAGTTTTTTCTTCCAGGTGGTTCCACAATCGTGGCAGTACAGGGTAACCTTGCCTTTCTTGCCCATGAGGCCACCTACAACAAAGCCTAGCGGCCCTACGATAAGACCTCCTACGATTGCTTTTCCTGCAGAAACTGAACGCTTTGAGTCGCCCAGTGCGGAAATATCTAAGCTACCGCATGTGGGGCATTTCAACCTTTTAGCCATCGAAGTCCTCCTCAAACGAAAACTATATCGTCATGGTAAACGAATGGGCGGACATAAACTGCGTACACGTGTTTTGTCTCGTTTTGCTCAGACGCAGAATTCGTATGTTTGTTTTGTTAAACTCGTCTAACTTAATCGTTCAGAGGATACCTTTTGCAGGTTCCTATTCCACTCACGAAAGGATGTGCACGCATGCGAATTGCATCGCGCAAGACGACCGCCGCCTTGGCTTCTGCTTTGGCCTTGAGTTTTACCGGCGGCATTGTATGTGGCCTGCCTGTCCCTGCTGCATTTGCAGACCCAGCAGCTGGTGTAACCCTGGCGGACGCTAAGGCAACAGGCGTAAAAACCGACATTGGCGAGTATGGTTCCATGTATGTGGTCGCGCTCTCCGAAGCAGAACATACGCACATGCTTGAGCTGCGCATTTTTGGCGAGCTCAAGATGCCCTACACCGCGCAGGACGTGGATTTTGCCGACACAGATGCCAATTGGTACAAACCAAATAAGTACATGAAAGGTAGCTTTGAGTGGGCACCAACCGATTCCACCGTTGGAAAATATGATCGTACGGTGTTTCAAAATAGCTTGCCGGTAAACATTAAAAAGGGCACCAAGAGCATTCGGATGGCTCTTAAGGGTGAAGAGTTTGATCTTAAGCTTCCCGCAGGCTTAACTCAGCTCGATCTCTCGCCGCTGCAAGGTGCGTTAACCGAGCATCGCAATCAGTATGAGGCTGCAAAGTCTCAAGGTATGAAGATTGTTCCTGAGACTGCTCAGACCTTTGAAGCTGCGATGACCAAGGCTCAGGCACTGCTTGAAAAGGCCGAGCAGAATCCAACAGCAGTCACCCAAGATGAGTTGGCTGCGGAGCGCATCAAGCTCAATGAGGCCTTTGCTGACTTGAAGCCGGCTCCGTATGAGCGCGAGGCACTTGCTCGCTCTCTTGCCGCAGCAGATGCGGCTATCGCGCGCATCCCGCAGCTGGCCAAGCAAAAGCAGGGCTATGAGCGGGCTGGCTATAACGCTTTTTATCGTGCATACCTGAGCGCGAAAGAGCTTATGGATAGCAAAGATCTCACCTTCATTTTAGGTCCTCACGAGGGCGGTCCTTTAAAGACCCAGCGCGATTTTGACAATGCCGCCCGCGATCTGGCAAGTGCCACCACACAGCTTTCCGTTATTGCTATGGAGCCTGCCAAGACCGAGAGCCTGCGCAACGCTTTCTTTGCAGCTCTTGAGCGCATGCCGTCTCAAGGTCACGGGTGGGAGCCAGCTTCTGGCACACGTTTTATGAAGGCTTTGCAAGCTGCCCAGCTCCTGCTCAACACGGCCTATCCGGAGCAGGCCGAGCTGGATGCTGCCCTGACTGAGCTGACGGCGGCAGACAAGGCGCTCACTGAGGTTGCTTTGGATCAGGCGACGACCTATACGATGTCAATCCGCTTCCGCCATCCCGATCAAGGTGCTCCCTCCGCTCTGATTAATGCCTACTTTAAGGATGAGTCTGGCTCACAGATAACAGTGCCAATCACCGGCGTACTTCCCGGATCAGAGCAGCGAATCTATCTGGATAACTTCACGCTGATTAAGCAGTTTAAAGACTATAAGCCTGAGGTCTTCTTCTATGGCTCGGATGACACGAGCCTGGGCAAGGTTCGCCTCTTTACTGATAAAGATGGTCGTCAGTTCATATCCTTTACCGCCGAGCGCAATGCCGATTTGGACGTGCAGTACGTATTGGGTAAAGACGATCGTCACGCGCCCGACGCAGGTGGTGGGCATACTGAGGAGCCCGGTGCCAAAAATCCCGGCGCAAAAGACGAGCAAGAAGAGCACGTAGACACGCAGGAAAATCAGGGACAGACCCCAGGGCAGACCCCAGGCCAGGGCGATAGCAAGTCGCCAGGCCAGACCCAGGGGCAAAACCAGGGACAGCGTGGTGGCCAGACCCAGGGGCAAAACCAGGGACAGCGTGGTGGCCAGAGCCAGGGGCAAAACCAGGGTCAGAACCACGTGACCAACTCGGATCAGAGCCACAGCAACAATAAGAAGGCCAGCCGTAATCTTCCGCAAACGGGAGACGCTGCTTTTGCTGTAGCGGCGCTCACAGCTGGTGTCTCCTCGGCGATCTTGCTTGGTGCTGGCGCGGTACTCCGCCGCCGTCGCTAAAACGATACGTTCTTACATGGAGCACATGTGTTGGCATGAGCTCCATCCGTTTCATCCGTTCACGTACCACCGCCGCTCAACGACGCTGCGCGACAATCGTTCACGTAGTGTCGAGCGGTGGTTTTCTGACGCCTGTACGATTGCTATCCTGAGATCAAGCGACAGAGTGTCGAGTCAATTGCGCTTCGCTTGCAGCGGAATGGTGGTCACGTGGCGTATATCGAATTTGAGCAGGTGTGCAAGGTTTACGGATCCGGTGAGGCTGAGGTTCGCGCCCTCGATGGTGCGAGCTTTGAAGTAAACCAGGGCGAGCTTGCGGTTATCTTAGGTGCCTCGGGTGCGGGCAAAACAACGGCTCTCAATATCTTGGGCGGCATGGATTCGGCCACCTCAGGCCACGTTATGGTAGGTGGGCGCGACATAAGTGCTGCTAGCGAAGATAAGCTCATCGAGTATCGTCGCTCAGATGTGGGCTTTGTTTTTCAGTTTTACAACCTGGTTCCAAACCTGACTGCCTTAGAAAATGTGGAGCTTGCCACCCAAATTTGTCCCGATTCACTCGATCCTGCAGAGACCCTTGCCAAGGTAGGGCTTGAGCACCGGATGGGCAATTTTCCTGCGCATCTTTCTGGTGGTGAGCAGCAGCGCGTGTCTATCGCTCGCGCGATTGCTAAAAATCCTAAGATTTTGCTCTGCGACGAACCAACGGGAGCACTTGATTACAAAACAGGTAAGCAAGTCTTGCAGCTCTTACAAGATACCTGCCGCCTTTCTGGCCTAACCGTCATTATTATTACGCATAACTCGGCCTTAGCGCCCATGGCAGATCGCTTAATTCGCTTTAAGAGTGGGCGGGTAACCTCGCAAGAGCTCAATCCATCTCCTGTGCCCATTGCAGAGATTGAGTGGTAGCAATGGGTGGGCAAAGAGATCCAAAAGTTAGAAGGGCACCGCAAACGGCTCGCTCACGCCGCTTGAGTGCCTTGTCAGCCGATATTCGCCGAACTATCACCGGCAATCTCAAGCGCTTTGTCTCGCTTTTTGTCATTTGTGCGTTGGGCTCCACCATGCTGGTGGGCTTAAAGGCTGCCTGCGATGATCTGCGCTTGACTGCAGATTCGTATTTTGATACTCAGCGTCTGTTTGATCTTTCTATCCGCTCAACCTTAGGCCTCACGGATGCTGATATTGCAGCGCTTGCAGGCCTGTCAGACGTGGATTACGCCCAGGGCGGCTATACGGAGGCGGCTTTTACCGAGGTGCACGGTAAGGCCGAAAAGGTCGATCTCAAAGCCTTGGTGTCGGGAGATCTCAATAAGCCCCTGCTTATAGACGGGTGTTTTCCAAGAGACGCACGCGAGCTCGTGGTAACTCAGAAGTATGCGCACGCAGCGAAAAAAAAGATTGGCGACACGGTACGCTTCTCTTCAGGTGCAATTCTTGATGAGGGGGACGAACCGAAGGCTGATCCAGCGAGTGAACATGAAACCGACGCGACGCAGGGAGCCACAACAGATGCGAACGACATAAAGGATACGGAGCTGCCAAAGCGGGGAGATCCCGTCTTTTCGCGCGGTGTTTATACCATCGTTGGTGTGGTGCGCGATCCTATGGATGTAAATCCCGAGTCTGAGACCATGACGTTTCGCACAGGGTCTATTACCAAATATGCCTTCTTTTTGTCGCCTGAGGCAGTCGTTCATCCCAATACGTATACGGTGGCATACCTTGCCATCGCAAAAGCTCGTGAGCTTCCTTGCTACTCAGATGCGTATCGCACACGGATTGAAGAGGCAAAAACCAGTATTGAAACCATTCGGGATGCTCGTGAGCGTGGCCGCACAGCGGATGTAAAGGATGAGGCGAGCGCCCGCGTTGATGATGAAGAACGCCGAGCTGAGCGTGAGCTTGCTGACGCCGCCACAAAGTTGCATGATGCAGAGCGTACCCTTGATGCGCAATCAGACGAGCTGAGCAGAGGCAAACGTGAGCTTAGTTTGCAAGAAGCATTAGCAGCAAAAGAAATTCGTGCCGGGCATGACAAGATTCAGAGCGGGTATGCAGAGCTTGCAGCAGGGGAGGAAGAGCTTGCAGCCCGTGCAGGGGAGCTGAGCGCAGGTGCTGCGCGCCTTGCAGCAGGGCGATCGGAGCTTGGTCGTCGCCGCGATGCTGCATATGCTGAGGCGGAAGCAGCGGTAACAGCTCAGCTCGCCGCCCCCAAAGCAGAGCTTGCTGCCCAGACGAAGACGCTTGATGAGGCCTATGCTCGGGCAAAATCGGAGCGCGACCGCCTGCGTGATGCCGCTCAAAAACTCGGTCTTGTTTGGCCAGATCAGGCGTGGTCAACCTTTGAGGAGCTTACGGCTCCTGGGGCTGAGGTAGTACCTGAGCAGGTGGCCAGCGCAAAAGAAGCTCTGGCAGGAAAGGCCGCGTCTGCAGTTGCCGATGCGCGCCCCAAGCTCACTGCACAAAAAGCCGAGCTTCAAGCTGGTGAGGCCGCACTTCGTCCTCAGCTCGAGGCCGCTAAAACCGCTCTCGCAGCGCTTGACCCAGCTAATCCTCAACATGCCGAACGCATGGCTATGCTCAAAAAAACAATTGCCGAGCTTGAGGCTCAGCTCGCTGCGGTGCAAGAAGGCCTGGCTGGTATTGAGTTTGTGCTGAGCGGCGGCTGGGAAGCGGCGCTTGTAAGCCTCAGCCAAGGCTTTATTGATATCCAGGCAGGATACGCCCGCCTCGCTCAGGCAGCGTCTGAGTTAGGCCAGCGCGAAGCAGAGGCTCGCCAGCAAGCGCGTGCAGAGGTTGATCGGGCAATAGGGCAAGCAGCCGCAGAACTTGCCAATAAGAGCCGCGAGCTAGAGCAAGGACAAGCCGCTCTTAAGCAGGGGCGCGCCTTGCTGGATCAAAACCGGATCCGCCTGGCCGCAGGCCTGAGCGATCTTAATGCCCGCTCCGCTGAGGCAGACCAGCGCTTTGCTGAGGCTCACGCAGAGCTTGATGCAGGTGCACAAAAGCTGGCAGATGCCCGCGAGGAGCTTCGAGCGAACTATCAGACTTTTGAGGATGAGCGCTCAGAAGCTCACCAAAAGATTGCCGATGCGAGAGCTGATATTGAAACTATTGAGCCTGCAACGTGGTATGTACAGGATCGTTCCGTCTTGCCGAGCTATAACAGTGTGGACTCAGATGCAAAGTCGATCGAGGCCATTGCCACGGTTTTCCCAGCAATCTTTTTTATCGTAGCGGTGCTCATTGGCTTAACGACTGCCACACGTATGGTGGAAGAAGATCGAGGCCTCATTGGCGTATATAAGGCGCTTGGCTATCACCGGAGCCAGATCATGGCCAAATACCTCATCTATGCATGTACAGCCTGTATTTCTGGTGGTCTTGCGGGAACGATTTTGGGTTTTGTTGCCTTGCCCGTGGTAATTTTTACGATCTTCCGCACGATGTATGCTCTCACCGATTTTGAACTGCACGTAGATCCGATGTCTGCTCTGGTGAGCGTGGCACTTTTCACGGTGGGTATAACCGGCGCGGCTGCTCTGGCGTGCCGCCAGGAGCTGCGTGAGGTACCTGCTTCGCTCATGCGCCCGCGCGCTCCCAGAGCCGGTGGCCGCATTATGCTTGAGCGCATTCCGCCGCTTTGGCGACGCCTTGGCTTTTTGAATAAGGTGGCAGCCCGCAATTTGTTCCGCTACAAGAAGCGTGCCTTTATGACCATCTTTGGCATCGCTGGTTGCACCGCCTTGCTTATCTGCGGCTTAGGCATTCGTGACACGGTGATTTCTTTAAAGCCGCGCCAGTATGGGGATGCCGGAATTGCCCGCTATGACTTGATGGCGGTAACGGCAGACGCGGACTTTGAGGAGGCGCGGCAGGCACTCTCAAACTCAGGCGAGGTATCTGAGCTTTTATGTGCACGGATTGAAACAGTAACTGCTGGGTTTCAGGGCAAGCGCGAAGACATGCAGATTGTGGTCTTGCCTGACGGCACCGATCTCTCTGGCTTTGTAAAGCTGCAAGATGGCCAGGGGAGTGAGTTGCAGCTTCCCGCACATGAAGGTGGAATTTTTACTAAAAACGCTGAGCAGGTCTTGGGCTTTAGTGCAGGAGATGCAGTGAGCTTGCAAGATGTGAGCTTGGCTGAGGGAAGTATTCCTGTCTCTGCGATTGCCATTAACTACCTGGGCAATTTTGTGTATATGACTGAGAGTGCCTATCGTACCGCCTTTGGAACCGCCCCGGTGCAAAATGCCTTCTTTGCTCACCTTACCGGGAGCGAGGACGACCAAATTGCCTTTGCCAAAGACCTTGGAGATGACGGACTGTTTGTAAGTCTTTCAAGCACCGCGCAGATTGCGAATAGCTTTTCTGAGAGCTTTAAGATCGTCGACGTGGTGGTCTATATCGTGACTGTGATGGGTGCGGCCCTGGCCTTCGCGGTTGTCTTTACGCTTTCTACTACGAATATATCTGAGCGTGCGCGTGAGCTTGCCACCATCAAGGTGTTAGGGTTCCGTCGGCGTGAGGTCTATCGGTATATCAATAAAGAAACGATTGTCTTGGCCCTTTTAGGCATACTCGCGGGCTGTCCCTTGGGATATGCCATCACGCGTTTTCTGACCTATGTACTGCGAATGCCGTCGCTGTTCTTTGATACCGTGGTGGCCTGGCCAACCTATTTCATTGCTTCTGCCGTGACCTTGGCCTTTGTGGTCGTAGTGAGCAAGATGACCAACCGATCGCTTGATCGTATCGCGATGGTAGAAGCGCTCAAAAGCGCTGAGTAGGAATGCGTGGGAGCTGGTGAGTCTCCCGCGCGTTCGCGTCGCACCCGCTCACGCTCGCTCACGGCACCTGCGCCCACCATACATTCGCTGCCATCCACTTCGTTGCATCTGCGCTCACTCATGTCCACGCCTCTCGCACGACTACGCTTTCCGGGTGCCCGCGCCCATGCTCACAAGTCCGCATCCACGCCACTCTCATGCCCCTGCGCTCACTCACGCATGCTCAAGCTCACTTGCGTGCACCACTCCCGTTCACGCAAGCCCGCACCCACGCCCGCCCACGTCGCCCACGCCCGTGTGCCATCCACGCCTGCACCCTCCCAGACCCCGTTCTCCCCATGTTTTTTCACCCAATCCCCCCCCTACCTTTGGCTTTAGTAGGTGTATGCTAAAGCTAACTTTCTAGGTGAGGGCTGAGCGTTTCAGCCTCATTACATGAGGAGGTGCCATGGCGAAATCTGAGAAGAAGTCTCAAAAGACCCCCGAAGAAAAGTGCACAGAAATTATGCAGGGGATCGATGCGTATGGCTTCGATATTCCAGACGACGTACGTGCGCAGATTGAGCGTCAGATTACGGAAAAAACCGAAGACCCCATCGATATTGGGCGTTTTACCAAGGAGTTCTTTGCCTTTTCTGGCGTTTCATTCTCACAGATGGGAGTCTCCATTCTGCTCTCGATCGTGTGAAACCTACTTCAGCTTGCCGGTGCGGTTTTTGCAGCATATGCGGCGGCTTGGGTATTTCATGCAGCGGTCTTTGGTGAGGCAGATTTTAGCCAGCAGATCTTTGCGGTTGGCATAGCCCTCGGAGCGCTGGCGCTTCACCTGCTCATCATTGCGATAAGCAGCATGATCTCGCATCGCATTGCCTTCAAGGCGCTTCGCGGTTTGCGTTTGGCTTTGTTTGATCGGCTTTCCCAGATTCCTCAGGGGTATTTGGTAGAAAACCCCATTGGACGTGTTCGTACCCTTTTGGTTGATCGCGTTTCGAGCCTTGAGGACTGGATTGCCCATGTGATGCCTGAGGCTCCTGGCCGCTTGTCGGTGCCGCTTGTCTCGCTCATCGCACTTTTCGTGATCGACTGGCGCGTTGGTTTTGCGGCACGTGCACCTGTCCCGCTCGTCATTGTAGGCATGGGCATTATGATGGCCGGTTATGAGTCGCGTATGTATCTCTGGATGGGTTCCAAGGCAGCACTTGCAGCTCGCGCTGCCGAGTATATTCAGGGCATTCCGGTGATTAAGGCTTTCTTGCAAGAAGACGCATCATTTAGCCGGTATGCAAAGAGCGCACTGCTCTACCAAGACACCACCATGGCCTGGTGGAAGCAATCGTGGTTGGGCTCAGGTGTCATGAACGCCGCAATGAACTCACCGCTTTTGGCTGTGGTGCCCGTGGCCTTTGTTTTGTATGGCGCAGGTGAGCTGGATATCTTCCGTTTGGCTTTATGCTTAACGCTGCCGATTGGTATCTTGCAGCATGTATTTGCAATTGTGCACAATTTTGAGCTCTTCCAGATGGTGGTTCCCATTTGGGATGAGATTACGACCCTCCTCAGATACCCTGCGCTTGATCGTCCTTCTGCAACAGACCGCGCCGAGCTTGATCCTCAGCAGGGTGTGAGCTTTACCGATGTTCATTTTTCTTATACCGACGGACTTGAAGTCCTCCATGGCGTGAACTTTACGGCTGAGCCTGGTCAGGTAACCGCACTCGTCGGTCCTTCTGGTTCGGGCAAGTCAACCATTGCCCGGCTCATTGCTTCGTTTTGGGATGCAGACCAGGGCTCAATTACCTTAGGTGGTGTGGATCTTCGCCAGATCCCCCTGGATCAGCTCATGGAAGAAATCTCTTATGTGTCTCAAGATACCTATCTTTTTGAGGGCACGATCCGAGACAATATTCGCCTTGGCCGCCCAGATGCCACGGATGAGGAGATTGAAGCAGCATCACGTGCGGCACGCTGCCATGACTTCATTATGAAGCTGCCTGCTGGGTACGAAGCCGATGCAGGAGAGGCTGGCGGTGCGCTTTCTGGTGGAGAGCGTCAGCGCATCTCTATTGCGCGAGCGCTGCTTAAAGATGCGCCGATCATCTTGCTTGATGAGGCCACGAGCTCGGTTGACCCAGAAAACGAGCACGAGATTTTGCGCGCACTTGATGAGCTAACGCAGGGGCGTACCGTGATCTCAATCGCGCATCGCCTGTCTACCGTAGCCGATGCCGACCAGATCTTGGTTATCGATGATGGTCGGCTCGTGCAAACCGGAACGCATGATGAGCTTGCAGGTACCGAAGGTATCTATGCCGACTTCCTGGCGGCTCGCCGCCGGGCAGCAAACTGGTCAATGGCGTAACAGTAATCGCTTTCGGGGGCTCGTACTCATTTTGTCGCTGAGTTATGCGCGAGGGGTGCGAGCTCCCAATCTCTGGTTCATCTGTGAGATCTTATGGCGAATGGAAAACCAGATGATGAACCAGATGACGAAATAGATAGCAGAGGCGATGGCAATAAAGCTGATGAGCTGGGGTCCCATCTGCGCCCATTGAAGATAGATACCAGCTACGAGCAACGAGCCGATAACGATCAGAAAGTGCAGAGCGGTTGCTGCGGCGAGCGAGAGCCGATCGAGGTCAAAGAGACGCCGAGGGAGGTTCATCGTAAGACCGAGGAGCGCGTAGACAATTCGCTCAACCAAAACGGCGGTGTGCTCGTTTGCAAAACTTGCTAAAAAGCTCGGAACCCCTGGCACATAGGCGCTTCCGCCATGAACGGCAGAGCCCAGAAGCTCAAGGGTGGTTCCGATAACAATACCGCCGAGCATGCCAAGAATAATGTCTCGAGACAGTGAGTTGCACGTTACAGATGGGTGTTCGTTGGTGCGTGCTTGCATAGTGGTAGTCATCGTTGCTCCTTTATCTAAAACCTTGAGATATACCGTGAGAAACACGCTCGATTTGAGGTGCTTTGGGCGCTTTGTGGTGCGCCTTACAGGGAGAGTGCTTGCCGGAAGGCTCCAAGCGAGCGGCGAGATACAAAGCAATCGGTGCCATCGGCAAGGCGCAGACGGATCGTTCCTGATAAGGAGAGATCCATCTTGGATACGTAGTTCAAGTTCACAATTTCGCCTTGGTTGATCTGTACAAAGTCTGCCGGATCAAGAGAGCTTGCAAGATCTTTTATGCGTGTTCGCACGCGCCATGATCCCGAGCGCGTTTGGGCAATAACGGCACGCCCTTCTGTATGAAAGCGCATGATGGTATCAACATCGAGGATCCGTGCTTCAGATTCCGCCTCGCCAACAATGCGCTTGAGCACATCATTTGCCGCGAGAGACACCAAGCGGTGAATGCGCTCAACTTCCTCATCAATTTCGCGCGCATGTATGGTGACGCTAGTTTCGGTCACGCTCGGATCGGTTTTGATGGTGATCTTCATCCCTCCTCCTTTCGCTCATCTTTGGCTATACCTATTGAACGGCATGGCAAGAATCGGAGCAATAGATTTGGAATATCCGGTAGAGAAGCGTGCCTATGCGGTTATGGCTGGCCATGTGAGGTGCGTTCATAGCTCGTATGCGCCGCCTTCCCTGCGATCACAGGGGCTGCATACCCGTATTCTTTGCATGAGGTAGGCTAGAAGCTCAGAATAGATGCAAGGAGTGAGGAAATATATGCGCAGTGGTAGCACAGTTGTGTATCGGACATTTCAGGACACGGATTTTCATGCGATTGCCCTCATTATGGAGCGGCTCTGGCATGCAGATAGTCCCAATCCTGACTTTAATCGGCTTGAGAGCCACCACGATTGTGCCTATATGCTTGCAAAAGCTACCTATTCTCAAGTTGCAGTTCTTAGAGGTGAGCCAGTCGGCATTGTGCTTGCTCGTGCTGGTGCGCCGAATGACGCCTGGAGCGCTCGGTGGAACAAGGTAGAAGAGCAAGCTTTGAGGCAGATGAAAGCCTTCGATGATGAGCTGATGAGCAGCTACGATGCCTTTATGGAAGGGGAACGCAGGGTAAATCGCCAGCTTGCGCGCGAAGCAGAGGTAACAAAAGACGCAGGTGAGCTTGTGTTGTTAGCGGTCGACGCTGCTGCTCGCGGCCATGGGGTTGGCAAGCATTTGTTGGCATACGGAAAAAGCTATTTGGCAGAGCGCCAAGCACTTCCGGGTTATCTGTTTACTGATACCAGTTGTGATTGGCGGTTCTACGAATACCTTGGCCTAACGCGCGTTGCTCAGCATAGTGCTGAGCCTCATGAGGTAGCTATTCCGCCTGAGATGTATCTATATCGCTTGGATGCGTAGCAACCCAGTGCAGCATGCGACTCTGGGGGCGCAAGATGTGCGAGGGAAGTAGCGTACATCGTAGGGGGCTGTAGGGTTCGGCGTGTGATACGCACGATGACATAAGTGTCGCAAAAGACGGACTCACGAAGAATTAACGCCTCGCAGAAACGAGGCTGCCCTAGGGGGCGTTTGCCGATACAATGAGCCAAGTGAGACCCAAGGAGGCCCAATGTCGAGCAAGCGCACAGACGTTATTAGCTGGGACGAGTTTTTTATGCGAGTAGCTATTGCCGCCCAGCTTCGTAGTAAAGATCCAAATACGCAGGTGGGAGCCTGTATTGCAAGTACCAATAACCGTATTCTTTCGGTAGGGTATAACGGTACGCCTTCCGCCCTTGATGATGATGATTTTCCCTGGGGAACCTCAGAGGATCCGCTTGAAGACAAGCACAATTATGTGGTGCATGCCGAAGCAAATGCAGTGCTCAACTATCGTGGTTCCTTAAATGATCTAGCAGATGCCACAGTCTATGTAACTCTGTTCCCCTGCCATGATTGCGCCAAGATCTTGGCACAGGTGGGCATTGGCTCAGTCGTCTATTTAGATGATAAGTACGCCGATACCGATGACGGGCGTATCTCTCGCCGCATTTTGGATTCATGCGGGATCAATTATCGTCAGGTATCACTTGAGGTCTAAGAGGTTGTTATGAGCTTAGGTACCTTGGTTCTGGCCTTGCTGGCTGTTGTCATTATCGGGTCGATCATCTTAAAAATTATTGGCTTTGCTCTTGCCTTTATTGTCAAGATGGTCATTTTGGTAGGCATCGTAGGCGTTGCCGCCATCTTTATTCAGAAGCAGTTGAAGCGCTTGCAACATCCAAGCGATGACCACCATCGCTTGGATTCGTAAAAGCTACTCTTTTGCGTGTGGCGCATCCCAGGTAACACGGTTGGTTCGTGTGGCTGGCGTGGGGCAGATGACCCGAAGCGCCTGAGGAATTACCTGTATGTCAAAGTGCTGACCCTCGAGTTCTTCCCCATCAACTTGAGCAGGCACAGGAGTTTCAAAGGCAAGCTCAATGGTTTTGGCTTGGCGAAGGCGGAGTACTCGAGAGCGAGTATGGGTTCCAGCACGTACCATGCCTAATAATGCGGCCAAGTGAGGCAAGGCTGGCCGTGAGATGTTGTAGCAAAGATCAAAGACTCCGTCACACGGGTTGGCAGCTGGGCATACCTGAAAACCCCCGCCATAGGTGGGGCCAATCTGTACCGTAAAGATAATTGTTGGCAAAATGAGTTCGTGCCCACCATCAA
This sequence comes from Collinsella ureilytica, assembly GCF_019795105.1. Classification (GTDB taxonomy): domain Bacteria; phylum Actinomycetota; class Coriobacteriia; order Coriobacteriales; family Coriobacteriaceae; genus Collinsella; species Collinsella ureilytica. The sequence continues at coordinate 112,649 of NZ_JAIMFO010000008.1, read as the reverse complement.
TATGCGCTCGGCATGGCCAGCCACGCCGTGCATGAGGGAAGAGCTTTAAGGCAGAGGTGACATAGAGGCTTTCTCCACGCAAGGAGGTATTCTTTTCACGTCGGCGAATTGTGTCGATCGCCACGGCAGCGTCAAGTCCAAATGAAAGCGTCTGCATAAAGTAGACGTCGTTGACCTGCCCGACTTCAAAATTCACGATTTGGCCTTGTACGAGTTGAGCTAGGGCATCCTCGGCATGGTTTTTTGCCATACCAATGGTGCGGGCATAGTCGTTGCCCGATCCCATGGGAATGATCCCCAAAGCTGGCCTTATGGACTGACGTAGCGCCATAAGGCCATTGACGACCTCGTGAATAACTCCGTCTCCGCCTAAGGCAATAACGCTTGAAAAGCCTGCTTCTCCGGCCATTCGCGCAAGCCCGCGTGCGTCTCCTGGTCCTTCGGTAGAAAGAATTTCATAACCTTCAGTAGCTGAGCTAAAACTTGCAAGAAAGCGTTCGGCAAAGACCCGCGCTCGCTCACCTTCTCCGCAGCCAGCGGCAGGGTTTGCAATGACGAGGGTGCGTCCAAGTGGAGAGTTGGTCATAAGGCACCTTTCCAAGGTAGCAGACGGGTGCAACATACTGATATGTGCCCATCGTGTACTACGCAGGCTTTGCTTCAGCATATTGTAGAGCAAGGGCGTATAGCGTGATGGGTACGTGTATTGCTTGGTGCGGGTAGACGTTGCGTGCGTAAGGGGCTGACCGCCGCTTGGTGCTCTTGATCGCTCCTGCGTGTGATATGGGCGCTGATGGGGGAGTGGGTGCTGCTTGGTGGGGCAAGCGCTGTTTGTTGCTGGCGGACGTTGCGCGCGTAGGGAGGGCTGACCGCTGCTTGGCTAGGGGGCAAGCGCTGCTTGGTACTGCGAGTGCACGGGTTTGACGCGTCTCAATGCCCAGCATTAAGTTCTTAGCCTCTCCAGTGCACAGGGGAGCGCCCAGGCGTGAGGCGCGCAAATGCCCGACGGATCAAGGTTTTCATACGGATTGCTCGTTTTATCCCCTCAACGCGTCGGTTCTGTTCTAGGCTAGTTCTATCGGTGTTGCTTGAACGCCACTTCCCTCAAACGCCGTCCCCTCGAGCGAATGGAGACCTCATGGCGCGGATTATTATCACGGCAGAGACAGGCTGCGACCTCCCTTTGGATGTTGCGCGCGAGCTTGGCGTTGAGCTGGTACCGATGCACGTGTCTATCGGAGAAAAAACCGTTGATGACGGTGAGATTTCTGCCGCTGAGATGCTTGAGGAGTGTCGTGGCTTAGGGGTGCTGCCGCGCACCAGTGGATGCACGCCGAGAGATTTTGCCAAGGTCTTCTCGCGTATTCGTGAGCGCGAGCCCGAGGCTTCGATCCTCCATCTTGCTTATTCTGCCGTAACAACGTGCTCCTATGAGTCTGCCTGTGTGGCTGCTGAAGGCTTGGATAACATTGAGCTTTTTGATACCGAGCAGGTTACGATCGGCCAGGGTTTTGTGGTGAGCGGTGTTGCTGCGTGGCTTCGCGAGCACCCTGAGGCTCGTTTAAGCGAGGCGCTGAGCTTTGCCCGCGATTTGGCAAGGCGCACCAAGATGTCCTTTATCCCCGGAGATCTTGGCTACTTGCGCGCTGGTGGCAGGCTTTCAAATGCTGCTTTTGTGGGTGCTACTCTGTTGCGCATTAAGCCGGTGGTCGAGATTGTTGACGGTCGGCTGGTTGCTACGAAAAAGCTGCGTGGCAAAATGGACAAGGCTGCTATCAATCTGGTGGATATGATGCTTGCGGGTGAGGATCCCGATTATTCGCGAGCCTTTCTCGTGCGTGCAACCGGTTTGCCTGATCCCGTTCAGCGTGTGGCAGAAGCGCGGGTACGCGAGCATGGTTTTCAAGAGGTGACATGGTACAACACAGGCAACGTCATTACCGCCCATGGAGGTCCGGGAGCCTTTGGTTTGGCCTTTGCTCGGAAAGCCTAGGATGCTCATATGCAGAATACCTCGCTCAAACACCCAAAAGCCCGCTGTCGAATAGATGCTCGTCGCCAATCAGCGCATGCACGTGCTCGAGAGGTGCACGTAGCTGCGGCAGAGCTTGAGCGCACCGGCAGATTTGGGCTGACGCGCACCTTTATTCAGCATGGCACGGTAAGCGTTTATGCACATGTCTGTGCGGTGGCTCAGGCCTCGCTTGCTGTTGCCGATGCGTTAGCGCGTATAGGAATTCAGGTAGATAGATCATCGCTTCTTCGAGGTGCTCTGTTGCACGATTATTTCTTGTATGACTGGCATGATCCCGATCCAGCTCACCGTCTGCATGGCTTTACTCATCCATTTACCGCCCGCGCTCGGGCAGAAGAGGATTATGAATTGACGGCTTGCGAGCGCATCATTATTGAGCGGCATATGTTTCCCTTGGTGCCTATTCCGCCAACTTGTCGGGAGGCGTGGATTGTGTGCTTGGCAGATAAGGCGTGTGCGCTTAGTGAGACGCTCCGAGGCATGGTTGCGAAGTGGCAGCGCAAGAGGTGCTCGCGCCGTAAGGGAGCGTGCGCATGAGTGAGCTTGGTGCACTCCTTGGCATGGAGGCAATCCGAGAAGCTCCGGTTTCAGCCTTTGTCCTCTCGTTTTTTGTACTTTCCTTTGCTGGATGGCTCTGGGAGTCTACGGTGTGTGCCCTGGCACACCGAGGCTCGTTTGCAAATAGCGGCTTTCTTTTAGGTCCAATTTGTCCCATCTATGGTGTGGGCTCGTTGGCGTGCTGGCTGCTCTTGCGAAATATTGAGGGCAATCTTGCGCTCTTTTTAGCCTCAGCTGTGCTTTGCTGCTCAATTGAGTATGCGGTGGGTGTTGTTCTGGAGCGGGCAACACATGCGCGCTTTTGGGACTATTCTGGCTTTCCACTCAATATCAACGGTCGCGTCTGCCTCTATGGAGCTCTTTTATTTGGTGCCGCCTCATGGCTTATCTGTCGGTTGATCGAACCGGCACTCCTGTCTGGATTGAGTTCTTTGCCTACGGGTGCCATTCGTGTTCTTGCAGTCGTGCTTACCGGCATTGCCATCTGTGACGCAGCAGCTTCGCTTGCAAGCTGGAGGAGGCTTTCTGCGAGTCTTGAGCGGTTGCGTACCGATGTTGCTGAGCGCATTGATGCAGAGCTACAAGAGGTATCCCATGGCATTATTGGGCGTATTCCCGATTCGGTGCGTGATCGCGCGGCAACTGCGAGTGTGCGCGGACGCGCGGTGAATGGCTGGCTGCTCACACTGACCGATGCGGTGATGGATGCCTTGCGTGAGCGCATCTCGCTTCCTGCTTTTGTAGCCGATGGCACCTTTGGCCTGCGTACGGCTGCGAAAAAGCTTACCGGGAATGCTCAGTCTGTACCGGCAACTTCCGCGGTCCCAAAGCTCAGTCTCAATAAACGAGAGCTTCGTTTCTTCAATGCCTTTACCCATCTCAAAATGTTGCCCTATGAGGGCGTGATTCGCCTCACTGGCCTTAAAGATCGTGCACTTGAACTCTTTGGTCGCCGATAGCGATTGCTCGTTTGAGGCAAGTGATGTGAACGCACGTGTGACACGTGCGCTCAGTGGTTGGTGCTAGCGACGCTGTGTGCGTGAGCGCGTGATGGCTGTGGCAGCAGCAAGCAGCGTAAGCGCTGATCCAAGCGTGGCAATCGTGAACACAGGTGCATGAGTACTTCGTTTCTAGAGAGGACGCATGTGCACTTGCGATTTTTATTTTTACAAGAGGACTATATCCCGGAGTGAACACGATGCAGCTCAAGTGTGCTTGATAACGGATGGTACAGAGAGGGAGATCTGTGAATCTCCCTTGTGTGTATAGGTTTTTACACAGAGTGTGTAACAATACTCATGCTGTACAAGATATGAGTACGGTTCAAGGACTGCTTCGAGCCCAACCGGCTTGAGCTTCAACTCCAGTCGTTGGCGTTTGCCTTCGGTGTTGCGGCTACAGCTCTGGTTCCGGCAGCAGCTTCTGCTCCGGCTTCTCAGCTCTGGCTAGAGCCTTTGGCTTCGGCTCCGGTCGCAGCTTCTGCTTCAGTCTTTCGGCTGCAGCCTGTTGCCTGGGTATTTGAAGCCTCGTCATCTGACCGTATGACCTTGCGGCGCTTTCAAAACGCCGCGAAAGAGAGTGAGCTTGGTATGCGTGAGACCGACTTTTCCTGCCGTGATCGTAGGTCGCGCCGCTCGCAGTGCGCCCTGGCAGATGCATTGGCGGACTTGCTTGCTGAGGGCAAGGAGCTCTCTCGTTTAACGGTGAGCGATCTAACAAATTGTGCAGACCTGACACGCCGTACCTTCTATAGCCACTATCGCGATATCCCCGATTTTGTTGACGCAGTAGAGACCATCTTGGCTGAAGAAATTGGCCAGCTCATTCACGCAATTTCAGAAGCTAGTTTGCCTCAGGTTTATAGCGCCATTAAGATGCTTGAGCCAGCGCCAGGATCGGTTGAGCTCGTGGAGTATCTGGCGAAAAACAAAAGGCTCGTGGGAGGCTTATTAGGTCCTGGTGGGGATCCTGGGTTTATCAAACGCTTAACTGATATGGCTTGCCTTGCGGTTTCTGAGCGTATGCAGACTGGCATACCTGAGGAGGCTCGGGGTGTCTTTTTTGATTACTACCTGTCCTATGTGGTTGCTGCAGAGGCTGGTGTGGTGCAGCGCTGGTTTGAGACTGGCCTTGCTGAAACTCCGGAGACGATCGCTCGCATTATGACGGTCATCGCCTTTGTGCGTCCGGGAGATTTGTATGGAATGCCCATCGACATTGACGTTCCTGCATATGGCATGAGGCTTATGGGTCTTGCCACTGCAGGGAAGGGGGATCTCTGATGGCAGAAAATAATCTTCACGTTCCTGCAGGAGCACTGTGGTTTGCTGAGCGTGCAATAGGGCCGCTTCAGTTGGGAATTGATGTTGGCTCCACAACCGTTAAGCTTGCCGTGCTCAATGAGGCGCACGAGATCGTGTATGCCATGTATCAGCGTCATCATACCGATGTTCGCGCCTGTGCTCGGGATCTTTTTGAAGGCGCTGCTGCCGTGCTGCCTGATGCCAAGATGACCTGTGCCATTACCGGCTCCGGTGGCATGCTGCTTTCTCAGTGGTTAGGTCTTGAGTTTGTGCAAGAGGTTATTGCCTCAAAACGCGCGGTCGAGACCATGATTCCCAAAACCGATGTTGCCATAGAGCTTGGTGGCGAAGATGCCAAGATCATCTACTTTGACTCCGGCATTGAACAGCGCATGAATGGCACCTGTGCCGGGGGTACCGGCGCTTTTATTGACCAAATGGCAGTTCTGCTGAAAACCGATGCTGCTGGCCTCAATGAGCTCGCCCGGGGTGCCTCAACGATTTATCCCATTGCAAGCCGCTGTGGCGTTTTTGCTAAAACCGACGTGCAACCCCTCTTGAACGAGGGCGCTCATCCAGAAGATATTGCGGCAAGCATCTTTCAGGCGGTAGTAACGCAGACCATTTCAGGGCTTGCATGCGGCCGACCCATTCGAGGTCACATCGCATTTTTGGGAGGGCCGCTCCAATATCTTTCTGAGTTGCGTCGTCGCTTTTATCTCACACTTGAGCTGGATGAAGAGCACCGGATCGTTCCAGAGAACGCCCATCTCTTCGTAGCTTCAGGCGCTGCGATGGCTCATGAGTCAGAAGCAACAACCACCTTTGCTGGTCTCATTGCAGCTATTGATGAGCTGGGAGATACCCAGGGCTCAGAAGTGGCTCGTCTGGAGCCGCTCTTTGAGCATGAAGAGGCATACCGGCGTTTTAAGGATCGCCATGACCGGGAAGTGGTGCCAACCGAGGCCTTGAGTGCATATACCGGCAGCCGAGTGTTTATTGGTCTTGATGCAGGATCGACCACCATGAAAGCCGCCATGGTGGGCGAGGATGGCCAGCTTTTGCATACCTGGTATGGCAGTAACCACGGGGATATTTTAGGAACTGCCAAGACCATCATGGCTGATTTTTATGAGCACCTGCCCCAGGGTGCTACTATCGGGCACGTCACTACAACAGGCTATGGAGAGGCACTCTTAATTGAGGCGCTTAAAGCAGACTCAGGAGAAATTGAAACCGTAGCGCACCTGCGAGGAGCGAAGGCGTTTTTGCCCGGCGTTGAGTTCATCTTGGATATTGGCGGCCAAGATATGAAATGCTTGCGCGTCCGCGATGGCGTGATCGAGCACATCATGCTAAACGAAGCATGTTCGTCGGGTTGCGGCAGCTTTATTGAGAGCTTTGCCGTCTCAATGAATATGGATGTTGAAGCCTTTGCAGAGGCAGCAATTGGCGCAGAAGCTCCGGTGGATTTGGGCAGTCGCTGCACCGTTTTTATGAACTCCCGCGTTAAACAGGCGCAAAAAGAGGGCGCTACGGTGGGAGATATTGCTGCCGGTCTTTCGTATTCGGTCATTAAAAACGCCTTATTCAAGGTGATTAAGCTCCGTGATCCCAAAGAAATTGGTACGCAGGTCATTGTGCAAGGCGGAACCTTTATGAGTGATGCCACTCTGCGCGCCTTTGAGCTTCTTACGGGTGTTGATGCAGTGCGGCCAGATATTGCGGGATGCATGGGTGCATATGGTGCGGCTTTGTTGGCGCGTGATCGCGCGGGCAAAGATGGTATATCGGGTGTGCTTGCGGCTGAAGAAATTGCTGAGTTAACGGTGAGGCAGCGCCATGCTCGCTGTGGACTGTGCTCAAATAACTGTCAGCTCACCATTAATGACTTTGGTGGAGGTCGGCGCTTTATTACGGGGAACCGCTGTGAGCGCGGAGCGGGTGGTAAAAGAAAGAAAACAGCGGCTCCAAACCTCTTTTCTCAGAAGAACCGCCTGCTTTTTGATCGGCCTTCACTTACGCAAGAAGAGGCCATTCGTGGCTCGGTGGGTATTCCACGCGCCCTCAATATCTATGAGAACTATCCGTTTTGGCATACCTTCTTCACGCGTCTGGGCTTTCGGGTGATTCTGTCAGACGATTCAAATAAGAAGATCTACAATGCTGGCATTGAATCGATGCCCAGCGAATCGGCGTGTTATCCGGCGAAGCTCTCGCATGGCCACATCATGAACCTCATCGAAAAGGATCCCGATTTTATTTGGATGCCGTGCGTGCGCTGGGAGCGCAAAGAAGATGAGACGGCGGGTAACTGCTATAACTGCCCGATTGTGATGAGCTATCCCACAGCTCTTGCCTTAAATATTGATGAGCTTGCAGAAGATGGCGTGGAGTTCCTCTATCCCTTTATTCCGTATCACGACAAGATTGCTTTGAAGCGCCGCCTCTATGAGATCCTCGTGCTTGATCGTGAACGCGATGCAGAGGCTGGTCGAGGTCGTGTTGCAGGACCTCGCATTACGCGCTCTGAGATCGATGCCGCTGTGAATGCCGCATATGAGGAGGATGCGGCATTTCATGCGCGCGTTCAGATCATGGGCGAGCAAGCAATGACCTGGATCGAAGATAATGGTGGGCATGGGATTGTTTTAGCAGGCAGACCCTATCATAACGACCCTGAGATCAACCACGCCTTGCCAGAGCTCATCAGCTCGTTTGGCTTTGCGGTATTAACCGAAGACTCGGTGGCTCATTTGGTCAAGCCTGAGCGGCCAATTCGAGTGGTAGATCAGTGGATGTATCACTCGCGGCTCTATGCAGCTGCGCGCCTGGTTACGATGCGCAACGATCTGGATCTGATTCAGATGAATTCTTTTGGCTGTGGCCTTGATGCACTCACCACCGATCAGGTGCAAGAGATTCTCGAGGTTTCGGGCAAGATTTATACGGTCTTAAAGATTGATGAAGTGTCAAATTTAGGTGCGGCTCGTATTCGTGTGCGCTCCTTAATGGCAGCCTTGCAAGACCGTGAAGCTGAGCGCGCCCGTGAGGCAGCAAAGCGCGGAGAGACCTATGCTTCTGGAGCCGCCTTGCCGGTTGAGGCCTCTGCCGATGCCCCTGCCTTTTCTACGCGTGTCTTTAATTTGGAGCCGCAACGTGCAGGAAAAAGCGCTGAGTGGCCTAAGGTGCCCTTTACTGAGAAGATGCGTGACGAGGGCTATACCATTCTCTGTCCGCAGATGGCACCCATTCATTTTGACCTCATCAAAGAGGTGATGATTGCCGCTGGATACAATTTTGAGCTGCTGCCCTCAACCGATCGTGGCGCGGTCGAGGCGGGGCTGCGCTATGTGAACAACGATATTTGCTATCCCTCGATTTTGGTTACTGGCCAGATCATGGAGGCGATTGAGAGTGGCCGCTACGATCTTTCGCGCACGGCAGTTATCATTTCTCAAACAGGCGGTGGATGCCGTGCAACCAACTATATTGCCCTCATCCGCAAAGCGCTACGCGAAGCAGGACACCCCGAGATTCCAGTCATATCGCTTGCGGCAGTCAAGCTCGATGAAGAAAATCCTGGCTTTAAGCTCAAGCCTTCTATGCTAAAAGCAGCCGTGTATTGTGTGATCTTTGGCGATCTCATGATGCAGATGCTCTATCGTTGCCGCCCCTATGAAAAAACGCCAGGTGCGGCCAACGCCTTGTTCGAATCGTTTATGGCACGTGCTCGCGCACTGGCTCCACAGTTTACGCGGAGGAGTTTTACCAAGCTTGCTCGTGAGGCGATCGCGGCGTTTGACACCATGCCTTTGGTTGGCGAGGGCACAAAGCCCCGGGTCGGCGTGGTTGGCGAGATCTTGGTGAAGTTCCACCCTACGGCTAATAACCATGTGGTTGAGGTCATTGAAGATGAGGGTTGCGAGGCTGTGGTTCCAGGCTTGCTTGACTTCTTCTTGTACTCAATGAGCAATGCTCGCCTTCAGCAAGATGAGCTTGGATCTTCAGCGGTTTCAAGAACGCTTATGGATGGCGTGATTGGGTTGGTGGATTGGATGCGCCGCCCGGTTGATGAGCTCCTAGAGAAAAGCGCTCGTTTTGAGCGACCAAAGCCCATTTCGGTTCTGGCAGAAAAGGCTTCCCAGGTGCTTTCGCTTTGCAACAATATGGGTGAGGGCTGGCTCTTAACAGCAGAAATGCTTGATCTGATTGATCATGGGGCTCCAAATATTATCTGTACACAACCCTTTGCCTGTCTTCCGAATCATGTGGTTGGAAAAGCTGTGATCAAGCAACTGCGCCGTATGCATCCTGAGAGCAATATTGTTGCAGTTGACTATGATCCGGGCGCTTCTGAGGCCAATCAGCTCAATCGCATCAAGCTTATGATTTCGGTTGCAAAAGAAAACTTGCGTGCTGGGAAGGGCTTTCATATGGAGGGAATCCGCCCCCTTGCTCTCGATGAGGTGGATGCTCATTTTCGTCCCGATACTGGATCCGGCGGCTGTGGGGGAGGCTGTGCTGCCTTTAGTGAGGAGGCAATAGCGGCTACTGCTCAGCGCTTATCGCGCGGTATAAAGCGATAGATGAGCAATGCAAGATAGCGGTCTCGATCTGTCTTGAGCCGGCATGTAGTACCATGCACGGAGATCCAAGTGGAAAGGAGCCTTGGTGGCTGTAAATGAGAAACTGTTGGTAGAAGTTCTTGACGAGATTCGTCCTAATCTGCAGGCAGATGGCGGCGATATGACCTATATCGGCGTAGATGATGAGGGTGTGGTCCAGCTTGAGCTCACAGGAGCCTGCGCTGGCTGCCCCATGAGCTCACTCACGTTGTCGATGGGTATTGAGCGCATCTTGAAAGAGCATGTCCCTGGCGTTACGCGGGTTGAGGCAGTCAATGACGAGGGATCGTCTGATCTCTATGATGAATACGCGCCGTTCTAAGCATGTCTACTCGTTTGCGAAAGCTCGCTGAGCCAAGGAGATAGCATGCTCAATGACTTGTATCATGCCTTAGATCCAGTTGCTTTTTCTGCAGGTCCCATCACGATCTATTGGTACGGCTTAGCCTATATTGTTGGTGCGGTACTTACCGGTATCGTTATGTATCGTACGCAGCGCCGTTGGGGTCTTGGCCTTACGATTGATGATATCTGGACTGTGGTAAGTGCGGTGGTCTTTGGTCTGATCATCGGTGCCCGCCTGTTCTACGTAGTCTTTTACGGGGAAGGGCTCGATTTTTATCTGCAGCATCCGCTTGAGATTATTGCGGTAAACCACGGTGGTATGAGCTTTCATGGCGGCCTGGTGGGAGGCGTTCTAGCGGGTATAGTGGCCTGCCGGTCTTTAGGTATTGCTCCAGGAACCATGGCAGACTTGACCGTGATCGGCGTTCCGATTGCCCTCATGCTTGGCCGTTGCGCTAACTTTGTTAATGGTGAGCTCTGGGGTAAACCAACCGATCTGCCCTGGGGCGTCGTCTTTGGTGGGGCGGCAGGCTCTATGCCTCGCCATCCGAGCCAGCTCTATGAGGCGTTTCTAGAGGGGCTTGTACTCTTTTTACTTCTGCAGGTATTAAGCCGTCGCCGTCCACTTCCGCCACAGGGAACCTTTATGGGTACCTTTGTGTTGGGCTATGGCATTGCTCGCATACTGGTTGAGTTTGTGCGGGTGCCCGATGCTCAGCTGGGCTACCTCATAGGCGGCGTTATAACGATGGGTCAGATCTTGAGTCTGCCCTTGGTGATTGTAGGGATCGTGCTGATTGTCGTTGCTGCTCGTGCAAAGCGGCCGCAAGTAGGCAGTGTGGCTGGCTAATCGTTCTGGCGTGGTACGTATTGTGCCTATTCGCGTCTGAGTGTAGGCCAGCTCCAGTGTTTTGGCGGCAGGTTGGCATCAGTCTTGGATGATATGTGCACACAATGCCTGCGTTGACCTGTGAGATCACGGGCGCGCCGTTGCACAGTTAAGACGATCGGTATAATATTTGCGAACGTATGTTTATCAGAAGCGGGGAAGCATCCCGGGTTGTAAGGGTACCTCGTGTATGTGAGAAGGAGCATTGCATGTCTGGACACTCAAAATGGGCAACAACCAAGCACCGCAAGGGTGCACAAGACGCCAAGCGCTCCGCCCTCTTTTCTAAGCTGAGCCGCAATATTACGGTTGCAGCTCGTTTGGGTAATGACCCCAGCCCTGAGAATAATGCAAGCCTTGCTGCTGCGGTTGCTAAAGCCAAGGCTCAGTCTATGCCAAAAGACAAGATTGATTCTGCAATTAAGAAGGCCTTTGGTGCTGGTGCAGATGCGGCTGCTTACGAGAATATTGTGTATGAGGGCTACGGTCCTGCTGGCGTTGCTGTGTATTGCGAGTGCTTAACCGATAACCGCAATCGTACTGCCGCAGATGTGCGCTCGGCTTTCTCCCATGCGGGCGGCAATCTCGGCACGGCTGGTTCGGTTTCGTTCCAGTTTGAGCGCAAGGGTCAGGTCGTGGTAGCGAAAGAGATTGTTGACCCAAACGATAAGAAAGAAAACCTGATGGCCAACGGTGCTGCTGGCGATGAGGAAGAGTTTATGATGGCCGTGGCAGAGGCTGGCGGAGAAGATTATGAGGACGGCGAGGATGAGTGGATTGTTTGGACCAATCCGTCTGAGCTTATGGCCGTTTCTAAGGGTCTTGAAAGCCAGGGCATTGAGGTAAAGGGTGCCGAGCTCATTATGGTTCCTACCACACCAACTGAGGTTTCTGTTGCAGATGCCAAAAAGGTGCAGCGCTTGATTGACCGCCTTGAGGATCTTGATGATGTTCAGGATGTGTATCACACGATGGAAATGACCGAGGAGATCGCAGCTGCCTTAGATGAGGATTAAGCTGGGCTTTGTCTACCTGCGTGTCTGAGTGATGCTTGCCGGGTCCGTTTCTTGCGGATCCGGCTTTTCTTAATTGGGTAGGATGGTGGCGGTATATGAGAGGAGTGGCATGAGGCCGATCGCAAAAATTGCAGCAGTGATCTACGTACTTGCAGCCGCTGCAGTTATAGGGCTTGCAGTGGCTCAGCTCGACACTGATCTCTCACGGCGTGCTGCTATTTTGCTCCTGCAGCTCCCGGTGCGTATTTCTTTGATGGTGTGTGGAGCCATCGTTGGCATCCATGCTCTTTATATGCTCTTGCGTGTATGTTTTGATCACCCTGAACCGGCGGCGATACGCCTTGCAGAAGCTCCAGAGATTGAGGTCTCACTCGCTGCCCTTGAAGGTGTATCACGCCTTGCAGCAGAAGATGAGTCGGGAATTCTTGTTGATCGAGTGCTCGTGAGTGTGCGTGGCCGCGCTCGTGATCGAGTATGTGTGCGCCTTGACGCAATCTCACTCGTTGGATCTAACCTTGCAGCTCAGGGCAAGCGTATGGAAGAGCGGGTCACAAAAGCTGTGGCTCGTATGCTTGGCACATCGGTTGCAGAGGTGCACGTCCGTTTCTTGCCCACCAAGACCACAATTCAGACCAAGGAGGTCTCCGGTGCGTGATACCGCAGACAACATGCCACGTCAGGTAATTGAGACAAGCCCCGAGAAAGGGCTTGAAGACCAGAATGCACGCTGGATGCCAGAGGCTCAAGACTTAGGTGAGCATGCGGATATTCCACATGGTACCTGGGGCTTTATTGAAGGTATGGGCAAGCGCGCCTGGATCTATGCAGATCGGCATCCGCATACGGTGGTCTACGGTCTGCTCGGTCTTCTGGCAGCTGTGTTGATTTTAACCCTCGGACTTTGGCGTACCATCGTCATAGCTGTCTTCGCGCTGGTAGGAGCCGCAATCGGCCAGGTTCGAGATGGGCGCGGGGGCATGTACGAGTTCTTTAATCGGCTGTTCAGTGGCCGTCGCTAGAAAGGAGGCCGTCATGGTCGAGGAAAAGATGGATGTCCACACTGAGGAGCCGAACAGCGAGCTTGGCAGGGCAGCGCTCGATCACGGAGCAGACGCTGAGTCTTCACATGAGATGCCAGAGACAGCTGAGGTTGTTCAGGATCGCGAGACGGATGATACTCTTACCTATTCCAATGGCGTGATTGAAAAGATTGTAGCCATGGCTACCCTGGAGGCAGAGCATGTCTTGGGTATGAAGGGCAATCTCATGCACTTCGTTCAAGAGCAGTTCGGCGCAGAGAGCCTCGGTAAGGGTGTATCGGTTGAAGTGGCCGATGATAACGGCGTGATCGTGAATATCTCAATCATTATTGAGTACGGTTCGTTTGCGCCCGATATTTTTGAAGATGTAAAGACGCGCGTAACTGAGCGCTTAGCTGCTATGACCGGGCTTGAGGTAACAGGCATCAACCTCAGAATCGAAGACGTGCTTACTCCTGAAGAGTTTGCTGCCCATCGTAAGCGCGACGAATAGGAATAATCTGCGTACGAAAAAATGTTTCCCGAGTATTTCTCGTAAGATCTCCTCTTGCACCTGCCGGGTAGCCAAGGTATCTTCAACTCCATGAAGACACACGCCGCACATATTACGATGATGATGGTCATGGAGATGCCCTCGCCCGGGCACTTTGCCATGCCGCGACAGGTTCGCGGCCAGGTAGAGACCGGGCGCCCTCTGTAGGCTTTTCTCCGGCGGGAGTAAAGCCCGCCTTCTCTGACATCGCATCGAGCGGAGTAAACCTGTGATCACGATTAACCATGTTTCCAAGGTCTTTGGAGATTCGAAACAGAGCTCAGCCTCTTCAGAGGTACATGCTCTGAGCGATATTAATCTCACGATTGCTGATGGCGATCGTTTTGGCATCATCGGTATGAGTGGTGCAGGTAAGTCCACCTTAGTGAGAATCATTAATCTGCTTGAGCGTCCCACATCCGGAAAGATTTTTGCAGACGGAAAAGATGTGACGGATCTTCAAGGTGCAAAGCTTCGAGCGTATCGGCGTCGCACTGCCATGATCTTTCAGAATTTTGGGCTCTTGGCTCAAAAGACCGTCCTCGATAATGTTTGTTTTCCTTTTCTTGCAGCAACGGGCAAGGTGAGCGATCAGGATCGCGAGCGCGCACTGAATTTGCTCAAGCGCGTGGGGCTTTCCGAGAAGGCACATGCATATCCAGCACAGCTCTCTGGAGGCCAGCAGCAGCGTGTTGCTATTGCGCGCGCTCTTGCTTGTGAGCCTGAGGTCATCTTATGTGATGAGGCCACCTCGGCGCTCGACCCTAAGAGCACGAATACGATTTTGAAACTTTTGCGCGACATCAATGAAGAAACGGGTGTAACGCTTGTGGTCATTACGCACTCCATGGATGTCGTAGAAAAGATTTGCACGCAGGTTGCTGTTCTCGACGCTGGCCGCGTGGTTGAACAAGGACCGGTTGAGCATGTGTTTGCTCAACCTCAAGCTGAGCCAACCCGTGTCTTATTGGGAAAGGTGGACTGGGATGCCTGAGATCCAGAGCTTCTTTGATGAGTTTGGTGCCCTGCTTTTTCAAGGGTCGCTCGATACGTGCATCATGGTCTTTGGGTCATGTGCCATCGCGTATGTACTCGGCATTGCGCTTGGTGTGATCTTGCACCTCACAGCTCCCGGTGGGCTTCGGCCAGCAACGCTTGTTCATGCAGTGTTGGGCTGGATTGTAAATATTGGCCGATCTATGCCATTCATCATTTTGATGATCGCTTTGATACCGGTAACGACTCGTCTCGTAGGAACCTCAACGGGCGTGCGCGGTGTTGTGCCTCCTTTGGTAGTAGCCTGTGCTCCTTTTGTTGCTCGCATGGTTGAGCAGTCTTTAGCTGAGATTCCGCGCGATGTGGTTGAGGCGGCAGAGTCTTGCGGTGCCTCGGTGCCTCGCATTGTGTTTTCGGCCCTGTTGCCCGAGGCTGCTCCGTCAATTGTGCGTGGCGTTGCCGTTACCCTCATTGCAGTTTTGGGCTATACCGCAATTGCGGGAGCCTTAGGTGCTGGTGGCTTAGGCGATATTGCAGTTCGCTATGGCTACTATCGCTTCGAAAACGGTGTAATGATTGCCACCATTATTTTGCTTATTGTCTTTGTTCAGCTTATTCAGAGTATCTGTAACCTCATTGCACGTGCAGTTGATCATCGTTAGGCGCTTGCTTGGCCACCGTTAACTACTGGCCTTGCTTGGCTGGGAACATGCGATGTGGCTGAGCAGACGGTTCTTTGCTTGCTTCGTTTTGCATGCTCGTTGATGCTCACTCGTGCACCTTGAAAGGACATATCATGAACTTCTCTCAGACTTCTTTTTCTCGCCGCTCCTTTGTTCGCGCTGCTCTGGCAGGGTTGGGCGTAGTTGGTACGGCCTCGCTCGTAGGATGTGGTGGCTCCGGGGCTTCTGCAGGATCTCAAAAGGCGGCGTCCAAGACGCTGACCGTTGCAGCAAGCCCGGCACCTCATGCCAGCATTCTGAGTGATTTTGCTGCTCCTAAGCTCAAAGAGAAGGGGATTGAGCTTAAGGTGCGCGAGTATACCGACTATATCCAGCCGAATAAAGACACAAGCTCAGGTGAGGTAGATGCAAACTACTTCCAGCACATTAATTACCTGAATAACTATAACGAGAAGAACGGAACCGATCTGGTCTCAGTAGGGGCAATTCACTTTGAGCCAATGGCTCTCTTTGCCGGAAAATCGAAGAGCCTTGACCGGATTGAATACGGATCGGTAATTGCAATTCCAAATGATCCAACCAACGAAGGTCGTGCCTTACTGCTTTTGGCGGATCAGGGATTTATTACACTCAAGGATCCAAAGAATCTTGAGGCAACGCCGAAAGATGTTGCCGATAACCCGCATAATTTTACATTCCAAGAGATTGAAGCTGCAGCTCTGCCACGTACTTTGGATTCGGTAGACTTTGCCGTCATTAATGGCAACTATGCCATTGAGGCGGGCTACCACGTAAAGGATGCGCTCTTGCATGAAGAGGCCGGTTCGGTTGCTGTTGAGCAGTATGCCAATATCATCTGCACCACGCCTGCTCATGAGCATGATGAGGCAATTACTGCTTTGGTTTCAGTCCTTCAGTCGGAGGATTTTAAGACCTATCTTTCTCAGCAGTTTGGCCAAGATGTCTTGCCGGCCTTTTAAAGCTATTGCGTAAGGTCAGCTCCGCTGCGTGAAGGGTCAGCTCAGTTGCATGTAAGGCCTTTTGAGCTGATCTTGAAAGCGGCAGGGGCAAGTGCTCGGTATGATCTTTGGCGAAACCTTGGATTCACGCGGGCTCAAGCGGGCTGCGGAATTCTCTGAATTGTGGAGTTCCGCAGCTGAGCGGGGAGTGTGGATAGATTTTCCTAGCAATCCTTTCGGCTCGCGCGTATCATAGCGACGTATTGCCCGGCTCCTGTCGGTCAATCGTCCTGCCGGTATAAGCCATTCCGACAGGTCGCGACAGGAGGTGCGAGGACAGCCAGAGCTCAAGGATATCCCAGCTCATACGGCCACTGCCCCGCACTTAAAACCCCAAAGGAGTGTATATGGCTGACGAGAAGTACATCCCCCGCCTCAAGACCAAGTATCAAGACGAGGTCAAAAAGGCTATGCAGGAGAAGTTTGGCTATAAGAACGTCATGCAGGTTCCCAAGATCGAGAAGATCGTGGTGAACATGGGCGTTGGCGAGGCCGCAACTGATTCCAAGGCAATCGATGGCGCTGTTCGCGATCTTCGCACCATTACTGGTCAGCAGCCCATGGTCACTCGTGCCCGTAAGTCAATTGCATCCTTCCGTCTGCGTGCTGGTATGCCCATTGGTGCTAAGGTCACCTTGCGCGGCAACCGCATGTGGGAGTTCTTCGACCGCCTGACCTCCATTGCAATCCCTCGTATTCGTGACTTCCGGGGCATTTCGCCCAAGAGCTTTGACGGGCGCGGTAACTTCTCCATGGGCGTTACCGAGCAGCTCATCTTCCCCGAGGTTGATTTCGATTCCGTGGATCACACACGCGGTATGGATATCACCATCGTGACCACCGCTCATACCGACGATGAGGCTCGTGCTTTGCTCGACTTCTTCGGTTTCCCGTTCAAGAAATAGGTTCCTAGCCCCGGTGCCGTCGGCTTGTACGAAGGTGTATAAGCCGACTCGGGGTGCATATATACAGCATGTGAGGAGGAAATACGTGGCTAAGACATCGATGATCGTCAAGTGCTCTCGCAAGCCGAAGTTCTCGACCCGCAAGTATTCGCGCTGCCAGCGCTGTGGGCGTCCGCATTCGGTTTATCGCAAATTCGGCCTGTGCCGAGTCTGCTTCCGTGAGCTGGCACTCAAAGGCGAGCTTCCCGGCATTAAGAAGGCCAGCTGGTAAGTCACTGCCAGCGCGTCGGTAAGGATCGCATCCACCGATGCATGGAAGTACGTGCCTGGCTCTGGCTTTCTCGCCATGGGTGAGAAAGAACCGGGGCACGTGTTCATCAAGAACGAAGGAGAATCCGCATGAATCTCACAGACCCGATCGCGGACATGCTCACGCGTATCCGCAACGGTAACTCTGCGAACAAGACGGAGGTCTCGATGCCGAGCAGCAAAAAGCTCGTCGAGATCGCTCGCGTCATCTTTGAGGAGGGCTATATTGAGGGCTATTCCGTAGAGGATACCGCCCCTGCCAAGACCCTTCACATTACGCTTAAGTACGGACCGAAGAAGACCAAGGTCATCAATGGTATTAAGCGCATTTCTAAGCCAGGTTTGCGCAAGTACTCGGGTGCCAAGAACCTCCCGCGTGTTCGCGGTGGCTTGGGTACCGCAATTGTTTCCACGAGCCAAGGTGTTATGGCCGACCGCGATGCCCGTAGCCGTGGCATCGGCGGCGAGGTCGTCGCCTTTGTTTGGTAATCGATTCGGCGAGTAGAAGGAAGGGAGATCACCGTGTCTCGTATCGGTAAGAAGCCTGTCCAGATTCCCGCCGGGGTCGAGGTGACAGTCAAGGGTTCTACGGTCACTGTGAAAGGACCGAAGGGCACCCTTGAACAGGATATTTATGAGAAGCTTTCCGTTTCAGTTGAGGACGGCGTACTGACCGTAAGCCGTTCTGACGAGGAGCGTGAAACCCGCGCCCGCCACGGACTGAACCGTTCACTCATTCAAAACATGGTGACTGGTGTGTCTGAGGGCTATGTCAAGCGTCTTGAGCTTGCCGGCGTTGGCTATCGTGTGCAGCAAAAGGGCAAGAACCTCGAGTTCTCTCTTGGCTTTTCACACCCAGTTATTATTGAGCAGCCCGAAGGCATTACCTTTGAGGTGCCTGATAACACGCACGTAAACATTATGGGTATCAACAAGCAGCAGGTCGGGCAGGTTGCCGCTGAAATTCGCGCCAAGCGTCCGCCTGAGCCTTATAAGGGCAAGGGTATCCACTACGTCGGTGAGTACATCCGTCGTAAGCTTGGTAAGGCTGCCAAGTAAGGTTTCCTTACACACCCATACGTAAGACCGGTACCCCGTTAGGTGCCGGCGGAACTCAAAGGAGTTTGTAATGAACAAGCATAAGGCGAAGCAGGCGGGTCTGAAGCGTCGCCAGCGTCGCGTTCGCGGCAAGATCTTCGGTACCCCCGAGCGTCCGCGTTTGCGTGTTGTCCGCTCTAACGCCAATATCTATGCCATGATCGTGGACGATACGGATGGGAAAACCCTCGTATCTGCCTCTACCTTGGAGTCCGATCTTAAGTCTGAAAACGGTGGCAACCAAGAGGCTGCCCGCAAGATCGGTGAGCTCGTTGGTAAGCGCGCCATCGAGGCTGGCATCAAGGCTGTTCGCTTTGATCGTGGCGGACGTATCTACCATGGTCGCGTTAAGGCACTTGCTGAGGGTGCCCGCGCTGCCGGTCTCGAATTCTAGGAGGTATTGACCAATGGCTCGTAATCAGCGTCAGCAGCGCGAGGCCTCCGAGTTCGAGGAGCGCGTCGTCTTTATTAACCGCGTAGCCAAGACTGTTAAGGGTGGACGTCGCATGTCCCTCGTCGCCCTGGTAGTTGTTGGCGATGGCAAGGGAAGGGTCGGCATCGGCATGGGTAAGTCCGCCGAGGTGCCCACCGCCATTTCCAAGGCCAGTATCGATGCGAAAAAGCATCTCTTCCGCGTGCCGCTAACTGAGGACGGCTCTTTGCCGCACGAGGTTCTTGGCCGCTTTGGTGCTGCCCGCATCCTCATTAAGCCCGCTGTAGAGGGTACCGGCGTGATCGCCGGCGGTGCGGTGCGCCCCCTCTTTGAGCTTGCGGGTGTTAAGAATGTTCTTGCTAAGTCACTCGGTTCAGATAATGGCTTGAATATCATCAAGGCCGCTGCCGAGGGCTTAAAAGAGCTCACCAGCCCCGAGGACATCGCTGAGCGTCGCGGTCTGACCGTGGCTCAGATGCTCATCGGTAAGGAGGAGTAGCGAATCATGGCTAAGACCATCACGATTAAGCAGGTCAGGAGCACCATTGGGTGCAAAGAAGATCAGGTGCGCACCGTTGCTGCTCTTGGTCTTCGCAAGATCAACCACACCCGCGAGATCGCCGATAACGAGGGCGTCCGTGGCATGATCTTCAAGGTCAAGCACCTTGTCGAGATTGTAGAGGAGTAAGTATGCAGCTTCACGATCTCACCCCCGCATTGGGGTCCAATAAGCGCCGCAAGCGCGTTGGTCGCGGCAATTCCTCGGGTAAGGGAACTTATTCGGGTCGCGGCATGAATGGTCAGGGTTCTCGCTCTGGTGGCACCAAGGGTGCTGGCTTTGAGGGTGGCCAGACGCCTTTGGCTATGCGCCTGCCCAAGCTTCCTGGCTTTAGGAGCCCCCGCCGCATTGAGTACACGCCCATTAACGTCTCAGATCTTGAGGCTCGTTTTGAGGCAGATGCCGTTGTAGACGGTGCTGCTCTCAAGGCTTGCCGCCTCATTAAAAATGAGCATGAGCCGGTAAAGATCCTCGGTGGTGGCGAGCTTTCTAAGAAGCTTACCGTTAAGGCCGATAAGGTCTCGGCGAGCGCCAAGGCCAAGATCGAGGCTCAGGGCGGGACGGTTGAGTTACCGTGCTAACCGGGCTCAAAAACACCTTCCGTATTGAGGAGCTGCGCGGGAAGATTCTCTTCACCGTTGCCATGCTTTTGCTCTACCGTTTAGGTGCTCACGTGCCAGTGCCTGGCATCCCCTTCCAAGGGATGCTCGGCCTGTCCTTGAACTCGGGAAATGCCGTCGCTGGCGGGGCAATGGCTCTCTTGAATCTCTTTTCTGGTGGAGCCCTGTCCTATGTCTCAGTCTTTTCACTTGGCATCATGCCCTATATTACGAGCTCGATTATTCTCCAGCTCTTCCAGGGCATTATTCCAAGCCTGCATGAGCTTGCTCGCGAAGGCGAGGTTGGCCAAACCAAGATCACCCAGTACACGCGCTATTTAACGCTTGCTCTGGCAATTCTTAATTCGGTGGGCTACCTCTTCTTGTTCAAGAGCTTTGGGATCAACTTTAACGGAGCCGGCGCTCCTGAGTGGATCTTCGACATCATGATCGTCGGCACCCTTGTTGCAGGTGCCATGCTCATTATGTGGATCGGTGAGCTCATTACTCAGCGCGGTATTGGCAATGGCATGAGTCTTATCATCTTTGCCAATATTATGGCGGGTCTGCCCAAGGCAATCTTCCGCTCCTCTGAGGGTGGTACCACCGATCTCATTATGACGGTAGTGGTCTTTGCGGTAATTCTTTGCGTGATTCCGCTCATTGTTTTTCTTGAGCGTGGCCAGCGCAGGATCCCGGTTCAGTATGCCAAGCGTGTTGTTGGCCGCCGCATTATGGGAGGCCAGTCTACCTACCTGCCTATTAAGGTAAACACGGCCGGCGTTATCCCCATCATCTTTGCGAGTGCGCTTCTGTACTTCCCGGCTCAAATTGCAGTCTTTTTCCCCAATGTGGGATGGGTGCAGGCTATGGCGGGAGCCCTTTCGGGCGGCTGGATCAACTGGGTCTTAAACGTCGTGCTCATCGTGTTTTTCGCCTACTTCTACACCTCCATGGTGTTCAATCCAGATGATACAGCGGATAACCTGAAGAAGCAGGGCGGCTTTATTCCGGGCGTGCGTCCGGGTAAGGCCACGGCGACCTATATTAAGAATGCGCTGAACAAGATTACGCTGCCCTCAGCAATCTTTTTGGCACTGATCGCCATTGTTCCATCCATTGTGTTCTCCTTTACGGGCAACCAGCTCATTCAGGCCTTTGGTGGCACTTCGGTGCTTATTATGGTCGGCGTGGTGTTGGACACCCTTGCCAAGGTTGAGAGCCAGCTCAAGATGTACGATTACGACGGGTTCTTTAAGTAACAATCAGGATCGCACTCATGGGTGAGATCCGAAAGGGGAGAGGAGCCGCTTATGAACATCGTGCTGCTTGGAGCTCCAGGTGCCGGTAAGGGTACCCAAGCTCAGCGTCTGGTACGCGATTTTGGCCTGGCGCATATTTCTACTGGAGACTTACTGCGCGCTGCTGTAAAAGGTGGTACGGAGTTAGGCATTCAGGCAAAGCAGTATATGGATGCTGGCGAGCTTGTCCCCGATCAGTTGGTAATTGACTTGGTAAAAGAGCGTCTCTCCTTGGATGATGCGGCATCTGGCTTTATGCTTGATGGCTTTCCGCGCAATACCATCCAGGCAGTGACGCTCGATTCCGAGCTGTCTGAGCTTGGTCGTGAGCTTGACTGTGCACTTCTGGTCGATGTGCCCTTTGATGTGATTGTTCAGCGCCTCTCTTCACGTCGTACCTGCCGCGATTGCGGGCATACGGGTACTGCCACTGAAGAGACGTGCCCTAACTGTGGTGGAGAGATGTATCAGCGCGATGATGATCGCCCTGAGACGATTCAAAATCGCTTGGACGTGTACGAGAAATCAACGAGTCCGCTTGTTGAGTACTATCGTGGCCAGTCCATCTTGAAAACCATTGATGGCAACCGTGATCCGGATGCTGTCTATGAGGATGTTAAGAAGGCTCTCGGTTTATGATCAAGATCAAGTCTTCAGACGAGATTGAGCAGATGAAGGTTGCTGGAGCGCTGTCTAAGACGGCGCTCCGCCGCGTTGGAGCCTTGGTGCGCCCGGGCGTTTCTACCTTTGAGCTCGATCAGCTGGCTGAGCAGATCATTCGCCGCCATGGGGGAATTCCTGCCTTTAAGGGCTACGGAGGCTTTCCGGGTACGGTTTGCGCCTCAGTAAACGATGAGGTTGTGCACGGCATTCCCAACCCAGAGACCATTTTGCGCGATGGAGACATCATATCAATCGATACCGGTGCCATTGTGGATGGCTGGGTAGGGGATAACGCTTGGACGTTTTATTGTGGCAGGCCTTCGGCGGAGCGTCGTGCACTTTGTGAGGTAACGCGTGATTGCTTAAAGGCTGGTATTGCGCAGGCTCTGCCGGGAAACCGGATCGGAGATATTGGGCATGCTGTTCAAAGTCTTGCTGAAAGCCATGGGTACGGTGTGCTTCGAGACTATGTTGGCCACGGAATTGGCCGAGCCATGCACGAGGATCCCAATGTTCCCAACTATGGCAAGCCGGGTCGGGGTGTTAAGCTCGAGGTTGGCATGGTTATCGCTATCGAGCCTATGATTACGCTTGCCAGTCCGCGCACCCTTGTTGGCTCTGATGGTTGGGTTGTTCGTACGCGCGATGGCAAGGCTGCTGCTCACTATGAGAACACCGTCGCCATTACTGCCGACGGGCCGGTCATCCTCACCGCAGATGACCAAGGTTCATGGTGTTCTATGGAAGGTGGCGTCCTGTAACGGGTGCCGCTTCAGAGGGTGTCTGTCCTGTAGCTTTGGGATGACCGCTCAGTGTTTGATTGCATGAGGTTGGGTGAGGCGCACATGCGCAGTAGCTGGATTGGCCTTTCCCATTGTTGATACCTCGCCTTGTATCGGGTGCGCATGCGCAGCAGATATGGAGGCTCGGGGGCGATTTGCTCCAACCGGGTCGATGAGGTATCATTCCGCGATGCTGTCGTTTCATCAAGAGAAAGATGATTGCCTGTGAAGAAGGAAGATGCTATCGAGCTCGAGGGTACGGTAACTGAGCCGCTGCCCAACGCTATGTTTCGCGTAGAACTCGAGAACGGTCATACGGTACTCTGCTCCATTTCGGGCAAGATTCGTATGAACTATATCCGCATCCTCCCCGGAGATAAGGTTGTAGTGGAGCTTTCGCCCTACGATCTTACCCGTGGGCGCATCACCTATCGCTATAAGTAAGCGTCAGCTTTTTAGTATGCACGTCGACTGCGGGGACCGCTCATCCCTTCGGTCGTATTTGCATGCATATACTCGTACGGGTATTCACGCCTGCGGCTGGGCGAGTAGATATTCATTCCATTGTCGTTTGAGCACTATCGAGAGGAAGAGCGATGAAGGTACGTCCTTCTGTCAAAAAGATGTGCGACAAGTGCAAGATCATCCGGCGTCATGGCAAGGTTCTTGTAATTTGTGAGAACCCGCGCCATAAGCAGCGCCAGGGCTAAGAGAGGAGATCCACGTTGGCCCGTATCAATGGTGTCGACCTTCCGCGTGAGAAGCGCGTTGAGATTGGTCTGACCTACATCTACGGCATCGGCCGCACTACCGCCTCCAAGATTTGTGAAGAGGCCGGTATTAATCCTGATACTCGTGTGAAGGATCTCACCGAGGACGAGGTAAATGCCATCCGCGCCAGCATCGACCGCAACGAGATTATGGTCGAGGGCGATCTGCGCCGCGAGCGCAATCAAAACGTCAAGCGCCTTATGGACATCGGCTGCAATCGTGGCCTGCGTCACCGCAAGGGTCTTCCTGTTCGCGGTCAGCGCACGCATACCAACGCTCGTACCCGCAAAGGTCCGAAGCGCCAGATCGGTGCCAAGAAGAAGAAATAAGGAGAGCGCTCGATGGCTACTGCTAAGAAGAACGTCCGCGCCAGCCGACTGAAGCGCGCGGATCGCAAGAACATTTCTGTGGGTCAGGCTCATATTCGGTCCACCTTTAACAACACGATCGTTTCGATCACCGATGCCCGTGGCAACGTCTTGGCATGGAAGTCTGCCGGTACCGTTGGTTTTAAGGGATCGCGTAAGTCCACCCCCTTCGCTGCGCAGATGGCTGCTGAGGCCTGTGCCAAGATTGCGATGGAGCATGGCATGCACAAGGTTTCCGTTTTCGTGAAAGGCCCTGGTTCGGGTCGCGAGACGGCCATCCGCTCCCTCCAGGCTGCTGGTCTTGAGGTTGCAAGCATCCAGGACAAAACTCCCATCCCGCACAACGGCTGCCGCCCCAAGAAGCGTCGCCGCGTGTAACTGAAAGGATCGAAACAATGGCAATCGACAGGACTCCTGTTCTTAAGCGCTGCCGCCAGCTCGGGATCGATCCCGCAGAGCTTGGGTATAGCAGCAAAAAGGAATCTATCCGCCAGCCTCGCCGCCGCCGTAAGGAATCTGAGTACGGCCTGCAGCTTCGCGAGAAGCAGAAGGTCAAGTTCATCTACGGCGTATTAGAGAAGCAGTTCCATGGCTACTTCCTGCGTGCCCGTAAGATGAAGGGCATTACGGGTGAGAATTTGCTCACCATTTTGGAGAGCCGTCTGGATAACGTTGTATTCCGCCTCGGCTTTGCCCGCACCCGCAAGGAGGCACGTCAGTCTGTACGTCACGGTCACTTCACCGTGAACGGCAAGCGTGTAGATATTCCCTCTTACCAGGTGCGCGCCGGAGACGTCATCGCTGTAGGCGAGAAGTTCCGCGACCTTTTGCCCATCAAGGAGGCTCTCATCTCCTCTGAGCGCTTTGAGGTGCCCGGTTGGCTTGAGGTCGATATCGAGAAGCTCTCCGGTAACGTTATCTCGCTCCCAACGCGTGAGCAGATTAGCGGTGACATCAAGGAGCAGCTCATCGTCGAGCTCTACTCTAAGTAGTCTATCCCGGACTGCTGAGGCTGGAGGTAATACATGTCAGAATTCATTAGGCCCCAGGTCCAGGTCGAGGAGATCAATGACACCTGCTCTCGTGTCTCCGTCGAGCCGCTTGAGCGCGGCTACGGCGATACGCTGGGTAACTCATTGCGCCGCGTCCTGCTGAGCTCTCTTGAGGGTGCAGCAGTTGAGGCCATCCAGATTGATGGTGCGCAGCACGAGTTCATGGCCATCGATAATATGGTCGAGGATGTTACCGATATCGTCCTGAACGTTAAGGGTCTGGTGTTCCGTTCGCTCGGTACTGCCAATGAGGCTACCGCAACCATCTCGGTTGATGGTCCTTGTGAGGTTACCGGCGCGGACTTCTTTATTCCCGCAGAGTTTGAGCTCGTCAATCCCGAGCAGCATATTGCTACCCTCACCGAGGGTGGCCATCTTACGATGAGCATGCGTATCGGCTATGGTCGCGGTTATGTCTCGGCTGAGGCTAACAAGCATGACAGCGATCCTATCGGGCTCATCCACGTTGACTCCCTCTACTCGCCGGTGCATCGTTGCGCCAAGCTCGTTGAGGCAACTCGCGTGGGCCAGCATACGGACTATGACCGTCTGGTCCTTGAGATTGAAACGAATGGCGCTGTGACTCCTCGTGAGGCTGTTGTTCAGGCTGCCAATATTGTGAACCAGCACATGGCTGCTTTCATGAACCTCGCCGACGATCCTGAGGAAGAGGAAGAGGTCTCAATTTTTGCTCCCGAGCAGACGAGCGATAACGCTGAGCTCGATAAGCAGATTGAGGATCTTGATCTCTCGGTTCGCTCCTATAACTGCTTAAAGCGCGCAAGCATCCACTCTGTGCGTCAGTTGGTGGAGTTCTCTGAGAACGATCTGCTCAACATCCGCAACTTCGGGGTGAAGTCGATCGAGGAAGTCAAGGACAAGCTTGAATCCATGGGTCTTGGGCTTAAGGCCTAGATTCGTGTTCTAGAGGAGATAGACCATGCGTCATAACAAGAAGAAAGGCCTGAAGCTCGGGGTGTCCTCCGCGCACACCAAGGCCATTAAGAGGGGTCTTGCTAAGGCTCTCTTTGAGAACGATCGCATTAAGACGACCGTCACGCGTGCAAAGGCATTGCGCGGTTTTGCTGAGCCGATTATCACCTGGGCAAAGAAGGGCGACCTGCATTCTCGTCGTCTTGCCATTGCTCGCCTGGGCGATAAGCATCTCGTTGCTGAGATCTTTGATAAGGCTGCTCAGGGTATGTGGGCAGACCGCAATGGTGGCTATACCCGCATCATGCGCTTAGGAACGCGCAAGGGCGATAACGCTGAGATGGTTATCATCGAGCTTGTGACCGAGCCGGTACAGAAGAAGGTTAAGAAGGCTACTTCTGTAAAGAAGGTTGACGCCCCGAGGAAGGCTCTTGAGGTCGAGGAGGCCCCCGAGGTAAAATCCGTTACGGAGTCCGAGACTTCTGCGGAGGCCGCTGAGGCTGAGGTTGCTGAGACTGAAGCTTCCGAGGTTGAGGCTCCCGCAGCTGAGTCTGCTGAGGAGTCTGCCGAGTAGCTCGTGCTGTATACGACACTCTTAGATGTTGGGCGACCGGCTCTGTGAGTTTTCGTATCTCGCGTGCTCGCTTTGCACTGAGGCAGTTTTGCACCTGCTCAACTTCATGCTTTATTGCTGTGATAAACCCCGTAGTGCGTAGGCGCTACGGGGTTTTGCTTTGCTCTCTGCCCTCTACCCCCAACAATGAATACACGATTGAGTTATGCGCTGCGGAGTTAGCTTTGCTCTCAGCCCGCCTTTGGATGTCTACACCAACATTTGTAACACTGCCTTCAGTCCGAGTAAAAATGAGTTATGCAAGGGAGTAGGGGGTTACTGTTAGTACATTTATTGCCCTCGAGGCAACGATTTGACGCTAAGTGCGGGCAAAAATGGTCGCAACGACACCAAAATGCATGCCTGCCCTGTTTAGAGAATCAGCGAGAAAGAGATTTGCGGCATCAATCCCCCTCGTGCGACCCACCTTGTGAGTTTTAACCGGGTATGTGACTTCGACCTACCTTGCGAGTTCCGCCAGGGTAGGCGGCATCCATCCATCTAGCTCGTTTCACTCTCTTGTGCTGTTGGCGCAATCCGCCTTGTTTCATTTTTACGTGAACCATGCCGTCAAGCGGCTCCAAATGACCGTTTCCCGATCGATAGCCCTTGCGCGTGTTAGGAATCTCCCAAACATTTATCATCGAGCAGTCCGGTTAATATATTGAGTTGAAGGTTCTTGTATGACATGTAGCTTGCTTCGATCGCGCTATGCATTTGCAATCACATGGATGATCGCCTTACTTGCCTGCTTTTGTCTGGGTGTACCATCTGCTCGAGCAGCAGAGGTGCAACCAAAAAGCGTCTTTTCTATTGATGCAGGCCGCAAGTTTTTCTCGGCAGATCAGTTGTTTGAAATCATTGATCATGCGGCTGATCGCGGATATACCGATATTCAGCTTATCTTGGGAAATGATGGCCTTCGTTTTGTGCTTGATGATATGACGGTGAGCCTTGAGGGAGGTAGGTCGTGGACGAGCGATGCGGTGAAGGCGGCAATTCAAGCAGGTAATAAAAGCTACTATGATGATCCAAATGACAATGTGCTCACTCAAGCTGAGATGGATCGCGTGCTTGCTCGGGCAATCAAGCGAGGCCTCCATGTTACTCCCCTCATAAATAGTCCGGGGCATATGGACGCTCTGCTCGTTGCCATGAAAGAGCTGGGCATTCAAAACCCTGCGTTTTCAGATCGAAATAAGACGTCAGTGCGTACCGTGGATTTGGATAATGCTGAGGCCCTCAGTTTTACAAAGGCATTAATTCAGAAATACGCAACCTATTTTGGTGCTTCTGGAGCCTCTGAGATCTTTAATTTTGGAGCAGGTGGATACGCGAACGATGTTTTCCGCGATCCAGGCTGGAGTGCTATTCAGCGCAATGGTAAGTACTCCCACTTCGTACGCTATGCAAATGATCTATCAGGCATCATTTGAAAGCTGGCATGAAGCCGATGTGCTTCAACGATGGTGTGTATTACGATGAGCGCACCGATATGGCACGTTTAGACCGGAGCTCATTGTTTCGTATTGGACGAATGGCTGGTGGGGCTTTTTTGTTGCAAAGCCCAATTTCATTGCCGCTCAGGGGCACGCCATCTTGAACACCAATGATGCTTGGTATTGGGTACTTGGACGCACTACAGGTGGATACGGCTATGACAAGGCGCTCGCCAATCCGGCCAAGCGAGCCTTTACAGATGTTCCGGGTGCGCAAGGCAGTGTTGCATCAATTAGCAGCATGCAATGCGTATGGTGTGATGAGTCAGCTGCTGTGTATGATCAAGGTGCGACCTTTAAGCTCATGGACACATTCTCTGATGCCTATGCCCAGGTGATGCCTCGACCGGCAGACTACATGGCCGTGGACGCCGCTTTGGCAACCGTGCCTGCCGAGCTCGGGGTCTACACCGACGCCAGCGTCCAGGCACTCAAGGACGCCCAGGCCACCGTCGTGCGCAATCTTCGCGCCTCGGAGCAGGCAAAGGTGGATGCGATGGCCGCTGCCATCAAAGACGCTGTTGCGAACCTCAAGGTGAAGCCAGCTGACTATGCTGCTGTGGATGCTGCCTTGGCCAAGGTACCGGCTGATCTTACTCGCTACGAGGCATCTGGGGTGGCTGCCCTTGAGCGTGCTCGTGCAGCTGTTGTTCGCGACCTGGATATCACGCACCAGACTGAACTTGATAAGATGGCTGCTGCCATCAAAGACGCTGTTGCGAGTCTGAAACCCCGGCCGCAGCACCGCCAAGGGTTCGAAACCGAGGACTTGCGGAAGCGGAGTGAAGACACGAGCTGCACGCGCGAATGCATGCTGCCGCGTACGGGGGACAGTGCCCGTGTGGCAGTCGCGTTCGCGGCGGTTGCCGGTGCCCTTGTGATCGGGGCTGCGTCGTTTCTGCGACGGGTACACCGCCGCAACTGATCTCGTTAACTGAACCGTCTACGTAGGTGGGATAGAGAGCCCCTTTGCTGATCTTCGGAGTCACGGTGAAGGGGTTCTCTCCGTCTGTAGGCTGCTTACTGCCTTTTTTTGCCAGGGATGGGGATTGGACGACGGGATGCCATTGAGGATCCACCGTGCTTTTGCCGTCGCGTTGTCAGCACCGGTACTATCTCATGGTGCCTTCGGTTCGTCCTTATTCGCCGTCCTCATTATGGAAATTCCGTGCTATCGCATAAAATATAGGATACGCCCGGGTGCGTGGTCTGTTGACACCGCAGGCTCGCGGGCGTACAGTTGCAAACCGCATGATCCGAGGACGGATGCTGACGTTCTCCTATCAGGCCGTTGCACACAAGTATCAGGCTGGAGCAAATCGAAAAGGAGAACGCTTTGCCTACTATTAACCAGCTCGTCCGTCAGGGCCGCAAGTCGTCCGCTAAAAAGTCCAAGAACGCGGCACTGCAGCACAACTCTCAGAAGCGCGGCGTGTGCACCCGTGTGTTCACCACCTCTCCCAAGAAGCCGAACTCGGCTCTGCGCAAGGTTGCCCGTGTGCGCCTCGTAAATGGCATTGAGGTTACCGCTTACATCCCCGGTGAGGGTCACAACCTGCAGGAGCACTCCATTGTGCTCGTACGTGGTGGCCGTGTGCGCGACCTTCCTGGTGTGCGCTACAAGATCGTTCGTGGTGCGTATGACTGCGCTCCGGTTAACAACCGCATGCAGGCTCGTTCCCGCTACGGTGTAAAGCGCCCTAAGTAATTAGGCAGATAAACCGCACACCTGTTATATAGAGGAGATATTCCATGCCGCGTCGTGCATCAGCAAATCGTCGCGAGGTCCAGCCGGACTCCGTCTACAACAACCGCCTCGTGACTCAACTCATTAACAAGATCCTGCTTGACGGCAAGAAGGCCACTGCTGAGCGCGTGGTCTACGGTGCGTTTGACATCGTTGCTGCCAAGTCCGAGGGCGATGCCTTAGCCGTCTTCAAGAAGGCTATGGACAACGTCCGCCCCACCCTTGAGGTTAAGCCCAAGCGTGTTGGTGGTGCCACCTATCAGGTGCCGATGGAGGTTAACTCGCATCGCGCCACCCAGCTGGCTCTCCGCTGGATCGTTACCTACAGCCGTTCTCGCAAGGAGAACACGATGGCCGAGCGTCTGGCCAATGAGATCCTCGACGCCTCCAATGGCGTTGGTGCTTCTGTTAAGAAGCGCGAGGATGTCTTCAAAATGGCCGAGGCTAACCGCGCCTTCTCGCACTACCGCTGGTAAGCCAGGAAGGATCACACCATGGCCAAAAGCAAGTACAATTTGAAGGACACTCGCAATATCGGCATTATGGCTCACATCGATGCCGGTAAAACCACCACAACCGAGCGTATCCTGTACTACACAGGTAAGACGCACAAGATCGGTGAGGTGCACGAGGGTGCCGCCACCATGGACTTCATGGTGCAGGAGCAGGAGCGCGGCGTTACCATTCAGTCCGCTGCTACCACCTGCTTCTGGAATAAGGACAATCGTTCGTACCGCATCCAGATCATCGATACCCCGGGTCACGTAGACTTTACGGCCGAGGTTGAGCGTTCCTTGCGCGTCCTCGACGGTGCTGTGGCAGTCTTTGATGCCGTTGCTGGCGTGCAGCCTCAGTCTGAGACGGTCTGGCGTCAGGCGCGCAACTTTGGCGTACCTCGCATTGCCTTCATCAATAAGTTTGACCGCGTAGGCGCAGACTTCTTCCATGCGATCGATACCATGAAGGAGCGTCTGAACGCCAAGGCAGTTGCTATCCAGGTGCCCATGGGTGCTGAGGATAACTTCTGGGGCATTGTTGACTTGGTCACCATGGAGGCATGGGACTTCAAGGCAGACGACAAGGGCATGACCTACCCCGAGCGTATGGATGAGATTCCGGCCGAGTTTGCCGAGATCGTTGAAGAGAAGCGTGCCGAGCTGCTCGACGCTGCTGCTGAGTTTGACGATGAGCTCATGATGATGGTTCTCGAGGACGAAGAGGTCACTGAGGACGTCTTGAAGGCAGCGATTCGCAAGGGTGTTTTGGCAAACGAGCTGAACCCAGTGCTTGTAGGTTCTGCCTACAAGAACAAGGGTGTTCAGGAGCTGCTCGACGCCGTTGTTGACTACCTTCCAAGCCCGCTTGACGTGACCGCCATTGAGGGTACCGATCCCAAGACCGGCGAGCCTGCTCAGCGCGAGCCGTCCAACGACGAGCCGTTCTCTGCGCTGGCATTCAAGGTTTCTACGGATCCCTTCGTCGGTAAGCTCACCTTCTTCCGTGTCTATTCGGGCAAGGCAGAGGCTGGTTCTTATGTGGTAAACGCCACGACGGGTCAGCGTGAGCGCTTGGGTCGAATTCTTGAGATGAACGCAAGCGAGCGTATTGACCAGGATACCTGCGAGACGGGCGACATCTTGGCAGCCGTTGGTTTCAAGAACACCACCACGGGCGATACCCTTTGCGCTGAGGGCGAAGAGATCATTCTGGAGTCCATGGACTTCCCTGATCCGGTTATCGACATTGCCATTGAGCCCAAGACCAAGGCCGAGCAGGACAAGATGAGCCTCGCGCTCACCAAGCTCGCCGAGGAGGATCCCACCTTCCAGGTGTCCACCAACCATGAGACCGGCCAGACCATCATCGCTGGCATGGGTGAGCTGCACCTCGAGATCATTGTTGACCGTCTCCTGCGCGAGTTTAAGGTTGACGCCAACGTTGGTAAACCCCAGGTTGCCTATCGTGAGGCCCCGGGCCACGATGTCGAGAAGGCTGAGGGCAAGTTCGTGCGCCAGTCTGGTGGTCGCGGCCAGTATGGTCATGCGGTCATCAAGCTCGAGAAGATGGAAGAGGGCTTTGGCTACGAGTTTGTCAACGGCATCGTGGGTGGTGTGGTTCCCAAGGAGTACATCCCCTCGATCGATAAGGGCATTCAAGAGGCGCTCAACTCCGGCGTTATCGCTGGCTATCCGGTGATCGACGTCAAGGTGACGCTGTACGACGGCTCCTACCACGAGGTTGACTCCTCAGAGGCAGCCTTCAAGATCGCTGGCTCTATGGCCATTAAGGACGCACTGAAGAAGTCCGATCCTATTCTGCTTGAGCCGGTTATGGCTGTCGAGGTTGAAACGCCTGAGCAGTACATGGGCGACGTGATGGGCAACCTCTCAGGGCGTCGCGGCAAGATTGAGGGTATGGATGACCGCTCCGGCAACAAGGTCATTCGTGCCAAGGTGCCCCTGGGCGAGATGTTCGGCTACGCAACCGACCTTCGCTCGCAGACGCAGGGTCGCGCATCTTACACCATGCAGTTTGATGCGTATGAGCCCGCGCCGAAGTCGGTGACCGAAGAGGTTACCAGCAAGGCCGGCGGTAACGCTTAGAGCCTCTGATACATGCCACGTCTCTTCTTCATGGAGGTAGAAGTTGTCTAGCCAAAAGATTCGCATTCGCCTGAAGGGCTACGATCACGAGGTCGTTGATCAGTCCGCTAAGCTTATCGTCGAGACCGCCCAGAAAACCGGTGCCCGCGTCTCTGGTCCCATTCCGCTGCCCACCGAGCGCAACCTCTATACGGTTATCCGCTCACCGCATATGAACAAGGACTCGCGTGAGCAGTTTGAGATGCGCACGCACAAGCGCCTGATCGACATTCTCGATCCCACCTCTGGTACGGTTGATTCGCTCATGCGTCTTGATCTTCCTGCTGGCGTGGATATTGAGATCAAGCTCTAAAACTGCGTCTTAGGTAGTTTGTAAGCGCAGGGCTTTCTCGGCTTCGTATTGCTTTGAACATGATTGTCCGGGAGCCTTGCGCTTCTTGCTTTTGAGCGGGAAGTGAACGCATCCCTTTCTGCTCAACGTGTATCTGCTTTGCGGTTACGCGGGTAGAACGATTACAGGAGCGGTCACGGCATCTGGTCCGTGGCCGCTTTTACTTTAGCCCTTAGGTAACGCTTCAACCGCTTGCCCAGATGCTTACGCGTGTTGCCTTCTCCAGGCGGTTGGGGAGAGGCCAAACATCTGTGTGAAGGCTTGGGTAAAGGCGGTGGGACTTGGGTACCCGAGGCTCGCTGCAATATCGACTATTCTCAGATTCATATCGAGGAGCAGCTCAGAGCCTCGCTCAAGGCGTTGCTTGCGCATATAGGCTCCAAGGCCTACGCCCATCTCTTCACTAAAGATCGCGCACAGCCGTGTTCTGCTGACATAGAGCATGGTGGCAAGTCTTGCGATAGATACGATCTCCCCCTTGTCTATGAGGCGATCTACCAACTGAATTGCTTCTGCTATCAATCGTTTTTGGTCTGAATCCCCAAGATGCTCCTGAGCTGTTTTTGTTGCATGAAGAGCCTCTGTGAGGTCGGCTATGAGGGCGTTCACGATGCCTTCAGCGCGAAGACCGGCTCCTGGTTTGGAAAGCATAGAAGCTGTGCTGCTTACGAGGGCATTACGTATGGCACGCTCACCCTCTTCTCCCCACCTACCGTGCTGAAACGCGTCAAATATCTCATCAAATTCTTCGCCATAGTTTCGTGTAGGTTCTCAAAAAATGATTGCGTAATAACAATGCTGCGGGAGCAATAGAATTTGCCAGCCTGTAAGGGGCCGCGCTGGGATCCGATTTCCGTTTGTTGAAATGCGTAGGTTGTTCGATTCTGACTCGCCTCGGCTCGGTGTGAAAACTCATGCGTTGAGATGTGAAAACCATCGAGGGCAGTAAGGGACGCTTCACTTGACTCACAAATACACACATACGGTTCCGGAATGAGCTCTGTGAGCTCAAGGTCGTGAAGCGGTGTAAAGCTATGTTCGGTAATACAGCAGTATGGTCCCGCCAGCACCGCTTGCGCCCGCCCGAGTCCAATGGCGGGATCCATTTCACATTGGTGCACAGTATGAGTCGAGGTGATATTACGACCGAGCTGCTCAAACTGAGGCAGATAGATAAGTTGCGTGTTGGATACGTCTCTCATTCCCGCCTCCTTAATGCTCTTCGGTCAAGACCTTCGGATTCGTCCAGAGATACTGCGGGGGCGTACCGATCTTGCGTGTTGAAACCAAGACTCTGTACTCACCATGATAAGTTCGACACGAGTTACTTACAAGCGGATAGGGTGGCAAAGAAGGGATGAGTTTGTGCGCGGAACCTTGCATGCGTCCGCGTCCGCAAGCTGTTCGTACGGATGATCGAAAGGGGATTGTATGAAAGGGAAAAAGGAGCGCGGTTCCATTTCCCAGCTTCTTGATTATGCAGGAGAGCGACGACCCTTCGCCTATCTGGGGTGCGCTCTTTCTGCCATCTCGATGCTGTTAGGCATGGGGCCATATATCTGTATCTGGTTTGTGGCAAAAGAGCTGCTTGCAGTTGCACCGCAGTGGGAGATGGCTGCTGGGTGTACGCAGTATGGCTGGCTCGCATTACTCTTTTCTGCAGCCTCGCTCATCGTCTACCTCATTGCTCTTCTATGTACGCATCTTGCAGCCTTTAAAACGGCTTCGAATATGCGACGGCGATCTGCCGAGCATCTCTTAGAGGTGCCGCTGGGTTATTTTGAATCACATGCTTCAGGAGCGCTTCGCCGCACGATTGATGGATGTGCCGGAGAAACCGAGACGCTTCTGGCGCACAATCTGCCCGATGCAGCGGGTTCGATCACACTCATTTTGGGCATGTTTGTGACCTTTGCCATCTTTGATTGGCGGCTTGGCCTTGCTTGCTTCGTGAGTATCGTCATTTCACTGATTGGCATCTCGATGATGATGGGCGGCACGGGCGCAGCATTCATGCAGCGCTATGAAGATAGCCTGGTTGCTATGAACAAAACCGGTACCGAGTATGTTCGTGGCATCCCGGTGCTCAAAGTGTTTCAGCAAACGGTCTTTTCCTTCCGCGTCTTTCATGAATCGATCAATGCGTATTCTGAGATAGCGCGTGAGTATGCCGTGGACTATTGCCGCGTTCCTCAATCGGTGGCAGTGACGGCAATTAATGGTGTTGTGATCTTTTTGATCCCGACAGTTTTGTTCCTCGCTCCGGATGAACAAGACCTCGGTCTCTTTCTTGCGAACCTGACATTTTATGCAGTCTTTTCTGCCATCATTCCAACAAGCATGCTGCGCCTCATGTTCTTAGGCAAAATGACGCAGATGGCTGGGGTTTCTTTGGAGCGCGTCTCGGCGGTTGTGCATGCTCCTGTATTGTCGCAGGCAGCTCATACAGAGACCATGCAAGACAATGGCATCGTTTTTGACCATGTGAGCTATACCTACGAAGGCGCTACCAATCCTGCCTTGAGCGATTTGAGCTTTGAGATCGAGCCCGCCTCAACCGTGGCGCTCGTAGGGCCTTCTGGTGGAGGAAAAACAACCTGCGCGAGCCTAGTTCCAAGATTTTGGGATCCCGACGAAGGCAGGGTATTGGTTGGAGGTGCGGATGTGCGCAATCTCGACCAGTCACAGCTTATGGATAGCGTGGCCTTTGTCTTTCAAGGTAATCGACTATTTCGCACGAGCTTGCTTGAGAACGTGCGCGCAGCAAAACCGGGAGCAACTCGCGAAGAGGTTGTTCAGGCTTTGTCAGCGGCGCGCTGTGAGGATATCGTAGCGAAGTTGCCCGATGGCCTTGATACACCGCTGGGAGCAGGGGGAGCTCATTTATCTGGTGGTGAGATTCAGCGTGTGTTGCTGGCTCGTGCCATCCTAAAAGATGCACCTATCGTGGTGCTTGATGAGGCAACTGCCTTTGCCGATCCAGAAAATGAACTCTTAATTCAAGAGGCTATGAGCAAGTTGGCGGCTGGTCGTACCGTGCTCATGATTGCACATCGCCTCTCTACGGTGGTTCGAGCAGACAAGATTATTGTCATTGATCAGGGTCGCGTGCGAGAGTCGGGCTCACACCATGAACTGCTTGCTCAAGATGGTCTCTATGCCCGGATGTGGGCTGATTACGAGCGTGCGGCTACCTGGAGAATTGCCCGTAGCTCAAAGCAAGCAACTACGCAGCCCGTACAACCTGCAGGAGGTGTAGCGTAGATGATTGGCGCACATCTGAAAAAGACCTATGCCATGACGGATCATGGCGTGAAAAATGTCATGATGGGAACACTGACGACGACCATCACCAATTTGGTCATTATGGCGGGCATGTCACTGGTATACCTGCTTATGCAAGGCTTTATTGCCCACCTGACACAAGGGGAGAGTCTCCCTGCTCCGACTCAATTCTTGATCGCGCTCGTCGTGTTTGCGCTTGCTCTGTTTGTTGCTCAGCTTTTTGCCTATACCTATACCTATGGCGTGGTCTATGAAGAGTCGGGCGCGCAACGCATTCATCTGGCTGAGCGCCTGCGTAAGCTCCCCTTGTCGTTTTTTGGCCATCGCGATTTGGCAGATCTTACCGAGACGATTATGGGCGATGTTGCCATTATGGAGCATGCGTATAGCCATGTACTCGGTCAGCTCTTTGGTGCCCTCATTGCAAGTGCGGTCGTAGCGGTAGGGCTTGCGTTTTATAACTTCGAGCTCATGGTTGCGGCCTTGTGGAGTATTCCAATCGCACTTGGCATCTTATTTGGCCTGCGCAAGCTCTTGGCACCCGCTCAAAATCGTGCACGGGCAATGAAGGTGGCAGCTGCTGAAGAGATTCAAGAGACAATTGATTGCATACGTGAAATTCGAGCAACAAACCAGGGCGCTCGGTATATGAAGGCTCTGTCTCAAACCATTGACACTTCCGAGCGTGAAGGCTTTGCACTTGAGGTGATCAGCGGCATTGTGGTGACATCGGCCATGATTATTCTGCGCCTAAGTCTTCCGACAACCATTCTGGTAGCCTTGAGCCTCATCGCAGAGGGCAAGATTGATTTCATGGTGCTCTTTGGATTTCTGCTCGTGGTTTCTCGTATCTATGCCCCCTTTGATCAGTGTCTCATGCTTATTACTGAGCTCTTTGCATCACGAAGCTCTGCTGCGCGTATGCTGGCAATTCAAGAGGAGCCGCTGGCAGGTGGAGCTTTGAGCTTCACTCCTCAAAACCATGATGTGTGCTTTGAGCATGTTTCTTTCTCCTATGGCGAAACTGGGTCTGGAATTGCCGATAGCCAGATGCTTGAGCGGAGCACTCAGCTGGAGCCCGCCGGTGCATCTGTGGCGGCAGCTGGCCAGCAGGTGCTCAAAGATATTTCCTTTACTGCAAAAGAAGGTGAGGTTACTGCGCTTGTTGGACCTTCTGGTTCAGGTAAGTCAACGTGCGCTCGCTTAGCGGCGCGTTTCTGGGATCCCGAGGACGGTCGAGTGCTTGTGGGCGGTGTAGATATCGCTCAGGTAGATCCAGAGGTTTTGCTTGGCCACTATGCCGTGGTCTTCCAAGACGTTGTGCTCTTTGACGATACCGTGATGGGCAATATTCGCCTGGGCAGACGCGATGCAACTGATGAAGAGGTGCGAGCTGCAGCAGCTGCAGCCAACTGCGATGAGTTTGTTGAGCGCTTGCCCGAAGGATATGACACCTTCATTGGTGAGAATGGATCGAAGCTCTCAGGAGGTGAGCGTCAGCGTATCTCAATCGCTCGAGCCTTGCTCAAAGATGCCCCCATTGTGCTTTTGGATGAGGCGACTGCCAGCTTGGACGTTGAGAGTGAGACTAAGGTACAAGAGGCGTTATCGTGCTTGCTCGCAAACAAGACGGTGATTGTTATTGCACATCGCATGCGCACGGTGGCCGATGCTGATCATGTGGTGGTACTTGATGGCGGTCGCGTGCTTGAAGAGGGGAGTCCCTGCGAGCTGCGCGCGCAAGGCGGGCTCTTTGCTCGTATGGTTGAGCTGCAGCGCGAAAGTGCAACCTGGACACTCTAAGGGTCGCTGTATTCGTTTGTGTGAACTGAGGATTTTGTGCAGGGTGTGCTAAAAATGTTGGGTCGCCCGTAGCATTCCGGTGAGAAGAGGTATGTTCGAATAGGGATACAAACGGGCGCGAGCCCTTCGAGAAAGGCGCGATCATGAATCCATTCACCAAGGTACATCTTTCCCTCGTGGGTGTTGGTGTGTTGCTGGGAACCCTTGGTGCTCAGGCACTCAAGACCGATGCAGCCAAGGAGCTTGCGGTAAAGGCCGTTGTATCTGGCATGCGTGCCAAGAAGCAGTACGAAAAGATTGTTGAGCAAGCCAAGGCTGAGCTTGATGATGTAGTGGCAGAGGCAGGGTATCTCGCTGCTGAGGAAGAAGCTATTTCGGTTGTCGATGGTGGCAAGGCCGAGTAGGCACACCCTTCCGTCGCCTGAAGTACTGTGTAGATCTGTGCTCACCTATAGCCGCGACACCGCCCGTGTGGTGTCGCGGTTGTTGTTTAGACGGGGGTTCCCGTGTTTTACTCCATCATTCATGAGGTTCCAGGGCGCATTCGCGTCAAGCTTGCCGGTTCGGTACCGGAGGGCGATATCGATGCGCTTGAGCGTGTGCTTATGGCAGATCCGCTCATTGAGCAGGTGCAGGTGTATCCGCGCACTGCCTCACTTGCGGTTTGCTATCGGTCTGAACAGGCCTTCGCTGATCGCGAGTGCGTGCTTGCATGCATCGCAGCGGTGGATGCTGCATCCATTGAGGCAGCTCGTGCAGACTTTTCGGTTGCTCTTGCCCCGCGTACGAATAATCTCATGATTGATATTGCCAATTTAGTTGGTGGCTATGTGGCACGCCGATGGTTTTTGCCCGCGCCTCTGGGAGTCCTTTTTGCGCTTTGGAACTATCGAGCGTATGTGGCAGAGGCTCTGCGATCACTTGTTGCCGGCAGGCTCGATGTGCCGGTTTTGGACGCAGCAGCGATTGGTATTTCATTCATCAAGGGAGATCCTGCAACTGCTGGTAGCACCATGTTGTTGTTAGGCTTAGGTGAGTTGCTTGAAGACTATGCACGGGCAACTTCAGAACATGAGCTCATCTACTCGCTGCTTGATATTCCAGATTACGCCACGCGTATCCCTGTCGGAGACCCTGATTTGAGAGGTGCAGCAGAAGAGCGTGTTGCTGCCAAAGATTTGGTCCCGGGTGATTTGATTGTCGTGCGCACCGGCATGCCCGTTCCGGTTGACGGGGTGATTGAGCGCGGTCTTGCCATGGTGAACCAGGCATCGCTCACCGGCGAGCCGCTGGCGGTTGAGCGAAGTGTTGGCGATGATGTGTTTGCTGGCACAGCCGTTGAGGATGGCGAGGCCTATGTGCGCGTGCGTTCGGCCGCAGCTGATACGAAGGTGCGCTCGATTGTGAATCTCGTTGAGCGATCTGAAGCGCTAAAGGCCGAGGCGCTGCTGCGCCGCGAAAGCTTGGCAGACCAGATTGTTCCATGGAACTTTTTGTTGGCAGGCGTTGTAGCGCTGACGACCCGCTCACTTGAGCGTACGTCGGCAGCACTGATGGTTGACTACTCATGTGCCCTCAAGCTTGTGGGTGGAATTTCGGTGCTTTCAGCTATGAGTCAGAGTGCGCGCGAGGGCTTTACGGTTAAGGGATCTAAGCATTTTGAGGCGATGGCTACGGCGGATACCATTGTATTTGATAAGACCGGTACCTTAACGGAGGCCACACCAAAGGTGGTTGAGGTCTTAGCGTTTGGCGGTTGGACGCGCACAGAGGTTTTGCGCTTTGCCGCCTGTCTTGAGGAGCACTTCCCTCATCCTGCAGCTCGTGCAGTTGTGAATGCTGCTGCTCGTGCAGGCTTAAAGCACCGGGAGCGCCATGCTGAGGTGGAATACCTGGTCGCACACGGCATTGCGAGCTCGCTCGATGGTAAGCGCGCCGTTATTGGGTCTGAGCACTTTGTTATCGAAGACGAAGCGGTCGTGATCCCTCAAGAGGCA
Organism: Collinsella ureilytica; assembly: GCF_019795105.1. Lineage (GTDB taxonomy): Bacteria > Actinomycetota > Coriobacteriia > Coriobacteriales > Coriobacteriaceae > Collinsella > Collinsella ureilytica. Next base: position 72,894 of record NZ_JAIMFO010000008.1, on the reverse strand, counting down.
CGCACGGCTATTGCTCGAGATTTGCACGGCCTTTCGGTACTGTACCTTGCAGTTGATGGTGAGCTCTGCGGTGCCATTGGTATTGATGACCCGATTAAGGCAGGTGCTGCCCAGGCTCTGCGTGAGCTGAGAGATGCTGGCATCGAGCACATTGTTATGCTCACCGGGGATAGTGAGCAGGCGGCCGCGCGCGTCGCAGCGGCGGTTGGTATTGATGACTGCCGGGCAGATCTCATGCCCGAGGATAAGCACGAGATTGTTGAGCGGCTGTGCGCAGCGGGACGCCGCGTCATCATGGTGGGCGATGGTATTAACGATTCCCCCGCGCTTTCAGCCGCCCACGTTGGCATCGCGATGGGGTCGGGTACGGCTATTGCCAAAGAGGTTGCCGATATTACGCTTACCGGGGGAGATCTGGAGTCTCTCGTGCGCCTGAGAAAGCTCTCTTCTGAGCTTACTCGCCGCATGGATGCCTCATTTGTTCAGGTCATTGCCTTAAACTCAGCGCTTTTAGCCGGAGGTGTCACAGGAGTGCTCTCTCCTCAGGCAAGCTCGATTATTCATAACGGGTCAACGGTGGCCTTCTCGCTCAGAAATGCTCGTCCGTATACGCTTCGAGCTGAGGCGTAATCGCCCGGCATCGTCGTTTGCTTGCTCGAGCAGCCATCCCTTGCATGGTGGGATTGTGGAGATGGAGCTAAACGCCCGGCTGCGTGTATACTTGTCAGGCTGTGCCTCGATTGGGGAGGATTCTTCCTGTAGCTCGCGTGTGCTCAAGGGTTGCGCCGCGCACAATTCAGGTTATCTTTCGCCTACGGGCACGCACGTCAACAGTGGTCCGCTGGGGGCGAGCGCTAAGGGGCGCTCACATTGTCCTAAGACCACCGAAGGTTAGGATCAGCGCATGATCAGCATGATTCTCGGCCGCAAGATCGGTATGACCCAGGTTTGGGATGAGAACGACAATATCGTTCCCGTCACGGTCATCCAGGCTGGCCCCTGCACCGTCTCGCAGGTTAAAACTGAGGCAACGGACGGTTATGACGCCGTTCAGATTGGTTTTGGTGGCATGAAGCCCAAGCATGTGAACAAGCCTATGGCCGGTCACTTTGCAAAGGCTGGCACCGAGCCCGTTCGCTATCTCCGTGAGGTTCGTGTGGCCTCCGGCGAGGAGCACAAGGTAGGCGATGTCGTCACCGTTGCGGACTTCCAAGATACCGCCAAGGTAGATGTTATCGGCACCTCCAAGGGTAAGGGCTTCCAGGGTCGCATTAAGCGCTGGGGTCAGCGTCGCGGTCCTATGACCCACGGCTCTCACTTCAAGCGTCACTCCGGCTCCATTGGTCAGTGCGCCTATCCTGCTCGCGTTCTTAAGGGCGTGAAGATGGCTGGCCACATGGGTAATGAGCGCGTGACCGTGAAGAACCTTTCCGTTGTCCGCATCGATACCGAGCAGAACCTCATCCTTGTTAAGGGTGCGGTCCCCGGTGCCAAGAACGGCCTTGTTGCCGTCCGTATGGCCTAAGGGCAAAGGAGATACACCACATGTCTAAGTTCGAAGTAAAGAACAGCGAGGGCAAGAAGGCCTCTGAGGTCGAGCTCGCTGAGGGCGTCTTTGGTATTAAGCCGAATGCCCAGATCATGCACCATATCGTTACCCTGCAGCAGGCTTGCTGGCGTCAGGGTACGCAGTCTGCCAAGACCCGGGGCGAGGTCTCCGGTGGTGGCAAGAAGCCGTGGCGGCAGAAGGGAACCGGTCGTGCTCGCCAGGGCTCGATTCGCTCTCCGCAGTGGCGCCATGGTGGTGTGGTCTTCGCTCCGAAGCCCCGCTCCTATGCCAAGCAGATGAACAATAAGGAGGTCAAGCTTGCTATGCGCTCCGCCCTTTCTGCAAAGGTGCGCGACGCTGAGCTTGTACTCGTGGATGATTATGGCTTTGAGAAGCCTTCCACAAAGGCAGCCGTTGCCCTGCTCAAGGCTCTTGGTCTTGAGGGCAAGCGCCTCACCATTATTGTGCGTGAGGACGATATGAACGCCTATCTCTCCTTCCGCAATATCCCCCGTACGTTCATCATTACGCCGGATGAGGCAAACACCTACGACCTCGTGAACAATGCAGCTCTTCTGATGCCTGCAGACGTCGCGATGCACTTCGGGGAGGTGCTTGCATAATGAACGCACACAACGTGATCATTCGTCCGATTATTTCTGAGAACACCTACGCTTTGATGGAGAACAATCGCTACACCTTTGAGGTGGCTAAGGATGCGAACAAGTTCCAGATCAAAGATGCCGTTGAGGAGATCTTCAACGTCAAGGTCGTACGTGTTAACACGCTGCGTGTTAAGCCCAAGATTAAGCGCGTGCGCTATGTTGCTGGCAAAACCCGCTCCTGGAAGAAGGCCATTGTCACCCTCCGTGAGGGCGACACGATTGAGATCTTTGGTACGCAGGCCTAAGGCGTACCGCTAACCGGTTTCGGCGTATGTCCGAAGCCGGTTTCCCGGGCGATTCTGATAGAGCCGCCCGGTACCGTGGTAGTTCGGTGTCATTGCATCCGCATCCCAGCTTGCAATGGCCAACGAACAGAGATGAAGGGATAAGGAATGGCTGTAAAGCACCTTAAGCCGACCAGCGCGGGCAGGCGCTGGCAGACGATCTCGGATTTTGCTGAGATTACCTGCACGACGCCCGAGAAGAGCCTTCTCGAGCCGCTGCCCAAGAAGGCTGGCCGCAACAACACTGGTCGCATCACCGTTCGCCATCAGGGCGGCGGCGTGAAGCGTCAGTATCGTCGCATCGATTTCAAGCGCAACAAAGACGGCGTGCCCGCCAAGGTTGCAACCATTGAGTACGATCCAAACCGTTCTGCTCGTATTGCCTTGCTTCACTATGCAGACGGTGAGAAGTGCTACATCTTGGCTCCTCGTGGCCTGTCTGTGGGAGACACGGTGGTCTCTGGTGCCGGCGCTGACATTAAGCCGGGCAACGCCATGCCGCTCTCGGAGATTCCCGTTGGTACCTTGATCCACGCGATCGAGTTCCAGCCTGCTAAGGGTGCAGCCATTGCTCGCTCTGCCGGAACCGCCTGCCAGCTCATGGGTAAGGAGGGTAAGTACGCCATCGTGCGTATGCCGAGCTCTGAGATGCGCCGCATTCTGCTTACCTGCCGCGCCACCATTGGTGAGGTTGGAAATGCCGAGCACGCCAATATCGTGATTGGCAAGGCTGGCCGGAGCCGTAAGCTCAATGTTCGTCCTACCGTACGTGGTACCGTCATGAACCCAGTTGACCACCCACACGGCGGTGGTGAGGGCAAGAACCACACCTCTGGTCGTCCTTCGGTCTCGCCTTGGGGTAAGCCGACCAAGGGCTATCGTACGCGTAAGAAGAACAAGGTCTCGAATGACCTCATCATCCGTCGTCGTAAGACCAAGTAACGATACCGAGTTAGGAGTTAGCAGATGAGCAGAAGTCTCAAAAAGGGACCCTATGTGGAGACGCGCCTCCTCTCGCGTATCACCGCGATGAATGAGGCCGGCAAGAAAGATGTCGTCAAGACCTGGTCGCGTGCCAGCACCATCTTCCCCGAGATGGTTGGGCACACGATCGCTGTGCATGACGGTCGCAAGCATGTCCCCGTTTATGTCACCGAGTCAATGGTCGGTCACAAGCTCGGCGAGTTTGCGCCGACCCGTACGTTCCGTGGCCACAAGGCCAAGTAGGGGGTATCTCGTAAATGGCAACTCAGTCAACTGACACCCAGACCCGCGAGGTGCGCGCCACGGCTAAGTTTGTGCGTGTTTCTCCACGCAAGGCTCGCTTGGTGGTCGACCTTATTCGCGGCAAGTCTGTGGAGCAAGCTTTTGAAATTCTTCAGTTCTGCGAGCGCGCTGTCGCTGTCGATGTTGAGAAGGTGTTGCGCTCTGCCGTTGCAAACGCAGAGAACAACCATCTCATGCGCGCTGGTGATCTGATCGTTAAGTATGCCTTTGTAGATGAGGGCCCGTCGCTTAAGCGCATTCGCCCTCGTGCCAAGGGCTCGGCTTCGCGCATCTTAAAGCGCACCAGCCACATCTCCGTCATCGTTGCTCCCCGAAAGGAGGCGTAAGCGCAGCATGGGTCAGAAAGTTTATCCCACAGGTTTTCGCCTTGGCATCACTGAGGACTGGCGCTCCCGCTGGTTCGCTGAGAAGGATTACGCCAAAACTTTAGGTAACGACCTGAAGGTTCGTGCCTTCTTAAAGAAGCGCCTTGCTCGCGCTGCCCTCTCTCGTGTTGAGATCGAGCGCGCTGGCGATAAGGTAAAGATCATTATCTACACCGCTCGTCCGGGCATTGTTATCGGCCGCAAGGGCGCTGAGATCGATCAGCTTCGCACCGAGCTCGAGCGCGTCGTTGGAGTCTCAAAGGGCGAGCTTTCCGTAGACGTCATTGAGATCAAGCGTCCTGAGCTTGACGCTACCTTGGTAGCTAAGTCCATCGCCGAGCAGCTCGAGGGTCGTGTGGCCTTTCGTCGTGCCATGCGCAAGGCTGTTCAGTCTGCTCGTAAGGCCGGTGCGAAGGGTATTCGTATCCAGTGCTCTGGTCGTTTGGGTGGAGCCGAGATGGGTCGTCGCGAGTGGTATCGCGAGGGTCGTGTACCTTTGCATACGCTCCGCGCTAAGATCGACTATGGCACCGCTGTAGCACGCACCACCATGGGTTCTTGTGGCGTGAAGGTTTGGATTTACGTGGGCGAGAAGCTCCCGGGTCAGCCTCTGCCGAACCCCGCGCTCGAGGGCCCCAGCCGTCCTCGTCGCCGCAATAATGAGAGGAGGGGTCAGTAGTGCTTGCTCCTAAGCGCGTATTACACCGTAAGGTGCAGCGTGGCTCTATGAAGGGTCAGGCAAAGGGTCATACCGAGCTTCACTTTGGTGAGTACGGCCTGAAGGCTCTCGATCGTCACTGGATCACCAACCGTCAGATCGAGGCAGCTCGTATTGCCATGACCCGCTATATGAAGCGTGGTGGCCGCGTATTCATCACCATCTTCCCGGATAAGCCCATCACGAAGAAGCCGGCGGAGACCCGCATGGGTTCTGGTAAGGGTAATCCCGAGGAGTGGGTAGCTGTAGTCAAGCCGGGTCGCATCATGTTTGAGATCTCCGGCGTTTCTGAGTCGGTTGCCCGTGAGGCACTGCGTCTGGCTCAGCACAAGCTGCCCATCAAGACCAAGATCGTGACCCGTGCCGATAACAAGAACGGGGAGGATAAGTAATGAAGCCCGCAGAGATTCGTGAGCTCTCCGACGAGGCTCTTGCCCAGAAGCTAAAGGACGGCCGTGCTGAGCTGTTTAACCTTCGCTTTCAGATGGCTACGAGCCAGCTGGACAATACCGCCCGCGTTAAGACCGTAAAAAAAGACATTGCCCGCGTCCTTACGGAGCAGCGCGCCCGTCAGATCGCAGCGGATCAGACCGCTGCGACCGAGTAGAGTAGTCAGGAGTGAAACATGCCTGAGGCAACTACAACTGAGCGCCATGCGCGCAAGGTACGTCAGGGCGTTGTCGTCTCCCTTTCCGGGGATAAGTCCATCGTCGTCCTGGTTTCCCAGCGCAAGCGCCATCCCAAGTACGGCAAGATGATGACTCGGTCAAAGAAGCTGCACGTCCATGACGAGCAGAACACGGCCGGTCTTGGCGACACCGTAAAGGTCATGGAGTGCCGCCCCTTGTCTGCCACGAAGCGCTGGCGCCTCGTGGACATCATCGAGCGCGCCAAGTAGCTCGGAGGAACGTTTCCTCCGGTGATGTGCGCCGCTTTGTGCGTTGCACCTCTCACCGGGCAGTCAGTTCGGAGGAACTACCATGATTCAAATGCAAACCATGCTGAATGTCGCCGACAACTCCGGCGCACGCAAGGTTCGCTGCATCAAGGTGCTTGGTGGCTCCAAGCGCCGGTATGCGGGGATCGGCGATGTTATCGTCGCCGCTGTGCAGGAGGCTACGCCGGGTGCTGGTGTCAAGAAGAAAGACGTTGTGCGCTGCGTGGTCGTGCGCACCGTCAAGGAGGTTCGTCGTCGCGATGGCTCCTATATCCGCTTCGACGACAACGCTGCCGTTGTTATCAACAATGACGGCTCTCCGGTTGGCACGCGTATCTTTGGGCCTGTTGCCCGTGAGTTGCGCGACAAGAAGTATATGAAGATCGTCTCGCTCGCACCCGAGACCCTCTAAGTAAGGGAGAGACCATATGTCTATGTCCATCAAAAAGGGCGACAAGGTCGAGGTGCTCTCCGGTAAGGATCGCGGTAAGCAGGGAACCGTCCTGCGTGCGCTTCCTAAGGAGGGCAAGGTTGTCGTCGAGGGTGTGGCCGTCGTTAAGAAGGCCGTTAAGCCCAACCAGACTAATCAGCAGGGCGGCATTGTGTCACAAGAGGCTGCTATTGATGCCTCAAACGTGAACCATGTCTGCCCCGAGTGTGGCAAGCGCACCCGCGTAGGCCACCAGAAGGACGGCAAGAACAAACTTCGTGTCTGCAAGAAGTGCGGCCACACGTTTTAAGCTTGGTCTTACCTGATCACACATCGATCGTTTTCTGATCGTGCACGGACCCCGCTCGTTGTTGGTATCCTTCCAACAGCGGGTGGGGTTTTTGCTACTTAGGGTTTTGCGCTGCTTTAGGTTTTCATTACCTCAGGTTTTTGCACCCTACGGTTTCGATATGTACGGCTTTGTACCCTCTGGTTTGCTACCTGCAGTTTTCGCGCTGCTGTTTTGGGTTGCGAGCGCCTCGATGCAGTCGGAGTGGTACTACCTCTGGTTTTTATATCTCTGGCTTTGCGCTACAGTTTTGTCTCGAGACAACCTCCATGCAGCCGGTGCAGTTCTGCTAAACGGTACGATGCTGCTAGACGGTGTGGCACTGCCCATGTCTTCATGAGAAGCAAGAGGAGCATTCAATGAGAGTGAGGTGGAGAAGTTGGTAGAAGCTCGAGATCACTCGCGTGCTCCAGTTCTGTATGCAGAGGCTGAGCTGATGGATGCTGCTCAGGCACTCGCTTCTCGCTTGCAGCTTCCTCTCGCTAATAGCGCCTCACGTCCGTTGGATGTACTGGCCACGCAGACCCGATCAGATACGCTTTTCTTACATCTTGGAGCGGCAGGGCTTTCTATCATGGGAAGTTCTATGCTGCTGCTTCCAGACTTTTCTCTTTTCAAGCCGCGCATTCGCCCCGATCGTCTTGGTCGCGAGTTGGTGGTTCGCGCTGTGCGCATTCGAGGAGCAGAAACGCCCGTGCGCGTGGTGGATGCTACCGCAGGTTTGGGTGAGGATGCATTCTTGTTGGCAGCTGCTGGTTTTGAGGTCTGCATGTGCGAGCAAAATCCCATCATTGCTGCTCTTCTGGAGGATGCTTTACGGCGTGCCCAGCAAGACCTTGAGCTTGCACCAATTGCGGCTCGTATGCGTCTGATTGCAGGTGATGCTCGAGAGATTTTATTACAGCTCGATGCGGCACCTGATGTGGTCTATCTGGACCCTATGTTTCCTGAGCGCAAGAAGCGCTCAGCGGTTAAGAAAAAGCTCCAGCTTTTGCAGCAGCTTGAGGAGCCGTGTGATGTTGCTGCTGAGCTTTTGGATGCGGCGATCGGAGCTCATCCGCGAAAGATCGTAATTAAGCGCCCTGCAAAAGGGCCTCATCTTGGTCAGCTCAAGCCAGCGTATTCGGTTGCTGGCAAGGCCATTCGATTTGACGTTATTCCGTGAGCGGATTACGTGCATGCTTCACGTGTCTCGGGTGAGCAGGACGCATGAGCGGATGGTGAGTTGGTTGCTTAAGCGCGCCCTGCTTACATGCGCTTAGAGGCAACGCCCAAAAGCGATGAGATTATGCTCACGAGTATGGCTCCAATAAAGGCTGAGGCACTACTTGCAATTACAATGCCAGACCCAAAGATGCCCACCGAAAGCTCGCTTGCCAGAATAAACATGCCGGTATTGATGACGAGTTGAAAAATACCTAAGGTGATGAAGGTAATTGGCAGTGAGAGCAAGCTGATGATCGGTTTAACAAGCGAGTTGACAAAGCCTAAGCAGAGTGCAACAAAGATAAATGCTGTGGTGGAGTTTGATCCAACGAGCTCAATGCCAGGTACCAGATACGTGGCGACTGCCACCGCAATGGCGGTAAGCAAGGTGTTAATGATAAAGCGCATGTAGATTCCTCCAAAGATGCACTCAGAATGTTTCGCTATCGGTATCCTGAGCTCACAGCTCACAGCTCACAGCTCACAGCTCACAGCTCACAGCTCACAGCTCACAGCTCACAGCTCACAGCTCACAGCTCACAGCTCACAGCTCACAGCTCACAGCTCACAGCTTGCGAACCCAACTGCGTACCTACACGAAGTTTACTGTGAGATGCGCGGTGAGCTGCCTATCGTGAGCTGGGGAGTGCATGATAGCTCATCATGTACGTGTGGCTCGAGACAAAGAGCCCTGAAAGAGGGGGTACGAGATGGATACAGTACAAGAAGAAACCTTTGGCCTCGTACAAACTCTCTCAGTTTTTGACACCAACATTTCCTTGCATCTTATGGTATCAGACAGAGAAGATCTGTCTGATCAAACCGTATACACGCGCCTCAAAACTGCCCTTGCTAGCTGTGTGGAGCGCTGCCAGTTTTTTGAGGAGCGGCTTTCTCGTACGCGCCCAATCTCAGATCTTTCCCGTGCGCACCGGGAAGCTCCTAAGCCGGTTGAGGTGAGTCACGAGACGGCAGAACTGATAGAAGCAGCACTCGTGTACGGGCAAAAGAGCCGTGGTTGTTTTGATATTACGATGGGTACGGTCTCCGCACTTTGGGATTTTCATACGGGGAAAATACCAACATCGCGCATGCTTGCTCGCGCCCTTGAGCATGTAGGTGCTGAGCGTGTGCGCATCGAGCGAGGGGAGGGTAGTGCGTCTTCATTTCTGGCTATTTCAGATCCAGAGACCATGCTCGACCTTGGGGGTATTGCAAAAGGCTATATTGCTGATGATCTGGCACGACTGCTTGAAGCGGCAGGTGTCGGTCGTTTCGTGCTTGATCTTGGAGGAAATATTCTCGTGCGTGGCGGCAGGCCAGCTCATGATCCTGCAAGCGATGCAGTCCATACGCCATCGAGCAACTCAAAAGCTCTATCGGGAGAAGCTTCTTCACACTCGCTTCCATGGAAGATTGGGATTGTGAATCCGCGTGATCCAGCGCGCTCTCGTGCAATTGTTGAGATCACGGAAGGCTCAGTTGTTACGAGCGGTATTCATGAACGGCGTTGCATCCGAGGTGGCAAGATCTACCATCACATCCTTGATCCGCGAACAGGGATGCCTGCGAGCTCTGACGTAGCGAGTGCCACGATTATTGCTCAGCGCTCACTTGACGCCGATGGATTTTCAACTACCGCACTCATGCTCGGATCTGAAGAGGCGCGCGATTATATTGAGGCAATGCCCGGTATTGAAGCCGTGTTCATTACAAAAAACGATACGGTCATCTGGACTTCAGGAATTGCTGGGGCGCTTTCACTCATCCCCACCCTGCCAACACGATAGGTTTTGTGATTCGGCGCGCACAATAGCGCTTCCTCAGACGCTGCACCTGCTTGACCTTTTATATACGGAGTATTCCGCGCTGTATATTGAGGTCTGCAGCCTACTTTAGCCAGGTGGTGTGCTACACTTTTCAGCAAGAGCCACCACGTTTGACGTGGTTGTTGAGTCTATATTTCTCATGAGAGTTTGGCGGCTTTGTATGAACATCGATTCGATGTATGAGCGCGTCGACGTCCAGCAACTCGTTGACGCCTTTTTATTGCTGAAGACAAAAGATGACATTCAGGCGTTTCTTACCGACCTTTGCACACCGCGCGAGATCTGTGATTTTGCTCAGCGCCTCCAGGTAGCGAGATGCTTAGATGAGGGCGAGTCCTATGTAGAGGTTCAAACTGAGACTGGAGCCTCATCCACTACCGTAAGCCGGGTATCTAAGGCCTTAAACGGTTCTTGGGGCGGCTATCGGCGTGTTCTTGTTGAGTTGGAACAAGACCATCGGTAAGCCTAAACGCCAGCCTGCTTTGTAAAACGATAATTTCATTCGAGGCAAGGCCTTCGCTTTGCGTACGTTTTCAGCCGAAGCAAGGCTCTCGCTTTGCAAGGCAAGCCGTTCTAGAAAAAGTAATTTCATTCGAGGCAGGGTTCTTGCTTTGCAAGGCAAACCGCTCTAGAAAAAGGTAATTACAGCTGAGCCAAGGCCTTCGCTTGGTGTACGTTGCGTACGTTTCGGTGTCGTTAGGAGCATTTTTGCCCGCACTTCGCGCCAAATCGTTGTCTAGAGGACAATAAATGTACTAAATTAAACCCCCTCCGTTCTATTTTACGTGGCTGAAATGAGTGAGACAACATCTGTACACCGCCGCTCTTGCCTGGTGAGTCCCTTCCCTCATGTGGCCGAGATGCATGGGACACCATCTGCGCACCGCCGCCCTCGTCTGGTGAGCCCCCTTCCTAACCCGGTTGAAATGAGTGGGGTGATGTCAGTCGTAGTAAGGGTTGCGTGAGCATTTCCGCTTGGATGTCCACACGTCCGTGTAGGATAGTGAGCAGGCAGAACTTCAGGAGGAGCAGATGGCACATGTGATACGCCTTATCGAAGGGGGCGCAGAGCTTTCCGATCAAGAGCTTGAACTGGTCTCGAGTCATATTCAAGAGACTGGTCGTTGCAGTATGTTGCTGCCTACCTCAGCTGCGCGCGATTGCATACGTCGCTCTCTTGCCAAGGCTCGCGTTGGGCTTGGGGTTGAGGTGCTCGTGGCGAGCGCCTGGATTGATGCCGCATGGTCGCTTTTTGGAGATGGGCGCGTGCTCGTGGCTCCGATTGAGCGCCAGCTGCTCATGGACGAGGTGGCTTACGCACCTCGCCCGGGTGGCATCGAGCCGCTTCACGCCGACTTGGGCACGGTGCGTTTGCTGGGACGTATGGCAGCAAATCTTTTGCCCTACAGCTTGACGTCTGGGGGTACAAGCGGAGCCTATGGCGTGGTGAAGCGTCTCTTTCAGGATTACCAGACTGCACTTTCTGAGTGCGGGCTTATTGAAGAATCTGAGGCAGCGCATATCCTGGCCGAGCGCTTCAAGCATGAAGGCTTGCCCCCTTCGTTTAAGCGGGTCATTGTTCGCGACCCTGAGTCGATTCCTGCGTATCTCTTTGAACTCTTGATGGCTATTGCGCGTGAGGGAGAGCTCGTCTGGCTGCTCGATGCAGACCGAGCCGCTGCGCGAGAGGCGCTTATCCACGCCTCGACTGTAGCGGGGGTTCCTGCTCAGGTACAGGGCGAGTCCGCGTCTCACGCTACGCTTGCTCAAGCGGTTCGATCGTGCCCGCCTGAGTTTATAGAAATTGAAGGGCCGCATGCCGAGGCTCGTGTTTTGAGCGAGGAGATTGACAAGCTTGCTGCAAGCGGTGTGAGAGAGATTGTTGTAGTAGCTCCGGCTCCCGCAGAGCTCATGGAGGCGATGTCTGACCGTTTGGCGGTGCGCTCGATTGCGAGTTCTGCTAAAAAATCGATGCGCTTTGAGTGTACAGAGTGCGGGCGTATGCTTGCCGCCCTCGTTAACCTGGCAACTCGCTTAGATGCAGTTGAGACAGGAGAGGCTGAACCCGCAACGATTTGGCCAACTCCTGAGCTTGCCGATTGGGCTGCTTCACCACTTTCGGGAGCTTCAATACGTGCTGCTCGCCAGCTCGATAAGACGCTTCGCTCCAAGCGATCGCTGCAACCGGCTGCCCTGATGAGTCTGTTGCAAAGCACGCAGAGCCGCCTTGAGAATGAGCGTAAGCGAGGGCAATGCCCGCACTACCTGGCTGAGGTACCCGTTGTTGTATCAGATGTTTTTGCGCTCATTCGCTCTAGGCGATTGGTGGCGGCTTTGCGCCTGATGTTGCAGGTTGCTCAGGCTCTGCCAGCCTCAGCATTTGGAACCCAAGATGGCTCTTGTCGCAAACTCATAGAGATCACCGCAATCACGCGTGCCCTTGAGGTGCTCGGAGATATTGCTCCCCAGATTGGAGCGAGCCAGCAGGCTGCGGTTCGATCCCTCAATGGGCTTGGTATCAGTTCGGAAGGCGAGGTGTGCCCGAGTGACGCCCGCGCTCATGTGCGCTTCATGCGCATGAGCGAGGCTGCAGCCCTGCCAGTCGGATCGGTCGACGCTCTCATATCTGCTGATATGAATATCGATTCCTACTCGCTTGCGCGTGATGAAAGTCCATGTACAACCTATGCTCAGATGCTTGGCGTCCCTACGCTTGAGTTTGAGCGGATTGCCTGCATGAGAAGTCAAATGGCACGTGTGGTAGCAGCGCCTACACGGCCTGCCATGCTGGTACGAGTTACCCATACGGGACAGGCGCGCCCTGCCTATCCTGCAGCAATTTGGACAGAGATTGTTAGTGCTGCAGAGGCATCTGCTTTGGAAATCAAAACCAAATCAGTGGGTGAAGGCGAGTTGGTTTGCGATTTTGATCCCGCAGGTGGAGCCAAGCTCCGTACCGCTGACGTTGCCTGTGAGGCTCCACTTCATCTCAGTGCTTCAGCTATTCCATATCTGGTAGTAAAAAAGGCAGGAGTCGGGGGATCACCAGGTCCTGCGCGGCCACTTTCAGCTTCTCAAATCGAGTCATATGTGTCTTGCCCGCTTTGCTGGTTTGTGTCAAACCGCATCCGCCCGGCAGGAATTGATGCGGGCTTTGGTGCCATGGAAAAGGGCAATTTTGTTCATGATGTGCTCTATCACTTCCAAGTGGCAGTGTCTGAGTGGCCGCAAAAACGGGTGACTCAGGCAAATCTCGATGAAGCCTTGAAGCTTTTGAGAGAAACCTTTCATCAGGTGAGGCTTGAGCATGAGCGAGGTAAGACCGCTTCAAGCGCGGCACTCATTCCTCTCTCTACGGCTGAGCGACTTGAGGTCGATGCGATCTTACCTGAGCTTGAGCGCGTGGTGCGCTATGAGTCGGCGGCACTGGCTCCGTTTATCCCGCGCTATCTTGAGTTTTCTTTTAATGATCTCTCCATCACCTATGCTGGCAGGTCGCTTGGCGGCAGGATTGACCGGGTTGATGTTGATCCGTCAGGTAGGGCAGTTGTTATTGATTACAAGCATCGAGCGCATCCCGCCCAATTTAAGCTGCTCGATCCCACAGTTGCTCGAGGAAGAGGCAAGGTTGTTGCTGCAGATGATCCCAACTGGCTACCCGAGCATACCCAAACGCTGATTTATGCCCAAGCGCTTCGCCGAGCAGGGCTTGGGCTTACTCCTCGCGGCGCGCTGTATCTGACAACTAAGGGGGCACGTCCGGGCTTTGCGGGAGCCGTCGATGCTGTCCTGGTTGAGCAAGAGCCTAATGACGGGCATGTGCCGGGTGTGACCTCTGGTTTTCCTGACGAGGCGGCGGGTGGCACCTTGACCTTTGAGGATCTACTTGACCGGGTAGAGGCAGGTATTGCACAAAGATTGGATGAGCTTGAAGCGGGTGTCATTGAACCGGCACCTGAGCCGCGTCCCTTCTGTGTACACATGCATCCCTTTGGCTTTACCAGAAGAAATGAGCTTTCATGAATCTCGCCTCGCTGATGGAACAGCAAAAAGAAATTGTCACCACCCTCGATCGACCACTCTTTGTTGCAGCTGGTGCAGGTTCTGGTAAGACATTTACACTTACGCGCAGGATCTTATGGGCGCTTTCCGCTGAGTCTGGCCCGTTCGCCACCAGCCTCGATGAGATCTTGGCTATTACCTTTACGCGCGATGCAGCAGAAGAGATTCGCGAGCGCGTGCGAGCTGCGCTCATTGCAGAGGGCATGACAGAGGCCGCACTCGCGGTTGATGATGCGTGGATTTCTACCATACATGGCATGTGCGCGCGGATTTTGCGCGCTCACGCCCTCGAGCTTGGCCTTGATCCTGAGTTTCAGGTGCTGACCGAAGATGGAGACCTGCGAAATCAAGCGGTTGATCTGGTGCTCGCGCAAAAGAAGGAAACCATTTCTGAGCTTCTCTCCTGGATGCCTCTTGCGTCAGAAGGCCCCTCGCGAAGTACGACGGTGAAAGATCTTGTGGCGCGTTTGCTTGATCTTGAGAGTAGTGCTCGTGATGGGTTTGCTGGGCTTGAGGTCGTACCTGGCTCAATTGATTTTTCGCATGTTATTGCGAGCCTGCGCGATCTAGCAGCTCATGGAGCTGCGGCTGGTGTAAAAATTGCGGATCGCTCGCTTCAGGCAATCGATGCCTTTTTATCAAGCGATCAAACGCCAGCAGATCTTGCAGCTTGTCTTGTGGCCTGCGCTACGCTCCCACGCGCATCAAAGGGATTTCCGACCGAAGAGATTCATCGGTTGCGCGCTGAGCTAGCAGATGCCTTTGTAAATGCAGAGCTCGCTGTTGGTGGACCTGCCATAGCTGAGCTTTTAGATCTCGCTCAAGAGGCTCTTAAGACCTATCGCAGGCTCAAGCAAGATGAATCCTACCTTGATAACGATGATCTCTTGCGTCTTACCTATCAAGCACTGAGAGACAGGCCAGAAATTCGGCGTGTCTATGAGGGCCGATTCAAGCTCGTTATGATTGACGAGTTTCAGGACACCGATCAACAACAGGTTGATCTCATCTCCTGTTTGGCGGGAGCCGATGGGCGAGCGCTGTGTACGGTTGGTGATGCTCAGCAGTCAATTTATCGCTTCCGAGGTGCTGAGGTTGAGGTGTTTCGCCGCCAACTGAGCCAGATCCAAGCTGCAAGTACGGCGAGCGAGGCCTCGGTGGTGCAGCTTGTAAAAAACTTCAGAAGCCACGCAGAGATTCTCGAATTCGTAGCCCAGGTCTTTGGAGGAAAGACTGGTCTGATGCCAGGCTTTTTAGATCTTGAGCCTCATCAAGATCGTCATGATGGCTTGGTTGCCCAAGGTACATCTCGTCGTAAGGCCTTTTTGGTTGCTGGCGGTACCGGTGAGGAGCGTACCGCCATGGTTGCCGTGAGAATTGCAAAGCACTTTCGAGATCTCGCCGATGCAGGACAAGATGTTGGCGGCATGGTGGTGCTTCTGGGGCGTATGAGCAAAGCGGATATTTACGCAGATGCTATTCGCGCTCAAGACCTTCCCTGTGTGATCTCAGGAGGCTCAGTATTTGCTTCTCGCCCTGAAGTCAAAGCAATTCGAGCGCTTTTGCAAACCTTAGCGAATCCGGCAGATGCGGCTGAGGGCTTATCTGTCGTACTTCCTTCACCACTCTTTTCTTTGGGAGCTCAAGAGCTATTAGCGCTTGCGACGCGGGTAGATACTGAAACCGGTGAGATCGCCCGCAGAAATCTTGACGCGGGTCTGTTCTCTGATGAGGATGGCTCGGGCTTTGGCGAGCTTCCGCTGCTGGTTCGAGCGCGTGAGATCTTGCGGCGAGCGTTGAGCCGTGTTGGCCGCGATCCGCTATCGGTGATTGTTCGTGATGTGGTCAATGAGTCTGGCTGGTTTGAGCGGCTCGCACGTACCGGCGCGGAGGGTAGCGCTGTTGCGGCCAATATTTTGAAAGCCATCGATCAGATGGAAGAGGCAGAGCGCGAGTGCGGGCGCTCACCTCGAGCGCTAGCTCGTGCGTTTGATCTGCTCTTGCAAGGCAAGCAAGCTCCTGGTGCCCTAAATGAGCAGGGGAGTGCAGCGGTGAGAATTATGACGGTTCATGCCAGCAAGGGCTTGGAGTTTCCAGTTGTTGCGGTAGCTGAGTGCTTTAGCATCCGTTCGTCGTCGAGCCGTATGCAAACGCAGCGCACATCACGCGGTGCCCGCATTGCCCTTATCCCACAGCGTTTTGATGATGTGGTAGCCCCCGATGGCAGCTGGATTGGGGGAGATGAGATCAAGCGGAGGTTCGACAAGCTCATCTCAAGTTCGGACGCGTGGTTAAGCCCTGAGCTTGCAGAAGAGGTATGCGCGAGCGATTCTGCTGCTGGTGCGTGGGTAGCAATGCGTGAGCACGATCGCGTTTTGGAGCTCGAAGAGCGTGCACGCCTGCTCTACGTAGCTATGACGCGAGCCCGTGAGGTTTGTATTCTTGCAATGGAAGCTCAGGTGAGTTGCTCTGCTCAGCGCAAGCTCAAGCTTGATGCAGCTTCTGATCTTACTCAGGCGGTGCTTGAGCAAATCCTGCCAAAGACACCAACGGGGGTAGACCTTGGTGCCGATCGGTTGGTTTTTGACAATTCGGTCTCGGGTGACTTTGAGCTTTTAGCTTTTAGCGACTTTTCATATGGGGGTCAGCAGATTCAGGCCAATGTGATTCCAATCTCGCTCGAAGATCTGAGAGAGGTTACCGATGCGCTACCAGCTCAGTCTCTCTCATCTTCTCAAGCAGGAGAGACGAGCTTGAGCGCCGAGCCGTTCGTAGCGAAAAGATGTGATAGCGCGCCTGATAGTTTCTTGCTTGCATGGCCATGTGATGCTGCCCATCCCCGGATACCTGCTAAAAGAGTGCGTGAATCGTATAGCTATTCGTCAATTTCTAAGGCGTTAGGAGCCGCCCTTGAAGATCGAGAGCTCGGTGCGCTGGACATGAGCGTGCCAGACGCTGAGTCCGTTGACGGTCGAGCTTCGAGTGAGTCTAACCCGGCACTCATTGATCTTGTAGAGGTGTGGCCTCAAGAGCGTGAGTCTCAGGGCATGTCTGCCTCATCGGTGGGCACCTCTCATAGCTCTCTCGGCATGTCTGCCTCATCGGTGGGTACCTCTCATATCCCGGGAGGCTTGTTTGGTGATTTTGCTCAGAGCCAAGGCCTACCTGGGCAACCGGCAGGCTCGAGTTCATCCAAGCACCTTACCGCTCCATCTAAGCACGTGCAGGATATGAACCGTGTCCCGAGCAGCTCAGGAGCACAAGACCTTGGCGCGCGCCAGGGAAATCCAGTTGCTCTGGGTTCAGCCTTTCATGCGGCGGCTCAATGGATGCTTGAGATGGAATGTGATCAGGTGCCAGCTGACCGCCTGGACGCTCTTTCTCGTCTCTGGCGTATCACGCCCGAGCAACGGGAGCGCTTAGAGCATGCCCTTGTACTTTGGAGCGGCTCTTCTGTGCGAGCTGAAGCCCTGGCATGGCCATGTGTTCGCGCCGAGGTGCCCTTCTTTAGCCTTGGAGCCACTGAGCTTGCAGCGTATGGAACTTGGGCAGAAGGAGCCATCGATCTGTTGGCTACCGATCCTGATGATCCGCGCCGCGCTCTGGTGATTGACTATAAAACCGGAGGCTCGCTTGAAGAAACGCCTGATGAGTTGCAGCAGAAGCACCTTTTGCAGGCAAAGGTCTATGCCGATGTGCTGAAACGTGCGGGTTGGAACCAGATTGATCTCAAGTTTGTTCGCGTAGAGCTGGAAGATCCTGATCTCCCGGGTGAGCCGCAGGTCGTTTCCTATCGGATGTGACATTCCCAGCCTTGCCAAAGACAGTGCTACGCCTGCTGATGTGGCGTTGCGCAGCGCGCGGAGGCACCGGAGCCCATCTTCTTTTTGATGTTCACGCGAGCGAAGGCGGGGGAGGGTTGATCGTGTGCGCCTTTCTTGTTTGTTGCGGCGGTAAGCATTGAGGATGGAGGGGCATTTGTGTGGGTGATCTTACGCTTACGTAATCAATGAGATTGCCCTTTTTTTCCTGCAGAAGAATGCTAGAGTTCTCTCCCAGTAATCTTCGTTTGGCGAGGAGGAAGGCATATGCATCTTCTCGATCTTATTTGCGCTCGTGCAACCGATGCGCCCGAGGCGTGCGTTCATCGCGGTCCAGCGGGTGAGGAGATGAGCTATGGTGAGCTCTGGGCTCGTTCTGGCTCGCTTGCCGCGTGGCTACAGGCGGAAGATCGCACCGGCGATCCGGTCATGGCGTATGGCCATAAGTCTTCCTCAATGCTCGTTTCATTTGTTGCTTGCATGCGTGCGGGCAGACCCTATGTCCCGATTGATCTCTATTCCGTTCCCCATGGAAGAACAGCCGCCATTGCCGCCCAGCTTGGCATGCCTACTGTGCTCGCCTGTACTCCATTTCCGCACTCAGCACGCAAATCGGTAGGTACAGTGGCAGATGCTCAGATGATCGAAGAGCTCGCGTCGTCGGGTCAAACGCCCGATCCTCAGCTTGCCATTGCTGGAGAGGATCTCTGCTATATCCTTTTCACCTCAGGCTCAACTGGAGCACCAAAAGGCGTTGAGGTAACGGCTCAGTGCGTCGATAATTTTGCTGCTTGGGACATTGAGTTGGCAGATGCGAAGGGAACCCCTCCAACCTATCTTGATCAGCCACCCTTCTCCTTTGATCTTTCGGTTTTTGAGCTTGCGGGTGCGCTTGCACAAGGCGGCACCTTGGTCAGTATTGATCATGAGACGCAAGCCGATATGGCACGCCTTATGGCTGCTCTTGCAGCATCTGAGATTGATATTTGGGTCTCAACGCCTTCATTTGCAGATTTTTGCCTCTCTGCTGAAGAGTTTTCTGACACCTTGTTGCCCAAGCTCAAGTTGTTCTTGTTCTGCGGAGAGACGCTTCCCAGAAGAACGGTATTGCGCTTACAGGAGCGCTTTGGCTCTGCGCGCATTGTGAATACCTATGGCCCTACCGAGTCGACCGTGGCGGTTAGTGCCGTCGAGATTACCGAGGAAATGGCTTCCTTAGATAAGCCCTTGCCGGTTGGCCTGCCACGAGCTGGTACGCGCCTTCGCATTGTGGATGAGGATGGAAACGACCTGGATGCTGGTACCTGCGGCGAGGTCATCATTGAAGGCGATACCGTAGCTCGGGGGTATCGTGGTCGACCGGATGTAACAAGGCGCTCCTTTGGTGTGGCGCTCATGGACGGAAAGCAGGTGCGTACCTATCGTACGGGAGACGAGGGCTTTTTAGACGAGGCCGGTATGCTTCACTATCGCGGTCGGCTTGATTTGCAAGTCAAGCTCAATGGTTTTCGAATCGAACTTGGCGAGATTGAAGAGGCACTGCGCAGGCTTTCTGGAGTAGATGCCGCAGCTGTTGTGGCTCCCATGCGCGAGGGCAAGGTAAGCCACCTTGTGGCTCATGTGGTGTATACGGGAGATCGCGTGCCAAACGAGTCAGATTTTCGCCTTGGCTTGAGACTCAAAGAGGCTCTTAAGGCTTCGCTTCCGCATTATATGATCCCGCGAAGAATTGTGATCTGCCCGGCGCTGCCCATGACCGGCAATGGCAAGGTTGATCGGCGTGCCCTTTTGGAAGCTGCGCGGTAGGCCATGGGTTTTTATACCGCTCCATCGTTTTTTCTGGCGCTTGCCATCATCATTGTTGGCGCTGCGATCCTCGGGCTTGCTCAAAAGAGCTTGAAAGTCTATCGAGTTGTTGCATCCCTTGTTATGCTGGCTTGCCTGTATTCAAGCTCGCTCCAAGCACTCGGAGCCTTCTGTCTCTTTCTTATGATTTCATGCGCCTGCTTTATTGTCGTTCGCTCATCGTGGGTTCACGGAAAAAAGAGTTTGGCGCTGTATCGCGTGTGTTTGGCAGCAACAATTGCCCCTCTGGTGATCTATAAGATAAGCGTGGTCACAGGCCCTGGCATCTTAGGGTTTATTGGTATTTCGTACCTCACCTTCCGCGCTGTTCAAGCGCTCATTGAGATCCGAGATGGCCTTATTACAGAAGAGTTTGACCTTGTTTCCTATCTTTCGTACATGATCTTTTTCCCCACGATTACCTCAGGTCCTATTGATCGCTCACGCCGGTTTTTTGAAGATGATCAGGCGCGTACATCTCGGCGTGACTATCTAGATCTTTTAACCAAAGGCATTCTGCTGCTGCTCATAGGAGCGGTCATGCAGCTGGTCATTGCCACCGTACTAACTAATCTCAACCGTGTGGCTCCCGATGCAGGTCTTCCGAATATGGGAACCTTCGATCTGCCTCATGGACTTCGGGGCATCTTGCGAGCCTATGTGTATGCCCTTTATCTCTTCTTTGATTTTGCAGGCTATTCGTATATGGCAATGGGCGCGAGTTATTGCTTAGGTATACGAACGCCTCAGAATTTTCGCGCCCCCTTCATCGCAGTTGATATCAAAGACTTTTGGAATCGCTGGCATATTACGCTTTCAACCTGGTTGCGCGATTTTGTATTCATGCGCTTTGTGCGCTTCTCCACCAAGCGTCACCTCTTTAAGAGCCGCCTTGCGTGTGCTTGTTCGGGCTATGTGGTCAATATGACACTTATGGGAGCCTGGCATGGTCTTACGCTCAGCTACCTTGCCTATGGCATCTATCACGGCATCTTGCTTGCGGTATGCGAGATCTACCAAAAGCGCTCTCAGTTCCACAAGCGCCACCGCCGCAAGCGTTGGTACACCGTACTTTCATGGTTTATCACCTTAAACTTGGTGGTCTTTGGGTTTGCCCTGTTTTCTGGTCAGGTGCAAACAATCATGGTCAACCTTATGAAGGGAGCAGTACATGGATGAGCAAGAACTTGAGGAGCAGGTACTCGATATGCTCGAGAGCATCTGTGATGACGAGGCGGTTCGCGAAGAGCGCGACATCGACCTGTTTGATGCCGGCCTGCTTGACTCGATGGCAGCCATTGAGGTGCTCGTAGAGATCGAGGAGCGCTTTGGTGTCGATATTGCGCCTACGGCTGTTGAGCGTGAAGAGATGAATACGGTGAATCGAATCATTCACCAGATTGCGATTCGTCTATGACCACGTCTGAGCAAAAAGGCCCGGCTCAAGGCATTGCAGAGGCTCAGCAGCTGATGCGCTCCTGGTTTTTTGGCGGGAGTTGGTCTGCTGCCCTTGCGTGGGCAGTCCTCGTGGTGAGCCTCATTACAGTGCTGGCGTGGTTCTTTATTGCTTCTCCGTACGGAGCTCCAGCGGCTCCGGTGTACGCGGAATTCTAGGAGGCAGGTGTGGATCGGACAGAAGCATTAGCGCCGATGTATCGGCGTGCTGCTCTTGTTGGTTTGGCGCTGGTACTTGGCGCAAGCGGCATTGCTGCTTTTGGAGCTCACGCGAAGGCTGAGGCCTCAGAGCCAGCGCCGGTCATCGTTACCTATCCGGTGGCCACACAGCTCACGAATTTTGATTTCATCACTCAGAGCTTAGCGAACCGACGTGCGCGTGGTGAGCATCCCAAGCTACTCTTTGGATCCTCTGAGCTCGCTCCCGATCTGGCAGGTCCTGCACACCCTGCACGCCTGTTCACCAATGGACGCTATGACATTGACGTTGCCGTTATGGGGCGTGCGGGTACGGCAGATCTCTGGAGCGCTATCGAAATGGGAGCCTTAGCTCCACAGCTCGACGATAAGCGCCTCGTTTTTGTGGTGAGCCTGCAGTGGTTTATGTCGTATCGAAATCCCAAGTCTGAGTTCCCTGGTCTGTTTTCTGAGGGAGCCTATCATGCGTTTATGGATAACCCCGATATTTCCCAGAGCTTAAAAGAGCGAATTACCAGCCGTATGGCTGAGTATGGAGTGGATCGGCGAGCAGGTTCAACTCCTGTGGGGGCGTGGGTTGAGCGCATAGATGGAAACGCCAGCAATTTGCTGGCAGATTTGAGACAGGCGACGGATACCAATTTAGCTACGGCACCTGGAGCGCAGACGCTGCCTGTACAAGCAAGCGGCGCTGAGGCAAGCCCAGAGAGCCTTGAGGCACAGCCAATAACGCAAACTGGAGACCCGGATTGGCCAGCAATCTTTGATCGAGCTGAGGCAGATGCTAAGGCTCGGTCAGCAAATAATAGCCTGGGTTTTTATGACACCTGGTATCAGAAGAAGTTCAAGACCTGGGAGCGGGGAGCTAAGGACAGCTGGCAAAAATTTGGAGATGGATCGTATCTGAGTGAGCAGGAATTTGAAGACTTTGGCATGCTGCTCGAGGTCTGCCGCGAAGCTCATATCAAGCCGTTAATTCTGATCCAGCCGGTTAAGGGTGCTGCCTACGACCAGACAATCTATACCGCTCAGGTGCGCAAAGAGTACTACGACCGGATCCGCGCCATGTGTGGACAGGCGCAGGTTCCGGTCGCAGACTTTTCTGATCACGAATATGATCGCTTCTTTTTACGCGATTATTCGCATCCTTCAGACTTAGGCGGAGCCTATTATGCTCACGCGATTTACGCGTGGTTCACCACAGGAGAGGCAGATACCTCACGTCCAGGTGCTTGAGGGGTAGCTGCTTGATCTGAGCCTTGAGGGCTGCTTGCGGGGGCTTCAGGCGCGCTCGTAGAGCCTGTCTGACCTGCTTGCGTGGAAGCATTCGTTTCTGCCTGCGTGCCCGTTTGAGCGCTCGTGGTTCCCGATTCGCTCTGGTTCGTTGGCGTGGACGTGTTCACGCTTCCAGTATGTTGCGATTGCGTGCCGTGGTTCTGGTGCTCGCTTTCGGCCTTGTCCGCTTCATCCTCTGGAGCATCGTCGTCATCGGTTTGCTCAGGCATGCGGAAGGGCAGGGTCTCTCCGTTGATGACCACGGTGCGATCCTCACGGAATACGATGGTATTTAACGGAGCAGCAGGAAGTTCAAGCAAGATCTCCTCAAACTCATCGGTCGTGATTCCATATTTTTTGCTCCAGGTGGCAATGATCTCATCATCGGTCATAGTGGGATTCACGATAGAGCCTGTGGTCAGCACCGTGACACCCGGGAAGTTGCTTGAAGGATCAGTGCGGCTGATGCGCGTGCTGCCATCGCTAAAGTAAATCGTCCAGGTTTCCTGCTTGGTATCGTGGATGATGCGGAGTGCTTTGCGGGTCTCGCTTGGAGCCTCTTCAAACTCACCAAGGTCTTTCTGGTCACCTTGGGCATCGTGGCCCCAACCCTCTTTTTTAGGACGCGCCTCGGGATGGCGAACAAGGTATTTGAGAGTTGCCACAATCTCTCGGGCAGAGTGGTTACCGAAGGACTCGGGGAAGAGCTTGCAGGCCTGAATGAGGGACTCAATCGAGATATTGTGATAGTGATCAAGGTGGGGCACGATGAACTTGTTGGCTGTCTTGTTAAAGCCAATGGTGTAAATCACGCCACCATAGGTAATCTGGTCGAGCGGTACCACCAGGCCTTCTTTGATCTCATCATAGGTAAAGAGCTCATCGGCACCGGGGCGCTCAAGATGTTTACCTGCCAGAGGATCGTACTCTCCGATAGGAATACCGGGATAGAGCGTGCTCGGATTGGTATGGGTAACAAGCTCAGTACCATCGGCCAAAATGAGGTGCCAGTGATCCTCATGGTGCAAGATTTTCACCACACGCTTGGGATCGTTGGGATTTTGGCTCGGCGTGGGATTGGTGTTCGGCTTGGACTCAGAACCAGGCGTGGGTGCAGCATCAGGCTTGGCATCAGAGCCAGGTTTTCCGGGTTGTGGATCAGGTGCGGGAGGACGCGGTGTGGAGTGATCACCCGTATAGGTACCAATGGTAATGTTGGGAAATGCGCTCGAAGGATCATCATAGGTAATGTACTCGGTGCCATCAGAGGTATAGGCGTGGTAGTGATCGGCGTGCTGTAAGATGCGCACAATGGCCAGGTTTTTGAGGTCTGCGAGGCGAACTACCTTTACAAATGAGAGACCAGGAAGTGCTGGTGCAGGCTCATCTGAGGGTGTGGCTGGATGTTCGTGCCAAGAGCTTCCCGGTTGAGCAGGAGCAGGAGCGCTCTCTGGTTCTGTCCAGGATGCAGTCGATACCGTCGTTTTGTGTGATCCCGTATAGGTGCCGATGGCAATGCCGGGAAATGCTGCCGAAGGGTCTGAGTAGGTAATGAACTCCCGTCCATCGGCAGTGTAGACATGGTAGTGGTCTCCGTGTTTTAAGATGCGCACGACATCGGTGCCACGCATATGCTTGAGGGAGTCTGCAGAAACAACCTTAGCGGTATGCTTCAGATCGGTAGCATTGGACGCTAACGAGGGATCGCTGTAGGTAATGATCTCGCGGCCATCTTTGGTAAAGACATGCCAGTGATCGCCATGCTTTACGACCTTTACAATCTCATCGGAGTTTACTTCCGCATCAAGTAAGACATCGGTTGTGTCGTCCTGTTTGTACGAGACCTTTTTGCTCTCGGTGCGGGCGGCTTCAGTCCGAGCAATCTCGGGTGCAGGACCTTGGCCAAAGGTGCGAACAACAGCAACCGATCCGGCTGCAATACCAATAACAAGAGCACCAACAATGATGGTCTTTTGTGATTTCATACGAGATTCCTTTCTAACTATGAGGTTTTATGAGCGAGCCTTGTGGCGAATAAGCAGGGTGGCTAAAAGGACTGCAACAGAGATCAGCACAATGACTGAGCCTGGCTTTAAGTTGCAGTAGTACGAGATCGTAAGACCGCTATACATGCAGGCAAGAGAAATTCCAATTGAGCAGGCAAGCGTGCCCTTATAGGTTCGTGCAAGCTGCATGGCGGTGATAGAGGGAATTACCAACAGGGAAGAGACAATGAGCGATCCGATGGTCTTGGCGGCAACCGAGACGGCAATCGCTACCAGGAGCGAGAACACAAGACTCAAGGTTTTGGTATTGATACCGAGCAGGGGTGCCGCTGCTGGATCAAAGACGCTCAAATACAGACGGGTATAGATGAGGCGATAGATCACAATGACTACAGCTGCCACGCCAAGGACGAGTTTGAACTCAAGGTCGGAGATGGTAACCACCGAGCCAAAGAGATAGCCTGAGATGGAGCTGCCGCCTCCGGTAAAGCTGGTAAAAATGCCAGCGAGGCCAATTGCTGCTGCAAGCACAATGACCGTTGAGATTTCTTGGTAGGCGCGAAGACGTGAGCTTACCACCTCAACTGATAGGCCAGCCACCACGCATGCCACCACTGAGCCAATGAGTGGATTGAAGCCAAAGCAGAGCCCGATTGCCACACCTGCGAGGGAGGCATGTGCCAAGGTGTCGCCAAGCATGGAGAGGCGCTTGAGCAAGACCGGTAACCCAATGCAGGGGAGGATGATGCCAAGTACGGTGCTTACCGCAAAGGCGCGCTGCATGAACTCATATGCAAACACTTAGCTCCTCCCAACTGGCTGAGGATGCAAACAGTGACAACCAGCACCACCTGTTCCGTGATCGTCGAGTGTGGCGCATTCAATATGGCAGGTGCCATCTTCGAGCCTGATTACCCGGTCAACGAAGGCGCGAGCATCATGGAGGTGATGAGTGATCACGACGATGGCGGTGCCGCTTACGGCAAGGTCGCGCAAGATACGATAAAACTCAGCTGAAAACGTTCGGTCGATGGCTGAGGTAGGCTCATCGAGCAAAATGAGCCGAGCATCTTTGATCAGGGCAAGCAAGAGGCCAACACGTTGGAGTTGCCCGCCAGACAGCTCGCTTAAGCGCTTACTTTTATGCTCGCTGAGCTGAACGGTTGCAAGCAGTTCATCAATCTGTGCCTTCGCGTTGAGATAGCGCACATGAATTCCAATGAGCTCTTCAATCGTGGTAGGAAAGTTGCGATAGCCTCGAATGGAGTCCTGAGAAACATAGGCGATATCCTCAAAGTGAGGGTTTGAAAAAGCATCATCACCAAAGAGGGTGATTGTGCCTGTACCCGGTTTGAGCTGGCCTAAGATGAGCTTCATGAGAGTTGATTTGCCTGCACCATTATCTCCGACAAGGGCGATAAGCTCACCGGCATAAATCGAGAGATTTACGCCGCCAAGCAGCGGCCGCTCATCGTAGGCAAAGCTGAGATTCTGAATTGAGAGCACCTCTGGCTTAGATTCCATCGAACGATCCCATAAGCGCATCGAGGTTTCGCTCCATGAGGGTGAGATAGCCCAAGTTTGCCTCATCCTCGGTCAGGCTTTCCATGGTGTAGAGGGTTGAGGTCTTGGCACCGGCGCTTGCCGCAAGGGTTTCTGCAACCTTAGGCGTGGCCTTACCCTCAAAGAAAATAGTATTGATACCATGGGTTTTAATGAAATCAGAGATGGTTGCGAGCTGGGCTGCTGTTGGCTCATCTTCAGGTGAGATTCCCGTGACTGCTACCTGTTTGAGACCATAGTCATGCGCAAGATAGTTAAAGGCAGCGTGGGAGACGACAAACATGCGTTTCTCAGCAGGAACTTGAGAGAGCTTGGCTTCAAACTTCTCGTCGAGGGCTTTGAATTCGCGCTCTGCTGTTTCCAGATTCTTCTTGTAGTAGTCAGCGTTTGCTGGGTCGATTTCTGCAACTTTGTGATAGATCGTATCAAGCTCAATCACGGCGTTTTTGATGCTGAGCCAGGTATGCGGATTCACTGATCCGTGGTCGTGATCATGCGCATCGTGGTCGTGATTCTTATCGGCATGGTCGGCATCGTGGTCGTGATCATCAGCATCGTGATCATCGGCATCGTGGTCATGATCATGGTGGCTATGAGCACCGCCTTCGAGCAGGGTCAAGCCAGCAGAAAGATCAAGAAATTTTGAGTCATCTTGGGCGCTCTCTTTGAGCGAGTCAATGAAGGACTCCATGCCCGAGCCGTTATAGATGACCAGATCAGCCTCGGTAATCTTGGCCATATCTTGGGTCTTGAGCTCAAAGTCGTGAGGCTCTTGGTCTCCGGTAATGATGGTTTTGACATCCATCTTGTCACCGACGATCCGTGACGTGAGGTCGTGCACGGGGAAAAACGTGGTATAGATTACTTTCTTCTGCGATCCACCCTCGCGGCTTGTCGGGGAGGTACAGCCGCTCAAAGCGAGGGCAATGATGAAGGCCGAAAAGACGACCGTTAACAATCTGAGATGCTTCCTCATGGATGCTCCACTCTCGGATAGGGGATAGGCTGAAATCGAAATTGAAACTCAGTTCCATTTTCGACAGAAAAAGCCTACCACGTTCGAGTGCATCTGCGCATGAAAAAGTTGACCTCATCGATCTTCTATTGATAAACGGCGCTCTACATAACAAGCGGCCGCCATCAAGCGTGAGATAGCAGCCGCATGAACTGCACTTTGGTGCTTCTGTTACATGCGCGAATCGTTACACGCACAGAGGCATCCAAGCATTCTGAACATGGTTGCCGTGCGTTTATGCGAGATCGGTTCCTTGCGTCCAGGCGTCCACATCTTCGATGCGGATTACATTGGCAACCTCTCGTACGCATGAAAGCTGAGCGAGTTCATCAAGAGCTGCTGCAACATCAGCTTCACGCGCCTCATGAGTCAGCAAGACAACCGTGCAGGCACCACCGGTTCCGTCGCCATCAAGCTGGCGGATAGAAGAGATAGAAATTGCTCGCCGCGCGAGTACCTCTGAGGTGGCAGCAAGGGCTCCGGCTCGATCTTCTACCAAAAGCCGCAGATAGAACCGGTTCGTGAGCTCATGCATGCTTAAGATGGGCAGCACGCGATCGTATGGTTCAATTTCTGCCAAGGGTTCCTCTCCTCGAGACATGGGCTCTGCCAAGGCAAGGATATCGCCCACAACTGCGCTTGCTGTGGGGAACGAACCAGCTCCTGCACCGTAAAACATGGTTTCTCCAACGGCATCTCCCACAATATAGACCGCGTTCATAGGCCCTGACACTGCTGCGAGCTGGTGATCAGCAGGGATCATGGCAGGGTGTACGCGAGCCTCTACGCCGTGCTCACTGGCGCGAGCAATGCCTAAGAGTTTGATTGCATAACCAAGCTCGGAAGCCACGGCTATATCTTCTGCGCTTATGCGCTCAATGCCTTCTACAAAAACATCGGCAGCAGTGACGCGGGTATGAAAACCAATGCTTGCAAGGATGGCGGTTTTACTTGCCGCATCAAAGCCTCCCACGTCGGCGGTGGGATCTGCTTCGGCAAAGCCTAAGCGCTGGGCATCTGCTAATACATCGGCATAGTCTGCACCCTCACGCTCCATGCGAGACAAAATATAGTTAGTTGTTCCATTTAAAATGCCTGCAATGGTAAGGATTCGATTGGCAACTAAGGCATGCTCGAGCGCATTGACTACCGGAATACCGCCAGCAGCTGCAGCCTCGCATTTTATTTGGACGCCGGCCTTTGCAGCAAGGGTGCCGAGGTGCTCAACGTGGACGCCAAGCAGAGCCTTATTTGCGGTAACGATATGCTTGCCAGCTGCAATTGCCGCCTCGTGGATCTCCAACGCGGGGTGCTCTCCACCAATAAGTTCAACCACAATATCAACTGCTTGATCTGAGATCAGCTCGCGCCAGTTATCGGTAAAGCGCTCTCGTGGAAGCCCGCAGGCATCAGCTGCCTCAGGAACAAGCGCACAGCCCCGCACAACTTCCAGGTGAATGCCATAGCCTGAAACATAGGACTCGCGGTGAGAATTGATGAGCTTCACCACACCGCCCCCGACAGTTCCAAGCCCAATCACTCCAATACCAATGCACCGGTCTGCCTTTGGCATGCGACCCTCCAATCTCGATGCTGATCATCTCGGCCATTGTACCGAAGGCCGACTCAATAAGGTGTAACAGACTCGAAACACGCACGTAAACGGGGTAATTGGGGAGCGTTCAATAGCTCTCAGCAGGGGAAAGATGCAAACGGTGCACGTAGCTGATCTAAAAAGAAACAATTCCTCAAGAAACTTTATTGCTGAGTACTCGCTTCAAGCGCGCAAAGCAGGTAATCTGATTCGAACGTTTACGGTGTAAATCCTGCGAGTATGTAGGTTGACACCGGCGTTTTCTATTGGTGCCGTCACTGCCGGCTTGCATTCGGAAGGAGATCCGCATGTCATTCAAATTGAACCCTGCCATGAACCGCAGGAGCCTGATCGCAGGCGCCGCTGGTCTGGGGGCTGCGAGCATTCTAGCCGGATGCTCCAAAAACCCCTCTGCAAAGTCAGGTTCTACGGCCGCCTCTGCTGCAGGTGGTAGCGGCACGGGCTTTAAGATCGGAAGCATCGGCCCTTTAACTGGCGCTACGGCTTCATATGGCGTATCGGTCACAAACGGTACCGAGCTGGGTTGCAAGCACTTTTCTCAAGATGGGCTGAGCTTTCAGTTTAAGAAAGAGGATTCAACTGGTAGTGCCGAGGTTGCAGTGAACGCCTATAACACCCTGATGGACTGGGGTATGCAGGCGCTCGTTGGTCCCACGCTTACCGGCCCTTCTGTATCGGTTGCTGCTGAGTGCAATGCCGATCGCACCTTTATGATTACCCCTTCTGCTACCTCAGAAGATGTAACTGCTGATAAAGATTGCGTTTTCCAGGTCTGCTTTACCGACCCGAATCAGGGCATCAATGCCGCCCGCTTCTTGTCTGAAAACTACCCGGATGAGAAAATCGGCGTGATCTATAACTCGGGCGATGCGTATTCAGAAGGCATCTATAACACTTTTAAGGCAAAGGCAGCAGAGTTGAAGCTCGAGATCGTGAGCGAGGAGGCCTTTAAGGACGAGTCGCAGTCGAGCTTTAACAACCAGCTCACCAAGGCTCAAGCCAAGGGTGCGACCTTGATCTTTGCTCCCATCTATTACACGCCTGCTTCGGTGTTGCTCACCAATGCACATGACATGGGCTATCAGGTGAAGATGATGGGCTGCGATGGTATGGACGGCATCTTAGGCGTTGAGGGCTTCGATACTGCCTACGCTGAAGGCTTGCTCTTGATGACCCCCTTCTCTGCTGATGATGAGAAGAGTGCAGAGTTTGTAAAGGCCTATCAGGATGCGTATGGCGAGATTCCTGATCAGTTTGCTGCTGATGCCTACGACGGCGTTCACGCGGTAGCAGAGGCAATTAAGAAATCCGGCGTTGCTTTGGATGCCGCTCCAGCTGAGGTCTGCGAGGCGCTCTCAAAGGCAATGCTTGAGATTACAGTTGAGGGTATCACCGGTACGCTGCGTTGGAACAATAAGGGTCAGGTTGAAAAGGATCCTACGGCCTACGTAATTAAGGATGGTAAGTACGTTCGAGCCTAAGGTGTAATCCATCGACTCTGACGTACTCAGGTGGCAGGGGCGGTTCTTTCCGTCCCTGCCTCTATGCATTTATTCCCAACAGGTTTGAAAGCGAGGTGCACCGGTGGCCGTCTTTTTGCAGTATTTGGTCAATGGCCTTTCCATGGGAAGCGTCTATGCCATCATCGCCTTGGGTTATACCATGGTGTATGGCATTGCTAAGATGCTGAATTTCGCCCATGGCGATGTCATCATGGTTGGTGCCTATGTATCGTATTGCGCTATCAGCTATCTTGGCTTGCCGCCGTGGCTTTCTGTTTTGCTCTCAATTCTTGCCTGCACGGTTTTAGGTGTCGTGATTGAGGGCTTGGCCTATCGTCCACTGCGCCAGGCAGGGCCTTTGGCTGTTCTCATCACCGCCATCGGTGTCTCCTATCTCTTGCAAAACGCTGCCCAGCTCATCTGGGGTGCCACGCCCAAGAACTTTTCTTCCATTGTTGACTTTGAGGTTCCAAGCGTCCTTGCCGCTTTCAACGTGAGTGCGGTGAGCCTCACCACCATCGTTGCCTGCCTCATTATCATGGTGCTGCTTACCTGGTTTACCGGAAAAACCAAGATGGGTAAGGCCATGCGCGCGGTGTCTGCAGACAAGGATGCAGCTCAGCTCATGGGCATTAATGTAAACAAGACTATTTCGATGACCTTTGCCATTGGATCTGCCCTGGCAGCCATCGCAGGCGTGCTCATGTGCAGCTATGCTCCGGTGCTTCAGCCAACAACGGGATCCATGCCAGGCATTAAGGCCTTTACGGCTGCCGTCTTTGGTGGCATTGGCTCGATTCCGGGCGCCTTTGTTGGTGGCATTTTATTGGGCATTATTGAGGCTATGGCTCAGGCGTATATTTCTTCAAGCCTCGCCAACTCCATTGTCTTTGCCGTATTAATTGTTATCTTGCTCGTGAAGCCTGCTGGGCTTCTTGGCAAGATCGTTCCAGAGAAGGTGTAGGTGAGCGCTATGGAATTCATCAAAAACAAGAACCTGCGCTCAGAGCTCATCACCTATGGCATGGTGATTGCAGCCTTTGCACTCGTCTCGGTACTGCTCGCCCAAAACCTCATACCTCGTTCCTTGGCAGGCCAGCTCGTTCCAGTTACCTGCTATATCGTTATGGCACTTTCGCTGAACTTGGTTGTCGGTATTGCAGGAGATCTTTCGCTGGGGCATGCAGGCTTTATGTCAGTTGGTGCTTTTAGCGGCGTTGTTACGGCCATGAGCCTTTCTGAAGCAATTCCCGATGATGGTATTCGCTTGGCACTTTCTATGTTGGTAGGAGCCTTCGCTGCGGCCTTATCTGGCGTGCTCATCGGTATTCCGGTTCTGCGCCTGCGTGGCGATTATCTGGCTATTGTTACCCTGGCATTCGGTGAGATCATCAAAGAAGTGGTGAACTGCCTCATTGTGGGCTTTGATGCCGAAGGCTTACATGTGATCTTTAATATCGCGGGTGACCGTACGGTTGAAGACTTGCATCTTTTGGAAGGCGGCGTCGCCATTATTAAGGGTGCCCAAGGAGCTTCGGGTACTGCAAAGATTGCAAGCTTTGTTGCAGGCTTTATTCTCGTGCTCATTGCCCTAGCGGTCGTTTCCAATCTCGTTCGTAGCCGCGCTGGCCGTGCCATTATGGCGGTTCGCGATAATCGCATTGCCGCAGAAAGTGTTGGGCTTTCGGTCACCAAATACCGCCTCATTGCCTTTGCTGTTTCTGCTGCTTTGGCAGGGGCTGCCGGAGCCTTGTATGCTGCGAATTTCTCTCAGCTCTCACCTACAAAGTTTGACTTCAATACCTCCATTTTGGTGCTGGTCTTTGTGGTGCTGGGCGGCCTGGGTAATATGCGCGGATCAATTATTGCCGCCACGCTCTTAACGGTTTTGCCTGAGGCGCTTCGAGGCTTTTCGGACTACCGCATGCTGGTCTATGCCGTTGTGCTGATCTTGGTCATGCTCTTTACGAATAGCCCACGCTTACAGGCGCTTCTTGAGCGTTTACGTCCAGGCAGAAAGGAGGCGATGGTTGATGGAGACTAAGTTTTCCTTTCAGAAGGGTCGGATGGTTCCGGTTCCTTCACGTGCCATTGTGCCAGACCGTGACCTTGATCAGGCACCTGCCCTCGAGTGTATTCACTTAGGTATTGATTTTGGTGGCCTCAAAGCGGTTGATGACTTCAACCTCACGATCGGAAGAACCGAGATCGCTGGTCTTATCGGGCCAAATGGCGCTGGAAAGACCACGGTCTTTAATCTCTTAACCAAGGTGTATGAGCCAACGCGCGGTACGGTTTTGGTGAATGGCCAAGATACGCACGGCAAGAGCGTGGCTCAGGTGAACCGTATGGGTGTTGCTCGAACCTTCCAAAACATTCGCCTCTTTGACACCATGAGTGTTTTGGATAACGTGAAGGTCGGCCTGCACAATAGCCACCCCTATACTGCACTTGAGGGCGTTGTGCGCGCACCTCGTTTTTGGATTCGCGAAAAAGAGTTTGACGATCGAGCACGCGAGCTGTTGGACATTTTTGATATGGGCAAGCTTGCAGGTGAGCGCGCTGGCTCACTTCCGTATGGAGCTCAGCGCCGTCTCGAGATCGTTCGAGCTCTTGCCACTGACCCGAAGCTCTTGCTCTTAGATGAGCCTGCAGCAGGTATGAACCCTTCTGAGACCGCAGAGCTCATGGAGAATATCGTTAAGATTCGCGACACCTTCGATATTGCCATCATGTTGATTGAGCACGATATGAGCCTTGTTATGAATATCTGCGAGGGCATTTGCGTCCTGAGCTTTGGCAAAGTAATCGCCAAGGGTACTGCAGAAGAGATTCAAAACAACGAGACCGTCATCGAGGCCTATCTTGGCAGGCAAAAGGAGGGCTCAGATGGACGCTAAAGATGAGGCAATGCTTTCGGTCTATAACATTAACGTTTGGTATGGAGCGATCCATGCCATTAAGAACATCTCTTTTGACGTGCATGAAGGAGAGATTGTTGCCCTCATTGGAGCCAATGGTGCCGGCAAGTCGACAACCTTAAAAACAGTCTCAGGTCTTTTGCGCAGCCAAACCGGATCGATCCGCTTTATGGGCGAAGACATCATGCATACCCCTGCCGACAAGCTCGTAGGCAGAGGGCTTGCGCAGGTGCCTGAAGGACGTCGCGTCTTTTTGGATATGTCGGTAGAGGAAAATCTTGAGATGGGTGCCTATACGCGCCCGGCCGCAACGCTCGCTCCTGAGTTTGCTCGTGTCTATGATGCCTTCCCGCGCTTAAAGGAGCGTCGCCGCCAAGTTGCTGGCACCTTATCTGGTGGTGAGCAGCAGATGCTTGCCATGGGTCGTGCGCTCATGAGCTCTCCCAAGCTCTTAATGCTCGATGAACCATCCATGGGTTTAGCCCCGATTTTGATCGAACAGATCTTTGATATCATCCGCGAGCTCCATCGCGAGGGTTCAACGATTCTGCTCGTGGAGCAAAACGCCCAGATGGCGCTCTCCTGTGCTACCCGTGCGTATGTGCTCGAAACTGGCCGGGTGACACTGACGGGCACCGGTGCTGAGCTGCTGGTGAACGATGACGTTCGCCGCGCGTACTTGGGCGGCTAGAGCTCTCTAGCTCATGTGAGGCTCGGTATGTGTTCGGGTGCTGATGGCACAGTTTGCCTCACGAGACAGGCGTACACGTGCTTCGAAGCATCAAAGACAGATTGGTTTACAAACAGAGGCGGGCCGTGCGGGCTCGCCTCTTTGCATGGTGCATTCGCTGCGTGTGAGCGCTGGCATCTTCACGCCTTCTTAATGTTTCACAGTCAAGCCTTTACCCGCTTTTGATACCAAGACTGCTTAGATAGTAGTGAGCGAGGAGCACATCGAGGCTCGCTCAAAGGAGCAGAAAGGTTGTGAGGGGTATGTCGTTTGCAGCATTGCATCAAAGCGCTCATGAGGCTGATACACTCGGTGCAAAAAAGAGCCAATCGAGCAAACCCTTGTCTATGAATCCCGATACCTATCCCGACTTACGACGTGGCGATACTGCCTCAGACTTTGATGCATCTCTCGATGATGTATTTCGCGGTCCGATTCTTTTGAGTGTGGTTGCAATCTTTGCTTCGGCAGTAGCTATTTTTGCCATTATGTCGTGGTTGGGCTAAAGGCTGAGCCTCGTCTGCAGCTTCAATACACATTCCACCGCTCGTGCCCTCAATGGGGAGGACGAGCTTAATGGATGGCGGGCTTTTGCCCTAGTCTTCAGATTCAATGCGTACCATGCGGTAGCCTACGCCCACGTGCGTTTGGATCAGTTTTTGGTTGGCCTCATCTGCGCGTTCAATCTTTTTGCGGAGTGCTGCCATATAAACCCTCAAACTTGCAACATCGCCTTCCCACGACGTGCCCCAAATCTCACGAGTAATATAGGCATGCGTCAGTACGCGCCCGCAGTTTTTGGCGAGCAGTACTAAGAGGCGATATTCGGTCGGAGTGAGATGGAGTTCTGCCCCCTTCACCGAGGCAATTCCTGCTCCATAATCTAAGCGCAACGGTCCATTTGAAAAAATAGCATCGCCACCGCCGCTCTCGGAGCCTTCCAGGGCAGTTTTGGTTCTTCGCAAGGCTACACGAACACGAGCAAGCATCTCATCAACCGAGAAGGGCTTGGTAAGATAGTCATCCGCTCCTGCATCTAAAGCACCAATCTTGTCGGTATCTTCCACCCGGGCGCTGATGACAATAATGGGCACGCTTGACCAGCCACGCACACGATCAATGAGCTCGAGTCCATCAATATCAGGAAGACCTAGGTCGAGCAAGATCAAATCTGGCTGATTCGAAACAGCCTCCATGATGCCTGCTTGTCCGGTTTTGGCGCATAGTATTCGATAGTTATTGAGTTCGAGCGCGCAGGTAATAAGGCGGCGGACAGCATCGTCATCCTCAACGAGCAGAATCAGAGCTTTGTCGTTATGTGCACTTGTCATAGAAAGGCCTCCAGAGCTGAGTGGCTAAGCTGCGCGGTCAGGCGTTGTGTATGAAGGATAGGGTGTCTCGTGCGTATACAAGACGCACGTTTGCTACTCACGAAGCGTGACCTCCTCGGCTGGTAGGGTAAAGGAGAAGATGGCTCCATGGGGATGATTATCATGGATTTCAATGGTGCCTCCATGAGCCTCAGCGATTGAACGGCAGAGTGCCAGTCCCAGCCCCAGGCTTCGATGAGCATCTGCAGGCTTGCCGGCGCTTGCGGTATGGAACCGCTCAAAGATCCGCTCCTTTTCTGAATCGGGGATACCAGGACCGGTATCGGCGACAAATACACGAACCCATGTTTGCTCGCGCTTGGCAGAAAGCTCAATGGTGGTGCCAGCAGGTGTGTATTTAATGGCATTGCTGATGAGATTTGAGAGCAGCTGCATCACGAGGTCAACATCCATCCGGGCCATAACAATGCCCTCAGTTGGAATGACTCGAATATGATGGTTCTGAGCTTGATGAGCGAGGTGGAAAGCAGCTTCGGGCAAGACATCATCTAACAGCTCAGAAGTCAGGTTTAAATGCGCACTGCCATCTTCAATACGGGTGACGGTGAGCAGATTTTCTACAATATCGATGAGCCAGAGAGCGTCAGATGAAATGGCGTCAACAAGCTCGGCTGCACGCTCAGGCGCGAGCTGCTCACCATTTTCTCTCAAAATCGCTGCCGCTCCAGAAATGGTGGTGAGCGGCGTGCGCAGATCATGTCCTATGGAGCGTAAAAGATCGGCTCGCAGTTGTTCGTTTTTGGCAAGAATGCGCGCCTCTTCGCGCTTTTTAGCCTGGCGATCACGGTCAAGCGCCAAGGCAGCCTCACCAATGATGGAAAGCATGATGGAGTTTTCAAAGGCATCAAGTGATGTACCCTCCATAAGAATGCCTACAACACCAAAGATGGCAAATTCACGCCGAATGGCCAAATACAAGCAGCGTGCCTGTGGCAGGGTATCGGTGCTCGCGCCTGCATGCTTATTGTTTGCAAGTACCCAGGTGGCAACGGTGCGCTCATAGTCTGAAAGCGCCTCGAGTGCCAAGCTTTCTCCATCAGGGGTTACATAGCTCGGTTCTCCTAAGGTGTGCCCGTGCGTGGGATAAAAAATTACCGAGCGGCCAAGCAGGCGGCAGAGCTGTTCTAAGGCAATCGTTGCTACTGCTTCTGCACCCTCTGCTTGCTGCATGAGTTTATTGGTCTCAAAGAGCAGACGAGTGCGATAGGCAATACGAGCAGACTGGCGAGCGCTTCGGCTAATTCTTCCGGTGAGCTCAGAGGAGATCAAAGCCGTCAAAAACATAATGCCAAAGGTAACAAGATACGACTGGTCAATGGCTAAAAAGGTTCCAACAGGCACCACAAAAAAGAAGTTATAGAGCACAACTGAGATCACAGAGGATACAAGCGGCCAGATGCGCCCAGAGGTCGTAATAGCACAGACGAGAGACGAAAGAATATAGAGAGAAATAATACTTGCATCTGCAAAGCCGAGTGAGCGAAATCCAATGCCTACGCCGGTGGAGAGTGCGAGCAAAACCACCGTTACCATAAGCTGCTTGACCAGGTCATGGCTGCTTTCTGCAACTGCGCCCCGAGCTTGAGCTCGTGTGTGCTGACGCCCATGTGCTCGCTCACGAGTCGCTTGATCTGGAATGATGTGAATATCAAGATCGGGAGCCTCACTGAGCAGACGATCTACGACCAGGCGGCGGCCTGGTAAGAGCCAGCCTGGGCCTCTGATCTCACCGCTTCTTCCCATTACGATCTCGGTAACACCGGCAACCCGGGCAAACATGGCAATCTGGTAGGCAATATCTTCGCCAGCAACTTGCTGAACGGTGGCGCCCATCTGCTCTGCCAAACGAATGTTTTTGCGCAAATGCTCGCGGTCGCTCTCACTCATATCATGGTCTGAAGGGGTTTCTATATAGAGTGCCGAGAGCGGCCCGTGCAGCGCTGCTGCCATACGTGCAGCGCTTCTGATGATGCGCGGGCAGGTAGGGGAGGCTGAGATGCAAACAAGAATATGTTCACCAACCCTGCCGGAATGCTTGGTGAGCACCCGAGCAGCTTGTACAACCTTGCCAGCACGGTCGGCAGTTCTGCGCAAGGCAAGCTCGCGCAAGGCAGTGAGGTTTTCTGGCGTAAAGAAGTTATCGATGGCGCGCTGAGCTTGATCTTTGCGATACACGCTCCCCGCTTGCAATCGCTCAATGAGCTCTTCAGGCTCTATATCTACCAGTTCAACCTGGTCTGCCTCATCAAAGATGTGATCGGGAATGCGCTCACGGACGGTAACGCCGGTAATGCTTGCAACAACATCGTTGACACCCTCAATATGCTGAACATTGACAGTGGTATAGACATCAATGCCTGCATGAAGCAGCTCTTCAATATCTTGGTAGCGCTTAGCGTGCCGGCTCCCTGGGGCATTGGTGTGAGCAAGCTCGTCTACGGCGATGAGTGTTGGGGCTCTCGTAATTGCGGCATCAAGATCAAACTCTTCAAGGACGATCCCGGCATGAGCAATTTGAAGCCGAGGAATCGACTCCAAACCCTGAGCCAAGCGCTCGGTCTCTGGACGAGCATGGGGCTCAACATAGCCAATAACCGCGTCTACACCCCGAGCGACCTGTTCGTGCATGGCACGAAGCATCGAATACGTTTTGCCAACACCGGCAGCATAGCCAAAAAAGATCTTGAGATGCCCGCGACGTTGAGCTTCGTCTTCCTGAGCCTGTATAGCGTGCAGGATGGCTTCGGGGTCACCGCGATCATCTTTGGATTCTCGAACCACCCCAAAGCCTCCTTTATGCACGAGCGGTATATGAAACGCCGCATGAGAACGTGTTTCATGATAGTCCTCATTCTTGTTTTTACTAGCAGTGCATACAGGCTTTACCTGCGTTTTTATTTCGTCTTAATGCGGGGGCGTCTGATCGTTATGCCGCATTAAGCTCATCTGCCGTTCAATGTATGGGCTCAAAGATACGCAAGCGCCTTATGCCTGCTGTCTTTGCACGAAAGGGGAGCACCATGGATCTATGGGTTGGCCTGACCGGTCTGATAGGAATTTCGGTCTTGGCGTACTTCATCTATCTACTTATGAAGAGGGAGGCATAATGAATGCTGCTCTCTATACTGCAATCATCATTGCGATAACGGTTGCATTAGCAATTCCGATGGCGCATCTCATTGCTCAGGTTTGTGCTGGCAAGCAACCCCGCTTGCTTGCGGTGGTGGCAGGGCCGGTTGAGCGCGGAATTTATCGCCTCGTGCGAACAGATCCTTCAGAAGAGATGAGCTGGAAGCGCTACCTGGCATCCGTACTTGCTTTTTCGCTTGCAGGCGTGGTGGCACTCATGGCGATTTTGATGCTTCAAGGATTTCTGCCAGCAAATCCTTCACATCTTCCAGGTTTAGGTTTTGACCTTGCCTTTAATACTGCCATTTCATTTGTTACCAACACAAATTGGCAAAGCTATATTGCAGAGACAACGCTGAGCAGATTTTCTCAGGTAGCTGGTCTGTGTGTGTGGAATTTTGCCTCAGCAGCAACGGGTATCGGCGTCATGTTTGCGCTCATACGAGCCTTTCGGCGCGAAGGTG
This sequence comes from Collinsella ureilytica, assembly GCF_019795105.1. Classification (GTDB taxonomy): domain Bacteria; phylum Actinomycetota; class Coriobacteriia; order Coriobacteriales; family Coriobacteriaceae; genus Collinsella; species Collinsella ureilytica. The sequence continues at coordinate 34,283 of NZ_JAIMFO010000008.1, read as the reverse complement.
TGGCCGGGCTCGGTTCCTTTTGGGCAGACCTCGTGCGTATCATGCTCTATATCCTCATGCCCTTAAATCTTGTTGTCGCTCTGGCTCTTGCCGCAGGTGGCGTGGTGGAGAACTTCGGTCCAGATCGGTATGCCGATCTGCTTGAGCCGGTAGCTGCACTATCTGATGGCCAGGGTGGCTATACAGTTCTTGAGCGAGCAAGCATCCAGGGAGATCGTGTCGAGCTTGATGGCAAGCCGGTGCCCCAGGCAGTTATCATTTCTCGCGAGCTTTTAGCCCAAGGGCCAGCCGCATCTCAGGTGGCAATTAAGCAAACCGGCACCAATGGCGGTGGCTATTTTGGCGCAAACGCGGCTCATCCGTATGAGAATCCAAATGCGTTTACGAATCTGGTGGAAACCGTCTCAATTCTGCTAGTGCCCATGGCTTGTACCTTGGCCTTTGGTATCGGGGTCAAAAACTCAAAGCAAGGAAGAGCTTTTTTTGCTGCCATGCTGATTTTGCTTATTTGTGCACTTGGCACGGTATGTGTCAGTGAGCAGGCAGCAACACCGGCGCTCAGCGCATCAAATCAGGTGAATAGCATGGCTTCGGAACTTGCGGCAGGCGGAAATATGGAAGGCAAAGAGGCGCGCTTTGGCATTGCTGCTTCAAGTGTTTGGACAGTATCTACTACGGCTGCCTCAAGTGGCTCGGTGAATGCTTCACACGACTCACTCACACCGGTAGCAGCACTTGTGGCCATGGTGCAGATGGCCTTAGGTGAGGTGATCTTTGGAGGAGTTGGATCGGGACTTTACGGCATGGTGGGCTTTGCGATTCTCACTGTCTTTATTGCTGGCTTGATGGTTGGGCGTACTCCTGAGTTTTTGGGCAAAAAGATTGAGCCTGAGCAGATGCGCTGGGCAGTGGTTTTATGTCTTGCAAGCCCCTTTGTTATCCTTGCGGGCTCTTCGATTGCAGCCCTCATGCCGAGCGTCACATCGTGGTTGTCTACCCAAGGCGCTCATGGCTTCTCAGAGTTTTTATATGCCTTTATGTCAACAGGGGCAAATAATGGATCTGCTTTTGGAGGCATCAGCCCTGATCCTTGGCTCAATATCTGTCTTGGCTTGGTTATGTTTGGTGCTCGTTTCATGCCCATTGGCGCTGCCTTGGCACTTGCTGGTTCGCTTGCTCGCCACTCTCGCGTCGCAACGTCTGCAGGAACCCTATCAACCACCAATGCCCTGTTTGTCTTTTTGTTAATCCTCATCATCATCTTGATTGGTGCCTTGAGCTTCTATCCAGTCTTTGCGCTGGGTCCTGTGGCTGAGCAGATTCAGATGATTTTTGGTTAGGAGCTACGATGGTTCGTCATGCACAACAAGCTGCGGTCAGTGCGTTTGAGTGGCAAAAGTTCGTATTGCTTCTGTGGGATGCAGTTCTCAAACTTGACCCACGTATCCAGGTAGAAAACCCGATCATGTTTCTCGTGTGGCTCTCAGCAGCGCTGACCAGCGTGCTTGCAGGCGCTGTTGCGTTGGGACTGCACGCATCAACGCTTGACTTGGGATATACCGTCTGCGTGGCGATTATTTTGTGGCTGACTGTTTTGTTTGCCAATGCCGCTGAGGCAATTGCAGAAGGCCGAGGCAAGGCTCAGGCTGCAGCCTTGCGGAGCGCCAAACGAGATGTAGTTGCTCATAGCATTAAGGATCCTCAAGACCACGAGCATTTTGTTGATATTCCAGGATCTGAGCTGCGTGTGGGTGATCTGGTTGTTGTTCGCGCAGGGGAGCAGATTCCCGGTGATGGCGATGTCGTGCTGGGGGCTGCCTCGGTTGATGAGTCTGCTATTACCGGAGAATCTGCCCCGGTTGTTCGTGAGGCGGGTGGAGATCGCTCGGCCGTAACCGGAGGAACGACCGTTTTGTCTGACTGGATTGTGGTATCGGTTACCAGCAATCCAGGTGAGAGTTTTCTCGATAAGATGATCGCCATGGTTGAGGGTGCAGCTCGCCGAAAAACTCCTAACGAGATTGCCTTAGAGATCCTGCTCGTTGCGCTGTCGATCATCTTTATCCTTGTGACGCTTGCATTTTATTGCCATGCGCATCTCGCTTCTGAGCTGGCGAAGGTACAGAACCCCACAGAAATTACCACCTTGGTGGCGCTGTTGGTGTGCTTGGTTCCCACGACAATCGGCGCCTTGCTTTCTGCCATTGGTATTGCAGGTATGAGTCGGCTCAATGAGGCAAATGTCTTGGCGGTTTCTGGTCGAGCGATTGAAGCGGCAGGTGATGTAGACATTCTCATGCTCGATAAAACGGGCACCATTACCTTAGGAAATCGCGAAGCTGCCGAGTTTATTCCGGTGGATGCTACCGCGCCGGGAGAGCTTGCCGACGCCGCTCAGCTCTCGTCTCTTGCAGATGAAACGCCTGAAGGTCGCTCGATTGTTGTGTTGGCAAAAGAGCGCTTTGGCCTGCGTGGTCGCGCGATTGCTGAGAGCGAAATGACCTTCATGCCCTTCACGGCTCACACCCGTATGTCTGGTGTTGATATACGAGGCACCGAGATTAGAAAGGGTGCTGCGGATGCGGTGCGCGCCTGGGTGGAGGCAGGCGGCGGTACCTATTCTGAGGAGTGCGATCAGGTGGTGCAAGAGATTGCCAATGCCGGAGGAACGCCGCTTGTGGTTGCCCGCGATCACAAGGTATTAGGCGTGATTCATCTCAAAGACATCGTAAAGCATGGAGTGCGTGAGCGCTTTGCTGATCTGAGGCGCATGGGTATTCGAACCATTATGGTGACGGGGGACAATCCGTTAACAGCTGCTGCCATTGCCGCCGAGGCCGGTGTTGATGATTTCTTGGCAGAGGCCACACCTGAGGGCAAGTTGGAAAAGATTCGTGCATTTCAATCAGAAGGCCATCTTGTTGCCATGACGGGAGATGGCACAAACGATGCCCCAGCCCTTGCTCAGGCAGATGTTGCGGTTGCAATGAATACGGGTACGCAGGCAGCAAAAGAGGCCGGCAATATGGTGGATTTTGACTCGAGTCCCACCAAGCTGATTGATGTGGTTCATATTGGCAAGCAACTGCTCATGACCAGAGGTGCGCTTACCACGTTTTCGGTTGCGAATGATGTGGCAAAGTATTTTGCTATTATTCCAGCGCTCATTGCTCCTATCTATCCTCAGCTTGCTGCCTTGAATATCTTAGGTTTGGCTACGCCAGCTTCGGCGGTGCTTGCAGCTCTGATCTATAACGCCTTGATCATCGTGGCACTCATACCTGCAGCGTTAAAGGGAGTTTCATACAAAGAGCTGCCGGCTGCGAAATTGCTTTCACATAACCTTATGGTCTGGGGCTTAGGCGGCTTTGTTGCTCCCTTTATCTGCATCAAGCTCATCGATCTTGCCTTAGTAGCCACCGGTCTTCTTTCTTAAAAAGGAGTTACGATGCATCGTTTTGCTGCAACGCTTCGTTTAGCTGTTCGTGCCTTTGCTATGGTTGGCATCTTCACGCTCATCTGTGGCGGAGCTTATACCTTTGTTGTATACGGCATTGCTCAAGCGGTGTTTCCCTATCAGGCGGCCGGTTCGATCATTGAGGATGCAGGCAAGGTCTCAGGCTCAGACCTTATTGGTCAGCCCTTTTCTGGTGCAGGCCATCTCTGGGGTCGGGTACCTTCGTTTACGGTGATTACAAGCTCGGACAATCAGCTTGCCATTATGGGGGTGCCTTCATATGCATCACCGGTGAGCCAGGCGCTGGACCCACGTTCACACATGCCATATGTCGAGCTCATTGCAAAACGGGTGCGCTCTATACAAGCAGCTCATCCTGAGCGTGCAGGTGAGGCGGTACCAGTTGATTTGGTCACTGCTTCTGCTTCAGGCATCGATCCTCATATTTCGGTAGCAGCGGCAAAGTATCAGATTCCGCGCTTGGTGCGAGAGACAGGAAAGAGCGAGCGTGAGATTGCCGACATTATTGCCGGTGCCACCCAACACAAGCTCTTAGGCGGGATAGGCGAAGAGGTTGTGAACGTCTTGGCGGTCAACCGGGCACTCGATGGGTTGCAGGGCTGAGCTAAGATAGCTAGCGCGTCCGTGATGTTCTGATTCGCCTCCAGGCAGCCCGGCCTGCCTCAAAGACGCGATTTTGGCGTTCGCGCTCTTCGTTACCGAGGCGCTGCAATATGCGGCCGGCAACCGATGCCAAAATCTGCTGAAAGATCGTGCCACACATAACCGGAAATACAGCCTCACCAGGAAAGTGGCTCACGGCAATTACGGCACCGGCAGAGATATTGCGCAGCCCGCAATCAAAGCTCATCGTGACCAAGACGGGAAGCGATCTGCCCATGATGCGAGCGGCTAGGGCACCCCAGAAAAAGCCTGATGCAGAAAAGCTCAGGATAAAGAGGGCGACCTGGACGCGCTCCCAGGTCATGTGAACCACATAGTCGCTCATAGAAGTTGAGTTCGCACAAATTACGAGGAGCATAAAGATGCGGCTGGCAGGGCCTAAGATCGGGGAGAGACGTTCGTGGCCCCATCCTCGGCTGAGGTCGTTTACGAGGGTGCCTGCAATGGCCGGAAGAGCAATCATGGGAACCATCTCACCTACCATCGAGAGGGCGTCAATTTGCACCGCTTCTCCCAAAAGAAGGCTGAGGGAAAAAGGAATCGTGAAGGGTGCGATGAGGGTTGAAGCGAGGACGGCTGCGAGCGCCAATGAGGTTCTGCCGTGAAAGATGTCGACCCACATGAAGCTCACAATGCCAACAGGTACACAGTAGGCCAAGACCATACCTGTGATGAGATGCGGATGATTGGCAAAGAAGAGCTTTGCCAACAGTGAGGCTCCTGTTGGCATAAGCACGAGTGAGATCGTTACGATGACGATGAGCTCAGCCGGGTCGCGCAGAGTCTCTACGAGTTGGTGAGAGGTATTGCTGAGCGAGCCTTGGAAGGTCATAAACGCAAACAGCCCAGGAACAAATGGGATGAGCTTGCTAAAGACATGTGGCATGAGCACGCCGGTGGCTACGCACCCAAAGACGAGGATGGGCATGAGTTCGCCCATACGTTTTCCGAAGCGTATCCAAGTATTCACAGCCACCTCAACTACGTGCATAGTCATACGTCTGCTCAAAGAGTATATGGGCTTTTTTGGCGCGAGGCTCACCTGGCCGCTTGCCTGAAACCTGCTTGCAACGGCCGAATCTGTCTGGGCTTGCGGCTATACTGAGATCCGTACAACTCGATGCTCGCCGCAGCGAGCCCATCTATAGGATCTGATTGTTATGCCCAGCCTTCGTACTTCGCGCCGCTGGTCGGTTGCCTCGTCCAATCCACAGCTTGAGCGCGAGCTATCCCGTGGTCTCAATATTGCGCCCTTGGTAGCTCGCGTTATGGTGTCTCGGGGCATTGGTTCGGTTGAAGAAGGCCGTCTGTTTTTGAGCCCTTCGCTTGAGCGCGACTGGGCAGATCCTCTCATCATTCCTGGTATGGGCGAGGTCGCTGACCGGGTTGAGCGCGCAGTTCGGTCTGGTGAGTCCATTGTTGTGTTTGGCGACTTTGATGTGGACGGCATTACATCAACCTGTTTGCTCACTGAGGCCTTGCGCGAGCTCGGGGCAGAGGCACGTCCCTTTATTCCTCGCCGCTTTGATGAGGGCTATGGCATTTCGCACGAGGCGTTGGAGCGCTTGGTACAAGAGGGCGCACCTGGGCTCGTGGTAACGGTGGATAACGGGATTGCTGCTCGTCATGAGGCGCAATACCTTGCCGATCGTGGTATTGATTTGGTGGTAACTGACCATCATGAGCCGGGAGCTTTGGTGCCCGAGCATATCCCGCTCACCGATCCCAAGCTTGATGCAACAGGCCCTTCTCGTGAGCTTGCCGGTGCAGGCGTTGCCTTAAAGCTTGTTCATGTTTTGGGAGAGCGTCTGGGAAGGCCAGGGCTTTGGCGGCGCTATACCGAAGTCGCTGCCTTAGGCACCGTCTCAGACATGATGCCGCTTACGCCAGAAAACCGAGCCTTAGTGGCAGATGGCCTTGCGCGTATGCGTACAACAACGCGGCCGGGATACATTGCCCTTGCTGCTATGACGCGCACCGATCTTGCAACCGTTACCACAGAAGGTCTCTCGTTTTCACTGATTCCGCGCTTAAACGCTGCGGGTCGTATGGCCGATCCAATCCTTGCCTTACAGCTTTTGATGGCTGCCGATCCTATTGAGGCTGGGCGATTGGCTGCAGAGCTTGAAGAGATTAATCAAGAGCGCCGCGCAATTGAGGCTGATCTTACTGAGCAGGCGGTGGCGCGGGTTGAGGCCATGCCTCATCGCGGTCGCGCCTTAGTCGTTGCCGGTGAAGGTTGGCATGAGGGCGTGAAAGGGATTGTGGCAAGTCGCTTGGTGAATCGCTATCGGATTCCTGCCTTGCTCTTTTCAATTGAAGATGGTGAGGCTCGGGGCTCCGGAAGATCCGTTGGAAGCATCAATTTATTTGAGGCGCTTGAGCGCTGTTCAGATTTGCTCATTCGCTTTGGTGGGCATGCAGCTGCCGTAGGCGTTACCTGTGCGGCCGATAAGCTCGATGCCTTGCAGACACGCTTGAACGAGGTACTTTGCGAATATCCAGCAGAGGCGTTTGAAGAGGTGGGTGAGGTTGCCGCCACGGTGAGCCTCTCTGAGCTGGAGATAGAAACGATCAGTGAGCTTTCGGTACTGGAGCCCTTTGGTCAGGGAAATCGCGCCCCGCTTTTTGCAGCAACTGGTGTGACCATGATCGATCGAGCCTGTGTTGGGCGCACCGGAGATCATGTGCGCTTTGTTGCAACGGATGGGTCTCGAAGGGTGGGAGCCATTATGTTTCGGGCGCCCAACCCCTCTGAGCTCGTTGCCTGTGATACAGCGGTTGATGTGGTATTTCAGGCAATTGCTGAGACCTGGCAGGGATATACCAAGACCAAGCTCATGGTGAAAGATATCTTGCTGCCCGATCAAGCACCAACATCAGATGCAAGCGAGCCGCTCGCTTGCTTGGTGAGGCGCACAGACGCTCTGCTTGCGTCAGAGAATCAACGTATCTGCCGCTCAGAGTTGGCATGCTTAGACTCTGCTGAGCTTACCTCTGCACTCACCCATGCCCTTATTGGAGCTAACAAACCCCATCCCGCACAAGCACAGGCGCTCGACGCGCTTCAAGCGGGAAAAGACGTCTTGGCCATTATGGGAACCGGTCGTGGAAAATCCTTTATCTTCCAGGTACATGCTGCGCGGGAAGCAATTTTGAAGAAGCACTCAAGCATTTTCGTCTACCCCTTGCGCGCACTGGTTGCAGATCAGGCAGTGCATATGCGTAGTGCCCTGTCTGAGCTTGGTCTTAAGATTGCAGTACTGACGGGAGAGACCGAGGGCTCACGCCGTGAAGAGATCTATCGCGATCTTGCTCAATCCCAGGTAGATATTGTTCTTACAACTCCAGAGTTTTTAGCTATTCATAAAGATCGCCTTGCTCGCGTGATGAGCTGTGGCTTTTTGGTCATAGACGAGGCTCACCATATTGCTGGAGCAAAAGCTGGCGACCGGAGTGCCTATCTTGAGCTGCCGTGCATTCGAAAAGCCTTGCATGATCCGGTGGTGCTTGCCTGTACCGCTACTGCCCCTGCTGCGACGTTTGCAGAAATTACTGCAGTCTTGCCCACGCTTGAGCTCATCTCCGATGAAGCATCGCGCCCAAATCTGTCTATCGAAGATGATCGAGACCTTGCATCTCGAGAAAACCGGCTTGTATCTATTGTGGCTGGGGGAGAAAAATGCGTCATCTACGTTAACTCACGTGATCAGTCGGCGATTTTGGCATCAACGCTGCGCCGCCGTGTTCCGGAGCTTGCTCAAGGGATTGCCTTTTATCATGGCGGCCTCACGCGCCAAGAGCGTGCGCTGATAGAATCGGCGTTTCGATCAGATGATCTGTGCTGTATTGTTTCTACCTCAGCCTTTGGTGAGGGAGTGAACCTCCCCGATATTCGTCATGTAGTTTTGTACCACATGCCATTTTCGTCCACTGAGTTTAACCAATTGAGTGGGCGGGCTGGCCGCGATGGAAAGCCAGCTGGAATTCATCTGCTGTACTCCGCTCGCGATGCCCGAATCAACGAGCGCCTCTTAAAAGACGCCGCTCCTCCGCGCCCAGTTTTGGTGACGATCTACCGAGCCCTCTTGAGCCTTTGGCGCTCGCGCCAAAGCGCAGAGCCTGCCATGCCCGTTGATGCTCGCGCCTTGGTTGCTACCTGCTCAGCGCTTGACCGAGCCTTTTCGCTTGACGTTCGAGCAATACCTGGGGCGCTCGGTATCTTTTGCGAGCTGGGCTTAATTCGTTTACATACCTCGCATACCGCTCAGCTCATTGAGGTAATTGAGGAGCCTGAACGCGTAGATCTTTTTGAGAGCATCCGCTATCTCGAAGGACTGCGGGCAAAGATGGCTTTTGACTCCTTTAGAGATTGGGCACTTGAAGCCGCTCCCCGTGATATGCTTGCACGCATAATACGGCCTATTACGCCACAGGCTTGATGAGAGGAGTACTCGTGAGTGACGCAGACGCTGCTACAGGTTCGCGCCGAAGCGAGTACACCGCCGATGATGCTGGCCTGATGCCAACTGAGCGGATGGTTCACTATACGCATGCAGAAGACCTCCCGGCAGAGATTTCTGCTGAGCGCTGGAGCCGCCTCAAGGGCATCTGTGCTTCGTATATGGGTGCAGAAGATGCCGCAAAAGCTGAGCTGGCGTACTGCTTTGCTGCAGAGAAGCACACCGACCAGCGTCGGCGCTCTGGCGAGCCCTATATTAACCATCCTGTTGAGGTCGCCATTATTTTGGCAGAGCTCAAGATGGACTGCGATGTTGTCTGTGCTGCTTTATTGCACGATACGGTTGAAGATACCGAGACGCCGCTTTCTGATGTAGGCGAGCTGTTTGGCGCGACGGTGACTGAGCTGGTTGATGGAGTGACCAAGCTCACCAATATTGAGATTGACAGCATGGATGCCAAGCAAGCGCTCAATCTTCGCAAGATGTTTTTGGCGATGAGTCGCGATATCCGCGTGGTCATCGTGAAGCTGGCAGATCGTCTTCACAACATGAGAACCTTAGGCGCGCTTGCAGAAGATCGCCGCTTGTTCAAGGCACGCGAGACCATGGATGTCTATGCCCCGCTTGCTGATCGCTTGGGTATCTCATCGATGAAGTGGGAGCTCGAAGATCTCTCCTTCTTTTATCTTGAACCCTTGGCCTACCAGCGCATTGCACGCATGGTGTCTGAAAGTAGATCGGCCAGGGAGCGCTATCTCAAAGAGGCTATTGAGGTCTTGCAAACCGAGCTTACAAACTCCGGTCTGACCGGTTTTCAGATCTATGGGCGCTCAAAGCATTATTGGTCCATTTATCAAAAGATGCGCCGCAAGGGCAAAGAGTTTTCTGAGATCTACGACCTAGTTGCTCTGAGGGTTATTACCGAGACGGTGGGGGACTGCTATTCAGCGCTCGGAGCGGTACACTCGCTGTGGCATCCCATGCCGGGGCGGTTTAAAGACTATATCGCTATGCCAAAGTTTAATAACTACCAAAGTCTGCATACAACGGTTATTGGCCCGACTGCTCGCCCGCTTGAGATTCAAATCAGAACCTATTCCATGCATGAGCAGGCAGAATATGGTATTGCGGCTCACTGGCTCTATAAGCGCGCTGGATCCTCTTCAGCAAAATCTGGCGATGCCCAGCGCTTGGACGATCAGATCAACCTCTTGAAGCGATCGCTTGACTGGGCAGCTTCTGATGATATTGATGATCCCAAAGAATTTATGCACTCCTTAAAGATCGACCTGTTTGATCAGGAGATCTTTGTGTTTACACCTAAAGGTGAGGTGCTTTCGCTCCGAGCCGGTTCCACGCCGTTGGATTTTGCCTATGCCATCCACACTGAGGTGGGTAATCATTGCGTGGGAGCCATGGTAAACGGGGCAGTAGCGCCTCTGTCCCATGAGCTTGCTATGGGGGATCGGGTGGAAATCCTTACCAATAAGGCCGCGAAACCCTCGCGTGACTGGCTGGGGATCGTACGAACCCCGTCGGCACGTTCCAAGATTCGGCGGTATTTTGCTGCCGCTGCAAAAGATGACGATGCTCTCTCAGGGCGTGATGCCTTAGCGCGCGATCTTCGTCGTCGCGGATACGGCATTTCAACACAGAGAACGGCCAAGGCGCTTGCCGCCATTGCAGAGCAGCTCAACTATCGCCACACCGAAGATCTCTTTGCGGCCTTAGGCGCGGGCAATGTTGCTGTGCGCTCCATTGGCAATAAGGTTGAGGCGATCTTAGATCCCAAGCCAGAAGAGCCGCAAACCGAAGAGACGGCAGCTGAGGTTATCGCCGAGGCTCGCCGCCAGGCGCGCGGCTCAAATCGCAAACCACGTGGTAAGCGCCGTCCTGGAAGTGCTGGCGTTGTGGTAAAGGGAGGAGACGCCGATCTTCTCGTTCGCCTTGCGCATTGCTGCAATCCCGTGGCGGGAGACGACATTGTTGGCTTTATTACCCGTGGCCGTGGTGTGTCGGTTCATCGTGCGACCTGCCCGAACGTAAAAGGCTTACAAGAACAACCCGGGCGCATGATTGAGGTTGCCTGGGACGGTGGGGCAGATGCGCTCTTCCAGGTAGGCATTGTTATCGAGGGCATTGACCGCATTGGTATGCTCAAAGACGTAACCGTGGCTATAGGAGATGCAGGCGGCAATATTATCTCTGCTGCTACTTCTACGAATCGTGAAGGCATCGCAACGCTGCGTTTCTTGGTTGAGATTTCAGACGCAAGTGGGCTTGATCCTTTGCTCGCTGCCATTAGCCGCGTAGATTCAGTCTTTGATGCCCGCCGCTCCATGCCTGGCGAGTAGCGCCTTCGCTCATCCCCTCCGTTCGTCGACAAAATAGCTCCGGTCATTCATTTTAGGCGGCCTGCGGTCGATTCCAATCGGCTTTGGCCGCCTGAGATCGATAGGGTGAAAACCGTGGAAGACCGCGTAAGCCTTCCAAAAGCTGGCAGGCGAGTACGCGGTGAGGAGCGCAGGCACGGTATGTGTGTGCGTGGACGGTAGGAACGAAAGGAAAGGAGGGGTAGTATGGCGGATACACAGACTGCAACGGTCGCACAAGACCAAGGCGGTATGAAAAAGACGCTCTCGCTGTGGAACTTCTTTACCATCGGTTTTGGAGCCATCATCGGCACCGGCTGGGTGCTGCAGGTGGGTGACTGGATGGTCGTGGGTGGAGGCCCGGTTCCGGCGATGATCGCGTTCCTTCTGGGTGCCATCTTCTTGGTTCCCATCGGAGCGGTGTTCGGTGAGCTCACAGCTGCCATTCCCATCTCAGGAGGCATTGTTGAGTACGTCGATCGAACCTTTGGCCGCGTGGCGTCCTATATCACCGGTTGGTTCTTGGCGCTTGGCAATGGTATCCTGTGCCCTTGGGAGGCAATCGCTATCTCTACGCTGCTCTCCGATATGTTCGGAACCATTCCGGGCATGGAGTGGCTGCGCGCGGTTGAGCTCTACGAGATTTTGGGAGCAAAGGTCTATCTGTTCCCAACCATCATCTCGCTCGGTTTTGCTCTCTACGTTATTTTCTTGAACTTCCGTGGTGCATCTTCTGCAGCTAAGCTCCAGGCATTTTTGACCAAGGCGCTGCTCTGCGGCATGTTGCTTGCCATGGGCATCTCGATCTTTACGGGCTCTCCTGCCAATGCCTTGCATGACGGCAATGTCTTTTCTCAGGTCTCAGGTGCTGGTGGCGGCGTTGCTGCAACTGGTGCAGGCGAGATTTTTGGCGGCATCATGTCAGTCCTTTTGCTGACGCCGTTTTTCTATGCAGGCTTCGATACGATTCCGCAGCAGGCAGAGGAGGCCGCTGAGGGTCTGAATTGGAATAAGTTTGGCAAGATCATTACCTTAGCTCTCTTGGCTTCTGGTGGTTTCTATATCGTTTGCATCTATTCGTTTGGCTCAATTGTTGGCTGGCAAGACTTTGTACAAAAGCCCGTGCCCGCACTTGCATGCTTAAAAGAAATCAACTTCATCTTCTATATCATCATGCTTTCGATCGCCACCTTAGGCCCCATGGGTCCGATGAACTCCTTCTATGGAGCGACGAGCCGTATTATGCTCGCCATGGGTCGCAAAGGTCAGCTTCCTGAGTCATTTGCTGAGGTTGATGCAAAGTCTGGCGCGCCAAAGCTCGCCTGCACCGTACTTGCTGTGATTACGGTTATCGGGCCTTTTATGGGCAAGAACATGCTGATTCCGCTGACCAAGGTCTCAGCGCTCGCGTTCATCTTTGCCTGCACGATGGTGTCGCTTTCCTGCTTGAAGATGCGCTTCACCGAGCCTGATCTTCCCAGACCGTATAAGGTTCCTGGTGGCAAGCTCGGAATCGTGCTCGCCATTGCAGCAGGTCTCATCATTATTGCCCTGATTGTATTCCCCATCACCGCTGAGTCGCTTGACGTTACCGGATGGGCAATCGTGCTCGGCTGGCTGGCAGTTGGTCTCATCTTGATGTTTGCAAGTAAGGCTGTAAATAAGTCCAAGGCCTCGTAGCACCCCCCAAGCAGGCGGGTGCCAAACGGGAGGTGCTCGCCTGTTTGTTTGTGTAGTTGCGCGTCTGTTGCAGTCGCCGTTGCACCAGACGCGTTTAAAAAATGGTCCTAAGGGAGGAACCATGGGAAAGAAGTATGCAATTGTTGGCGGTAAGCTCGTCGATGGCACCGGCGTCGAGCCTCTTGAGAACTCACTGGTCTTAATTGGTGAGGATGGAAAGATTGAGTATGCCGGCGCGCATCAAGAAGTTCCGGCCGATGGTGGCTATGAGGTCATTGATGCTGCTGGCAAGACCGTCATGCCTGGCCTCATTGATACCCACCTTCACTTCTCCGGCAATTTAACTGATGATGACACCGATTGGGTGATGCAGCCGCTCCTTGAGAAGCAGGCCGTTGCCGTCAAGCAGTCCTATGATTGCTTAACTCACGGACTTACGACGGTATGTGAGATTGGCCGCTTTGGTATCCACGTCCGCGACTGCATTAATAATGGTGTCTTCAAAGGCCCTCGTGTCTATGCCACTGGTCTGGGCTTTTGCCGCGTAGCCGGGCACGGTGACTCGCATCATTGCACGCAGGATGAGAATAAGAACTCGCACCCGTGGGGCGATCAGGTAGACGGTCCTTGGGATCTGCGCAAGGCCGTGCGCCGTCGTCTGCGCGAGAATCCTGATGCAATTAAGATCTGGGCAACGGGTGGTGGTATCTGGCGCTGGGACTCTGGTCGCGATCAGCACTATTGCGCTGAGGAGATTCAGGCCGTGTGTGATGAGGCCGCGATGGTAGGGATTCCCGTGTGGAGCCACTCGTATAACTCCCACTCAGCCGCCTATGACTCTGTTCGTTTTGGCTGCGAGCAGCTCATCCATGGTTTTGATATTGACGAGCGCACGATGGATTTAATGGCTGAGCAAGGAACCTTCTTTACTCCGACGATCGGCTTTTTGCCCACGTGGTATTCAACCTATCCTCCGGTTTATGTGCCTGAGATTCACGATAAGTTTGACGGCGATACCTTGGTTGAGAAGGAGCTGCAGCGCAACTATGCGTGCCTGCGCGAGGCTAAGAAGCGTGGCGTGATCTTCACGATTGGCTCGGACTCCTTCTCCTTTGTGACTCCATATGGCTATGTCACGATTGATGAGATGTATGACTTCGTGGATAAGGTAGGCATCTCACCGCTTGAGACCATCACCTGCGCAACCTTAAACGGTGCCAAGATGGCTCACTGCGACGATGAAACCGGCTCGCTTGAGGCTGGCAAATTTGCCGATCTCTTGGTGGTAAACGGTGATCCGGCCAAGAATATCCACGATCTAACTCCTGAGAACATGGATGTGATCATGAAGGACGGTGAGATTGTTATCGCTGGTACCTTTGGTGCTCGCAATAAGTATTCTGCATAAGCTTCGGCGATAACAGCTGAACACCCTTCCTCTTCACCCCTTGCTTCGGTCATCGGAGCAGGGGGTGCTCCTTATAAACACGCAGTCGCGAGCTGGGTTTGCACGTGTTTCCGAGCGAGCGTTCGTGCGGCGCAGGTTTGCTGCAGCAGCTACTCTGCAGGTGCTGACCTGTAAGACGTGCGCCATAGCATGCGTGTTTCATGCTACTAACGCGTGACGCAGCATCAGGTGTCCGATTGAGATCTTCAGCCGCTCACCGACGTTTTTCTACCGTTGGCGAGGGGCGGTTCATTCGTATCAGCTCCGCTTATCGGTAAAAATACGCCATCCGTCTTTAGCTCATGCCTTCGATCGACCGCTCGTAAGTTCTACTCCGTTAACTTATAAGGTGAGGGTGTAAGGCCATCTGAGCACCTCTGAGTGATCTCGGAGGCACTCGGCAACGCAAGGCTACGGCTCCAAAGGAGGAACCACATGAGTAAGAGGTATGCAATCGTCGGCGGAAAGCTTATTGATGGTACCGGTGCTGCTCCCGTTGAGAACTCCCTCGTTTTAACTGATGAGAACGGCAAGATTTCATACGCCGGACCTCACCAGGAGCTTCCAAGCGAGGGTGGCTATGAGGTAATCGATGCGGTTGGCAAGACCGTGATGCCCGGCATCGTCGACACCCATCTGCACTTCTCGGGCAACCGTACTGACAATGATAACGACTGGGTTATTGAGTCCAACGGTCAAAAGCAAGCCTTGGCTGTTAAGCAGGCCTATGATGCCTTGACCCACGGCCTTACGACCGTCGGCGAGATTGGCCGCAACGGCATCGCCATTCGCGATCTGGTCAATATGGGCGAGATGAAAGGCCCCCGTATTTTTGCAACTGGCTTAGGTTTTTGCCGCGTAGCCGGACATGGTGACTCCCACCATCTGCCGCTGCAGATCTCGAAAGATTCGCATCCTTGGGGCTATCAGGCAGACGGTCCTTGGGAGCTGCGCCGCGCCATTCGTATGCGTCTGCGCGAAGAGCCTGATGCAATCAAGATTTGGGCTACCGGTGGCGGAATTTGGCGCTGGGACTCCGATCGTTTGCAGCTTTTCTGCAGCGAAGAGATCCAGGCCATTGCCGAAGAGTGCAAGATGGTTGGCATTCCGCTTTGGGCTCACTCATACAACAATTTTGATGCCGCCTATGACTGCGTACGTTTCGGCTGCACCCAGCTCATCCATGGTTTTGAGCTTGACGATCGCACCATGGATCTCATGGCCGAGAAGGGTACCTATTTCACACCAACTATTGGATTCTTGCCCACGTGGTACGGAACCTATCCGCCTGAGTGGACACCTGAGCTTGATAAGTTTGAGGGCGAGACGGTTGTTGAGAAGGGCCTGAACCGCACCTATCAAAACCTCCGTCGTGCACATGAGCTCGGCGTTACGCTCACCATCGGTTCTGACTCCTTTGCGCTGGTAACCCCGTATGGATATGTGACCTGCGACGAAATGATTTCCTTCGTAGAAAATGCCGGTATCCCCGTTATGGATACGATTGTTGCGGGTACCTTGAACGGTGCCAAGATGCTCGGGCATGAGGATGAGTTTGGCTCACTTGAAGCTGGTAAGTTTGCAGATATCTTGGTCATCAACGGTGACGTCATCAACAATATCCGCGACCTCAATCCGGATAAGATGGATGTCATCATGAAGGAAGGCGAGATCGTCATTAAAAACGCCCTCTAAGGTGTGTGACGCTTTCGTGCGGGTTCGGGCTCTGAGGCTTCGGCGTCAGGGCCCTGCCCTTATTGACAGCTTTTGCCGCTCACCGTTTTATCGTCGACGCGGTGTTGTTTCTACCCTACACTTGATCAGGGATGAAGAATGCCGCATGCAGTTAGGAGCTCGCATGACTGAACCGAACCAGGTGAAGATTACTCTCATTACTGGATACCTCGGCGCCGGCAAGACCACGATCTTAAATCACATTCTCACAAATACCGAGGGCATTCGCGCTGCGGTTATTGTGAACGATATTGGCGAGATCAATGTGGATGCAAGCCTGATTAAAGATGGTGGCCTCAATCGAGGCGATGAGGTGATTCCGCTCACGAATGGGTGCGCCTGTTGCAGTCTTGCCGACGATTTGAGCATACAATTGGCCGATCTGTCAGATTCGGGCAATTTTGACTACATCTTTATTGAGGCTTCTGGTATCTGTGAGCCCATTCCCATTACGTACAATATTTCGGCGCTTTGCAATACGAGCAGTCACTCAGGCACCCACGCCCATCTGCATCTTGACAATATTGTGGCCATGGTGGACTGCGCCCGTATGTATGACGAGTTCCATGGCGGCAAAGACCTGCTTCGTGAGAATCTTGAGGAAGAAGATATTGAAAACCTTCTCATACAGCAGATTGAATTTTGCTCCACCCTTGTCCTGAATAAGACTGATCTGGTGAGCGCTCAGCAACTTGCTGAGCTCAAGGCCATGGTACGTGGCTTGCAGCGTGAGGCAGTCATTGTTGAAGCAGAGCATGCACAGATTCCTATGAGCGAGCTCGTGGATACTGGCCGTTTTGATTTTGATCGGGCATACCGGTCTGCTGCTTGGATTGATGCGATGGAGCACCCTGAGGAGCACGAGGATCCAGAGGTTTTGGAATACGGTATTTCCACCTTTGTATATGAGCGTCGCCAGCCCTTTGATGCTGAGCGCTTCCAGGCCTTTGTAGCAAGCTGGCCTCAAAGCATTATTCGGGTAAAGGGCAAGATTTGGCTCGACCATGATCCGGATATGGGTTACGTCTTTGAGCAGGCCGGCAAGCAAGTACAACTCTATGAGAACGGCATGTTCTCCCATGCCTTCCCCAAAGATGTTCATGAGCGTCTCTTGGACGAAAACCCAGAGATTGCAGCGTCTTGGGATCCGGTTGTCGGAGACCGTATAACCCAACTCTGCTTTATTGGCCGGGGCATGGAGCGCTCTAGTCTTGAGGAGGCCTTAAACGCTTGCTTAACAAGCTGGGAGGATGATCGCTAAGTCCGCTTACGACACCTGCCTCAAGGCTTCGTCTGCGCGTGTGGGCAAGCCTTGAGGCATAGGTGCAGGCAGACTCATCTGCCTGTTGTATGGAAGTGGAGTCGTATTCATCTCGAGGAGCATCGATGTCCGATCTGCCAAATCCTATTCGCTTTCCTAAGCGCTTAAATCCCACAAAGGTATTGGGATCGGCTCAGTTTGTGATGACGGTCTTGCTCGGGCTTTGTGTACCCATGCTCTTCGTGTTGTTGGTTTGGGATATTGTGGCCGAGGTTCCCAATCCTGTTCCTGCGGTACTGACCATTGCAGGTTTGGTGCTGCTCTGCTTCTTTTTCTCTTATGTCTTTGTGATTCCGGATGACCTCACCTCAAGCGCAACGGATCGAACCTTGGCAATCGCGTCCAAGATCTTTATGTATACGCGCCACGGCTTGACGCCCGAAACCGCTCTTGATACCTGCCAAATTATTTTGCCTGAGACCATGGCGTCTGCCATGTGTATCACCGATGGGCATCGAGTGCTTGCAAGCTGGGGTGAAGATTCTGATCGTTGCCCCATAGGACAGCGCGTCATTTTGCAAAATACCCTTGAGGTCATTGAAAGTCAGCGGGTGAGTGCCTTCTCCCGTGATATTGGCAGTGAGGATCGTCAGTTTTTTCCCCATCTCGGTGCCGGTATTGCAGCTCCTCTGATTGTGGGCGGTACCTGCATGGGAACCATGGAGTTTTACTATCCGCGCTTCAACAATATTGATATGCGCCAAACGGCGCTCGCAACTGGATTTGCAGACCTCATCTCAGCCCAGTTGGCAAGTTTTGAGCTCGAGCGTCAGTCTGAGGCATCAGCCCGTGTTGAGTTGCGAGCTCTACAGTCCCAGGTTGACCCTCATTTTCTCTTTAATACCATCGGTACCATCGTTTCGCTCGTGCGTACCGAGCCAGAAAAAGCCCGCTCTCTGCTCATCGACTTTTCAAATTACTACCGCCAGACCTTGTCTGATTCTGAACAGCTCACCAGCTTGGAGCACGAGATTGAGCAGGGTGTTCGCTACATTAATCTCATGCGAGCGCGCTATGGGGATGCCCGTTTGAAGGTGCGCGCCAATATTGATGAGGAGGCCATGGATCGTATTGTGCCTCCCTTTATTTTGCAGCCGCTCTTGGAAAACTGCATTAAGCATGCCATGCGCGAGACCGAGCCTTTGACCATTGCAATTGAGGCTCGCATCATGGAATGGGGCGTCGAGATTACGGTGTCTGATGATGGCATTGGCATGAGCGAAGAAGTTCTTGCTCACCTCTTTGATCCCCGCTCCCGTGCGGTTGATGAGCCGCCAACGGTTACCGCAGACGGCTCAGTAAAGCATGGGTGTGGCCTGGCGCTTTCAAATGTTTTGATGCGGATTCATCTCTTCTTTGGCGAGGAGTCAGGTATTCGTGTGGAGTCTCGGGAAGGGATTGGAACCCGTGTAACGGTTGAGTTGGTGGGCGCGCCACAAGAGCCCGGCCGATCGATGCGCCAATCTGGAGCTTGATGAGGTGTAGCGCACTTCTTTTCCTGGTGAGGAAGTGCCAAGAAGGTAAGCCAGGACACTGCCACGAAAGGGGAGAACCACTTTGACCAGCAAATTGCTGAGCGTCTTGATCGTTGATGATGAGCCTCCCATTAGAGCTGAGTTGCGCTATCTGCTTGAGCAGGATAGCCGGATCGGCGAGGTTGCAGAGGCGGGAAATGGAACCGAGGCAGTGGAGCATGTCTTGGCACATCGACCCGACGTGTTGTTCCTCGATATACAAATGCCAGGTATGAGCGGAATCAAGCTTGCCGAGGCCTTAAAGAACCTACGGGTACCACCTGCGGTTGTGTTTGTTACGGCATTTTCTGAACATGCAGTTGATGCCTTTGAACTCGATGCGGTGGACTATATTTTGAAGCCAGTTGAGTCGAGCCGTTTGGCAAAGGCGCTCGATCGCGTAGCGATTGAGGTCTCTGCGCGCCGAGTTCCGGCTTCTGAGGATCGCCCACGTCGGTTGGCGGTGGAGCGCGGTGCAACACGGGCGTTTATTCCGGTGAGCGATATTTGCTATGTAGAGGCTCGAACTGATTATTCGGCAGTCATGTGCCCGGGCGGGGAATATCTGGTTAATGAATCAATTTCTGGCTTGGAGCGTCGGCTCGCCCCGGACGGATTCTTGCGGGTGCATCGGAGCTATTTGGTCAACGTTGATGATATTCACGACATCGAGGTTGTGCGCGGTGGCCTTATGGAGCTTCGGCTTGATCGGATTGACGCCAAGGTGCCCGTTTCTCGCCGTCGTGCTCCTGAGGTGAAGGCACGTTTAGGTATTCAATAAGCGGCTCAAAAGCCCGTATTTCCCAATAATCCAGCTCTTTATCCAGGCGCCTTATACAAGACAGGTGTGTTGCTTTATACCAGTGCCAATTGTGGTAAGTCTGTGTATATCAGAAGTTGCGCATCTTAGTGAGTAAAGGAGCATCATGGGTTCACGGTTGCGGGGAAGCGTTGCGAGCATTACGCCTGTTCTCGTTTTGTTATTGGGATTGATCGGAGTGCTACTCCCTGGTCGCGCGAGCTTTGCTCGAGCTCAAGACGCAGGAGCCGATCGCTCATCGGTGATCAAGATCGTAGAGAGCAAGGTTACCCAAAACGGTAATCCTGTTACTGAGGTCATTGATCCAGACAAGAGCTTTGAGGTTGAGGTGAGCTTCACCTTCCCGATCATCAAAAATAACTTGATCGGAACTCCGGTTGCCAATGGTATCGCTGACGTGTCCCAGCAGGTCGACGATGGAGACTATGCCTTCTTTGATCTGGGCAAGAACTTCTTGGCACAAGATGCTTCGGGCAGAAGTCTCCCGGTCTATGTGAGCGCTCCTGGCCAGCCCGAGCATGGCATGAGAATCGGCACCATTGAACTTCTGCAAAAGGATGGGGAGCCCATTCGTGCCAAGATGCTATTTCATGACCCGAATGGCGAGTTTTCCTACGAAACTGACGGCCGCAAAGACATTGTAGTTCACCTTTAAAGGGTATTTTAAAGCCGCAGCTGATGCTGGTTCAGTCCCGGGAGATCAGACGCTCGTCTGATTACGATTTTTGATAAGACCTATCACTTCCCTACGGTGGAAGAGAGGCTCTCGTATTTCATCAACAAGCGTGGTCGCGTTGCAGACCCTGCCAAGCGAGATCAAATTGATTGGGAAGTGACCATCAATAAACGAAACGATAAAAATAAGGGCGTAGCGCTCGCAAAAGAAACGTTCAAAGACGATCTCTCAAACGTAGGTGCTTTTATCCCAGAGTCGTTTAAGCTGAACGATCAAGCGCTCACCGATGATGAGGTTGTTGATCCAGCTACACAAGGGCTTCGGTATGCCTTCCCGAAAGATTTTGGTAAGACCCAGGCTAAGATTTCATTTTCTACACGGGTGGCAGAGCCTGATGTTACGCAAAAGGTGAGCAATACTGCCCGCCTTGAGGTTGAAAACCAAGATGCACAAGAGGCAAAAGCCACAGTTCAAGTGAACCGGCCGCTGAGCATTTCTAAGTCACTCACCGCTGCTCGTGTTGACGCGGGCTCTGGTGAGCAGTCTCTCATGTGGACGATTGCTGCGGGCGCTCCCTATCAAAGTTTTGGTCCAACGTGGATTGGAGACATCTTAAGCGCAGAGCGCGTGGGACAAACAGCGCCTAAGCGCATTGAGCTGGTTGCCGAGCAGAGCATAAGTGGCGAGAAGGATAGCTGGCAGGTCGTAGCTGTAGAGACGCTCGATCCGGCAGCTGCTCGCTCGTTCCCGAGTTTCCCGGCTGATAAGACGGTACCTGTCCCGATCTTTCTGCCTATACCAAGCCCGTGTATGACCTCGGCGATGCGTGGCATGATGGCACGGCTCCCGCCAAGCCTGGCGATACCTATACGGCTTTGAATAATCACTGGTTCTTCGTACGTGACCTGCGCGGTATCTATCGTTTCACCGTGAAGCTCGTCTTTGATAAAGATACCGAAATTGGTCCGTTGAAAAATACCTGTGAGGCTCATACCTGCTCATCAGTTATCTATCCATCTACGATTTCCACCTATGATGGCGTGGGCTCAATTTCTAAAAAGGCGCTTAAGGCCTATGGTGTTGGTTCTTTGAACCAAGGCAAGCTGCCCTGGCAGGTGGAGGTGCGGCTGAATGCTGCGCTTCCTTCAGAGAATCGATTTGTATATGAGTTTTTCTATTACGGAGACCGTGATGCTCTCAAGGCTGAGCAGGGCTTGCATGTAGCGAGTGACCTGCCTGAGGGAACCTTTGATGAGCTCATGAAAAGTGAGCAGGTAGGGCCTCGTGCGAACCTCTGTCAATCGTGGGTGCCCGGTTCGCTGAAAGCTCGGACGACTGGCGATGGGGCACATGATGTAATGCTCGATACGCAGGTGATGCCGGTTTTAAATGCTGCGGGCAACCAGGTGGGTGAGCTCGTGCAGAAGGGTGGCTTTACCGAATCTGCCACCTATGTGCTTGAGTTCCAAACACGCATCCGTGACCTTTTTGATCAGGTGAAGGCCTCGCCAACAGGTGAGTATGACGGGCGCTATATCAATACAGAGATTTTGACGATCGGCTCAGGCAAAACGCTTAAGGCAATACCTGCATCGGGAGTAGTCGATACCGAAGGCAGGATCTTGTCTAAGTATGCCATGGAGTTTGACACCGATCTTTCCAAACTAGATCAGGTGAGCAGAAGCGGATGGGAAAGTCCGTATCGAGACTTTGTTACGAATAAGCCGTTGGGAGATAAAAACCGCACCTTTAACTATCGCGATCACACGGCGTATTTCAGAATTGATGTGAATCCAGATGGAATCGATCTTGCAGATTATGCGCAAGCAACCGGCAAGGATCCAGCAACGTTTGATCAGCTTACGATCAAAGATAGTTTGTCAGAAGGATGCAGCTTAGTTCCGCTTGCCGAGGGTGGCTCAGAGTTCTTTGCTCTGTATGAGGCTCAGCCCTCCAGTTTCGCCCATATCGACAAAAGTATTTCGTCTCCGGATTCCCCTGCCTTTGCAACACTTTCAGGTTCTGGAGATGCGCGGCGGCGCGTTCAGCCTGCAGATGCTCGCGTTAGCTTTAATAAAGATGATCTCACCTGAAGCTTTAACGGCTATGATGGCAAGCCATACTTTATTGTGATCAAGGTCAAACTTTCTGATGAGGCTTTCCGATCGCTGTATGAAGCAACTCCTCAGGATAAAAAGATTGAGCTGATCAATAAGGTTTCACTCTCGGCAGCAGGGGAGCATCTTGCTGATTCTTCTGGTAAGGCAGAGCTTGCTCATCATTTGATGACCAAGGACAAGCCAATTGTTAAGAGTTCAAACCTGGGTTGGATGTTCTTGTATACCCCCGTTGAAGAGGTGTTTAGCGACGTCGTTATTAAGGACGTCTTGGATGAGAATATAACGATTTCGCTGAATGCTCAGGGGGAGGTTGATCTTTCAAACTTTAAGATCACCGCCTATACTACCATGCGCGATGATGGCACATACGAAATGATGGAGGAGAATACCTCCTTTGTAGCCAAGCCGGTTGCTGGAAAGCCTGGACAAGATGAAGTGGGTGTGAGGTACGATCCAGCTGATTACTGCATATACTTCACCTTGCCCGATACGCCTGCAGGTAAAAAGCCGCTCAAGTATCGCGTGATGTACGATACCGGCATTCTCTTGGTAAACCCTCAAGCTACCTCAATCACCAATCATGTTGAGGTTTGGGCGGGCGCAACGCGCCCCGGAGCCGCAGGTGAGGGAAGCTTGCGGATTGCCGACTATGCTGCCTTTGCTCAGATTAGTGGAAGACCGTATGTGGTAATCAAGAAGGTTGATACCGAGGGCACGCCTTTAGCTGGAGCTGTTTTTAGCTGCAACGATGCCGATGGTACGGTGATACACGCCGTAAGCGATAGCAAGGGCATAGTCTACTTCAGCAACCTGGCTCCTGATGTGGTTGAAATCAAGGAAGTGAAGGCTCCCGATGCCTGCATTCAGCTGACTGAAGCGATTCGAATAGATGTAAGCGATGCGGCTCATAGCGTCTTGGCCGCTCCTGAGGGTACGTCGGGCACAGGATCGTTTACCGACCCGCTTGTGGTTCCCAATGCCGCAGTAAAGAAGACGGATATTCAGGTTGTGAAGCGCTGGGTTGACAAAGACAACCGTTTCAACAAGCGTCCAGATTCGGTAGTGGTGCGCCTGCTGGCCAACGGAGAGCCAACTGATCATTCCCTTGTTCTTTCTGAAGAGCATGGCTGGACAGACGTCTTTTCAGATCTTCCCTTGGTTGATGCTGCGGGCAAAGACCTTGTTTACACCGTGAGCGAAGAGGTACCGGCTGGCTATACCAGTGCCGTGGAAGGGGATATGGCCACAGGCTTTACGCTGACAAACACGCTTAAGCCCATTCCTGGCAAGCCCGGCGAGCCTGAGAAGACAAAGAAGAAGCGCAAGAAGCATACCAACCGCCTTGCGGCTACCGGAGATGCCAATCGCTCTTTGATCCAAGGCATGCTTGCAGCAGGAGCGCTTACCATGGCTGCTGGAGCTGTATTGGTCGTTCGGCGTCGCAGCGGAGCTGAGTTGTAGACTTTTCATCTCCGCCTATCACTCGGCCAGCTCGAGGAGCGACAAAGTTGTTGATTCCGCGTCTGAAACACTCAGGCGCGGTATCTTTGTATGGAGATAGCAACCTGAAAGGAGCGACTGTGTCAAACGATGACGTTGTGCTTGATCTTCACCCCCAGGGGTCTCTTGAAATTGACTGTGTAGAAAATGGTCCGATTCGCACCAACACATACTTTGTTGTATCTGGTGATGAAGCAGTGGTGATCGATCCTGCCCACGATGGGGTAGAGCTGGCTCGTCATTTTGCCCAAGCACATCCTCACGTACATATTCGAGCGCTGATCGCAACGCATGCTCATGCAGACCATATTGGCGGAGTCGCTGGCATGCGACGCGTGTTGGGAGCGGATGTCCCGTTTTGCATCTCTGAAAAAGACGCTGCTTTTATACCGGCTGCTTTGGAATCTATGCGCGAGCTTTGGGGCATTCACACCGAGGATCCAGGGGCACCTGATCGATTGCTTCGGGAAGGAGATGAGCTTTGTGTTGGCACTGCGCGTCTGCAAGTCATAGAGACACCAGGCCATACCAAAGGCGGCATTGTCTTGTTTTCTGCAGCTCAGGCTGGCAATGTAGCCTTTGTTGGAGACACCTTGTTTCCCGGCAGCCACGGCAGAACAGATCTAGAGGGCGGAGATGAGGCAGAGATTCAAAAATCACTGGCAAAGATGGCACGCGTGCTTCCTCAAGATACCGTTTGCCTGATTGGGCACGGGCCGATCACGACTATTGCAGATGAGTTGGTATCGAATCCTTTTATGTGCCACATCTAGACCGTGTTCGACAGACATGCAAAGCAAGTCATGGCCTCATGCTTGCCGCACGGCCTCGTGTATTCGGCACCTGTGGTCGAAGACGCAGCGGCGGCATCCGCACGATCGCCTCGATGTGATGTCCGGTCTTCCCCTTGATGGGGGAGCTCAGGGGTTCAGCTGTTGTAAGAACACGTTGGGGCACGTCATGCAAACAGCGAGCAGTAGATCTGAAATCCTCTCCACCAAGCGAACATCTCCGATATCTACGCGTCATGCCTAGATGTTCATCTGATCTCTGTATCTCGATGTGTACAAGGTGGTAAACTGAGGGTGTTCCAATCAACTTCCGCACGGGAGGTCGCTATGCTGGTTAACGCCGCAGAGATGCTCAAGAAGGCAGAGGCAGGCAAGTATGCTCTGGGAGCCTTCAACACTAACAATCTGGAGTGGACCCTTGCAATCTTTCAGGCAGCGGAGGAGGCAAAGTCTCCGCTGATCATCCAGTGCACGGGTGGCGCTGCAAAGTGGATGGGTGGCTTTCAGGTCTGTGCCTCTATGGTAAAGGCCGCTGCTGAGGCTCTTGAGCTTACCGTTCCTGTGGCACTTCACCTCGATCATGGTAATTTTGATGACTGCCATGCATGCATCAAGGCTGGCTTCACGTCGGTCATGTATGACGGCTCACATGAGGAGACCTTTGAGCTCAATCTTTCTCGCACGGCAGAGATCGTTGAGCTGGCTCATTCTAAGGGAATCTCAGTTGAGGCTGAGGTTGGCGGCATTGGTGGCACAGAGGATGGTATTACCTCCAACGGTGAGCTTGCCGATCCTGAGGAGTGCCGCAAGATTGCCGAGCTGGGCGTAGACTTCCTCGCTTGCGGTATTGGCAATATTCATGGCGTTTATCCTGAGAACTGGGCTGGCCTGTCCTTTGATCGCTTGAGCGAGATTAAGGCGCTCGTGGGCGATCTTCCCATTGTTTTGCATGGTGGATCTGGCATCCCTGCTGATCAAATTCAGAAGGCCATTAGCTTGGGCGTTGCTAAAATCAACGTGAACACCGATCTGCAGATCGCCTTTGCGAATGCAACCTGCGAGTATGTTGAGGCGGGCAAGGCACGTCAGGGCAAGGGCTTCGATCCGCGCAAGCTCTTGAAGCCGGGTCGCGATGCCATTGTTGCTCGCACCAAAGAGCTTATGGCTGAGTTTGGTTCGGTAGATAAGGCCTAAGACGTATCGAGAGTCTATCGAGGCTGTTTTGCACGTGGGCTACCCAAGCAAGAATGCGCCGGGTAGCCCACGTTTTACTATTCATATGTAAGTAAAGAGGTGGTGCCCGAGGTGAGATTTGAACTCACACGATGTCGCCATCGGAGGATTTTGAGTCCCCTGCGTCTGCCGTTCCGCCACTCGGGCATGAGCGGGATTATACACGAGTCAAGCGCTATGGGAAGCCTCAGTATCATGGTGAAACGGTGAAAGATGGGCAAGGGCTCGCTGAACCTATGGTACTATTCATCAGTGCCGCGCAAGCGGTAGCTAAAGCGGGGCTTCGCGCCCCCACCTTTCGGCGCTGTTCAGTAGCTGTCTGGTCTCATACAAATTGATTTGTGTATATCACCTTATGTGTGTGCACCGTTGCTTGAGACCCGGATGCCTGAATGGCTCCGGGTTTTGTTGTATACGCAGGTTTTGAACGGAGGTATGGACATAGCTAAGTCTGATGGCACCCGCATTAATGATGAGATCACCGCGAACAGCTGTCGTCTGATCGGGGTAGATGGCTCCCAGCTTGGTCTTTTTGGTATCCGTGATGCCCAGCGCATCGCAGATGATCAAGGACTTGACCTGGTTGAGATTGCACCCAATGCGGATCCCCCGGTATGCAGGGTCATGGATTACGGCAAGTTCAAGTACCAGCAGGCCATGAAGGCCAAGGCTGCGCGCAAGAACCAGTCCCGCGTTGAGGTCAAGGAGATGAAGTTTCGTCCCAAGATCGACGTTGGTGACTATGAGACCAAAAAGGGTCATGTGCTGCGCTTCCTCAAGCGGGGGGCACGCGTTAAGATCACCATCATGTTCCGTGGTCGTGAGATGGCCCATCCCGAGCAGGGCTTAAACGTACTTGAGCGTCTTGCCCAAGACCTCAAAGACGTAGCCACGGTGGAGAGCGCGCCTAAGCTTGAAGGTCGTAACATGCTCATGCTGCTCGCTCCAATTAAGGGCGCATTTGATGCAGAGCCCCAAAAGGACAGCGAGAGCAATAACTAGGTAGTGGAAGCTAAAAGGAGAGATCATGCCCAAGATGAAGTCGCATAGCGGCACCAAAAAGCGTTTTCGCCGCACCGGCACTGGCAAGCTCATGCGCGGCAAGGCGTTCAAGAGCCATATCCTCACTAAGAAGAGCACTAAGCGCAAGCGCGGCTTCAGGCAGGAGACCGTGATCTCCAATGCCGATAAGAGAGTCGTAAGCACGCGCCTTGCTGGCCGCTAGGCCACATCGTCCGTCGTCTATTTCTTCCAACAGGAGTTGATCTGATATGGCACGAGTTAAGCGCGCTGTGAGCGCCAAAAAGAAGCGTCGCACCGTTCTTTCGCGGGCGAAGGGCTACTACGGTGCAGCGTCTCGCACCTATAAGTATGCAAAGGAGCAGGTACAGCACTCGCTCCAGTACCAGTATCGCGATCGTCGCAACAAGAAGCGTGAGATTCGCAGTCTCTGGATTACCCGCATTAACGCTGCTGCACGTATGAACGGGATGTCATACTCTCAGTTCATGCACGGTCTGCGTCTTTCGGGGATCGAGCTTGACCGCAAGGTACTTGCTCAAATGGCTTATGAGGACATTGAGTCATTCAATGAGCTTGCAGGCATTGTAAAGAAGGCTCTTGAGGGCTAACTCTCGTTCAGCTATTTGCGATGTAGAAAGGGCACTGTATAGTGCCCTTTTCTTTTGCCCCGCGTGTCGGGCTCCCTTTTGTTGGGATCAACCTTGCAGTTTACCGATGCCACACATCTATGTGCAGTTTTGTTACCGCTCCGTATTATGGCGTGCGGTTGTTACCCATATTCCCATTTGGTTCCAATGTGAAAGTGCGTCCACGTGTTTATAAACAATACGAAATAGTATGTTATAAATATACCTTAGTGGATCGAGAATAGTGGAGGGAATTGCTGTGTTGTGTAGGAACAGTTCGTGCCCTCTATATCTCCAGGTTGCGCAAGATCTGCAGACTCGCATCGAATCGGGTGAATTCGCCTCGTCTTCCATGCTTCCGTCTGAACAGGATCTTTGTGTGACATATTGTGTGAGTCGTACGACGGTTAGGCGTGCATTGAGTCTAATGGAGGAATATAACGTAATCTCGCCGCACCAAGGTAAAGGTATATATCTTCAGGAGCCCAAACTGCCCGATAGCCTTGCGTTTCCTCAGGGGTTTACCCAATACTGCATTGAGCATGATATTCCGATAGCCACTCAAATCCTTGTCCTTTGCCGGTCTATTCCAACTCCTTATGTTGCGCGACGGCTCCAACTCGCTCAAGGGGATGCCGCTGTATTCCTCAAGCGCCTCAGAACTCTCAAAAACGTTCCGGTGGCACTCGAACAGACTTGGCTACCGTTTGAGAGGTTCTCGTTTCTCCTGAATACGGGGCTTGAGATTGACTCGCTATATGAGATGATCGAGCAACATACAGACATCCATATTCGGGGTAACATCTCTCCCTCCATTGTCTTGAAGTCGGAGCTTGCGTTGGCAGATGATGCCGAGTTGTTGCAACTTGCCATGCCTGCTGCCGTGTTTGTTGCGGATGAAATCGTCAATTCGACAACGGGATCGCCGATACTCTTCACCCGCCGTATCTTACGAGGTGATTGCTCAAAGTACTATTTTTCGAATCGGGCAAACCAGCTGAGCATCCTGGCCGAACTTGTTCAAGACAAAAACTGATGTGCATTAGTTTGTAAAAGGAGGAATACTGTGAACGCCAATAGCGCAATCCCACTATATAAGCAGATCGTAAGGTACTTGGATACCCAGATAAAAGCAGGTATCTATGGGCCGGGAGATAAACTTCCCACGGAGAATGAGTTAATGGAGAAGTTTGGGGTGAGTCGGATCACAGTTCGATCCGCTGTAAAGGAGCTAGAAGACGCTGGAATTGTTGTTCGAGTTCGAGCAAAGGGTACCTTTGTGTCATCGGATCGGGATATGTATGCCGCGGACGATCGCGAAAGCTTCAGCTGTTCGTGCCGGATGGCGGGAAAAGAGCCTTCCACAAGGCTGCTATCTCTTGAGTGGGTGTATCCAAATCTACGCGACCGTAAGTTTTTTCATATCGAAGAAGACGAGAGTATTCTTAAAAGCAGACGCTTACGTTTCGTTGATGGCGAGCCAACGATGCTGGAGACAAATAGCTACGGGGCTTCTCTCGCATTTTTAGAGCACGAGAACCTAGAGGGGTCAATATTTGAAATCTTGAACGCACGATGCGTTGCATTGGGTAGTAATCTGCGAACCGTTGAGGTCTGCTATGCAACTAAACTTGAGTCGACACATCTTGGAGTCAAGGAGGGCTCAGCGCTATTGCTGTTTGTCGATAGATGGCATGACGAGTACGATGAGCCGCTATTTATATCGAGACAGGTATACTGCACTGAGCGCCTCAAGTTTTACCTGTAAAAGTCAGACTGACGGTTATGCGGCCATAAGGCAGAGAGTGTTGGACGCACAGTCTTCTGGCGACGTGGGCGCCGTTGTCCGCTTATCTTCTACCGTTTGCCGATGGTACAGCGATCTCAGCGCTACATAATGCATTTAATCTGATACTACTTCTAACAATACAAACCATAACATTATGTTAGGAGATAGACAGTGAATAAAATACTGCTTGCGAGCCATGGTCCTCTTGCGACTGC
This sequence comes from Collinsella ureilytica, assembly GCF_019795105.1. GTDB lineage: Bacteria > Actinomycetota > Coriobacteriia > Coriobacteriales > Coriobacteriaceae > Collinsella > Collinsella ureilytica. The sequence continues at coordinate 4,818 of NZ_JAIMFO010000008.1, read as the reverse complement.
AATGAAAGCGGCGGCAGAGCTTTTTACTGGACCGACAGATAGGATCGAAAGCATATGCGCCTATGTTGATGAGGCGTCTATGGATGTAGGCGTGCTCATTGATGCTTGGTTGGCGTCGCGCCACGTAAACGACCGATGGGTTGTGATCACGGATATTTTTGGTGGATCGGTGAACAATGAATTCATGGTTCGAATGGCGGATGGCGGCTTCATGCTCATCGCCGGTATGAATTTGGGATTGGTCATCGAGTTGGTGTGTGGGCTAGACAGACTTAGCCTCGAAAACGTTGAACAGTCTGTGGAGCAGTCTCGTGCGGGCATCGTATTCTGCAACAACCTTGCCACAGCAGGTGGGGAGGATGAGGAGTTCTGATTGCAGGCTATCCGTTTCTTTCATTTCGCGTAGCAAAACTGGGCAAAGGCGAGGGAAGGCCACTGTCATGATTAAACTTATGAGAATTGACTATCGTCTCATTCACGGCCAGGTTGCAATGGCCTGGACGTCAGCAATTGGCGCCAATTGCCTTTTGGTGGCAAACGATGCGGTTAGCAAGGACAGCATGCGTATAACGACCCTGAAATTGGCGCGCCCAGCTGGCTGTAAGCTTGTGATCAAAAGTGTCGAGGATTCAATTACGGCTCTTAACAGCGGCGTGACTGATCCGTATAACCTATTCATCATTGTTGAGTCTGTTGAAGATGCCTACAGACTCGCGAAGGGATATCGAAACATACGAAGCATCAATTTTGGGGGTGCAAAGCCGCAGAAGGATTGCACGCGCAAACTCTCTGTGACCACCCCTGTTTCCGAGCGTGACATGCAGCTCCTCAAAGAGCTTGTAAATGAGGGAATTGAGATTGAAATTAGACAGGTTCCAGGTGATGAAAAAATCAACGTGAGTAAGCTACTGTAGAGAAGCTGAGTGTCCTCCTGATGTGCACTCGCAGCGTTAGCCGCAGACATTGCTTAGATGCCTGCGGCTTTTCTGTGTCCGTACCTACCCGCTTAGATTTTGAGATGGAAAATGAAGATAGCGCAGAACTCGTTTATATCCATAGTACCGTTCACCGGCCACACCACGTAATCAAAATATCAGGTAAATAGCACTATCGATTGCTAATCTCTACCGTTCACCGGTACGGGAAATCTTTTCTAGACATATAATGTTATATAACATAATATACAAATATGAAATACCTATCAGAATAAATTAGATAGGGATTCAATAAGGGGAACGACCCAAGGAGGAAAGACAATGTTCAATTTCGACGAACCTCGTTACGCAAAGGTTGTCAGCGATGCGCTGGCGCTTCGACCTCAGATTGAGACGGCTGTTGATGAAATTTGTGAGCGGGGCTACTCCAATATCTTCTTCATTGGTTGCGGAGGTACGTGGGCGCACACACTTCCGATGAAGTATTGGGTCGATACGACAACAGCAGCTGTTGATGTCCGTTGCGAAATTGCTTCGGAGTTCCTGGCCTGCCCGCCCAAAGCATTTGGAAAAGAGTCCATCTGCGTGTTTTCCACGCGCACTGGCACAACGCCCGAGATCATCGAAGCGGCAAAATACTGTCAGGCTAGCGGTGCCCGCACTATGATGTATGTTTCCAACGACGGTACCCCTGCCACCGAGTTTGCAGATTACAAATTCTATAGCTTCGCTGAGGATGACGTGCTGTGCGAAGCTATTTACTCTTATCAGATCCCGCTGGTTGCTCGCTTTCTTAAAAACGCTGGCGCGTTTCCCAAGTACGACGTATTCATGGACGAGTTTGGCCAGATTCAGCCGTATCTTCTGAAGGCCAAACAGGATCAGGATGTGCGCTGCGCCGCCATGGCAGAGGATTTCAAGGATTTGGACTACCACATGGTTCTAGGCTCAGGCATGTTGTGGGGCGAGGCCTACGACTACGCCATGTGTATCCTTGAAGAGATGCAGTGGATTAAAGCCAAGTCTATTCACGCTGCCGAGTTCTTTCACGGCACTATCGAGCTGTGTGAGGAAGGTACGAGCCTGATCATGCTTTACGGCGAAGATGACACCCGCAATCTCATGGATCGCGTTGACAACTTCACACATTTGCTTGCTGATGAGAAAGGCATTCAGCTTCGCGTGAACAAGTTTGATACCGCTGAGGTTGAATTGCCCTTCAGCGATCCTGAGTTTCGCAAAATCGTGTCTCCGATGGTGATATACGCCATCACAGAACGTTTGAGCTGCCATCTCGCAAATGTGCGCAATCACCCGCTTACCACACGTCGCTACTATCATCAGATGAACTATTAGGTTCGGACTGTATATACCGGTTGTTCGAGGTGGCTCAGATCGATTTGCTTCGGTTTTAAGAGAAGGTGACCTACCATGGTTGTCCAGTTCATCTTGATTTCATTGGTTGCGTTCATGGCCTCGCTTGACGAACAGCTGCTCGGCATTACCATGCTGGGGCGCCCCCTGTTCACGAGTCTGTTCGTTGGACTCATTCTGGGGGATGTTCAGTCAGCAGTTATGGTTGGCGCCGTCCTTGAGTCCATGTTCATGGGTTCTGTGATGGTTGGGGCTGCAGTTCCGCCCGAGGTATATGCCTCGGGAGTTCTTGGTTGCGCCTTTGCTGTGACAACGGGTGCTGGCGCAGCTGCTGCAGTCGCGCTCGCGCTTCCTGTTTCTGTGTTTCTTCAGGTTTGGCGAAATTTCTGTTACGCCGTACCCGGTGCATATGCGAGCAAGAAGATTGACGTCGCGCTTGCAAGGCATGACCTCGGTAGAGCTAACCTATACCATTTAACCATTGTTCCGCTTGCGATTGGCATTCCATCTGCGCTTTTGGTGTTTTGCTCGCTTTACTTCGGAGCTGATCTCATCAACAACGCCTTATCGATGATTCCTCAGTTTGTGATGGACGGCTTGAACGTTGCCTCAGGTGTGATGGCTTGTGTCGGCTTTGCACTTCTAATTCGTACGATGTCAAACAACAAACTGCTCCCGTACCTGTTTATTGGATTCATCCTTGTGACCTACCTTGGGATGGATGTGATTAGCGTTGCCATCCTTGCTGCATGTGTCGCTGCGCTCAATATGTTCAAGCAAGGTCCGGTCACGGAAACCGCTGAGCTTGTTGAGGAGGATGATTTCTAATGATCGACAACAATAGGAATGTAGTTCAGGGTGTAGATGGTTCGGACGCAAATACAGGCTCAATTATGACGCCTGATATGTATCGAAGTGTATTCCTACGTCAGTTCACGAGTCAATGCTCCCAGTCATACGACAAGATGATGGCGTACGGTTTCATGTATACCCTTGAGAAGCCGTTGCGAAAAATCTATCCGAACGATGATGAGTATTACAGTGCTCTCGATCGCCATACTGAATTCTTCAACATGACTCCTCATATTTTGCCATTTGTGGCGGGTCTGTCAATTTCCATGGAAGAACAGGCATCTAAAGACCCTATGTTCGATGTTTCAACCATTAATGCTGTGAAGGTGGGCTTGATGGGGCCACTATCTGGCATTGGCGATTCGTTTTACTGGGGGACGTTTCGCGTTGTCGCTGCGGGCATCGGCATCGGACTTGCTGCTACCGGAAATCCCCTAGGTCCGGTTGTCTACGCTCTCATCTACTCGGTGATTAATATTGCAACACGCGTGATAACGGCACGGTTTGGCTATGATATGGGGACTAAGTTTCTCGAGAAATCTGCTCAGGATAATCTGATGGGTAGGGTGACGGATGCTGCTGGCGTGTTGGGCATGACAGTTGTTGGCGCCATGATCGCCACCATGGTCGTGCTGAATACATCACTGGTGTTCAATCTTGGCGGAGCCGAGATTTCGATCCAAGGGATCCTCGACGAAATCTTCCAAGGGGCACTTCCTCTGGCGGCGACCTTTATCTGCCTTTGGTTATATAAGAGGGGTGTCAGGACAATCTGGATCATCTTAGGCATATTTGCGGTTTGCATTTTGGGCTGCGCCGTCGGAGTGTTTGCAGCGTAGATCGCGAGGACGCAACGTGTGCGTATGTGTGCAGAAGGAAGCGCTATGTGAAGAAGGAAGCGCTGCAGCAAAGACTAGCATGGGTTAACCGTTAGCAAGCATAAGGGCATTCCTTCCGAAATTGCAGGCCAAGCAGGGCGCATAAAAACTGCTCGGTGTTTACTGTCTGCACCTAAGCGGGGCGTTCGAAAGGACGCTCCGCTTTTCACGCCGCCTTGATGGTGGGCCTCTAGTTTTGACTCACGCGGGGATTTCAGGTGCGGATGGCGGGGGATAGAAAGATGCTGGGACGTTGAAACAGCATAAAGGCGGGCAAAGGTCGGGTCGATTGAGTGATTTAGGACACAGCGGCTCGATCCACCTAGTGATCAACCAATGCCAGCGGTACATCTTGTCGTAGCTGATCGATAGGGCTGTCGGGAAAGTGTAGATAGAGACCCGCGTAGGTGAAACTGCCCCGTAGGCGGGGAAGGGATCAGTTACGCATGAGATATGGCACAGTTCCATTGCATATTGACGCCAATGTCAATCATGGTAATCAAGTCATTCGTCGCAAGTTGTTACAGAAGGTCGCCTAGAGAAATCAAAGGGAGGTAATGCCGCGATTGCAGACGGAGCAGAGTCAGAATCCTCAATTAAACTACCCCCCTTTTGTGTCGGTCCCGTGGAGACCCCGATCCCCGCCCCCCGGCGGGCCCGGAGTCTGTCAGTATATCTCCTTGCCGCGCGGCCGAACCGGCCCGGGCGGGTACCTTGAAAACCGGATACTGCGAGGAGACCGGGGGAGACCCCGGTTCCAAAGACGAAATAAGATGCCA
>NZ_JAIMFO010000007.1 GCF_019795105.1 Collinsella ureilytica | reverse complement strand
CGCAACTGAAAACCCCTGGCGTGCGTCGTATGCACGTGCGGCTTACCGCCGTGCTCGACAGATCGCACTTGCGCGAACAGAGGGGCGCTGCGCGGTAAGTGGGGAGGTTATTGCGGTATACAGAGACGGCGAGTGGCGTATGCTTCCTAGCAAAGGTGGCGTACACCATATCGTGCCGCTCTCCGCTGGAGGAGATGATTCCCCGGAGAACTTGGTAGCACTCTCGGTAGCTGCGCATAATAAGATCGAAGCGGAAGAGCGGAGGCGTCGCTATGAGCGCTAAGCAGTCTGCGGTCGCAGCTTTAGTGTGTGGGGCACTCTCGGTACTTTGCTGCGCTGTTGTGGTGGGTCTGATCTATGGAGCGGTCTTTGGCTTTGGGTGCATCGCACTTCTGTTCGCACTGATGAGTGTGATAGCTGCTCGAGCAACCTTGAAGGCTCAGTCTTCGTCGTCTTCTGGATAGGGGCGACCAGCTTCCTTCATGCGCTCGTAGTACTTCGTACCCTTAATGTGGTGAGCTACCGCTCGGTTAAAGCGTAACAAGGGAACGTTTAATTCTTTTCCGGATCCTATTTTTTGAAAATCTTCCTCGAAGTATGGTAAGGATTCTATTTCATCTAACACAGCTGGATCCTTAATGATCTCAGAGGACACAACGTTATAACTACCGAGCTCACCAGCTTCAAAGTAAATAACTTCAATACCCCAAAGCGTCATGAGCGGGCGATCTTGTGGGTTAATAATCGCTATCGCAACAGCGTTGTGCTCTTTTCCAATCTTGCTACCACGGGCATCGTATGCTTCATACGCTTCATCATCATAGATACCATTCCATACTACAAACCTTGGCTTCTCATAAACCGGAGGAGCTGGAGGGTTCGCTGCACGCTCCGCCTCACGCCTTGCTTCTTCCTCGGCAGCTTTGCGCTCAGTTTCTTGGCGCAGTCTTTCTTTCTCTCGATCCATTTGCTTAGCCTTAAACAAAGCCCAAATAAACGTGGATAGTAGAAAAATGGGCACCAACAGGATAAAGATGAGAAGGCCAAACAGATAGATAACGCTTGCACCAAATAGCATGACCTGATCTCCTTCAAAGATAGAGGAATAAGCTTATTGCTCAAAAAAGATCTCTAAAGGCATTCCTTAAACATCCCAATCATATCCCAAGTGCTCGTATATGCATGAATTGCATTGCATGGAAAGTGAATAGTACAAGGAAGGAGAGCGTAGAAGATACGGTAATATTGCTGTATATGGACGACTTATTTTCACAAACAGCGCGTGAGCGCGAGCGTGCGCTCGCTCCTCTTGCCGTGCGGATGCGTCCCACACGTCTAGAAGACTATGTGGGTCAGGAGCGCGCGGTTGGGGAGGGCTCATGGCTTCGCTTGGCGATTGAGCACGATCGCTTATCAAGCGTGATTCTATACGGGCCTGCAGGCACGGGTAAAACTACGCTGGCGCATATTATTGCTGCGCGGACGCGAAGTGAATTTGTTGAGGTCTCGGCTGTTTCTGGCTCGGTTAAAGATTTGCGCCGTGAGATCGATGATGCAGCTCGGCGTCTCATGCTCACAGAGCGGCGCACTATTCTTTTCATCGATGAGATTCACCGGTTCTCTCGATCTCAGCAAGATGCTCTTTTGCATGCTGTTGAGAATCGTACGGTTATTTTGGTGGGAGCAACAACTGAAAACCCCTATTTTGAGGTCAATTCCGCCCTGCTCTCTCGATCACGTGTGGTTGAGCTTGAGCATCTTGCAGATGATGCGATTACCACTGTTGTCAAACGAGCCCTGGCTTCACCCTCTGGTCTCAATGGTGCCTATACCATAACTGATGAGGCGCTCGCAGGGATCTGTGCCCGAGCGGCAGGGGATGCTCGCTCAGCACTTACCACGCTTGAGCTTGCAGCTGAGCTAGCTCAGCCCAGCAAAACACAAGCTGGAACGTATGAGATTGATCGTTCTGCGGTTGAGCTTGCCAATCCTCGTCGGGGCTTGCCCTACGATAAGTCTGGCGACATGCACTACGATATTGTCTCTGCATTCATAAAATCGATGCGGGGCAGTGATCCAGATGCAACGATCTATTGGCTTGCACGGATGATAGATGCAGGGGAGGATCCACGTTTTATTGCTCGCCGCATTCTGATTGCCGCAAGTGAGGATATTGGCAATGCGGATCCGCAAGCCTTAGTTGTAGCTGCCTCTGCGTTTAAAGCCGCTGAGGTTATCGGCTATCCTGAGTGTCGCATTAACCTTGCTCAAGCTGCCCTGTATAACGCCCTGGCTCCAAAAAGCAATACTGCAGAAGCGTCAATTGATGCGGCTTTGGCAGATATTAAAACGAGTGGCTTGCGTGAGGTTCCCCCGTATCTGCGCGATCGTCATCGTCCAGGATCTGAAGCGTATGGAACCTATCACTATCCTCATGATGATCCAGAAGGCTGGGTGGCTCAACGTTATTTACCAGAGGGGCTTGATCCCGGAGCCTTTTGGTCATCTTCAGGAAGAGGCTGGGAGCAGTGGAGAGCTGAGATGGCTTCACATCGGCCACAGTCACACGAGAACAACTCGCTCTAAGGCTGGGTCTCTGCTCATCCTGTTGGGTTCGAAAACATCGCTTCTGGTTGGGTAGGATGTAGAAAAGCTTTGCACGTGAGGCCTTTGGAGGCACTATGGATCCGTTATATATCGCCCTTGTTGTACTCGTTATTGCGACAATTTGGGTTGTAGTTGAGCTGGCGTTTGTTTTAAAAGGCTTGCGCACTACCCTTGGTCGGGTCACTGATCTGTTGCGGGCGGCAGAGCCAAGTGTGCAGGCGCTTGAGCCTCTTGTTGGAAAAACGTCTGATGCTATTGAGGCGGTAACGGCAGATCTGATTGAGGTGAATGCCGTCTTGCGCGATGTGTCAAAGGTAACCAACACCGCGTCTAAGGCCTCAACCTCGGTAAGCAATGCTGCTGAATCTGCTGCAGAAAAGGTGAAATCAATTTTTGGCGGGCGTGAAAAGAAGACGGACGCTGGAAGTGCTGGATCTGCACCAACGCTTCAAGCGCCAGAGGATCCAACGCCTGTTTTGCCGCAAGACACACACGAGAAGAAAGAAGAAAAACCCAACGCTGAGTCAGAGTATTTTACCTACGGTGATGAAGCGAGTACCAACAAAGATGAGTCTTTGAACACGGCATCTCATGCCAGTGAGGGAGGATCTGATGAGTGATCAGATGGAGTTTTCTCTTGCGCTTGCAGCAGACCCTGCTCTCGCGCGCTTGGTACGCATGACCGCCTCTAATGCTGGGGTGCTCGCTTCACTCTCGGTTGAGCGTGTTGAGGATATCCGCATGGCTGCAGAAGAGGCCTTTATCTATGCGTGTGCTGCAAGTCCAGGTGGCTCGCTGACGATATCCTTTTTATCCCAAGCAAGTCGTATGCGTATGACGTTTAGCCTCGATATTGATGAGCTGCCAACGGCAGATGAGGGCGATCCTCAGCTTGCCTATGTGGATCTGATCTTAGGTGCGGTCTGCGACGTTTATGAGAAACAGGCATCTCCGGCAACCCTCATGCTTGAGCTTAAGGCCGATGCGTAATGGCTCAGTCTTCAAAGTCGCGTACGCGAGGCTCGCGGGCAGCCAAGCCTTCATGGGATAAGGAGCGGACACGAGAGCTTTTTCGTCGCTTCAAAGAGCACGATGATCTTGAGGCTCGTGAGCAGCTTGTCTTATCTCATCTCAACCTCGTACGCTTTCTTGCGAATAAGTTTAAAAATCGTGGTGAGCCCTTAGATGACCTGATGCAGGTTGGGTATTTGGGCTTGTTAAAGGCAATCGATCGCTTTGATATCTCGCGCGGGCTTGAGTTCACAACCTTTGCAACTCCAACGATTCTTGGAGAGATTAAGCGCCATTTTAGAGATAAGGGCTGGAGTGTGCGCGTGCCGAGGCGTTTGCAAGAGCTTTCCGCTAAGGTCAACCAAACCACCGATATTCTCACGGCTGAGTTGCAGCGCTCTCCAACCGTAGAAGAGATTGCCGATTATCTTGATTCCAGCGTCGATGAGGTACTTGAGGCAATGGAGTCTTCTTCTGCGTATAGCTCGGTACCTCTTGAAGGTGCCGGCTTTAGCGATTTTGATGATGCACCCTCGGTGATAGATCGGTATGCCACCGAGGATGAAGCCTTAAATCTCACTGATGATCGCTTGGTTATCGAAGAAGCGCTGGCAGACTTTTCCCCGCGTGAGCGCGAGGTTATTGAGTTGCGCTTTGTGAAGGGTATGACCCAGATTGAGATTGCCAAACTGCTTGGCATCTCACAGGTACAAGTTTCGCGCCTGTTGCGACGCACCCTTAAGAAGGTGCAGGAAAAGATTGATCCTGAAGGTTTGATGAGCAAGCGCGACTAGCTCATGTGCTGATTGGGCAAGGGAGGATATATGGATAGCGAGCCGCAGCAAACGAGCCAGTCTCATAGTGGGCGATGGGCATCGATCGGCCTCAAGCTCTGGACTGTTATTGGTTGCGGCATCATTGTTTTAGCAGCTACAAAATTGCTGGCAGCGCTTTCGGCAGCAGTTATGTTTTTGGCCGTAGGCTGCATCATTGCCTTCATTGCAACACCTATGACTGATTGGCTGTGTGCGCGCAATATTGTAAGGCCACTTGCTGTCATTCTTGCGGTGGCAGCGGTGGTGATTGTCATTATCTTGGCCATTGCATTGATGGCCCCTGTGTTAACGGCTCAGATTATTCAGATGCTCTCAGAAACGCCGAGACGCATTGCAGAGATTAGCAGCTGGTTTTCTCAGCTTGAAGCAGATCACCGCTTTATTCGCGAGCTTTCTTCTCGGATTGATACGGATGCTGCGCTCAGCTCAGTGCAGTCTATGGCAAATCAGTTTGCCAGTGGCCTGTTGTTTGCCGTGCGCGATGGTATTGTGCCCATGGTAAACAATGTTGCTTCGGCACTTTTCATTGTCTTTTTAGGCATGGTGCTTGCCTACTGGCTCACCCTCGATTTCCCCCGCATTCATGAGGAGATCTGTTGCATCTTAGGTGAGCGCCGCGCGGGAGACTACCGGCTTATGATGGCCGTCGTTGGCCAATCGGTAGGAGGATATCTTCGCTCAATGGTGATCGGAGCCTTGGTTCGAGGCGTTCTTGCTTTTCTGGGATTCATATTGGTATCTCACCCGTACGCAGGAACGATGGCAACGCTGACCGCGCTATTGAGTTTTATCCCAGTCATCGGTCCGATTTTGGCAGTCTTTATCTCTGCACTCACAGGGCTCTTTGCTGGACCTTCGGTAGGTTTTTGGACACTGATTGCAGCTCTTGTTGCTCAAAGCATTACCGATAATGTGATTGCCCCAAAGATTAATGAGAGCACGATGTCGGTTCACCCAGTTTTATCGCTGGTAGCCTTAATGATTGGCTCTGCCTTAGGATCAGCCATGGGTATGGTCATTGCCATTCCACTTGCGGCTGTCGCAAAGAGTCTCTTCATTTTCTATTTTGAGGAACAGACAGGCCGCCAGATCGTGTCTTATGGAGGAGCAATCTTTAAGGGCACGCCGTATTGTTCTGACAGCGGGAGTCCAGCACCTGTCTATGACGCGCTAGGTGGAGATGTCTCGAGCTTAGGCGTGATTGCTGAGCGGATTGAGCATGCAGGCTCGGTGAGTCCCGCGAAAAAACCCGAACAGAGCAGAGGCGGCCCTTCGGGAGTGAAGCGGCTGCTTGCAAAGATTCAGTCTCGGTTTGCATCTGAGCATACCGACGGGTAGCAAGCTGAGGCTCACGGCCTAAAGCTTAGAGCCATATGTCAGCGTTTGCGTTCTGCGCATGCATTCATTGGCACTGCCTGAACTGTGCATTACGTGCGGCTCTACCTATTCGATTAAAACCATGTTCTATCCTGTACACTATGTGCGTTGTTGCCGATTGTATGTATGAGCGTATGTGTAGTCATGCCCGATTGAGGCTTTGATTACCGACGCTTTTCAAGGAGATTGCCGAGATGTGCGAAGATCACCCAACTATGACTACCGCTGAGATTCGTTCCGCCTTCCTCACGTTTTTTGAAGAGCGTGGCTGCAAGGCCTATCCGAGCTCATCACTGATCCCCGATGACCCTTCGCTTTTGCTTGCCAATGCTGGCATGAATCAGTTTAAGGAGTACTACCAAGGTAAGCGCACCATGCACGAGATTGGTGCTTGCTCATGCCAAAAGTGCGTACGTACGAATGACATTGATGTCATTGGCTCAGATGGCCGCCACCTCTCATTTTTTGAGATGCTGGGCAACTTTTCCTTTGGCGGTGTGAGTAAGGCTCAGGCTTGTGCGTGGGCCTATGAGCTCATTTGCGATGTATTTAAGCTCGACCCCAGCCGTCTTTATTTCACGGTTTTCACTGATGACGATGAGGCCTATGAGATTTGGTGCAACCTCGGTGTTACTGAAGATCATATTTCGCGCTTAGGCGAAGATGATAACTTCTGGGCTGCAGGCCCTACCGGTCCGTGTGGCCCTTGCTCTGAGATCTATTACGACCAGGGCGAAGCAATTGGCTGCGGCGAGCCAACATGTGCTCCCGGTTGTGATTGTGATCGCTATCTTGAGTTCTGGAATTTGGTGTTTACCCAGTTTGATCGCCAAGAAGATGGCTCCATGCCCGAGCTGCCGCATCGCAATCTCGATACCGGGATGGGTCTTGAGCGCATGGCTGCCATTATGCAGCGCCAAGGTTCGAACTATGAGGGAGACCTCATGCGCGATCTGATTGACTTAGGCTCGAGCATTTCTGGCAAGTCGTATGATCCCGAGAGCTATGAGGGTCCGAGCCGCTCGCTTCGCATTATTGCCGATGCGGCGCGCGCGGTAGACTTTTTGATTGCCGACGGTGTGTTACCAGGCAATGAGGGGCGCGGTTATGTATTGCGTCGTCTTTTGCGGCGCGCCGTATTTCATGGCAGGCTGATCGGCATTGAAGGTGCTTTCTTGGGGCGCATGGTTGATGAAGTCAACCGCCTGATGGGGGATGCCTATCCTGAACTCGTAGAAAATGCTGCAGTTGTGGCGGGCATTGTTGCTGCTGAGGAGCAGCGCTTTAGTGCCACGCTTGAGAGCGGAAGAGCCTATTTGGCTGCCGCCTTACAAGAGCTTGCGCCTGGAGATACCTTAGACGGTGCTGAGGCCTTTAAGCTCCACGATACCTTTGGTTTTCCCATCGATCTTACGCAAGAGATTGCGCATGAGGCGGGATACGAGGTTGATATGCCTGCCTTTGATGCGGCTATGGCAGCTCAGCGCTCACGTGCTCGTGCAGCCGCTCAAGGAGATGCCTGGGGTAGCTTTAACGATGTTTGGACAACCCTGGCAGATGAGCTTGTTGCATCAGAGTTTTTAGGCTATGAAGAAAGTTCAAGCGAAGCCTGCTGTGTGACTGCCTTAGTAGCAGAAGGTGAGCGCGTACATGAGGCAACGGCCGGCCAAATCGTTGACATTGTTTTAGACCGCACACCGTTTTACGCTGAGCGTGGCGGCCAGGTGGGAGACACGGGCGAGCTGCTGAGGGACGACCTTGTTGTAGAGGTTTTGGATACGCAGGCAAAAGGGGATCTGATTGTGCACCATGCACAGGTGCAAGAAGGATCTATCCAGGTGGGCGATTGTCTGTGCGCAGCAATCAATGAGCGTCGTCGTGCCCTCATTCGCCGGAATCACACAGCGACGCATCTTTTGGATGCAGCGCTCAAAGCAGTCTTGGGCGAGCATGTGAGCCAGGCAGGATCGTTGGTTGATGCTGATCGCCTGCGCTTTGACTTCACGCATTTTGAGGCCGTGTCCCAAGAGCAGCTGCGCGCCATTCAAGACATGATTAACGAAGAGATTCTTGCCGCGAAGCCTGTTCTGACTCGTCTGATGGATATTGAGGCTGCAAAAGCATCTGGGGCTGTTGCGCTATTTGGTGAAAAGTATGGGGAAGAGGTACGTGTCGTTTCGGTTGGAGCCGAAGAGCATCCCTTTAGCCGTGAGCTATGTGGTGGCACGCATGTTGAAAATAGTTCCGAAATTGGTGTTTTCAAGATCGTATCCGAAAGCTCAGCTGGCTCCAATGTGCGCCGCATCGAAGCGATGACCAGCCTTGGTGCCCTTGCGTATCTTGAGGCAAAAGAAGAGCTGGTAGCCCAGGTAAGTACAGAGTTGAAGAGCTCTGAAGACCTGTTGGTTTCCCGCATTCATGATCTAAAAGATACGCTTCGTGCGACTGAGCAAAAGCTTCGTGCAGCGCTTGTGGGTGGCTCGTCTGATCGTATTCAGCATGCGCTTGATGCTGCTATCGATCTGGGTGCGTATAAACTCATAGTCGCGCGCCTCGATGGACTGGATGGCAAGGAGCTTCGCTCAGCTTGGGATGCCCTGCACTCTCGTGATCACTCAGCTTCGCTTGCCTGTGTGCTTGCATCGGCAAGTCCCGATAATAAGGCTGCCCTTCTTGCTGCGGCAACTGATGAGGCGGTCGCGGCTGGTTTTCATGCAGGAGAGCTGATTCGCGAGATCGCTGCGTGCGTAGATGGACGTGGTGGTGGCCGCCCAGCAATGGCTCAGGCCGGTGGCTCCGATGTTTCGGGAATTGACGCCGCGCTTGCCGCTGCCACCGATCGCTTGCGCGCTTCCTAAGGTTAGACCTGTGGTAGTACTCGGATTGGATATTGGGGAAAAGCGCATTGGGATAGCGGTATCGGACATAACCGGCCGTCTTGCTATGCCGCTTGCAGTGCTTTCTCCCAGTGAAGTGTTAGGACAAGCACGATCCTTCAAACGTATCCTTCTCGATCATGAGCCTGAGTGCTTAGTATGCGGGCTTCCGACCACGTTGGCTGGCTCAGAAGGGCCGCAGGCCGAACGCGTGCGCGAGCAGGCAGAGCAGATTGCTCAGGCTGTTCGCCTCCCGCTTTATTTTGCTGATGAGCGCCTCTCTTCTGCTGAGGCTCGTCGAATCCTTCGCGCTCAAGGGCTTTCTGAGCGCCAGATGCGTGGCAAGATAGATATGGTTGCTGCCTCGCTCTTTCTTCAGGCATGGCTCGACCGAAAGGAATATCGTGGCTGATCAAACTCAATTCAAGCGTTCAGCGCGGCCAGCAGGAACTCGTTTTCGGACTGACAACTCTCGTATCCAGCCTGCTCATCCGGGTGCGCGCTTTCGGGATCAAAGACGCCCGCCGCGTAAAAACAAGGGTGGGACTCTTGTTCTGATTATTTCTTTGCTAGGAGTTGTGTTGCTGGCGGGAGTCGCTTTCATGTTTGTCCCGCGCATGCTTGAGTCTCAAAAACCGGCAGGTCCTGCTGCAGGCACTGAGGTAACGGTTGAGATTCCTGTTGGAGCAAGTGGTGATGAGATCGCCTCCATCCTCTCGAAGGCTCATGTGATTGAGGATTCAAAATCGTATTACGCAGCAGTTGCCGCACTCGGGGCTGATCTTTCTTTAAAGCCGGGAACGTATCGTTTTGTTGTCGGTCAGTCACCTGAGGAAGTCGTTCGTCTCTTGGTGGCAGGGCCAAATGTTGAGGCGGGGCGCTTGACCGTTCCCGAAGGCATGACGGTGACTCAAACAGCAGATAAGGTAGAGGCTGCCTTAGGAATTCCAGCACAAGATTTTCTTGATGCTGCGCATGCCTCGGCCTTTGTTGGCGACTATCCATTCTTGAGCGAAGCTGCAAATGACTCGCTTGAGGGCTATCTCTGGCCAAAAACCTATACCTTTACCGGTACGCCTCAGGCAACTGATGTCATTCGTGCCATGCTTGATCAATATGCTCATGAGCATGATGAGTTAGGTTTTGATGCAGGCCGTGAGGAGATTAACCGTCGGTATGGGGTTGAGATGTCTGAGTATGACATCTTAAAGATGGCCTCAATTATTGAGCGCGAGACCTTAACAGATGATCAGCGCGTTGACGCCTCTTCTACCTTCTATAACCGTCTCAAGATTGATATGGCTTTGCAGAGTGACGCGACGATGATGTATGTCACGGGTGGGGAGGTAACAGCTCAGGATCTCAAGATCGAAAGCCCGTACAATACCTACCTCAACAAAGGCCTTCCACCCACGCCGATCTGTACGCCTTCGCGAGCCTCAATTGCGGCAGCCCTTGCTCCTTCAGACACGGATTACCTCTATTTCTATTACAGCAACGGTACGGTTTATTTCTCTAAAACCCACGATGAGCACCTTGAGGCGATTGAGAGGAACCGATAGCTATGGCTTTCTTTCCTCCCGATCGCTACGTGTCTTCAGTTGAGCAGATTGATATTGAAGCGCTTTATCGCCAGGGTAAGCGCGCCTTGCTGCTCGACCGCGATAATACTCTTGTACCACGAGATCGCAGGTGTGCTCCCGATTCGGTTATGGCATGGCTCAGCGCAGCGCGCCGTCTTGGCTTTCAGATGATGATCGTCTCAAATAATTGGCATCGTGATCATGTAGCTCGCTCAGCTTCCGAGCTACACATGGACTATATTAGCCATGCTATGAAGCCTGCTCCGTTTGCACTCAGCTCAGCGCTTCGCCGCCTTCAGGTAGACCCTGATCAAGCTGTGATGATCGGTGATCAGCTCTATACCGATGTCTGGGCAGGAAAGCTTGCAGGCATTCATACCATCTTGGTGCAACCACAAACCACAACAGATCTTTGGTTCACGCGCATCATGCGAATCTTTGAGCGTCGAGCTCTTATGGGCGTTCCGCTTGAGGAGTAAGGGTATGGTGGGAGCAAACGCGCAAAAAGTCTTGCCACGGCGTGGATGTGATCATATCTTTTTCGTCGGTTTTCTCGGAGCGGGGAAGTCAACCTTAGCTCGAAATCTCGGCCAGATGTTTAAGCGTCGCTATGTTGATGTTGATCGCATGGTTGAACAAGCTCGGGGCATGAGTGTGTCTGCTATCTTTTCACATGAGGGAGAGCGGAGTTTTCGTCGCCTGGAAAAGAAAGCCCTTGCTTCTCTGGCATCGAAACGAAGCCTGTTGGTTTCCTGCGGTGGCGGAATTGTTGAGACGCCTGAGAATATTCTGCTCATCAAAAAGATGGGTTACTGCGTGTATCTCGATGGCGATATTGAAGATTCACTTAGACAAATCAGAAGAAGCGATACGCGACCTGATTTTAAATCGCCTGAGCACGCTGGTAATCTGCTTGAATATCGTCGTCCTCTCTTTCAGAAGGCTGCTGATTTGACGATTGATATTCGAGGTAAGTCCTTTACCGAGGTGGCCTATGCAGCGGCTGAGCTGCTCTTGGAGCGTGGTCTTTTATGATTCAGCGAAAGCTCATCAGCTTTGGGGATATGAGTTGCGACTATCGTGTTGGCTCGGGGGCATTAGAGCACGTTTCCTCCTATGCAAGCTCTGTTGTTGGCCTTGCACGCCGCGTGGTGCTCGTGCGCGAAGAAGAGGCATCAGCTTCTGCATTGCAAGAGGTTTCTCGAGGGCTTATTGATGCTGGCTTTCAGATCCATGAGTTTGTGGTGCCTGCCAGCGCTCACCGGGTTGATCTGAGCCTCACGTGCCGTTTGTTTGATGCATGTGAGCAAGCTTCGTTGACCTCAGATGATCTCATGGTTGGCTTTGGTTCAGCGGATCTCTGCGGGATGGTGAGCTTTGTTGCTCAGTCGTGGGTGGGCGGTATCGCTTCGCTTATGGTGCCAACAACGCTTGATGCCATGGTGGTTGTAGCCACGCATATGGATGGCATCTCGCTTGGATCTTTTCCTCATATGATTTCTGTGCCTGCGCGCCCAGCCATGGTTGTGGCTGATATCGATCTTTTGAAAGGCACCGATATCGAAAAGCGCCATCTTGGGCATCTGCTTTTGATCGCGTCGGCTTTGATGGATTCTCGCCGCTCATGGACGCGTATAGCGGAGCTGATTCCTGATCTATTACAGCTTGATGAGGCTGCCCTCTCTGAGTTACTTACCATGGCTCAAGCTTCACGTCTGGCTGCTGAGCGATCGCAGAGTCCGGCTGTACGAAAAGGAACTGAGTTTGGCTATGTGACTGCACGTGCTCTTGAAGCCTGCTTAGATCCGGTGCCGAAGGCCTATCATGCGCTGGCAGAAGGTATGCGATTTGAGGCACGTTTAGGGACAGAGGCTGGACGTTTTGAGATTGATGATGCCTTTGCGCTCGATGATATGTTTGAAACCTTAGGCATTTTTGAGTTGCCCTTTGTATTGGATGAAAACACCTTCATAGAGGCTCTGTATCAAGAGCGATATCGCAGGTCTGGTCGGATGTTGCTTGCTCTGCCGCAAATGGTTGGTTCAATTCGTCTCAGTGTGGCCGATGAGGATCTTTTGCGGCGTCATGCTCGTGCTTATGTGGCATCTCGCGCCGCTCTCGCCGATTCAGATGCGTCACATGAGCTTTGCATCAAGAGTGAATACGATGGGTAAAATTTTGCCGAGTCAAACAAAAGCGAAAGGAAGCGCTATGAATACTCAAATAGATCAGCAATCAGGTCCTGTAGCCCGCCTTGCTCGTTTGAGAGATCTCATGCAAGAGCGTCGCTATGATGCGGTTGTTGTGCGGGATGAGGCAAGTCTTCGTTGGCTTACGGGCGCCACTGGGGTATTTGACTATACCGGTGAGTATCCCCATGCTGCCTTTATTACTCAAGACAGTGCCTTGTTACATACCGATTCTCGCTATCTCAATAGCTTTGAAGAAAATCTGCCCGAAGGCAGTCCCTGGATTCTTGACATGGATGAGCTTGCAATTCCTGCCTGGGTTGCTCGCGCAGCCTATAAGCTACAAGCACGGGTTGTAGGCATTGAAGATGATATGCAGATCGGCTTTTACCAAGGTATTTTGCGCGCGGCTGAGGATCGCTCGATCGCGCTGACCATGCCGCTCATGCATGGGGATATTCGTCTCATGCGTGCTATCAAAGATGCTGAGGAGCTTGAGCTGATGAGACAGGCTCAAGCAATTACCGATGCTGCCTTTACGCATATGGTGGGCTTTATTCGTCCGGGCTTAACAGAAAAGCAGATTCGCTTAGAGCTCGAACGCTATATGTTTGAGAACGGCGCTGATTCACTTGCCTTTGATTCTATCGTCGCATCAGGCCCCAATACGGCAAATCCCCATGCCATTCCGAGCGACCGTGTCGTTGAGCGGGGAGACTTTGTTTTGATGGACTATGGCGCAGGCTATAGGGACTATCGCTCTGATATGACTCGTACCGTTGTGCTGGGTACTCCAACAGATAAGCAGCGCGAAATCTACGATTTGGTTCAGCGCTGCCATGAGACCTGTGCGGCAGCTATCCATCCTGGTGTGGATGGTCATGAGATTCATATGCTCTCTAAAAAGATCATTGGCGACGCGGGTTATGGCGAGTACTATGGGCACAGCCTCGGCCATGGCGTGGGAATTGACATCCATGAGCTCCCAACCTTTGGCAGGCTCAGTAACACGGTTGCAGAGGGTGCTGTGATTACCGTAGAGCCGGGTGTGTATCTCCCAGGCATTGGCGGTGTTCGCCTTGAGGATTGCGGCGTGGTTACCAAGGATGGCTATAAACCCTTTACGCAAAGTCCTCATGATCTGGTAGTTATTGACTGCTAGTTTGCACGCAAGCGAGCCTCGAATCCAAGCAAGCTTTGTTCTCTGGGTTCGGGGCTCATCTCTTCACGTATCCACCCCATCGACCATGTACAATGGATGAGTTCATGACTACAACGGGTAGTACCCGCTCGAGAAAGGCACGCTATGGCATCAATCACGACCGCAGACTTCAAAAACGGCATGGGTCTCAAAATCAAGGACAAGATCTATACCTTGGTTGAGTTCCAGCACGTGAAGCCTGGTAAGGGCGGTGCGTTCGTGCGCTATAAGACGCGTGATCTCAAAACGGGTCGCGTAGTAGAAAACACCTGCAATGCTGGATCGAAGTTTGAGAGCGTTCAGCTCATCACGAAAGAAATGCAGTATCTCTATAACGACGGGGTCTCGTATATCTTTATGGATAATGAGACCTATGAGCAGATTCCTGTTCCTGAGGATATGGTGGGAGATAACTCAAAATGGCTTCGCGAGAATGACACCTGCCAGCTTCTCTATGCCGATGAAGATCTTATGGGAGTAAACCCACCGATGTTCATCATTGCTACGGTCACTGAGACGGTTCCTGGAGCCAAGGGAGATACCGTTCAGGGTGCCTATAAGCCAGCAACGATTGATACCGGTGCTCAGGTTCAGGTTCCTATGTATCTCAATGAAGGCGAGCAGATCAAGATTGATACGCGCACCGGAGAGTTTGTTGCACGTGCCTAAGCCGAGTCCGTCCACCCAAGCCCAGGGAGTGCATATGTCAGAAGAAATTAGCATTGCTGGTATCGGTATTGCCCCTGAGGTCTTAATGACCTTGATTGCTCGAGCAGTTGAGGAAGTAGCGGGTGTGGCCTCTGTTGGATCGCGTGATCTGGCGGCCAATCTCGTTTCCATGCTCTCGGCTCGCAAGCCATCAACCGAGCCAGCCGTTGAAGTCTCTGCTCAAGGAGAAGAGCTTTGTGTACGCGTACGCGTAACGGTCTTTTTTGGATATCGTTTCCAGGAGCTTGCAAGCCAGGTTCGCGCAGCCGTTGCATCAGCGGTTGACGCTCAGGTGGGTGTTGGTGTTTCTGAGGTTGATGTCGTGATCGACGGCCTGGTATTTCCCAAGGAGTAGTGTCGGTGTCTAGATCATCTAAGGTCTTGCGCGGGCGCACGCTGGCAAGAAGTCAGGCGCTCCAGCTCCTCTTTCAGGCCGAGGCGTTAAACGAAAGCATTGAGTGCATCGTAGCAGGAGACTATCTTATTTCTAAAGGACCTCTGGATCCGTATGCCATTCGTCTGGCATCTGGGGCAGAGGCACACCGGACAGAGATCGATGCCTGGCTTCGGGCGGTCTCTGAAAACTGGGCTCTTGAGCGCATGCCTGGAGCTGACCGGAATTTACTACGCATGGCTGTGTATGAGCTCAGATTTGGTTCTGTAGACGATGCCTTAGATGATGCCATCGTGATTGACGAGGCGGTTGAGCTGGCTAAGGCGTATGGAACCGATGATTCTGCGAGCTTTGTAAATGGCGTTTTGGGCAGGATTGCACGGATGGATGAAGAGGAGTCTCTTCAAACAGCAGGTGAGTTCGGTGATGAAAGCCCCGTTCAAGCTGCGGGCGAGTCCGTTCATGAGGAGTTATCTCATGGCCTATGAGTTTCGTTCCTTTGACGAAATTACCGCCCGCCTTGATGAGATTATCTCAACTGTGCGCGCCAAAGATACCTCGCTTGAACGTTCGCTTGATCTGTTTGATGAGGCAATCCGGCTTGGCTCTGAGGCAGTTGACCGGGTTGATAGTTTTGAGATCGAAACTAACCCTTCTTCTGAACCGCATACACCTGATGGCTCACGTGCAGCTGCTGCAGATAATGAACCTGATTCTCAGCCTGAAGATTCAGACCGCACAACGCTGTCAACAAGTGCTGATGCTGAGCATATCGCTCATACTCAGGCCGATTGAGTATGGCGCGCTCTCGCCTCGATGATGAATTAGTTGCTCAAGGGTTTTGCGCGAACCGCGATGAGGCGCTTCGGCTCTTGATGGCAGGCTTAGTTTCCGCGTCAGGTGAGCGTCTCGAACATCCCGGCATGCGTGTTGAGCAAGGTCTGGCTCTTCATGTGCGTGGAAAAAAGCCATATGTTGGACGTGGGGGCATTAAACTTGCCGGAGCCTTGGCAGAACTTGGGGTTGATCCGGCCGGTCTTCGTTGCTTAGATGTTGGAGCTTCAACCGGTGGTTTTACCGATTGCCTCTTACAGCATGGAGCTTCACATGTCACCTCGGTTGATGTGGGGCGCGCCCAGTTTGCTTGGGAGTTGCGTGAGGATCCACGGGTAGCCTTGTATGAGCGTACGAATATTACAGTACTTGACCCAGGCGCTGTTGGCCGCTTTGATGTGGCCGTTTGCGATGTCTCTTTCACATCAATTGAGCGTATTTTGCCTGCTGTTTTAGATCTTCTTTGCCCGCACGGGCGCTTTCTGACCCTAGTAAAACCACAGTTTGAGGCCCGCCCTGATCAGGTAGAGTCAGGTGGTGTGGTCAGAGATCCTGCCGTAAGATATGAGGTTGTATGTCGCATGATTGACCTCTTTGCATCGGTAGGGCTCATACCGCAAGGTGTTTGTTCATCTTCTATTCGAGGCGCGAAGGGTAATCGGGAGTATTTTTTGCTAGGGGAGCGAGTAGGTGCAGATGTGGCCGTGCTTGAGCAGGCTGCATCTGAGCTGAAACGGAGGGCGCAAAACATATGAAAAAGGTCGTGCTAGTTCCCAATTATCATCGTGAAGAGGCAATTCTGAGCGCTCAGGCGCTTGATACATGGCTTGATGCCCAAGGAATTGACGTAGAAATTGAGCCGAATCCAGGCGCGTGCCGCCTGCATGAGCCCGATGTTTTGGGCGCTGATCTTGCCATTAGTCTTGGGGGAGATGGTACCTTATTGCGCGCCGCTCGCTTAGTGGGCGACAAAGAGATTCCTATTTTGGGTATTTCGTACGGGCATTTGGGCTTTTTGACCGCTGCCAGTCCTCAAGAGCGAGATGTATTTGAGATGGTTGCCGACGCGCTAGCAGGAGAGATGATACCTTCGCGCAGAGCCGCGCTCACCTGTGAGGTACGCAGTGTGGATGAGGCGGGTGAGATCCATGTCCTCACGGCTTCGGGCTTAAATGATATTGCTCTTACCAGAGGGCCTCTTTCCGATATGGTGACCGTCGATATTGAGGTTTCGGGGCACCATATTGATCGCTTGCGCGGCGACGGTGTAATTGTTGCAACAGCTACTGGCTCTACAGGATATGCCTTATCTGCGGGAGGACCCATTGTAAGCCCTGACTATAAGGGTCTGGTATGTGTCCCCATTGCTCCGCATACCATTCAGGCGCGAGCTTTTCTCACCTCACCTGCCGATATTATTGAGTTGTCCTTGAGTTCGGATCGACCTTCAGTTGCAGCTGTGGCAGTTGATGGTCGCTATCTTGAGGTAGAAGGCACCATTGCGCATGCATCTGTTAAGCGTGCAGCCTATGATGTCTTGCTGTTGGGCTATGGAAGCGAAGGCTTTTACGCAAGCGTCTCGCGAGTCTTTTATGGGGTGAGGGGAGCTGGGGTGAGTCGCCGTGATCGATGAGATCTCTGTTGCAAATCTCGCTCTTATTAAAGAGGCTCATCTGAACTTGGAGCCTGGTCTTACGGTGTTGACGGGTGAGACCGGTGCTGGTAAGTCAGCTTTGCTCTCAGCGTTGAAACTCCTCATGGGCGAGCGTGGCGATGCGAGCCAGGTGCGGGATGGTTCAGATGAGGCTCAGGTTCAGGGTCGTTTCTTTATTGGGTCTGATGATCTTGATGGAATAACGGTTTCTCGCCGTATTGGAACCGATGGAAGAAGCCGCGTCCGAATCAATGGTGAGCTTGCCGGAGTGCGTGAGTTAGCGTCACTCATGGAGCCAGTTATTGATCTCTGTGGCCAGCATGAGCACCAGCGCTTGCTTGATCCCACCAATCATCTTTACATGGTTGATATGTGGGGGCATAGCGTAATTTCAGAGAGGCTGCGCCGCTATCAGGAGGCATTTGCTCATGCAAAAGAGGCTGCTGCTGAGCTTTGCCGCATTGAGTCTGCTTCACGCGCTCAAGGTGAGCGCGTCGATCAGGCGCGTTTTGTGCTCGATCGGATTCAAGAAGTTGAGCCTAAGCCTGGTGAGTTGGAACAGCTCGAAGAGATGTTGCCGGTAGCAGAGCATGCCCAGGCTCTTGCTACGACTGCAAACGATGCGTACGGCAAGCTCTCAGGCGAAGACGGAGCTCTCGATGCCTTACATGAGGCGCTCTCAGAGCTGGAGCGCATGACGAGCGTTGATGCACGTCTTACCGAGATGGTTGATACGCTTTCTGAGGCAGCTATCAGCTTGGAAGACGGTGCGTCTGATCTGAGACGGTATCGTGATGAGATTGATTTTGATCCGGCACGCCTGGCTCAGCTTCAAGAGCGCCACGCTGCTCTGCGCGGACTTATGCGTGCCTTTGGTCCTTCAATGGACGATGTCTTTGCAGCACAAACTGCCTCAGAAGAGCTGATCAGCCTTGTTGATGCAGGAGAAGAGCGCGTGCGTGCGGCTCAAGATGAGGCCAAAGCAGCCGAGGCAGAGCTTGTGGACGCTGCGCGCGAGCTTAAAGCTGCTCGTGATCGCATAGCTCCTCGTTTTTGCCGTGAGGTTATGGCTCAGATGGCTCTGCTTGAGATGGGTGGCGCTGAGCTCGTATGGCAGTCTCGTGAGCTTGAACGAGCTGCGTGGCAAGAATCAGGTTCGTGCGCCTGTGAGTTCTTATATCGTAGTGCTCCTGGTTTGGTGCCGCGTCCCCTTCGCCGGATTGCATCTGGTGGTGAGCTTTCCCGTATGTTGCTGGCAGCAAAGGTCGTGCTCGGTAGTGCCGATGCTACAGAAACGCTGGTCTTTGATGAGGTTGATGCGGGCGTTGGTGGTTCAGCAGCTCGTGCTTTGGCTGCTCTGTTGGAGCGGCTCTCAAAAACTCATCAGGTTATTGTAGTCACCCACGTTGCAGCAGTTGCTGCTGTGGCTGATTGTCACTACGTTGTGCGGCGCACAGGTACCGATGAGCCGCGTACTGAGCTTGTGCTCGTCAAAGGCAACGAGCGGGTTCGCGAGCTTGCTCGCATGCTTTCAGGAGATGATAGTGAGGTCTCACTCGCTCATGCGCGTGAGTTGATGGCTGAGCATGGTCGGTGAGTTAGCGCTCATGTGAGGTTTTGAGGTGAACTGCTAAGAGCTGAAGTGCTCGGGCATAGCCCTGAATGCCCTCACCAGCAACTCGAGCAAAGCACGCTTTTCCGGTATATGAGATCTGCCGAAAACTCTCGCGCGCATCTACATCGCTGATATGAACCTCTACGGCAGGTAAATTTACTGCTTGTAGGGCATCTAGAATTGCGATGGAGGTATGCGTATAGGCAGCAGGGTTAATGATGATGCCATCAAAGCTGAATCTCGCCTCCTGAATGGCATCGACGATCTCACCTTCATGGTTTGTTTGAAAGCAAGAAACAGCAGAAAAGCCCGCCTCAGCTCCAGCCTGCTGACAGAGCTCAACAAGGTCAGAATAATCCTTGTTCCCATACAGCTCAGGTTCGCGGATGCCTAAGAGATTGATATTCGGACCATTAATTACAAGAGCTTGCATAGGTCTCCTTATCAGCTTGGGTGTGGGTCATACTACCTTGTTCATGTGAGGGGCACGAGCATGGGTGAGAGCTGTTCCACGATAGCATCAAGCGTGGCTTCTGGTGTAGGTGCTGCAGGAATGATCATATCCGCCCAGGCAGTGAGTGTGGGAAGGCGGTGCTCACCCAGTGTGTGAATACCTTGGCTGGCACTCAAGGGGCGCCCTTCATCGCTCAGCTCATCCAAGGCGCGGTCGATCATAATAAGGGTTCCATTTTGATGGAGCACTTCATAGTTTTCTGCTCGTTCAACTACACCTCCGCCGGTGGCAATAACAGCACCAGATTTTTTGCCCAGCTCTGCCAAGACGTCATGCTCGAGTTGACGAAACGCAGCTACACCATGCGTGCGAATGACCTCTGGAATTGGCTGGTCAAGTTGTTGTTCAAGCACGAGGTCTGAGTCAAAAAAGGGTCTACCTAAGCGCTTGGCAAGTAAGGTGCCAAGCGTAGTTTTTCCAGCACCGGGCATGCCAATGAGCACGAGATTTTGTTCGGTGTTGCTTAAGCGATCGGTGAGCGAGCGTATTGCTGCTGGCGCTATACTGGTTCCGGTATAGATCTTTGTTGCTTCTGCTGCTTGGGCTACCAGCATGAGGAGCCCTCCGATGCAAGGAATTCCGCGTTGCTCAGCCTGTAGCATCAGCCCGGTACGTGCTGGGTTATAGACGATATCAATAAGCCCAGAGAGATGTGGTAAGAAATCAAGGGAGCATGGCGCATTAGGACAGTCAGGATACATACCCACAGGTGTGCAATTCACTGCCACATCAAAGCTGGAGCCAACCTGAGATAGATCCTCATAGGTGATTGAGTTTGCACTGCTCGATGCATGGCGGCTACAAATGTGAACCTCAGCACCGAGATCGGCCAGTACGGCGGCTACTGTTTGTCCCGCACCGCCCTGGCCAAAAATCAGGCAGCGCGCACCGCTATATGAAAGATCGAACTCGCACGCAAGCATCTTAAAACCTGCGTAGTCTGTGTTGTCGCCTTTGAGCCTGCCATCTGCTAATCGGGTAATGGTATTCACATTGCCCAGACGCTGAGCTGCGAGGGAGAGCTCAGAGAGATAGGGGAGGACAGAGCGCTTATACGGTATGGTGACATTGATTCCTTCCCAGGTATCGCTGAGCAAAAAGGCCTCGAGGTCTTCGGGCTCCACCTCAAAACGGCGATAGTCAAGACCTGCCAGTTCACGATAGATCACGGGGGTATAGCTATGAGAAAGCTTGCGCCCTAAGACCCCATAGGGTCGTGCCTTTATGCTCATCTAGACCATCTCCTGATAGCAGCCTAAAAGTCGATAGCTCACCGAAACATCTGAAAGTGAGTCCAAGAGGCGTTCAAGAGCAGGAGATGAGGCCGGACAATCAAGATCAAAGTAGAAATTGAAGGTAAAGTCGGTGCCGGGGATTGGGCGGCTCTCAAGCTTCACCAGATTAATATCGAGGGCGAAGAAGCGTTCAAGGACTCGATAGAGGCTGCCGGGTTCGTGTTGCAAGCGCAGCAACAGCGAGGTGCGCGTTGAGCCAGGATAGATTTGAGTTCCTGGTGCGATGACAACAAAGCGCGTGTAATTGCTCTGAGAGTCCTGTACATTTTCTTGCAGAATTTGCAAGCCATAGAGATCTGCACAGGTGCGCGATGCCAAGGCTCCAAGATCAGTGCGCCCTGATCGGGCAAGCTCTTCGGCAGCCAGTGCGGTATTCGCAACGACGCGCGTGCGTACGCCGAGCTTTTGAATAAAGGCGGCGCTTTGAGCCAAGGCTTGCTCATGGCTGATAATCTCTCGAATATCTGAAATCTTGGCGGTTGGAAGTGCCAACAGGTGGTGTGAGACTTTGAGTCTGAGACTGCGGACAATCGAAAAGCCCCAGGTATCAAGGAGATCATAGACCTCGCGTACCGAGCCTGCCGTTGAGTTTTCAATCGGCAAGATGCCAAAGTCTGCCAGTCCTTCTGACACTGCTTGAAAGATCGCTTGAAAATTATCGAAGTATACGAGTGAGGGAGCACGGAAAAGCTTACATGCTGCTTGCTGGCTAAAGGAGCCCTCGGTTCCCGGGCAGGCAATGGTGCCGGTTTGCGGAAAGACCGTATCTGCTGGTAAAAGTGAGCGTTTCAGAAGCTGAGAGGTAGCGTGGCTATCATGGTGCGCAAGGATATGCGCCTGCTCAGCACGGTTCATGCTCATCAGTAGACTCATTAAGGCGATGGCCTGAGGTGCTCGTGATGTGGTTGCTATCTGAGCTGCGCAGGCGAGTTTTTCTCGTTCGCGACCAGGATCAAAGATCGGCTTGCCACTTTGAGCTTTTGCGCGAGCCACATCCTCGGCAAGATCGAGGCGCTCACATGCAAGGCGGATGATTTCAGTATCAATCTCATCGAGACGTTTTCGAATATCTGATAAATCCATCGCTCATACCTCCGATGCTGCACGATACGGGCGTGAAGCTGGTAGTTTATAGCATCCGTCTTCTAAGAGGGCATCAAGGAGCGCAAGGGCTCCTGCAGCTTCAACAACAGGTACCGCTCTCGGTACGATGCAAGGATCATGACGCCCTTGAATGCGGAGATGAGCGGGGCTCATCGTTGCCATATCAACCGTTCGTTGCTCTTGCGCAATTGAGGGGGTTGGCTTGATTGCAAGCCTCCATACGATTGGAGCTCCTGTGGTAATACCTCCTAAGATGCCACCTGCAAAATTGGTGAGAGGAAGCACTTCTTTGTCCTGTATGCCAAAAGGATCATTATGCTCAGATCCACGAAGGCGGGAGGCTTGCATACCATATCCAAATTCAATACCGCGCACTGCAGGAATGCCAAAGCTTATGCGTGCAATTCGATTCTCAATGCCATCAAAGATCGGGTCGCCCACACCGGCTGGCATACCCCAGGCAATACATTCGATCATACCGCCGACTGAGTCTTTTTCTGAAGCAGCCTGAAGGATTGCTTCGCGAGCACGAAGGGCAGCTTGTTCGTTTGCCATCGCAATACCGAGTTCAGCCTCATGTTGGGCAATCGTTTCTAAAAGATCGACCGGGATGGTATAGGGTGCCTCATTGCTCATGATTGCTTGGTCAGAGGCTTTATCGCGCTCGTTACCAATGTGCGTAATATGTGCCTGAACTCTGATTCCCATCTGCGTTAATGCTTGAAGGGCGAGGCCTCCTGCTGCGGTAAGCGGAGCTGTGAGGCGTCCAGAGAAATGACCTCCACCGGCACTATCATTCCAGTTTCCATAGCGGATGGCTGCGGTAAAATCGGCATGTCCTGGACGGGGCTTTTGAGCAATCTCTTGATAGTCACTTGAGCGGGTGTTCGTGTTATAGATGATGGCTGCAAAGGGCGCTCCGCAGGTAACTCCATCCGAGAGGCCTCCGAGCACCTCTAAGGTATCAGCCTCTTTTCGAGGTGTGTTAATGGTATGAGTACCAGGAGCGCGTCGTGCCATAAACTTTTGAAGACGCTCAAGATCTATGGGAATGCCTGCAGGCAGGCCATCTAAGACACAGCCAATACCTCGTGAGTGCGATTGTCCAAAGATTGACAGCTGTAAAACCTTACCGGTCATCGAAGACATCGCAACCTACCCTTCAAGCTCTACGTGGCCGCCAAGGGCACGATAATCTTCAAAAAAGGAAGGATAGGATTTATCAACAGCCTGAGCTCCCTCGATAATGACCGGATGTTCTGAGCGCGAGGCAGCAATTGCCGCCATCATGGCAATACGGTGATCTCCATGAGCAGAAACTTGACCTCCGCTCAGCTTATCCGTGCCGGTAATCAAAAGATCGTCACCTCGTATTTCAATGGTTGCGCCTAAGGCAACAAGGGTATCGCGCACGGTTACAAGACGATCAGATTCTTTGATGCGCAGGCGCGCACAGTCCGCAATGCGGGTTGTGCCTTGTGCAACTGAGGCTACGGCAGCAAGAATCGGTACGAGATCAGGAATGTCGCGGGCGCTCATATCAAAGGCATGTAGGGCATCTGGCCGAACGGTTGCACGTTGAGTTCCGCGAATAACCCGGGCACCAAAGCGAGAAAGTGCGGCGAGAACTGTCCGGTCGCCCTGAACGGAAGACAACGAGATGTCTTTGACCGTAATTGACGTATTGCCCAAAGCAGCTGCAGAGAGCCAAAAAGCAGCATTCGACCAGTCTCCTTCAACCGTTACTTCACCCGGTGTGCGGTAGGTGCCTGAGCTCGAAAAGACAACCACGTCTTCGCCATCAACTTGAATGCGCTCTTCGAATACGGCTACACCAAAGGTCTCAAGGGTTTGTATAGTGAGATCAATATAGGGTCTGCTTTCGATGGTGCCACTCACGCGTATTTCAGAGCTACCATCCAAAAGGGGGAGCGCCAAAAGCAAGCCAGAAATATACTGGGAGCTAATATTTCCTGGAAGCTCAAAGCGACCCGCTCTCATACGGCCATGCATCGTGAGCGGTAGTCCCTCTGTAGTATCAAGGTCGCAGCCTGCCGCAATGATTTCAGAGGCAAGGGGTTCGATGGGTCGGGCTGGCAGTCGTCCCTCACCGATCATGCGTGCATCGGCTCCAAGAGCTGCCGCTACAGGCAACAGAAAGCGAAGCGTTGATCCAGACTCTTTGCAGTCAAGCTCAGCTCCCGCAAGCGCTTTTAAGATTCCAAACGAGACACTCTTGGGGATGGGATGAACGAGAAGGCCTTGAGGGGTCTCTTCGATTTTTGCACCCAATGAGCGCAGGCAGAGGATGGTTGCCTCAATATCCTCACAGGAGGTGTCGAGGTAAATCATCGTGGCTCCATTGGCAAGGGCAGCGGCAATGATGAGGCGATGTGCAGCAGACTTCGATGAAATAGCAGAGATCGTGCCCCCAAGTGGTGCGGGCGATATGATGGCGCGCATGCTAAGCGTCCTTTCTGATGCCAGAGGCGATGATGTCGTAAAAGTCCTTGAGTGCAACCGTGGTAAGGGCACATGTACCAATTGCGTGAGGAATAACGAGGGTAATCGTATCAGCATGCCGCTTTTTGTCGGAAAGCGCTGCCTTAAAGATCGCTTCTGCGCCCCAGGCAATTGAGGTATCAAGTCCCATCGCGGTTGAGACCTGATCAATAGCGGTCGGTACATCTTCTTCGCAGGCACCTGATGCAGCAGCTGCGCGGGCAATAGCTACCATACCAGCGGCAACACACGAGCCGTGTCCGCGTTGATACGCTTCGAGGTGCTCTATCGCATGTCCTATGCTATGACCTAAATTGAGCAAGGCACGGGCTCCTGCTTCGCGCTCATCTGCTTCTACAATATTGCGCTTGATTTCTATACTGCGTGCAATAACAGCGGCTACGCCAGCTATATTGGCATGCAATACGTCCAAGCTTAAAGGAATATCGTGGAGGAGCTGAAACAATTCGGGATCAGCTAAAACGGCGTGCTTAATGATCTCTCCACATCCATCAGAAAATACCTCAGGCGTAAGCGTTGCTAAGCAGCCAACGTCTGCCAGCACTGCTCGAGGCTGCCAAAATGCACCGGCAAGGTTTTTACCCTGCTCAAGGTCAATGCCGCATTTTCCACCAACTGAGGAGTCAACTTGGGCAAGCAGGCTTGTGGGCACTTGAATATAGTTGATGCCGCGCAAATATGTAGCAGCAGCAAAGCCGGCAAGATCTCCCGTAACGCCTCCGCCGACGGCAACAACAAGATCATCGCGGCTCAATTGTGAGCGGGCAAGGGTATCTAAGATATCCAAATAGGTTGAAGCGTATTTTTGAGCCTCACCAGCAAGAAAGGTATAGGTCGTACAGGCATAGTCTGCCGCTTCAAGAGATGCAGAAACAATGCCTGCATATAAAGGTCCAACATTTGAATCGGTCACAATGAGCGCCTTGGTACCTCCGGCGCATGTGCGAGCGACTGAACCGACCTGCTCAAGCAAGCCAGTACCAATATGAACCTCGTAGGCTTGAGAAGCCTTAACAGAAACGGTATACATGCCAAATCTCTCCATTAGGATGTGCGTTCGGGATCGTCGAGGCTGTCGTCAAGTTCTCGTTTGCGTTGATCTCCCTCAGATAAAAGATCGAGCAAGAGCTCTGAATCATACGTTTGAAGCGCCACGTGGTAGCGGCTCAGCTGATCGATGATCTGCTTGATTTCATAGCTTAAGGCATCACGATTTGCCATCATAAGCTCTGTCCACATAGGAGCATTCAGCTCAGCGACCCGCGTGAGGTCGCGGTAGCTGCCAGCAGAAAAACCATGATGTGAGCGGGCAGTGGGACTTTTCACATAGGCGTTTGATACAACATGGGCGAGCTGGCTGGTATAGGCGATGAGTCGATCATGTTCTTCGGGCGTTGTGATAGAGATTGAGCCAAAGCCTGCAGGCTGAACGAGGGTGCGAATCCGATCGAGCAGCTTGAGTTTGACCATATCATCCATACTTGGTTCTGGAGTCAATACTAAAGGCGCTCCAACGAAGAGATTGGCGCGAGCAAAGGCAAAGCCAGACTGCTCGGTGCCAGCCATAGGATGAGCTCCACAAAATGAGAAGCCCCATGTGTGTGCAAGCTTGTTTGCACCCGCACAAAGCGAGCTTTTTATTCCTGCGGTATCAATAACGATCGGGTGCTCTCCTAATAGGGGTGCATGTGTTGTAAGCCAGCGGAGACAGGCTTCAGGATAGGTGGCTAAGATAATAAGATCGCAGCCCGGAGCTGTGTGCTCATCTAAGACACCTGAAATGGTATCGACGCGGGCGGCTGCCATGGTATCGGGGTCGGTATCTGCACCTACTACCTTCCAACCTGCTTGAGCGTAGGCTCGAGCAAGACTGCCTCCTATGAGGCCTAAGCCAAGAATGCCAATCTGAGTGCGCTCACACATGGCTACGC
Source organism: Collinsella ureilytica (assembly GCF_019795105.1). Lineage (GTDB taxonomy): Bacteria > Actinomycetota > Coriobacteriia > Coriobacteriales > Coriobacteriaceae > Collinsella > Collinsella ureilytica. The sequence continues at coordinate 237,521 of NZ_JAIMFO010000007.1, read as the reverse complement.
CTCGGTCTTTGCGGGTGCGACAATGGAGCGAATGCGCAGAAGATCCTTCATGAGCTGGTCAAACATATCAGGCGTTAAGGCTTGGGCACCATCAGACCACGCATGGGCTGGATCGTCGTGCACCTCAATTTCGAGCCCATCAGCACCTGCTGCAACGGCGGCTCGTGCCATAGGTCCTACATAGCGGGTGTGTCCGGTGGCATGACTGGGGTCTGCCACGATGGGGAGGTGGGAAAGATGGTGGATTGCAGGAATTGCATTGAGATCAAAGGTATTGCGCGTTCTCGTTTCAAAGGTTCTAATCCCGCGCTCACAAACCATAACGTTAGGATTGCCTTCGCTCATGATGTATTCTGCAGCCATGAGCAGCTCATCAATCGTTCCTGCCATACCGCGCTTCAACAAAACTGGAGTTGAGGTCTTGCCCACCTCGCGAAGCAAGGGGAAGTTTTGAGCATTTCGAGCACCAATTTGCATGACATCAACGCCCTTATCAAGAAATAGGGCCACGTCGCGCGGATCCATGACCTCGGTAACAACGGGCATATCAAGCTCTGATCCGGCTTCGAGCAAAAGATCCAAGCCAGCCTCTCCCATACCCTGGGATGCATACGGGCTCGTGCGCGGCTTATAGGCTCCACCACGAAGCATGGTGGCTCCTGCAGCCTTTACCCGACGCGCAATGCGGATGAGATTATCTCCCTCAACTGAGCAAGGTCCTGCAATGACTTGGAAAAAGCCGCCACCGAGTAAAACCCCGTGCCCGCAATCAATAATGGAATCATCGGGATGAAACTTTCGATTTGCTTTTTTGAAAGGCTCGGAAACGCGCTGGACACGCTCAACAATGTCCATAGATTCGAGCAAGATTGGATCAATCTTGGTGGTATCGCCCACCAAGCCAACAATGATCTCGTTTGCTCCCCGGCTAATGTGCACATCGAGGCCCTTGCCTCGGATCCAATCGCTTAAGTGCTCTACTGCCTCATCGGGGGCATTTTTTGTAAGAATCGCGATCATTGAGTGCTCCCTCGCGTTCGTGTGTCGGTAGTGGAGCCAGTATAGATGAAGCTCGAGCACCGCCTCTTTGGCTCGACGAGCCGCCATCGACTCGCAACAGATCTTTTATCCCAGTCGTTGCGCGCCCGCCTCATTCGCGTATAATGCTCAATCGATGCGCCCCGTTAGCTCAGTGGATTAGAGCGTCTGCCTCCGGAGCAGAAGGCCGTAGGTTCGAACCCTATACGGGGCACCCATGCTGCAACTACCCGGGCAGACCGATTATTGGCTTGTTCGGGTTTTTTCACCCGCCTATGCTGTGTCTGGTTGGACGATTCATGAATGAACCTTTGCATCCTCAAGCTGGTGTTTCTCCTGATGTTTCCCACTATGCTCAGACGATGGGGGATCAGAGCAGTGATGCAGCTCGGGGCTTGAGTGCAGAAGAGGTTGCTGCTCGTGTTGAAGCTGGTCTTTGGAATCGAGAAGTAGAGCTCAAAACCAAGTCAGTACGTGAGCTCATTACAGAGAATCTCTTCACGGTCTTCAACCTTATTAATGCTGTGTTAGCCGTGTTGGTTCTGATCACCGGCTCTTGGAAAAATCTCACCTTTTTAGCCATTGTTGTGCTCAATACCAGTATTGGTGTCATCCAGGCGCTTCGTTCGAAACGTATGGTTGATAAGCTGACCTTGCTTACCTCTAAGCGAGCTTGCGCAATTCGAGATGGACGTGAGGTTGAGGTAGAGCTTACGGAGATTGTTCTTGACGATATTGTTCGTTTAGGTCGGGGCGATCAAATCCCCGCAGATGCTGTTGTGATCTCAGGGGAAGCGAGCGTGAATGAGAGCCTGCTGACGGGTGAGAGCGATCTTATTCGCAAAGTACCTGGCAGTGAGCTGATGAGTGGCAGCTTTATAGACTCGGGTACCGTCTTTGCTCGCGTGATTCATGTTGGTGCAGACAATTATGTCTCACGCATCAACGCAGAAGCAAAATACGTTAAGCCAGTTAACTCTGAGATCATGCGCTCCCTGCAGTCGATTGTGCGTTTTGCCGGTTTGTTTATGATTCCTATCGGCTTAGCATTGCTTTGGGCATCGCTTTCTGATGTCTATCGCGATGCAGGCTCACCTGATAGTACCGGGCCGTTTATTTGGGCTCTACATGAAACACTTGCGGGACGGGTACCTGCTCGTGCCATTCTTTCTGTTGTAGGCGCACTTCTCGGCATGGTTCCCCAAGGTTTGGTACTGCTTACCTCTTCGGTGTTAGCAATTGCAACCGTTAGACTTGCGCGTCGGCGTGTTCTTGCTCAGCAGCTTCATTGTATTGAAACGCTTGCTCGTGTTGATGTTTTATGTCTTGATAAAACAGGAACCATTACCTCAGGTGCTATGTCGGTATCAGGGGTTTTCCCCATCGAAGATCATATGGCCGAGCCTCTCGATCAAGCCCTAGCAGCCCTGGCAGATGCGTCCCAGTCTGATGCCAATGAAACCGCTCGCGCCTTAATTGAGTACTACAAAGATGTTGATCGTGACCGCAACGAGCTGCTTCGCACCATTCCTTTTTCATCTGCGCGAAAATATAGCGGTGTTGAAACTGAAGCGGGATCGTTTGTGATGGGTGCTGCCTCATTTGTACTCTCACCCCACATGCTTGATCAGGTAGCCGATCGCCTCTCTGAACTTGCCTCAACGGCACGCGTGCTCATTGTTGGTCGTGTTTTAGGCTTTGATGATGAGGGAGTCATCATCGGTGAGGTAGAGCCCTTAGGTTTTCTCTGCATTGGTGATGAGATTCGTGCTTCGGCACAAGACACCATTCAGTATTTTCAAGAGCAAGGAGTTGAGCTTTACGTCATCTCGGGTGACGATCCACGCACGGTGTCTTCTATCGCCAAAACAGTTGGTATTCCTCATGCCGCTGAGCTTACCGATGCCTCCAGTCTCTCAAGCGCGGCTGCTTTAGATACAGCTCTTGATCGCTCGCGCATCTTTGGGCGTGTAACTCCTCAGCAAAAGCGTGAGTTGGTAGTAGGGCTTAAGCGTCGTGGCCACACGGTTGCCATGACCGGAGATGGCGTGAATGACGTACTTGCCCTAAAAGAAGCAGACTGCTCGGTTGCGATGGCGGCAGGTTCTGATGCAGCCCGCAATGTAGCTGAGATTGTGTTGGTGGATAATGACTTTGCATCTATGCCAGCTGTGGTTGCAGAGGGCAGGCGCTCGATCAATAACCTTCAGCGCTCAGCTGCACTGTTTCTCACCAAGACTCTTTTTTCTATGGCCTTAGCTGCCCTCTGTGTTCTTTTTCCGCCCTATCCGTTTGAACCCATCCAGATGACGCTCATTAATTTCTTCTGCATCGGTCTGCCTGGTTTTGTTTTGGGTCTTGAGCCAAACCGTGCACGTGTGGAAGGGCACTTTATTACGAATGTGGTGCGCCGAGCACTTCCTGCTTCGGTTGCGGTGACCGTGGGCTGTTGCGGGTGTCTGGCAGCTTCTCATCTCTTTGGGTTTTCTGATGCTATGGCCTCTACCATGTGCCTGGTTTCTACCAGTGCCGTTAGCGTCTCATTAATCTGGCGCATCTCAAGGCCGTTTACGGCACTGCGCGCCGCACTCATGGTCGTTGTTGTGTGTGGCATCAGCTCAGGTATGTTGTTCTTTCCTACCTTTTACTCAATCGAGCCGCTTTCGCTCGGTGCAGGTCTTACGCTCGTTGCCATTTCACTTGGTTCATGTCTTCTCTTTTGGAAGCGGGCAGACGTCTTAGCGCTCAGAACTGATCATGGCAGGCGTCCCGCAACTGGCTTTGGACGAGGAGTGCGTGTGTCACTGCGAGGTCGGTCTCGCAAGGTATCTTCGACCGGATCGGCCGCTCGTCAGACGATACAAAAGCTCTTTGGTCGCGCGCGCCAACAGGCATCGACCAACAAGCAACGCAAAACTCCGGCAAAAACTGGTCGTCTCTCACATTCGCCTGATGGTATCCGTGTCCGTATGAACAAGCGCAAGAAGCGCCAGGATTCAAATTTGTAACTCGTGCGGCTCCATAGCTTTCCTCAGCACTCATCCATGCGATACTAAAGCAGTCGATGCTTCGCAACTGGGGGTTGATATGGCAACTAAGCGCATGGGCGCTTCTGAGCTCGTTATAGATAACAAGAAGTGGACTGTATTTCTTACCTCAGCACTTGAAGGAGCCGATACGCTGCCGGTGTCTTTGCAGGTGCTGATAGAAAATGTCTTGCGAACCGTCTCTGATCCGGATCGCGCAATCAGCCAGGCACGCGCGATTGTTGAGGCGGGTCTCGCGGGTGTTCCAGGTCCTGAGATTGAGTTCATGCCTTCTCGAGTGCTCTTTCAGGACTTTACCGGTGTTCCAGTTTTTGTTGACTTTGCTGCTATGCGTGATGCTGCAAAGCAGTGTGGGGGAGACCCAGAGCTTGTGAACCCTCGTATTCCCTGTACGCTGGTTGTTGATCATTCAGTTACGGCAGATTGTTCATCTGTGCCCGATGCAGCAGAGCAAAATGCCCGCCTTGAGCTTGAGCGGAATACCGAACGCTTCTCCTTTTTAAAATGGAGTGCCAAGAGCTTTGATGAGGTAAAGATTGTCCCGCCAGGCGTCGGTATCTGCCATCAGCTCAATGTTGAGCAGATCTCTCGCGTCGTACTCCCTGCGCCTGCCACATCAGAAATTACGGATGCACTTGGTTTTGATACCGTGGTTGGAACCGATTCTCATACCACCACGGTAAACGGAATTGGTGTACTTGGATGGGGCGTGGGCGGCATTGAGGCTGAGGCTGCAGCCTTAGGCCAGCCAATCAGCATGCGTGTACCGCGCGTTATTGGGATCAAGCTCACCGGTAAGCTTGCCGGTGGTGCTACGGCCATGGATCTTGCTCTTGAGCTCGCGTATCGCCTGCGCGCGATTGGCGTTGTGGGTTGCTTGCTCGAGTGTACCGGCCCGGGTGTGAGAGAGCTCACCGCTACGCAGCGGGCAACCGTTGCTAATATGACGCCGGAGTATGGTGCCACTGCAACATTTTTCCCACCGGATGAAGCGGTATTAGATCAGCTTGCCCTCACCGGCACTGACGAGGATGATATACGCCTTGTTCGCGAATATCTCAAAGCTCAAGGTCTCTTATCAGATCCGGATCACGAGCGCGTGTGGTCTGAGCTCATTGAGGTTGATCTTTCTGAGGTCACTCCATCCTTGGCCGGACCTTCTCGCCCTCACAACCGCGTAAGCATTGCAGACTTGCCGAAGCGTTTCGAAGAGAGCCTAAAAGACCATGGCCGAACGAAAGGCGAGAGCTTTTCAGTCCATATTGACAAGCATCAGTATGAGTTAGGACATGGAGCGATCGCGATTGCCGCGATTACGAGCTGTACGACTGCAACGGATCCAGCCATGATGATAGCGGCAGGACTTGCAGCTGCTCGTGCCTGTGAGCTCGGTGTGTACTCGCGGCCGTGGGTGAAAAAGATTTTTGCTCCTGGTAGCCACGCAACGACGAGTTTGCTTGCTCGGGCAGGTTTGTTAGAACCCCTTGCACGTCAAGGATTTGATGTCTGCGGCTATGGATGTATGAGTTGCATTGGCAATTCTGGACCGTTATTGGACGGTATGGAAAAGCTTGCTGCAACCTGCGAGTTGACGAGCGTGCTTTCTGGTAATCGCAATTTTGACGGAAGAATTAGCCCTGATGTAGCTCAAAACTACCTTGCAGCACCTGCTTTGGTCTTTGCCTATGCGCTTGCAGGTACGGTTGATCGTAACTTGGAGCTTGAGCCGTTAGGCGAAGGCAACGACGGTCCGGTTTTCTTGCGTGATCTGCTCCCGACTGACGCTGAGGTTGAGGCGTGCTTGCAGGCTGTTTTGGATCCACTCGTGTTTCAAAGTACCCGCCTGTCCGCTCAAAAGGGAAGTCAGGCCTGGCAGGATTTACCTGAAGCATCCGGTTCAACCTTTCCGTGGGATCCATCGTCTACCTATGTGCGCCGGCCACCATATTTTGAGCAGGTACAAGCATCTGATCGCTTCTCTATAACAGATGCAGCGTGCCTTGCGTATTTGGGAGACTTTATTACAACCGATCACATATCGCCGGCAGGAGCCATTGGCCGCACGTCTCCTGCAGCTCAGTATCTCCGTGAGCGAGGATATGATGAGGCCTCCTTTAATACCTACGGTTCTCGCCGAGGCAACCACGAGATTATGATGAGGGGAACATTCGCGAATGTGCGCCTACAAAATAAGCTCGCCCAAGGCAAGCTCGGTGGATGGACGCTCGATCCTATAAGCAAAGAGATTGTTTCTATCTACGATGCAGCTGTTTCAGCAACAGAAGCTGGTCGCGATTTGGTAATCATTGCTGGTAAGATGTACGGTTCAGGATCCTCTCGTGACTGGGCTGCAAAAGGACCTGCTCTCTTAGGAGTGAGAGCGGTTATTGCCGAGAGCTTTGAGCGCATCCATCGCTCGAACCTTATTGGCATGGGGATAGTACCCTTGCAGTTCATGCCTCACGAAGATGCGACTACCATAGGGCTCACAGGTTTAGAGTCATTTACGATCGAGCCAGTCGATGTAGGCCGAGCTGGTAGATCTGCTACTACAACTCGGGTAGTGGCGCGTCAAGGTGAGACCCAGGTGAGCTTTGAGGTACGTGTGTGTATTGATACGCCTACTGAGGCGTTATACCTAGGCGCCGGCGGCATCTTGCCGTTCGTGCTTCAGGCACTTCTGGTATCCAACGCATCTGAAAAAGGAGCATGATTTTTGTGATCTGTCCTAAATGCTTAGCGTCAATCGATGACGGGCTCGCATATTGTCCCGCGTGTCATGCACGAATCCGCTCAGATCATGAGGTTGGTACCTCTGAGTTTTTGTTTTGCGAAGGCTGTGGGGCGCGCCTCACAGCCCACGATAGAACCTGTCCAAAGTGTGGTCGCCCAGCCCCGGGTATTTTGTCAACACATTCAGCTTCGGCTGATCTCGCTGCTGGTCGCACTGCCAGTTTTCCACGTCAGTCTCAGCGTGCCTTAGAGCTTGAAACGCCCGACTTATCTGTTGATACTGCGCGACTGGGTGCAGATACACCTGCAGTGGATGACCCGTTTGCAACAAGCTCACTTCCCGCCCAAGAGCTTGCGTCGGCTGCTGAGGAGTATCGTGAATCCGATCCGCCCTCATACGATGTTGCTTCACCACGCTCATCTCGTCGGTTTATTACGCTTGGTGCTGGTGTAGTGCTTGCGGCTATTGTGGGCTTTTTTGCTCTGGATCCGTATCATCTGGTTCCCGGCATGCTAGCAGCGCTTGAACAGTCTGCGAAAACGATGTATCCCAGCCGTGATGAGCAAAAGCCTGCTGCAGATGAGGGCTCACATGAGCCCGATCAAGCAGATGAACAAAAAGATGGAGCAAAAAAAGCTCTCTCTGATGCGGATGCGTATCGTCGACTTGCAGCTGCTTGGAAAACAATTGTTGCTCAACATGACGCGCTCGCCTCAATTATTGACGACTATAATGCTGGCTATATTGCACCGGATCCTAATATGCGTCATGACTGTGCTGCGAGTGCCTATGGTGCCCGCACGATCCTGCAGTCAGTCACTTCAGAAATTCAAGAGATGAAATTCCAGGAAGGCTCTGAGCGAGAGCAAGATCGAGCTCGTCTGCTTGAGCTTGCCGGCTGGGTCAGTCAGCGCGTAGGCATCTACTGTGATTCATGGGATATTTCCCTTGCTTTAGGAAAAGATGAGCGTCCCATCGATCATGAGCAAGAGATTTTAGGGCCTTTGCGTGAGCGGGCAGAGGAGGATGCTCAGGCGCGGGATGCGTTCTTTGCTCATGTGGCGTCCGCAGAACCGAAGCCCAGTTCGTGATTTTTGCTGCATGAGAAGGCGTGGGGCATTCGTGAACTGCGTACGTTCTTGCTAGAATTTAAAAGATCGACATCGAACCTAAGAAAAGGGTATTCATGTTAGAAAAACATCTTCATGTACCTGCCTATGAGCTCACTGGTGATGAATACGCTGTCATTCATACCTCAAAGGGAACTATTCGTGTTGCCCTTGATACGCACGGAGCTCCGATTCACGCTGCCAATTTTTGTGAACTTGCAACAATGGGCTTCTATGATGATCTGAAGTTTCATCGCTATGTTCCTGGCTTTGTGATTCAGGGTGGTTGTCCCAATACGCGTGACATGTCTTCTCGTGAGGTTGCAGCTGGCATGCCAGGTCCTGACGGCTTGCCGGGCACGGGAGGTCCTGGCTGGTGCATCAAAGCTGAGTTTGCTTCAAATCCAAATAACAGCCATGAAGATGGCGCGCTGGCTATGGCTCGCTCCGCAGACCCTGACTCTGCAGGTTCGCAGTTTTATTTCTGCTTAGGGTCTCAGCACAACCTTGATTCTGGGTATACCGTCTTTGGGCAAACACGTGAAGGGCACGAGGTAATCGCTGCGCTTCGTGCTGGAGACGTGATTGAAAGCATAGATATCGTCCATGAGGATCGATAAGGGTCGCAGATAGTTAAGCGACGGTATGAAGGAGTTCACGTGAACGCTGATATTCTGAACCAAGCTCGCGCTGCCTATCGCGCTGGCGATTTTGCTGGAGCAGCTCAGATGTTTTCCGCTGCAAAAGAGCCTGGTGAGCAGGCAGGGGAGGCCGATCACCTGCGAGGCAACTCGCTCATGCGTCTTGGTCGTTTTGATGAGGCGGCACGTGCCTATGGAGAGGCGCTCTCAGATACTGCCTATGGCAAGTCAGGTGCGCTCCTCACCAATCAGGGCAAAGCTTATGCTGCGGCGGGTGACCTTGAGGCGGCACGCACCAGCTTTACTCGAGCGCTCCGCGATACCTCGTATCCCACACCTTATAAAGCACAAATTGGACTCGGCGAGGTGCTGCTTCAGATGGGAGATGCCACCGAGGCCGGTGTAGCATTTCGCCAGGCTGCCATCGATAGTTCAAATCCCGCGCCTGCAGCTGCTCTTGCGAGCTTAGGTTCTTGCTTTATCCTGCTGGGTCGTCCCGCAGATGCTGTGGAGTCTTTCCGTGCTGCGTCTGACTTTGCAGGACCTGTCGATGATGCCCGCGCTTTCTCGGCAGGGCTTGGCCAGGCCTATGCTGCTATGGGTAAGGCTTCTGAGGCGGTTGATGCGTTTAATCGTGCCACTGCTGATGGTATTTATCGGCTTACCCCCGAGCAGCAGCGTGCTTTGGAGGGGGCAAAAGAGGCATTAGCAAGCCGCCGTCCCATGTCTACACAGCCAGGTCCTGGCGTGGATCCTCTCGATCCGCTTGGTCAGTCTGGTGCCTTTATGCCTGACCCTTCTGATACCGGCTTTTTCACACTGACTGAGTCTGAAATGCTTCAACAGGATCGACAGGACCAAAAGGTGCGTCGTCGCCGTCGCCATACCGGTCTTAAGATCTTTTTGGCGCTTATTTTGATCCTGCTCCTTGCTGCGGGAGGAGTAGCCTTTGCCTTTACTCGTGGCTTTGGCATCCCTTCTCAGCAAGAGACGCTGACCCATCTGTTTAATGCAGTCACAGATGGCACTGATACCGATCCGTATCTGGCTACCGGTCTTACCGAAGATGCTCGTGGTGTCATTGTTTCTACGGTGCCGGTGGGTGCCACCCCGGTTATTGAGGGCATGGATCAGTCTATGACGCAGTCCACAGCTACGGTTAATGTAACCTTGTCCAAGGGTGGAACCCAAACCTATGAGGTTGGTTTTGTACGCCAGGGTCTGGGCTGGGTCATCTCAAACATTACGATACATTTTGGCTCCTCCGATGTTGTAGCCTCTCCTTCTGGCACAGCAAAGGACACGACCGGTGCAGCGACAGGTACCACCGGTAGTGCCACTGATACAGGAAGCGCTGGATCCTCAGACGCTGAGTAGCTTATCTCGTGAGTTTTGGAGTTGGGAGAACAACTTGTTTTCGTTGATGGACATGTTTTTTGGGCAGTATGACGGTGACTTAGCAATTGACTTAGGCACCGCCAATACGCTCGTCAGTGTTCGAGATAAGGGCATCGTCTTGCGCGAGCCCTCAGTGGTGGCGATTGATAAAAATGATGAGCGCATCTTGGCAGTCGGTATCGAGGCCAAGCGCATGCTCGGTCGCACTCCTGGCAATATTGTGGCAGTGCGTCCTCTAAAAGATGGTGTGATTGCTGACTTTGATGTGACCGAAGCAATGCTTCGCTACTTCATTGATAAGGCAAGCAAAAAGCGCTATCCCTGGACGCCCCGGCCTCGTGTTGTGGTTTGTGTGCCTTCAGGAGTTACTTCAGTCGAAAAGCGTGCAGTTTTTGAAGCTACTATTTCTGCAGGTGCTCGCCAGGCCTATCTCATTGAAGAGCCTATGGCTGCGGCCATTGGTGCCGATTTACCGGTTGAAGAGCCTACGGGTTCTATGGTGATTGACATTGGCGGAGGCACAACCGAGGTTGCTGTTATTGCGATGGGTGGCATTGTGGTCTCTCAATCAATCCGCATTGCCGGAGATGAGTTTGACCAAGCAATTCTGACCCATGTGCGTGACGCATATAATCTCGCCATTGGCGAGCGTACGGCTGAGGATATCAAGATCAAGGTAGGCTCGGCGGTTCCTCTCAAAGATGAGTTGGATGTTGAGGTGAATGGCCGCGATGTCATCTCAGGCCTTCCAAAGACCGTGCGCATTGAGAGTGAAGAGATTCGCCGCGCTTTGAATAAGCCCTTAGATGAGATGACCAAGGCGGTCAAGGATGCGCTCGATGCCACGCCGCCCGATCTCGCCTCAGACCTTATGTACTATGGCATTTTGCTGACCGGAGGCGGCGCTATGTTGCGCGGTCTCGATGTGCGCCTGCGCGACGAGACAGGTGTATCGGTGAACGTGAGCCCAACGGCCTTGGATAATGTCGTCAATGGCTGTGCCCGCGTTCTTGAGGCAAATGCTTTTTATGGATCATTTGTTCAGAGCAACGCGTAAGGGTTGGCAGCTCATTGTCTCGCAAAAACGGGCGATTTCGCTCTCATACGACAACACGTCGGCAAGGCTCGGGTTTGAGAACCCTGATCGTTTGCTGTCTCTCTTCAGTCTTGTTGCTGACCTTGTATCTGAGAGAGCCTGAGACCGGTCCTGTTCATCTTGTTCGAGCGGGTATTTCTTGGGTCGCCACTCCGGTACGCCTCATAGGTGCCGGTATCGCTCGGCCTTTTGGTATGGTGGGCACGGCTTTTACCAACCTCACTGCCTCTGAAGCAACCTTGACCGAGCTTAAGCGTGAAAATGCTGAGCTGACTGCCAAGTTGGCAGAGCTTGGAGAGGCTGAGGCAACGGCTGAGCGTCTCGAAGCCTTGGTTGGTATTTCTTCTACCTATAAGCTCAAAACACGTGCAGCTCGTGTTGTTGGTGCAACCTCAGATGCATGGACACATACCCTCACCATCGATAAGGGTTCTTCTGCTGGCCTAGCTATTGGCATGCCGGTTCTTTCTGCTGGTGGAGTTGCTGGTCAGATTGTTGAGTTGGCTCCGCAAACTGCAACGGTTCGCTTGATTACCGATGAGCGCTCGGGAATCTCCGCGATGGTGCAGTCGTCACGTGCGCAAGGTACCTTGCGTGGACAGGCAGATGGCGGCTTGCGTCTTGATTATGTCCCTGCTGATATGGATGTGAAGGCAGGAGATATTGTTATCACCTCAGGGCTTGGCGGCGTATTTCCTAAGGGGTTGCCTTTAGGCACGGTTGCTTCTGTTGAAAAGGATGGTTCGCAAGCCTACCGCACGATTATTGTGCGCTCACCAGCATCTGCCCGTGCAAATGAAGAAGTACTGATCGTCACAGAGATAGGCCAAGATCAAGTCGCCTCTGTTGATGAGGTGCGCGCCGCTAACGGATCTGGCGCTACTACTCCAGATCAAAAAGGGGATGCATAGTATGGCAGGTCTTGGTGAGTTCAATGCGCGTACCTTAAAGCGCGTCGCTCCTTATATGCTTGCTGGCCTGCTCCAAGCGGGTTTGATTCCACATATTTCTCTATTCGGTGGCCGCCCCGATCTCTTAGTTGCCGTCGTCTGCGCTCAGGCCTGCGGCATGGCTCCGGGCACTGCTGCGTGTATCGGCTTTGCTTGCGGTTTGCTGTCAGATCTTTTAGGGGCAGCTCCCATAGGGGTTACGCCGTTGTTTCTCTCACTTGCTGCCTTCATACTGGCAACATCGTCAAAGTCAATCGCTCTTGGTATGACTTCAGAAGGAATTCGTTTGAGCACCACATCATCAGCTGCCGTGATGCTTGTGTCTTCTGTTGCCATGCTTGCCTTAGGTGTGCTGGTAGATCCGGTTCATGCCATCTTGGTAACCGGGCTTGTTTCTGCAGTTTTAACAGCTCTTACCTCAATCCTTTTCTTGACTCTCGGCTCTCCGCGAGAGGGGCGACAGGGCTTTTCTGCTCGTCCGCGTACAGGTACCCGCTATCGGGTCTTAGGATAGCTCTATGGATGCTCAGCTCGTTGTCATCGTTGCTGGGGCACTCTTGCTTGCAGCTATCGTGGGTGCCCTCTTCTTTATGCGTGGGTATAAAGGGCGCTTTACCTTTGATACTGCTCACGGGACACGACCTCGTGCGGCTGAAGGGGAGGGAGCTACGACCGACCTTTCGCTCAAGGGTCGTCTCAAGCTCTTAACGGCAGCAGTTGGTGCAGCGCTCGCTGCTCTTGGTGTCAAGCTCTGGAGCATGCAAATGGTTTCTGCCGACTACTATGAGCAGCTCTCTGAGCGAAACCGCACGAGGACGGTTACTACGCCTGCCCCTCGAGGAAGAATTCTTGATCGCGATGGAGTTGAGCTGGTAACGAATCGACCTACGCTTTCACTGGCGGCATATCGTGATCTGGCTGAGCGCCCCTTGGTGATCAGGCATCTCTCAAACCTCTTAGGCGTTCCCTCTATTACGGTTATGAGAAGCATCCTCGATTATTCGCAAAGCGCTCAGAGTCTTCATGTGATTGCCAGCGATGTTCGCCGATCGATCATTGCCTATATTCAAGAGCATCCGACAGAATTTGAAGGGGTGCATGTGATTGAGGGATCCATGCGCACCTATCCCTATGGCAGCCTTGCCTGCCATGTATTGGGTTATACCGGAGCTATTACGCAAGAGCAGCTCGATGAGCAAAAAAACCGTGAACAGGTAGGTACCGAAGGAAAGGTTGTGTATGAGTCGGGGGACATCGTCGGTCACGCTGGTATAGAAGCGCAGTATGAGGAGCTTTTACAGGGTATTCGTGGTGAGCGAACGGTCAAGGTAGACTCGACGGGCAAGGTTGTCTCACAAGCAGGTGAGGTGCCGAGCCGTGCAGGTAGCGATATTAAACTCACCTTGTCTCTCAAGATTCAGCAGGCCTGTGAGGCAGGTCTTGCCTTCGGAATTGAGCGAGCTCACGCTGCCGGCCAGGCTGCCCCTGCAGGAGCCTGTCTTTGTATGGATGTTACCAACGGTGAGATCCTTGGCATGGCAAGCTTTCCTAATTTTGATCCGTCGGTCTTCATCGGCGGTGTTTCAAATGAAGATTGGGAGCGCTTAAACGGAGAAAAAAGCGGAACGCCTATGTTGAACCGGGCAATTGCTGGTCAATATATGTCTGCTTCTACCATCAAGGTACTCTCTTCGCTTGCGGCTCTTGAGTTTGGAGCCTATACCACCTCGCAAACATCGCTTTGCACGGGCTGGTGGACAGGTCTTGGTGAAGCAGCTGGTAGATGGTGCTATAACCATGACGGTCATGGTATTCAAAACCTGCGACAAGGCATCGTAAATTCATGTGACGCAGTCTTTTACGATATTGGAAAGTCATTCTTTTATGACGCCTCCGATTCAGAGGGTATGCAAAAGGTGTTCCGCCGCTGGGGTCTGGGCAGCTTGACCGATATTGATTTACCAGGCGAATTTGCCGGTCGCATTCCTGATGCGGCGTGGAAGCGAGAGTTCTTCTCTGATTGGGACGATGCTGATCGAACGTGGAATCCCGGAGACCTGTTAAACATAGCAATTGGCCAGGGCGATATTTTGGTGACGCCCTTGCAGATGGCTCAGGTCTATGCCGGTGTAGCCATGCGAGGCGTTGAGTATGTTCCGCATCTGTTCCACTCAGCATTAGCCCCCGATGGATCTGTGGCTACCACGTATGAACCACGTGAGCTCCGCCGAGTAAAGTCTCATAACGATGATGATTTAGAGTTGGTGCGCGGTGCGCTTGAGGGCGTGATCTATGAAGAGACCGATGCAATTACGCGGCATTTTACGAGCTTGGACGTGCGGGTAGCCGGAAAGACGGGTACGGGCGAGAAGGGTGGCCAGGATGATTATGCCTGGTTTATCTGCTACGCTCCGGCCGATGATCCAAAGTATCTTGTTGCCGTTGTTATTGAACAAGGTGGCTTTGGTTCGGCTTCTGCTATGCCAGCCGCTCGCACCGTTTTAGGTGCGATTTATGACTCACCAGATACTGCTGCGTATGGCGGCGACCGTACTCGTTAGGAGGGGACATGGGTGCGACTTCTAAACGCATTGAGCGTGTGAATAAACGTCGAGAGTCCTCACGAGCTTCGTGGGCACAGCGCATAAGCCTTCCTGTATTGGTATCGTCGCTTTTGTTGATTGCGTATGGCTGTGTGGTTGTGTGGAGCGCTTCGCTCACGATAGCCGACGCATCGTTTCCCCGCCATCTCTTAGGTGTCGCGCTAGGCCTCGGTCTCGCTGTCGGTATGTGGCGGCTGGACTTTCGAGGTCTTGCCAATATGTCTACCACACTTTTGATCATTGACCTCATAGTGATCTTCTTACCCTATGTACCTGGTCTTTCTCATAATGCAAAAGGCCTTACTGGCTGGGTAAAGATCCCTCTTATCGGTCTTACCTTTCAGCCTGTTGAGTTGGCAAAACTGATTACCGCCTTTTTTATGGCGAGCTTAGCTGCGCAGTTTAATGGGAAGATCGATTCAATCCGAGATTATATTCGCCTGTGTTTGATGCTTGCCGTTCCTTTTGGAGCGGTAATTGTGGCAGGAGACCTTGGTAGCGGCTTGGTTATCTTTGCAGGCGGAGCCGTTATCATTTGCATGAGCGGGCCGAGGCGCGAGTGGGTGCTCTCTACGGTTGCTTTGCTGGTTGGCTTGGTCTCTTTGCTCCTTGCGGCTGATTCTTTGCTCGATAGCTTGCTTGGTCATGATGTGTTGATTAAGCAGTATCAAATGAATCGCCTGCTGGTTTTTTTGAATCCAGATGCCGATACCACGGGGGCTGGCTATAACCTTCTGCAATCGCTCATTGCGGTTGGTTCAGGTGGGTTTTTTGGAAAAGGGATTGGTAATACCTCTCAGGCTGGGCGTGGCTTTTTGCCCGAAGCGCATACCGATTTCATCTTTGCACTTTTGAGTGAAACCTTTGGATTTGTAGGTGCAGCTTTACTCCTCATCCTCTTTGCACTCTTGCTGTTTTCAACCATACGGGTCATTCACCGTTCAGACTCCCTCTTCTTGAAATTTGTTGGGGCGGGTATTATTGGCATGTGGACATTTCAGATTTTTGAGAACATAGGCATGTGTATGGGTCTCATGCCGATTACGGGTATTCCGTTGCCCTTTATCAGCTTTGGCTCTAGTTCCATGATGATGCAATGTGCAACGGTAGGGATCGTACAGTCTATTTGGCGGTATCGATCAAAACCTGCCTAGGAGCAGAGAGCTTGTGAGAAAGGAGCGCTATGCGCTTCCCATTGGATGCCTTATTTGGTGTTGTGAAAACGGGTTTTGCTGCACGGAAGGACTCGTTAGGTTCTGTTCGCGTGGTGCTGATTGTAGATCCGGCCGTTGATAAAAGCCTCATTGCGACCATGCGTGATGCCTTTATGCCTGAGGTGCCGAGTGCTTCTGTTCGTGTGTTTGCCGTTGCTGATGCTTCAGGAGCGGTACGAGCGGGATGCGATGTGGCAGTTATTTTGAGTGCAGGTTCACCAGAAGTGGCCAGTGTTGCTCAAGAAGCAGTTGTTACGGGAACTCCTACGGTCGTTGTTGCTCGAGATGCTGCCGAGACCACCTTCGTCCAAGAGCACTCCACCTTACTTGGCCGTGTTGTGAGCAAACACGATGCTCAGCTTATTTCAAAGTTGGGAGCTTGGATCATACAGCACACCGATCGTGTGGATGCCCTGGCCTCTGCCTTCGCGTTTCTTCGAGCACGGGCTTCTCGTCAAGCGATTGAGGCTGCAGCTATGAGTAATGCCATAACCGGTGCCTTGGTCTTTGTTCCAGGAGCTGATTTCCCCGTTATGGCTGCAACGCAGATTGGCATGATGAGCCGCTTGGCTTCAATTCACGATGAGCCGCTTTCGTGGGAGCGCGCCTTTGAGGGTGTAGCCTTGGTGGGAACGGGTCTGATTTTACGCCAGCTCGTTCGTCCGCTTGCTCGTCGTGCTGGCATGTTCAGCTTTGCGGTGAAAGGCATTGCAGGTGGTGCGAGCACCTACCTGATGGGTCTTGTTTTAAGTGAGTTCTATCGTCGCGGGAGTGATCGTCCTCAGGTGTCAGCCGCATTTAAAAAAGCAGCTGCATCGATTCAGCGACTGGGAGCATCTCGGCTGCTCAGCTCCGGGCGTGCTGCGTAAATGAGGTGGCGAGCATGAGGTATCTATGGCGCGTCTAAGCTACCGGAGTTACTTCTCAGAGATTGAACCCTTGCTTGATCTGGTAGAAAAGCCCACACGCTATATCAACCATGAGTGGGGTGCGAGCCTCAAGTCCGATGCTGATTTTCGGATCTGTATGATCTATCCGGATCTGTATGAAGTTGGCCTTCCGAATCAAGGTATTGCCATCCTCTATCGGATTCTCAACGCAGAAAAGCACCTGAGCTGCGAGCGTGGGTATCTGCCGTGGGTAGATATGGCCGATCTGATGCGTGAGCGCAAGGTCCCCTTGCTGTCGCTCGAGGGTGCGGCTCCGGTTGCTTCCTTTGATGTTGTAGGCTTTCATATTCCCCATGAAATGGCAGCAACCAATTATCTTGAGGCCTTAGATCTCGCAGGAATTCCGCTGTATGCCCGCGATCGTGCTGAGGATGATCCCATCGTAATTGCCGGTGGCCCTTCGGTGTATAACCCCGAGCCTTTAGCTCCGTTCATTGATGCCTTCCTGATTGGGGAAGGGGAGGAGTCCATCGTTGAGGTGTGCTCCTTGCTTCGGCGTCTTCGTCAACGAGGTGAGGCTCGCCAAACTATCCTTCGTGAGCTTGCTCATGTTGCTGGAACCTATGTCCCGGCTTTGTATGAGGTTATTGTTGATGAGAGCTCGACGGCTCACGGCTATGTACAGCCGCGAGAGGACGAAGATGCACCTGCGGTTGTGTATAAGCGGGTGATCACCGATTTTGGGAGCACCGACGCGTTATCGCAAACAATCGTTCCCTTTGCCGAGCTTGTGCATGACCGGCTCTCAATAGAGATCTTGCGCGGATGTGCCAGAGGATGCCGTTTTTGCCAGGCTGGTATTACCTATCGCCCTGTTCGAGAGCGTACGCCCGATCAAATTGTGTCTGCGGTCTCGCGTGGTCTTGCGGCAACTGGCTACGATGAGGTTTCGCTGACCTCGCTCTCCACCACTGATCACTCTCAGTGCCAAGAAATCTTGAGACGACTTAACCGAAGTACCGAAGGTACGGGTACTCGCATTTCCATCCCTTCTCAGCGCCTTGATTCATTTGGCGTTGACATGGCCCTAGAGGTTGCAGGGGATAAACTCGGCGGTCTTACCTTTGCGCCTGAGGCAGGAAGTCAACGGTTGCGTGATTGCATCAATAAAAATGTGACGCAAGAAGATCTTGAGCGTGCTGCTCGAGCTGCCTTTTCTGCTGGCTGGAACCGGATGAAGTTATATTTCATGATGGGCTTACCAGAAGAGACTGACGAAGATATTCAAGCGATTGCGAAGCTTGGCGAGCGCGTGCTTGAGATCGGTCGAGAGCTGGTACCACCATCTCGCCGAGGCTCACTTTCGGTGACCCTTTCCGTCTCTGTGTTTATTCCAAAGCCCCATACGCCTTTTCAGTGGTGTGCTCAGCTTGACGATGAGGAAGTGAAGCGCCGCCAGCAACTCTTATATGAGAGTGTCTCGGATCGCGCTGTTCGCGTGCGGTGTCATGATGCTGAAACTTCTCTTATTGAGGCGGTTTTGTCTCGAATGGGTCAAGACGCAGCTCCACTCATTGAGGGCGCGTGGAAGCGAGGCCAGCGCTTCGATGCGTGGACTGAGCAGTTTTCTCTTGCCCGGTGGGAGGAGGCTGCCCAAGATTTGGGTATGAACCTCAAAGAGATTGCACAAACTCCGTTTCCTTTGACCGCACACCTGCCGTGGGAACATGTGAGTCCAGGAGTTTCTCGAGGCTTTCTTGAGCGCGAGTATCGTCGAGCTCTTGCTGGTCAAACAACTGAGGACTGTACGATGAGTTCGTGTACGGGCTGTGGCATCTGCCCAACACTTGAGGCAGAAAATGTGTTAGTGGGAGCACGATCATGAGTGAGCAAGGAGATGCGCTCTTTCGGCTTCGTGTGCGCTATTGCAAGCAGGGGAGACTTGCGTACTTAGGCCATCTTGAGGTTATTCGAACCGTTGATCGAATTATTCGGCGTGCAGGTCTTCCATTTGCCATTACACAAGGCTATTCCCCTCGCATGAGGATTGCATTTTCTTCAGCACTGCCGGTGGGCACTGCCTCGGCCTGTGAGTATTTCGATCTCTTCTTACACGACTTTATTCGTACGCCCCAGGTGCTCGACCAGCTGCGAAGCGCTTCTCCTCGCGATCTTTTTGCTCAAGAAGCTACCTATATTGATCGACGACGGCCGGCACTGACCGCCGAGATTAATCGGATTGGCTATCAGGTTGATATTTCAGGCAGCGCCTTGAGTGTCCAAGAAATCGAGGAAGCATTACGGGCTATCTCGACTCATACGCTTACCTACCAACGAGGGAAAAAGGGAAAGACGCTAGACCTGAAGTCCTTGCTTGCAGACTTTTCTCTCTCTGCAGCTCCCGATGGTGCGCTTGTCCTGATCTTAGATACTTTTTCAGGAAATGAAGGTTCACTTCGACCAGAATTGCTTCTCGCTGCAATTGATCGGCAGGTGCAAAAGAGTACGGAGCCCATTATTTCTGGCGGGCCTCGTGAGACACGCATACTCGGTCGTTTTCGTGTTTCAAGGCTTTATCAGGGCATTCAAGATGAAGCGGGGCATGTGTTCGATCCATTTGACCGTCCGATCGATATATCTCAGCATATGAGGTAGACAACTTGAGGTAGACAACTTGTGTTGAGCTGAATTTTACGAATTCACCTGTTGACGCATATTTTCTAGGCTGGTACCATGTCCGACTGTTGCACTACCTGATGCATGAAGGGCAAGAGATGTACGCTATCGTTCAAACCGGCGGCAAGCAGTACAAAGTCGCCTCCGACGACGTTTTGACTGTTGAGAAAATTGAGGGCGAGCCAGGCTCTAAGGTCGAGCTTTCTGTCATCTTTGTAAATGACGGTAAGAAGATCATTACCGACCCGGCTAAACTCGCCAAGGCGCACGTGACCGCTGAGATTGTAAAGCAGTTTAAGGGCGAGAAGCAGCTCGTCTATAAGTTTAAGCGTCGCAAGCGCTACCATAAGCTTAAGGGTCACCGTCAGATGCTCACCATGGTAAAGATCTGCGATATTAAGGCTTCTGGGAGAACCACCAAGAAGGCTGCAGAGACCGCTGCCACTGAGCCTGCTGCTGAGTAGCTGGTAGAGTTATAGGAAAGAGGGCAAACCATGGCACATAAAAAAGGTCTTGGCTCCTCACGCAATGGTCGCGATTCTCGCGGTCAGCGTTTGGGCACGAAGCGTTTTGATGGTCAGACCGTACAGGCAGGCGAGGTTCTCGTTCGTCAGAACGGCACTCACATTCACCCTGGCCAAAATGTCGGTCGCGGTAAGGACGATACCCTTTTCGCACTCATTGAGGGCAAGGTTAAGTTTACGCGTGGTCTCAAGCATCGCGTAAATGTCATGCCGCTTGTTGAGGCTTAAGCTCTTCAATTTGCACCCGCAAACGCATCTTTTAGGCTCCCGCGCTGTCGGGAGCCTTTTGCTATCCTGATACCATGAGTTTTGAGTCTTGTTTGCGCTTTAGGTTGTACGAGCAGAAAGTGAGATAACACGTCGTGTCTCAGTTTACTGATATGAGTCGCATCAATGTGTGCGGAGGCGATGGCGGGGCGGGATGCATGTCATTTCGCCGAGAGGCCTATGTTCCCAAAGGAGGCCCTGATGGGGGCGATGGGGGCGATGGTGGCAATGTGGTCATTGAAGCCGATGCACAGCTTTCCTCATTGATCGATTATCGATTTAAGCATCATTTTCGCGCTGAGCGAGGCACCCATGGGCAAGGCTCCAGAAAAAATGGGCGTGCCGGTGAGGATCTGGTATTAAAGGTTCCGCTGGGAACGGTTATTTGGGAGCTTGATCCTGAGACCATGGCTCATACGCACCAGCTTGCCGATCTTGCCGTTGATGGTGAGCGTGTGATTGTGGCTCCAGGTGGTCGGGGAGGCCGGGGAAATCCTCATTTTGTAACATCGGTGCGCCGAGCTCCTGCTTTTGCAGAAAAAGGAGAGCCAGCGCGGGATCATTGGATCGAGCTTGAACTCAAGCTCATGGCCGATGCTGCGTTAGTTGGTATGCCGAGTGCAGGTAAAAGTTCACTCATTGCCCGCATGAGCGCCGCTCGTCCCAAGATTGCAGATTATCCGTTTACCACCTTAGTTCCTAATCTTGGAATGGTGCGTGCCGGTAATCACTCCTTTGTGGTTGCAGATATTCCGGGTCTCATTGAGGGTGCCAGTGAAGGTCGCGGTCTGGGTCATACCTTCTTGCGCCATATTGAGCGCACAGCGCTGATCATGCATGTTGTTGATATTACTGGTGGTCTTGAAGGTCGCGATCCGTTGGAAGACTATCGAATTATCAAAGAAGAACTTGCTGCTTATGCCCCTGAGCTGGCATCACGGCCGCAGATCGTTATTGCGAATAAGTGTGATGTTTCTGGCATGACTGATCGTATTGCTCAGCTCAGATCGCTTGCAGCTCAAGACGGCCATCCGTTTTTTGCCGTATCCGCACTTACCGGAGCAGGCTTGCAGCCACTCATTTTGTCTGCCGGACAGCTCGTATCTGAGCTTCGCGCTGAGCTTTCAAAGAGCACGTCTTCGGTACAGGATATGAGTGAGGTCTTAGAGCAACGTCGTCTTGAGCGTGAAGCTCGTTTTGAGGTTGTAGCAGAGGGCAGCAGAGCGTGGCGTGTTCGCGGAGCAGAGATTGAGCGCTTGGTGGTTCAGACTGATTGGGAAAACGACGAGGCCGTTACCTATCTTCAAAGTCGCTTTGCACACATTGGACTGGATGCAGCTCTTGAGCGTGCGGGAGCCCAAACAGGAGATGAGATCCGGATTATGGATACAGCATTTTCCTATGAAGGTGATGAGTTTGATGAAAAGCACGTGGCAAGTTCTTAGATGGAGAGGATGGGAATGGGCTCTGATCGATTAGCCTTGCCCGCGTTAGGGGCAGATCCATCTCGTGAGTACCGCTTAGGGATTATGGGTGGTACCTTCGATCCAATTCATTACGGTCATCTGGTTACTGCTGAAGAGGCGCGTGACGCTCTCGATCTTGATCTCGTTGTGTTCATGCCTGCAGGCTCTCCGGCCTTTAAGGCACCTGAGCGGGTGACAAGTGCCGAGGATCGCTATGCGATGACCTTGTTGGCAACTTCGGCCAATCCCGCCTTTGATGCGAGCCGCTTTGAGATTGAGCGAGCGGGCACAACCTACACGGTTGATACCTTACGTGCCTTGCGAGCACATTATCCGTCTAATGTGAAGCTTTTCTTCATTACGGGTGCCGACGCCATTCTTGAGATCTTAAGCTGGCGAGACGCACACGCACTCGCCTCGCTTACAACATTCATTGCAGCAACGCGGCCGGGCTACGATATGGCTCGAGCGGCAGAGGTTGTTCAGTCATCTGGCATTGGATTTGACGTTCGCTATATTGAGATTCCTGCCTTGTCTATTAGCTCAACCGATATCCGTCGGCGCGTGGCCGAAGGTAAGAGCATTCGCTATTTAACGGCAACCTCAGTTATCGGCTTTATTAAAAAGAACGGACTGTACCGTCAGGATTTTTCAGAGCGCGTTGATGAGGTACGCGGCGTAGGAGGTGACCTGTCATAGATGCATGATCTTGAAGTGGCTGAGCTCGCCCATATCGCTCGCGCGCTTTCCTGCCATATGGCATCAAGTGCGCCTCGCCGCTACGAGCACAGTGTGCGCGTGTCTGAGATGGCAGGCGAGTTGGCGCGGGTCTATGGAGTTGATGAGTTTCAGGCTCGAGCTGCAGGATATTTGCACGACTGGTGCAAGCAGCTCTCTTTACGTGAGAGCCTTGAGGCGGTTTGCCGTCTTCATATTCCGATTGCAGGAGATCCTGTTCAAGCGTTTGCGGTGCTTCACGGCCCGATTGCTGAGCAGACCTTACCCGAGCTTTTTCCACAACTTGCGCCTGCTGTTTTTTCTGCTATCGGGAGACATACCATTGCCGCCCTTGATATGTCTGATCTTGATATGGTGATCTTTGTTGCTGATGCGATCGAGCCAGGTCGATCGGGAGCGTGGGCAGAGGATTTGAGATCCTTAGTGGGTCACCTTAATCTGACTCAGTTGTTTTTCCGCTGCTTCTCAGAGGGTCTTACCTACGTTATTCAAGGTGGGCGGTATATCTACCCAACGGCGATTGATATCTATAATCACTATGCGCTCTTATGCAAATCGAGTAAGCAAACTATGAAAGGGAAGGAAGTTCATGTCTGAAAAGACTCATCTTGTGGCTGACAAATCGAGCCAGTCGCAGGAGGGCTACCAGATTGCATCTCTGGCGGCATCTGCACTCTCGTCGAAGAAAGCACATCAGGTTATTGCCCTTGATCTTCGGGGACTTTCCGATGTGTGTGACTATATGGTTATTGCAACCGGCTCAAACAACCGCCAGGTCGATGCCTTGGTTGATGTCGTTGAAGAGCGAGTAGCAAAAGAGCTGAACGATCATCCACTCTCCATTGAAGGTCGTGATGAGCGTCGCTGGGTGCTCATGGATTATGGCATTGTGCTGGTCAATATCTTTACCGATGAGGCTCGTGATTACTATCGATTAGAAAAGCTCTGGGGCGATGCTCCGCAGATCGATCTTGGGTTGGACGAGTACTAGTCTCATTCAGACGGAGTAACAGGCCGCGCTGAAGCTGCAGTGCTCCTCATGAGGTTTCAGATTCGTTGACCGACTCGCCCCGGCTGCGCTCTCTTCCAAAAGTAACCGAGGTGCGTCCAAAGCGCTCATGGAGATAGTCAAGGGTGCATGAAAGATTGCGAAGGTCACTTTGTGCCTTGCCGCTCTCATCAGCTGCTCCAAAGAGATCAGCTTGGGCATCTGCTGCATGATCAAAGCCTGAGATGCCAATACCGGCAAGACGAATTGGTGTTGGTGGGTGCCATAACGAATCAAAGAGCTCAAGGGCAACCGGAGTGAAGATAAACTCATCATCGGTTGCATGCTTAAGTTTTCGCTGGGCAGTATGGAGATTGCCAAAGCCAAAGGCGAGCTTTACGGTGACCGTATCTCCTGCTAAACCTTGTGATCTCAAGCGCTTGCCAACAGAGGTTGCAAGTATGGCGAGCTCAGCTTTAATCTCTTTTTCCTGCGTAAGATCATGAGGAAAGGTTCGCTCATGGCTGACCGATTTCGGCTCTTCTGGGTCAGCAAAAAGACGTACTGAGGTTATCTCTTCACCCCGTGCTCTTAAGAGATAGGTTCTTGTTGTCGCCCCAAAAATAGGGTGCAGTTGCTCTTCTGGAGCCTGACTGAGCTGACCTAAGGTTCGAATGCCAAGACGAGCGAGTGCGACTTCTGCGCGCTCGCCAATGCCAGACATAGCACGGACAGGTAAAGGCGCTAAAAAGCCAGCTTGGGTACCGGGGCTTACGATGGTTAAACCTCGAGGCTTGTCCTTTTCACTGGCAATCTTTGCTACCGTTTTGTTTGGACCGAGCCCAATGGAGCAGGTGATCCCAAGGTCTGCTACACGGCTTGAAATTCTATTGGCAATAACTACCGGGCTTTCAGATGAAAAGCGTCCCGGAGTGATATCAAAGAAGGCTTCATCAATAGAGACGCGATCAATATAGGGAGTTTCTTCAGCAAGAATTGCCATGACTTGATTTGCAACTTCTCGGTAACGGCTAAAGCGGCCATGGGTCCAAATTGCATCAGGGCAGAGACGCTCTGCTTGAGCGCTTGACATGGCAGAGCGAACGCCAAAGCGACGTGCCTCATATGAAGCGGTTGATACAACACCGCGCTCAGAAGGAGAGCCACCAACAATAACGGGTTTATTGCGCCATTCAGGATGATCGAGCTGCTCGACGCTGGCAAAAAATGCATCCAAATCAAGCAGGCCGATTGCAGGGCCTGTCCACGTGCCAAGAAGGCCTGCTACAAGAGCGTGTGCAGTATCTGAGTTCGCGTGTTTCATACAACTAGTATAGCGAAGCGAAAAGCTCAGTGAGGCAGCTCAAGCGCAAGGTGCGAGCTTGGTTGGTATATGCGGGCTGGGCGTGTGAGCGCTTGTGTGATTGCTTGATAGCATCTGGCGTCGAGTGTTTTGATATCGCATTGACCGAGGCTCAAAAGATGGCTACTATGTGTACGCCTTCGACTCTCTCGTCTGTGCCATGCTTTGGCCTTCACCTCTGCCGGTCGTTGGCGTATGATCCTGTTTTGCATGTCCGTGCAGCATCTGCTGCGTAGATTGAGGAGTTTGTCTTGGCAGTCAAGATCCGCCTGGCCCGTCACGGGTCGAAGAAGCGCCCCTACTACCGTGTCGTCGTTGCTGACGCTCATTCGCCGCGCGATGGTCGCCTGATTGAGGAAGTGGGTCGCTATAACCCGCTCACCAATCCCAAGACCATCGATCTCGATCTTGAGAAGATTGAGACCTGGCAGGCCAATGGAGCACAGCTCACCGATGCTGTAGCTGCGCTCATTCGTGCTGCTCAGGAGGGCGAGAAGAAGGTTGCTCAGCCCAAGAAGTCCAAGAAGCAGCTCGCACGTGAGGCTGAGGAAGCCAAGGCTGCTGCAGAGGCTGCCAAAGAGGCACCTGCTGCAGACGAGGAGTAGTCTTCTGTGAATGCTGAGCTTATCGAGGACACTGAGGCTCTCAACCACATAGAAGAGCTGCCGTCTGATCGCGTTGCTGATCTGGTTGAGTATCTTGTGGTCAATATCGTAGATGATCCTGCTGGCGTTACCTTAGAAGTTGTCGATGACGAGCAATCTTCTACGATCGAGATTACGGTGTCAGATACCGATACTGCAAAGGTTATTGGTCGGCATGGTCGAACAATCCAGGCTATTCGCACCCTTGCTCGTGCACTTGCGGCTCGCCTGGGTATTTCGGTCGATATTGAGGTCTTAGGATAAGTTCGTGCGTTGTCTTTTTCGCACGATTGCCCGTATCGTTAAAACGCATGGGTCAAAAGGAGAGGTCGTTGCGGTTGCCCCGCGCGGCCTCCCTTTTTGCTTACAAGCAGGCCTTGAAGTTGCAATTGTTCCTCCCTCACTTGATCGCGATCGTTTTTGTCTTGTTGAGTCGGTCAGCTCTGAGAGAGACAGAGCAGCAATCATAGGCTTTTCTGGCATTCATGATTTGGATGCAGCAGATAGCATTGTTGGTTGTCAGGTACTTGCATCACGCGAGGATCTTGCCTTGGGATCGGAATTTGCCACGCTTGAAGAGCTGGAGGGTCGTGAGGTTCTAGATCAGCATCATGGCTTGCTTGGAACACTGATTGCAATCGAAGAGACTCCAGCTCATCCCTTGTGGGTTGTTCGAGATCGTAACGGTCGCGATATTTTGATTCCTGCAGTTTCTGCCATTATTTTGCATGTCCCCGACTCAGGAGCGCTTGAGGTTTCAATTCCTGATGGCTTGCTGGATCTGGGGGCGAACTCATGATCATTGAGGCCTTATCAGTTTTTCCCGATGTGTTTGATGCATATATGCATGCCTCTATCTTAGGACGAGCTCAACGCGAGGAGATCTTTGAGTTTCACTCCTATGATCTGCGGGATTGGACGTATGATCGGCATCGCAGCGTTGATGATGAGCCGTATGGCGGCGGTGCTGGGATGCTCATGAAGGTTGAACCGATCGTGCATGCGGTTGAGTCAATCCAACAAGCTCGGAGCATGCCTGCGAGAACGATCTTTTTTACTCCAGCAGGCACGCCATTTTCTCAGCGAGAGGCAGAGCGCTTAGCAGGATATGAACGCTTGCTTTTTGTTTGTGGTCGCTATGAGGGCATTGATGAGCGTGCCTTTGAGTTGGTAGCAGATGAGTGTATCTCGCTTGGAGACTATGTGCTTACCGGAGGAGAGCTCGCTGCAATGGTTGTGTCTGATGCGGTGGTGCGCCTCTTGCCAGGAGCGCTCGGGGACGCGCAAAGCTCGCTTGATGAGTCGTTTTCTGCAAGTCTGAGCCATGGCCTGCTTGAGTATGCTCAGTACACACGGCCTGCGTCATTTCGAGGCCACGAAGTTCCAGAAGTGTTACGTTCAGGCGATCATGCACGCATCAAGCGCTGGAGGCGTGAAAACTCACTTGAAAGAACACTTCGTTTTCGACCAGATTTGCTTGAGTGCGCTCATTTGAGCCATGAAGAGTTGGCATTTCTTGAAACATATTGCAATCGCGAGAAATCATAAGGAGACCTGCGATGGCGAGCAAAGAAGGATCGGTGCTACAAGGGCTCATTGAGTGGGTTGTTGCTTTGGGAATTGCTGTGGTAGCAGCACTTCTCATCCATATTTTTGTGGGAAGCCCCTATACAGTTCCTACCGGCTCAATGATTCCTACGATTCAGATTGGTGACAATATCTTTGCCCAAAAGATCAGTCTTAATTTGGGCGGTAGCGTTGAGCCGGGAGATATCGTTGTCTTTAAAAATCCGAATGCCTTCTCAGATCATGACATCTTGGTGAAGCGCGTGATCGCCGTTGGCGGAGATACGATTGATTTTCAATCGGGTTCTGTCTATGTGAACGGTGAGCTGAAAGAAGAGTCCTATGCGGCTGGTATGACCGAGCCACTGTCAGCTCAGGCGCCCGGTATTGAGCTGTCTTATCCCTATACACTTCCCAAAAACACCGTTTGGATGATGGGGGATAATCGCGAGGATTCTGCCGACTCGCGGTATTTTGGTCCGGTACAACGCGATGATCTCATCGGTATCGTTATTTTTAGATATTGGCCACTCAACCGCATTGGGCTTATTTGATGCGCTGCATGCATGACCTTGCGCTACCATAGTCAGGGTTCTATCTACAGACGAGGAGCTTTTGCACATGGATACACAGGTGCACACCTTTCAGGATATGATTTTTGCTCTTGAGCAGTACTGGGCATCAAAGGGTTGTACCGTCATGCAGCCTTTGGACGCCGAGGTAGGAGCCGGAACCTTTCATACGGCCACCCTGCTTCGCTCGCTCGGCCCAAAGCCCTGGAGTGCGTGCTATCCTCAGCCCTGCCGGCGCCCTGCCGACGGGCGCTATGGAGAAAATCCAAATCGTTTGCAGCACTATTATCAGTTCCAGGTTTTGATCAAGCCAAGCCCTGAGGATTCTCAAGAGCTCTATTTGGGCTCGCTTGCCGCCATTGGCTTGGATCCTGCAAAACACGATGTTCGTTTTGTTGAAGATGACTGGGAAAGTCCTACCTTAGGTGCGTGGGGCTTGGGCTGGGAAGTCTGGCTCGATGGTATGGAGGTAACTCAGTTCACCTATTTCCAGCAAGTTGGTGGCATTGAGTGCAACCCCGCTCCTGTTGAGATTACCTATGGTCTTGAGCGCATTGCGATGTACGCGCAAGGTGTTTCAAGTGTGTATGACCTTATTTGGTCAGTAGCGCCTGATGGCACGAAGATGACCTATGGCGAGGTCTTCTTAGAAAACGAGCGTGAGTTTTCTGCCTACAATTTTGAAGTCGCCAATATTGATATGATGCGGCAGGCCTTTGATAGCTATGAGCGTGAGTGTCATGCCTGCCTTGAGAAGAATCTCCCCTTGCCAGGCTATGACTGTGTCTTGAAGTGTAGCCATGCCTTTAATGTATTGGATAGTAGAGGAGCTCTTTCTGCGACTGAGCGTGCTGCCTATATTTTGCGCGTTCGCTCACTTGCCAAAGCGGCGTGTGAGTCGTACCTGACTCATGTCGCCTCTGATCAAAACACCATGAGCTCTGACGCAAATGAGGTGGCATAAGCATGGAAACAACCCGCGATTTTCTGCTTGAACTTGGCGTTGAAGAGATGCCATCAGCTCCACTTACCCGTGCTGCGGCTCAGCTTGAGCCCATGCTTGAGCGTGGTCTTTCTGAGGCAGGCTTAGCTCATGGTGCAATTCGAGTCATTTCGACTCCTCGTCGCTTAGCGGTGCTCGCAGAAGCAGTAGCTACAACAACTGAGGAGCTGCGTGAGGTCTTGCGAGGCCCTGCGGCAACGATTGCCTTTGATGAGGCTGGAGCTCCTACCAAGGCAGCCGCCGGTTTTGCAAGAAAAGCCGGTATTGAGGCTTCTGAGCTCATCCGTCGCCAAGATAGCGATGGCAGAGAATATGTCTTTGCTGAACGCATTGTTCCTGCCCGGCCTGCCACACCGCTGCTCTCCCACATCAGTGAGCATCTCATTGCGCAACTCAGCTGGCCTAACTATCGCTCACAGCATTGGGGCTCAACGCGTGATACCTTCGTGCGTCCAATCCGGTGGATTTGTGCACTCTTTGGCTCAGAGCTTGTTCCATGTTCCTATGCAGGGGTGCATGCAGGTCATACTACGCGAGGGCATCGCGTGCTCGGACCAGGTGAGCACTTGGTCGCCGATCCTGCCTCATACGAGGCAGTGCTTGAACAGGCCTTTGTACTCGATGCCCCAAGAAGAGCAGAAATCATCCGTGATGGAATCGCCCGTGTTGAGCGCGAGCTGGGTGTTCGCGTCGATACGCCGCAAAAAACCTTTGATGAGGTTGTTAATCTCTGTGAGTGGCCTACGGTTTTAGTTGGCAATTTTGATCCGAGCTTTCTTGAAGTGCCTTCAGAGATTATTTGTGAATCTATGCTCTCGCATCAGCGGTATTTTCCCACTTATGATGAGGCACATCAGCTCACCACTGCTTTTGTTGTTGTTTCCAATGCCGATCCGGCAGTCTCTCAGACGGTAATTGACGGAAATGAGCGCGTGGTTGCAGCCCGTCTTGCCGACGCCAAGTTCTTTTACGAGGAAGACCTCAAGGTCTCTTTAGATGAGATGCGTTCGCGTCTGGATCGTGTTGGGTTCCATGAAAAGCTCGGTTCAGTGCTCAAAAAGGTTGAACGGATAGAAGATATTACGCTCGCGATTGCCGCAGAAGCACGCCTTGGTGCCAAGCTTGCAGCAGCTGCTGCTCGAGCTGCGCATCTATCAAAGTCCGATTTGGTTTCGAATGCTGTTATTGAGTTTACGAGCCAGCAAGGTGTTATGGGTGGCTATTACGCGCTTGCAGCAGGGGAGGGCGAAGAGGTAGCACATGCTATTCGCGATCAGTATCGTCCGCGCTTTGCAGGAGATGAGCTTCCTGAGACGTTGAGTGGCTGCGTGCTTGCGGTTGCCGATAAGCTCGATACCATTTCGTCTTTGTTTGCAATCGCTGAGCCGCCGACCGGTTCAAAAGATCCGTATGCCCTGCGCCGAGCTGCCATCGGTGTGTTAAATATTTTACGTTCACGCCTTGAGATCTCGTATGAGCCAATTGTTCGGGCGACCTTACATGCCCTGGCAGGACAAGGTGTGAGTTTTGATGCCGAAGAAGTTGAGACAGCGATCTGTTCATTCCTCTTGGGTCGAGCCCAGCAGATGGCGCGTGACGAGGGTATTGCTGCAGACACGGTAGCTGCAATATCGGCGGGTACGGTACGTGTCCCTCAGCATTTCTTTGATCTGGCTCATGCCCTTGAGCATGCCCGTGCCGAGGCTCCAGAAACTTTTGTCGATCTTGCAGTTGCCTATGCCCGAGCATCTCATCTTGCAGACGCCTCGTTTGCTCCTCGGACATCTGAGGTTTATCCGGCAGGTGCAGAGGCAGATTTGTCTTTTGCAATTGATCAGGCAAATACTGAGGTAGTTCGTCTCATGGCAGATCATGACTATAGAGCTGTTATTAGCAAGCTTGCAGGTCTTCGAGATCCTATTGACCGCTTCTTTGATGAGGTTATGGTTATGGATGAGGATGCAGATCTACGCCGGCGTCGCGTTGGTTTGCTCAATCGGTTCGTAGGGGTCTTTGCAGACATTGCCGATGTTGGACTGCTCGAAGGAGCATAAGCACAACAAACCCTGTGCGAGGAGGGCATCTATGAGAGAGCATGCGATTACGGTCATTGCGGTATCGGATGCCCTGGGGCGCACAGCAGCTGAAGTTGCCTTTGCTGCAACCGGGCAATTTCCTCAAGGCATCATTGCCATTGAGCGTTTGGCAAAGGTTGACTCAGCAGATATTGTTGAGCGCCGTTTGACTCCGCTTCTCAAGGCGGGCGAGCGGGTGGCGGTGTTGCATACCATTGCAGATCCAACCATTCGCGCTCAAGTTGAGGAGCGTCTTGCTCTGCTTGGCGTTGATGCGGTTGATTTATTAGGCCCTGTCGTAGATACCTTTGCTCATTTGCTCAATCGCGAGCCTCGAGGGATTGCTGGCACCATTCATCGTACTGATGAGCAGTATTTTCAGCGCATTCAAGCCATGGAGTACTTCGTTGAGCACGATGATGGTCGTGGTGCTGATGATCTATCTGAGGCCGATATCGTGCTGTTGGGTATTTCTCGAACCTCCAAAACACCGCTTTCTATGTATTTGGCTTTTCAAGGGTATAAGGTTGCCAATATTCCTTTAGCACCTGGACTTGAACCCCCTGCCTCAATCTTTGAGATTGATCCTGCAAAGCTGTTTGGACTCATCTCAACCGTTGAAGTCATTACTGATATCCGCGAGCAGCGCTTAGGCGATGATTTCTCGCGAGCAGTTGCTGCGAGTTACTCTGATCCACAGTCGATTCGCCAAGAAATGGAAGAAGCTCGTGCGCTGATGCGACGCTTAGGCTGTTTTATTGTGCGCACCGATCAAAAGGCAATTGAGGAGTCTGCCGCCGAGATAATCGGTCGGCTCGAGGCAATTGAGCGTGCGCGGCGGCTTCGAGGGCAAGGTCTTACAACCACATAATTTCGGCTCAAGATCGTGAGGCACACTGAGGATCTTGAGCGGTTGAGTTTTTACATACCAACAGGTAGCATCATAGCAATACCACATGGTTGGCCGTCCACCTAGGGATTTCGACCGGCTGCACCTTATACATGCGATCACTACATGTTGCAGCAGCTGGTTTCCTATAGTTCGATCAGGCTCGGTCAAATCAGTCCGGGTCTGCCGACCAGAGCGCTGCCGCATCTGAGATGGGGCGGGGAAGGGGGATTGCCGTGACGGACGAGCAGAGGGTCTTTCGATTTGGATCCGATGAGCACGGGAACGATGTGACCGAAGGCGATGCTTCTATGAAGTATCGGCTGGGAGGCAAGGGAGCAAATCTCGCTGAGATGGCTCGTATTGGTCTTCCGGTACCTCCGGGCTTCACGATTACCTGCCAGACCTGTACTGCGTATGCAAATGCAGGAAACGTGTGGCCAGAGGGTGCGCTTTCAGAAATTGATGAGGCTGTAGAAGATCTTGAGAGCCGATTGGGCAAGCGTCTCGGTGACAGCCACGATCCCTTGCTTGTGTCGGTTCGCTCAGGAGCTCCATTTTCTATGCCTGGCATGATGGATACCGTCTTGAACCTCGGACTCAACGATGAGTCGGTGCAAGGTCTCATTGCCCAGACTGAAAATCCCCGTTTTGCCTGGGATAGTTATCGGCGCTTCATTCAAATGTTTTCTAATGTGGTTATGGGCGTGGATGCTGATCTGTTTGAAAATGCCTTAACGCAGCGCCGTTTAGTTGCAGGTGTGCGTGCTGACTCTGATCTTTCAGCAGATGATTTGCAAGAACTCGTGATCGAGTTTAAGGAGATCTTCTCCGAGAATGTTTCTCAGACAGCCTATCCTGAGCTTGATCTGAGTAACGGTCGCGTGCAATTCCCGCGTGATCCGCGCTTGCAGCTTCGTCTCGCGATTCAGGCAGTGTTTGGTAGCTGGATGAATGAGCGTGCATGTCTGTATCGCAAGCACAATTCCATCTCTGATGATCTGGGTACGGCAGTCAATGTTCAGGTCATGGTCTTTGGAAATAAGGGCAATACCTCAGCCACTGGAGTTGCATTTACACGAAATCCCGCAGACGGAACTCACGAGTTTTACGGAGACTTCCTTGTCAATGCCCAAGGCGAAGACGTGGTTGCCGGTATTCGCAATACCGAGCCCATCAGTGATCTCGTGGGTATTCCGGAACTTGCTGCAGCAGGACGCCAGCTCGAAGAAACCTTTGTCATCCTTGAGAATCATTATCGCGATATGTGCGATATCGAATTTACGATTGAGCAAGGTAGACTTTGGATGCTGCAGACCCGTGTAGGAAAGCGTACTGCCCAGGCAGCCTTAAAGATTGCTGTTGATATGGTTGAGGAGGGCTTAATCTCGCGTGAAGAGGCAGTATCGCGGATTGACCCTGCCCAGCTTGACCAGCTTTTGCATCCACAGTTTGATATGACAGCCAAGCTTGATATCTTGGCGCGCGGCCTTAATGCAAGTCCGGGTGCTGCAGTGGGCGAGATCGTCTTTTCGTCTGACGATGCAGTAGCAGCAGCTGAAGAGGGTCGTTCGGTAGTCTTGGTTCGTTGGGAGACCAATCCCGATGACCTTAAAGGTATGACTGTTGCCGAAGGCATCCTTACGAGCCATGGTGGTAAGACGAGTCACGCAGCTGTTATTGCCCGTGGCATGGGAACACCTTGTGTCTGCGGTGTTGAGGCCTTCCATATTGATGCGGTCAAAAAGGAGGTACGGATCGAGGGTAGCGATCACATCCTTCATGAGGGTGATGTCATTTCTATTGATGGAGCCCAAGGCATTGTAGTTGCCGGTGCGGTGCCGTTGGTCTCTGCTGAGATGACCGGGGATCTTGATACGGTACTATCTTGGGCAGATGAGATTCGTCTCGATACAACGTCTGGTCGCGCGCATCACGTGCGCGTCAACGCCGATAATCCCTCAGATGCTCAGCTTGCCCTTTCCTTTGGGGCAGAGGCAATTGGTCTTTGCCGTACTGAGCATATGTTCTTAGGCGAACGCAAAGACATCATCCAATCCTTCATTCTCTCTGATACTGACACGGTACGGATCCATGCTCTTGATGAACTCTTGCGCGTTCAGACCGAGGACTTCTTGGAGATCTTCCGTACGATGAACGGGCGCTCTGTGGTGGTTCGCCTGATTGACCCACCCTTGCATGAGTTCTTAGATGATCCTCGTGAACTTGCAATAGAAATTGCTCGGCTTGAGGCCTTAGGTGCTACTGAGGATGAGCTGGCAGAAAAACGTGCCCTGCTGCGGAGGATCGACGGTATGGCTGAGTCTAATCCCATGCTTGGCTTGCGTGGTGTCAGACTCTCGATCGTCTATCCCGACCTGCCGCTCATGCAGGTTCGCGCCATTGCTACGGCTGCGGCTCGCCTCATTCGCGACGAGGGCTTAGATCCAAAGCCTGAGATCATGATTCCTTTGGTCTCTATTACCGAAGAGCATGTGCAGACACGAGCCATTGCTGAACAGGTGCTCAAAGAGGTAGAGCGCGAGTATGGTGTGTCGCTTGAGATTCCCATCGGAACTATGGTTGAGCTTCCGCGTGCTTGCTTTGTTGCGGGAGAGATTGCCAAGACCTCAGAGTTCTTCTGCTTCGGCACGAATGACCTCACACAGACAACCTTTGGCTTCTCGCGCGATGACGCAGAAAGCAAGTTCATACCGATCTATCTGCATAAGAAGGTCTTGGACGACAATCCCTTTGAAACGATCGATGAGACGGTGGTAGATCTCGTTGCCATGGCCGTTGAGCGGGGTCGTGCTGTAAGACCAGACATGCACTTTGGAGTCTGCGGTGAACATGGTGGAGATCCAAGGAGCATCCTTGTCTTCTTTAACCGTGCAGGCGTAGATTATGTGAGCTGCTCGCCTTATCGTGTGCCCATTGCACGGCTCTGTGCCGCACAAGCCAAATTAGAGGCACAATCCGAGCGGGATGCGTGAAGGACTTGAGGATTGCCCTTGTCAATACGGAGAGCTCGCGTATAATTCATGCCGTTTGTTCAACCTATGTGCCAGCTGCGCGCTCGGCACCTCTGGAAGAGTGAGGATACGACAGATGGACTACATCCGCGCAATTGAGCGCCAGCAGATCCGCGAGGACATCCCCGAGGTTCGCGTTGGTGATAACGTGAAAGTGCATTACCGCATTAAGGAGGGTGAGCGCGAGCGCATCCAGGTGTTCCAGGGTGATGTCATTCGCATGAGTGGCGAGGGCGCACGCGAGACCTTTACGGTTCGTAAGCTTTCCTTTGGTACGGGTGTTGAGCGTACCTTCCCGCTGCACAGCCCCAAGATTGGCAAGCTTGAGGTCGTCCGTCATGGTAAGGTTCGTCGTGCGAAGCTCTATTACCTCCGTGATAAGGTGGGTAAGGCCGCTCGCATTCCAGAGAAGCGCTAAGCGGTAACACGGTTCAAAAGACCAGGGTATGATCAGGGGTCGCCAGGTGGCGGCCCCTGTTTTGTGCAAAGGATTGCAGATGGCAAATCTATCATCATCAGATACCGCAGCACATATCGCTGCTGAGCTTGCGAGCGCTCAAAGAGATGAGGCACGCAGGCTCATTGAGCTTTTCTGCGAGGATCCGCGCTCCCAGGTGCAGACTGCACTGAAGCGTGCACGGCGTCGGCTTGAGCGTGATCAAGCAGAGCATGATCGTGTACGTGAGCTCTATCGGTATATGCACGAGCTCGGTGGTCATGGTTTGATTCTCGGTGTAGATGAAGTGGGTCGCGGATCCATTGCCGGTCCGTTAACGGTTTGTGCCCTCAGTTTGCCGGATGAACCCATCATCTGGGGTATTGATGATTCAAAGCGTTTAAGCCCACAAAAGCGCCAGGTCTTGGCAGCTCAAATTTTAGAAGTAGCCCAGGCTGTGGGGATATGCCATATCGAGCCAGCTCGAATTGACGTCATTGGCATGGCCGCTGCCTTGCGCGAGGCAGTTCTAGGAGCCATTGCTGATACTGGCGTTGAGCCAGATGCCGTGCTCATTGATGGAACTCCCTTGCAGGTGCACCAGCGAGAGATTGATGTCGTCCACGGAGATGCCCGGGTGGCCTCAATTGCTGCAGCAAGTATTGTTGCTAAGGTTACCCGTGATGACCTCATGGTTGAACTTGATGAGATCTACCCTGGGTACAGCTTTTCTGCTTCTAAGGGCTATGCTTCACCCGATCATATTGCAGCCATTGGCAAGCTCGGTTTAAGTCCTGTTCATCGAGTAAGTTTCTGTGGGAATTTCTTAAAAACTGAATCCTTGTTTTAAGCCATATTCACTCAGATGCTTTGACCTATTGTGCGCTTGAGTAGCTCTGTTAATCAGACCTCTTGCGTGCGTCAGATCACCGTGAGATCTTTGAGCTTCTTCACGCTATGTACGTGAGAATACTCGGTGCAGGATGGATCCCATGACATGAAGGGAGCCATGATGCACGAACACCGCATTACCGAACTGTACTATCGAGAGCAGACCCATTGGCATGAGGAAGCGTGTGCGGGTGATCTCGCGTCTGAAGTAGACGCACAGGCATATGCCTGTAAAGGTGCATGTCCTCATGAGGTGCGCCAAGAGAGTTCTCGGGGTGGAGCAAGGCAAAGGGATGCAGACGATCTCGCTGGAGAAGATCCCACTGATCGGGCATGCGATCGAAACCTTAATCGATCTGAGCTTGGGCGGCTGGGTGAAGATCTTGCAGCAGAGCATCTCCGTAGTCTTGGATTTGTAATCCTGGAGCGCAATTACCGCTGCTGTGAGGGAGAGGCAGACCTTGTTGCCTTAGATCCTGATGACACGACGGTTGTTTTGGTTGAAGTGAAAACGAGACGCACGCAAGATAGCAGCGAGGAGCTCTTTGTTGAGGAGGCAGTAGATGCTCGAAAGCGCCAACGATATCGCCGCATTGCGAGTGCCTATCTTATGTCGCACTATCCGGTCGTTTCAATTCGATTTGACGTTGTTGCCATAACAATCCCCCTATCTGGAGAAGTTGAAATTTTTCATATTCCGAATGCATTTGGGTGGGAGGCTGAATGATGAGACCGACGAGCCCTCCGTCATTTGCTGTACGGGCTGCTTGCATTCGAGGTATTGAGGCAGCTCCTGTGACCGTGGAAGTGTCTATGTCGGGAGGCATTCCTGGTATTTGTATTGTTGGACTCGGAGATGCAGCTGTTATGGATGCTCGTGTGCGCATTCGTGCTGCTTTGCGCTCTGCAGGATATGAGGTGCCGCGAAAAAATATCACCGTGAATCTTGCTCCGGGAGATCTCAGAAAAACAGGAGCGGGGCTTGATCTCCCCATAGCTATAGCCATTTTGGCGATTTCTGGTCAGATTCCACCACAAGGCCTTGATGAGTATCTGTTCTGCGGGGAACTCGGGCTTGACGGTCGAGTAGAGGCAGTAAAGGGGGGAGTTTCCTATGCCTTGCTTGCTCGAGATTTGGGACTCACGCTCGTGCAAGGCCAGGGAGGTAGTGAAATTCCACTTCCAGGCGTTCTTGTAAAACGACTCGAGGCGCTGGGACGCTTGAGGCAAGGTATCCAGGATGCTTTAGTTGTGCATACAACGTTGAGCGAGGCTTTGGTTGTCTCATGTAGCTCAGGAGACTTCTCTGATGTGGTGGGGCAAGAGGTTGCCAAACGTGCGCTGGCTGTAGCTGCTGCAGGCGGCCACGGGATGCTCATGGTAGGCCCTCCTGGTGCAGGAAAGACCATGCTTGCTCGGCGTTTTACCGGTATCTTGCCTGCAATTTCTGAACGAGAACGCCAAGAAGCGCTCTGCATACATTCCGTTGTAGGCGAGGATGTATCTGGTTTGTTATCCGGTGTGCGTCCATTTCGCTCACCGCATCATAGTATTTCTGCCGCTGGTCTTGCTGGTGGCGGCCGTCCCGTAAGACCAGGAGAGATTAGCCTCGCTCACGGCGGGGTGCTTTTCTTAGATGAGTTGGCGGAGTTTCCTGGATCAATTCTTCAGATTTTGCGCCAACCCATGGAGGAGGGTTGGATACAGATTGTGAGAGCTGACGGCGGGTATCGCCTGCCGTGTCGTTTTCAACTGTTAGCGGCAAGCAATCCCTGTCCGTGTGGATATGTAGGCGACCCACAGGTGGATTGTACCTGTAACGCTGCTGCAGTTGATCGCTATCAAATGAGAATTGGAGGTCCTTTGGCAGATCGTATTGATATTCGCTTAGATATTGCACGCCCGGCACCCGACTTGATCGTGGAGGGAGCGGAGGGTCTCTGTACTCATGATCTGAAAGCATTGGTAGAGCAAGGACGTACTTTTGGACGCTGGAGGCGATCTCATAGGCACCTGTCAGATGCCGCTCATACAGAGGGAGTTACAGCTTCTTTTGATCTCGATGAGGCGGGGGAGCGAGCGCTCTTGAGGCTTGCTCGCGCTGCACATTTAACCGGGCGCGGCATGGTAAGGCTTTGTCGAGTTGCGCGGACGGTTGCAGATATTGCAGAGGCTGAGCGCTGTAGTCAAGAGCACGTACTGGAGGCTTCTATGTATCAAGGCAGGGGTGGAGGCTGCGGTGGATGAGCAAAG
Organism: Collinsella ureilytica; assembly: GCF_019795105.1. Lineage (GTDB taxonomy): Bacteria > Actinomycetota > Coriobacteriia > Coriobacteriales > Coriobacteriaceae > Collinsella > Collinsella ureilytica. The sequence goes on along the minus strand of NZ_JAIMFO010000007.1, from coordinate 199,415 downwards.
CTATGAGATCTATACCAATGATCCTCACTATCCCGCGAGCCTGACTGAGCTCTCAGATGCTCCACCCGTTTTATATGTACGGGGGAACTTGGAGGCCTTAAAACGCCCGGGTCTGAGTATCGTTGGAGCTCGTGGGGCAACTCCGTATGGCCGAGCAATTGCTGAGATGGCAGCTCGCGTGGCGGCCGAATCAGGCATTGCCGTTATTTCTGGTGGTGCCAGAGGTTGTGATGCCGCAGCTGGAGCAGAGGCTATTGAAGCAGGTGGTACTCATATTGCAGTTCTCGGCTGCGGTGCAGATGTGGTCTATCCTAAAAGCTCGAGAAGACTGCTTGAGCAAACGATTGTAAGCGGAGGAGCACTTGTTTCTCTCGATCCGTGGGGAACACCACCGAGAAGATGGGCCTTCCCGCGCAGAAATCGCGTTATCGCTGCCTTAGGTCTGGCGCTTTTGGTAACCGAGGCAGGTATACCTTCAGGCACGTTCTCTACGGCAGAAGCAGCATTAGAATTGGGTCGTGAGCTGTTGGCAGTACCTGGATCAATCTTGTCGAATAGCTCGCGGGGTAGCAATCGGCTCATTGCAGAAGGAGCTGTTTGTATTGCTGACGAGGAGGCATTAGAAGTAGCTATATCGAGGATCTTTGGGGTTTTGCGACCAGGGAGGCTTGCTATACAACAGAGGGAAGATATGAGTGAGGCGGAGCGGCATCTGATGACAGCCCTCGTCGCCTCTCCGATCACGATCGAAGCGATTGGACGTCTTTTAAACCTTGATGGGCAGGCGGCCCTTATTTTGGTATCAAGTTTGTTATCGCGTGGCCTTGTGGAACGATTGGTTGATGGAAGGATTTCTGCCAGTGCAGCCACCCTTCATGCTCTAAGCTCAGTGGGGCACCATACAACGTGCTAGAAAACCGATGAGGGAGTTCTATGACTCGTGCGAATGTTACGGTTATTGGCGGCGGACTTGCAGGATCAGAATGTGCGTGCCAGCTTGCAGATCGCGGCGTTTCGGTATGTCTCTTTGAGATGCGGCCTGAGGTGAGCTCTCCTGCCCACCATACAGGTCACCTTGCTGAGCTTGTCTGTTCAAATTCTTTGAAATCAACGCGCCCAGATTCTGCAGCTGGTCTCTTAAAACGTGAGCTGAGTTTGATGGGCTCAATTCTTTTGAAAGCTGCTTTTCAAACGCAGGTTCCTGCTGGAGGAGCACTCGCGGTTGATCGTGAGGCCTTTGCTCATGCTGTGGAGTTAGAGATACAAAAACGGCCAAATATCCAGGTTATCAGAGAAGAGGTTACCGAAATTCCTCAAGGCTCGGTAGTCATTGCCGCAGGGCCGCTCTGCTCGCCCGCTCTGGCGGCGCAAATTGAGGATCTTGTGGGTCAAGATTCCCTTTCCTTCTTTGATGCGGCAGCTCCAATCGTTGACGCAGCGAGCCTGAACTATGAGATCTTATTTCGCCAGTCGCGCTATGAAGAACAAGCACAAGGAGACTATCTGAATGCCCCACTTTCCCGTGAGGAATATGAGGCGTTCATCTCTGAGCTCATAGGTGCAAAGCGAGTCATTCCAAAAGATTTTGAATCGAGAGATCTCTTTCAGGCCTGCCAGCCTGCGGAAGAGATCGCACGGAAAGGAATAGATGCGATTCGTTTTGGTGCCATGAAGCCCGTGGGTCTCACCGATCCAAGATGTGGTCGTCGTCCATGGGCAGCGGTGCAGCTGCGAGCTGAGAATGCACAGCTGAGCGCATATAACTTGGTGGGCTTTCAAACCAATCTCACCTTTGCTGAGCAGCGCCGCGTATTTCGCATGATACCTGGGCTTGAAGAGGCAGAGTTTTTCCGTTACGGCGTGATGCATCGCAATACCTTCATCGATAGTCCTCATCTATTAGATACAAGCTTCGCATTGCCGAAAACCACCATTCGCTTTGCTGGGCAGATCACCGGCACAGAAGGATATGTTGAGGCCATAGCCTCAGGTCTCATAGCAGGTCTTAATACCTATGCCGATCTTTTTGATCGTCCACGCCTTGAGCTGCCTGATACGGGAGCATTCGGATCCTTGGCTGCCTATGCGACTAGCTCCGAGGTCGCAAACTATCAACCCATGCATGTGAATTTTGGCATCGTGCCGCCTCTGGCAGGGGAGCGCCCTCGCAATAAAAAAGAGCGCTATGCTGCCTTTGCCGAGCGAGCGATCAGTGATCTTTCTTCCTATATTGCTGAGCGATCCGATATATGGCTGCGAGGTGCAAAAGATGAGTCGCAATCGTTTTGTTGATGCAGTTGATGACTTCATTTCGTATCTCTCGTTAGCACGTATAGCTTCACCAGAAACGGTGCGCGCATATAGCTCGCATATTGAACAATTCATTGCATGGCTGGATCTCAAAGACCTTGATGGTCTTGAAGTACCACCCCGTGAGCTTCGATCCTATCTTGCTAATCTATCACAAGCTGGTCTGGCACCAAAAAGCATTGCCGCTCATCTTTCGTCCATGCGCTCGCTGTATCGCTGGCTAGTCATTGAAGACATCATCCAAAACGACCCGACCGCTGCACTTATGGCACCTAAGTTGCCAAAAACATTGCCACACACCCTAACAGCGACCCAGATGGATCGGTTTTTGAAAACACCTGATACGAGCCGCCCCGATGGCTTGCGCGATGCCTGCTTTCTTGAATTTCTTTATGCGAGCGGGGCGCGTATTTCTGAGGCGGCAAATTTAACGATCGATTCATTTTCTCCAGGCTATAAAACTGCTCGCCTGCATGGCAAGGGAGACAAGGAGCGCATCGTTCCTTTGCACCGATCAGCCCGTCTGCTTATGGAAGACTATCTTTTAGAGGCACGGCCAGAACTCCTAGCAAAAGCTCGCCTGCCTCAGATGCACGAACGCGCAGTTTTTATATCAACCCGTGGCCGTCCCATGACAGCTGATGCCTTGCGCTCACGGTTTCGCCGTTTACGGATTGAGGCTGGAGTTCCGGCAGGCATCACCCCTCATGCCATGCGTCATACGTTTGCCACCGATCTGCTTGCTGGTGGTGCAGATTTGCGCTCAGTACAAGAGCTCTTGGGTCATGCGAGTCTCTCGACCACGCAGCTCTATACGCACCTCACACCGGAGCGCTTGCAAGACGCTTTGATTCAGGCTCATCCGCGCGCTGAGACATCTCAAGGTAAGCACTTGGAATAAGCGTTCATTCCTGCTATCCTTTTGCAGGTTGCGCCGAGGGCGTAGCATCTATTTCACACGCGCGGCTACTAAATTGCCGTGGTCCTCGTTCTTTTGGCATGTGGGCGAGGGGCAATTAGGGTTGACCCCGCGCGGAGGCAAACCACAGGAGGTATACACATGGCCACGAAGATTAATATCCGCACACTGCTTGAGGCTGGCTGCCACTTCGGCCACCAGACCCGTCGCTGGAACCCAAAGATGAAACCTTATATCTTTGGTGACCGCAATGGCATTTATATTCTTGATCTGAAGCAGACCATTACTGAGGCTGACCGCGCATATACGTTTTTGCGTGAGACCTGTGCCTCTGGTGGCAAGGTCTTGTTTGTAGGCACCAAAAAGCAGGCTCAGGAGGCAGTGAAGAACGCAGCCGAGCGTGCTGGCATGCCCTATATTAACCAGCGTTGGCTCGGCGGTATGCTCACGAACTTTGTAACTATTCGTTCGCGCATCAATCGCATGGAAGAGCTTGAGACCATGGTCGAGGATGGCTCCATGGCTCTGCGCGTTAAGAAGGAGCAGGCTGTTCTTGGAAAAGAGCTCGCTAAGCTTCAGAGCAACCTCGGTGGTGCCCGCGATCTCAAGGCGCTTCCCCAGGCCATTTTCATCATTGATACCAAGCGTGAGGAGAATGCCATCAAGGAGGCTCGCCGCTTGGGTATTCCTGTTGTTGCCCTCATTGATACGAACTCTGATCCCGATGAGGTTGGTTTTGGTGTGCCGTGCAATGACGATGCCATCTCCTCCATCTCTTTGATGTGTGACCTCTTCGCAGACGCTTGCTTAGCAGGTACGGGCAAGGAGCAGATCACGGTGGCAGAGATGTCTGCTCCAGCAGAGGCTCCTGCAACGCCTGGGGCTCCCGCAGCCGCAGAGGCACCTGCAGCTACTGAGTAATTACTTGTCCTTAAGAAAGGAACCGCTATGGCACAGATCACTGCTGCTCTCGTCAAGCAGCTCCGCGAGATGACTGGCTCTCCGATGATGGAGTGCAAAAAGGCACTTGTTGAGGCTGATGGTGACTTGGATGCAGCCGTTGATATTATGCGCAAAAATGGCCTCGCCGCTGCTGCTAAAAAGGCTGGTCGCGCCACGAATGAGGGCACCATTGCTGCATTCATCTCAGAAGATGGCAAAACGGGCGCACTTGTTGAGATCTCTTGTGAGACTGACTTTGTTGCGTCCAATCCAACCTTTACCGGATTTGCTGCACAGGTCGCTGAGCTTGCCGCCGCAGCCAATCCTCAAAGCGTTGATGAGCTTATGGCTGCCAAGCTTGGCTCTGGCGATACGGTAGAGAATGGCTTAACTGAGCTCATTCACGTCATTGGCGAGAATATGAAAATCGCTCGCGTTGCTCGTCGCCAGACTGAATCTGGTGTTCTTTCAAGCTATATCCACATGGGTGGCAAGATTGGCGTTCTCGTAGAGTTCTCCTTCGAAAGGCCCGAGACTGCCAAGGCGGCCGAGTTTGCAACCTTTGCTCATGATATTGCTATGCAGGTTGCAGCCACTGCTCCGGTTGCCGCTACGCGAAACGATGTTCCTGCAGACGTTGTTGAGCATGAGCGATCCATTTATCTTGCTCAGGCTGCTGAGTCTGGAAAGCCCGAGAACATCCAGGAAAAGATGGCGCAGGGCAGGCTCGAGAAGTTCTTCAAGGGTTCTGTCTTGACCGAGCAGGAGTTTATTAAAGACACAGATATCACGGTTAAGGCCTATGCTGAGCGTGTCTCTGCATCTCTTGGCGATACCGTTGCTATCGTTGGTTTTGAGCGCATCGAGCGCGGCGAGTAGTTTTTTACACGAGATGCAAAGCAGGCCGAGGAGCACCGAGCCCCTCGGCCTGCTTTCACATGTACTGCACTCCGATCCTGCTAAAATGAACAGGATTGGTCTGTTCAAAAGGAGGATGTTGTGACGGAGTACCGGTATCAACGTGTGCTACTCAAGCTCTCCGGCGAAGCGCTCATGGGGGAGAGCTCCTATGGCATTGACCCTGTAGTAACTGAGCGTTTGGCACGGCAGATCAAAAAGATCTCTGATGAAGGCATTGAAGTTGGCATTGTTGTTGGCGGCGGCAATATTTTCCGTGGCCTCGCTGCATCTGCTGATGGTATGGATCGAGCACAGGCAGACTATATGGGTATGCTTGCAACGGTCATGAATGCTCTTGCTTTGCAAGATGCCTTTGAGCAGCAGGGTTGCGCTTCCAGAGTGATGAGCGCCATTCAGATGAATGAGGTTTGTGAGCCCTATATTCGCAGACGGGCGATGAACCATCTTGCAAAGGGCGAGATTGTCATCTTTGCTGCAGGCTCAGGCAATCCTTTCTTTACGACTGATACGGCAGCAGCCCTTCGTGCGTGCGAAATTGGCGCAGACTGTTTAATGAAGGCCACTAAGGTTGATGGCATCTACGATAGCGATCCCGTTCGCAATGAAGACGCTATTCGCTTTGATACGATTAGCTACCATGAAGTGCTCGTACGTGGGCTGCAAGTCATGGATGCAACCGCAACTGCGCTCTGTCAAGATAACAATATGCCAATCGTCGTTTTAAATATTGAAGGCGAAGATAATATTTTAAGAGCCCTCTCGGGCGAGCCCGTTGGTACCGTCGTCTTCCAGGAGGAGTAGCATGAACGATATTAAACAGGACATGGAAAAAAGCATTGAGGCTCTCAAGCATAACTTCACCCGTGTACGCACGGGGCGTGCCAATGCCAATATCTTGTCTGATATTACGGTTGATTACTATGGCGTCCCAACACCCATTACCCAACTTGCAGCCGTTAAGGCTCCAGAGGCTCATATGCTGCTCATTGAGCCATGGGATAAGGCAGTGTTAAACGCCATTGTAAAGGCAGTATCGGCAAGCGATTTGGGTATCACCCCAAACTCAGATGGCTCAGTGGTGCGCCTGCCGTTCCCAGCTCCTACCGAGGAGCGCCGTCATGAACTCGTGCGCGAGTGCCGTGACCTCGCTGAGCAGGCACGTATCTCTATTCGCAATATCCGCCGCGACTATAACAATCGTCTTGATCGCGATGAGGATCTCTCTGAAGATGAGGTACGTCGTGAGCAGGCTCGCGTGCAGCAGCATACCGACGATTTTGTAGCTCAGGTAGATGAGCTTTTGAAGGCAAAAGAAGCTGAGGTCATGGAGATCTAGATGCCCGTTGATCTAGAAAAGCTTGAGGAGCATTTTGAGGATGCTCCTCACGATATTGCGCTTTCCGATATTGATCTCAAAACGCTGCCGCGCCATATCTCTTGCATTATGGACGGAAATGGGCGCTGGGCAAACGAGCGTGGCCTGCCGCGTGCCGAAGGTCATCGTGCAGGGATTGGAGCTTTGCGCGAGATCATTACAACGGCGGTTCGTTTGGGCATTGATGTTTTGTCGGTCTATGCCTTCTCAACAGAAAACTGGAAGCGGCCGAAGCACGAGGTCAATCTCCTCATGCATCTGTTTGCAACGACCTTTTTAGAAGAACTTCCTCTCTTACAGCGTGAGCGGGTTCGAGTCGTTTTCTTAGGAGATCTGAGCGCGTTGCCTCGTCGTACGCAAGAGGTATTTGAGCAAGGTCTTGCCGCATGTTCAGAGCATGACGGTATGGTATTGGCACTTGCGGTCAACTATGGAGCACGGGCTGAGATCGTTCGTGCAGCTCGCTTGCTTGCAGTCGCTGCTCAGCTGGGCGAGCTTGATCCGGCAACCATTGATGAGGAGCTCTTTGCTCAAAAGCTCTATACCAACGGCCTGCCCGATCCCGAGCTTGTCATTCGTACCTCAGGCGAAATGCGTCTTTCAAATTACTTGCTCTACCAGCTTGCCTACGCAGAGCTTTACGTCACTGATATGTACTGGCCCGATTTTAATCGCTGGGGTTTTTTGCGTGCTCTTGCTTCCTATCAACATCGTGATCGTCGCTTCGGCGGTATCAGCGTGAGCAAGGAGCGTCCATGACGGAAGAGTCACAAAGGAGACGCTCTGCTGTAAGCTCTCGTCAAAAATCTCTGCAGCGCTTTATTACACGTGCGATCTGGGGTCTTGCCTATGCTGGACTTTTTATTGCAAGTCTTTTGATCAGCCGCTATACAACAGCAGTTTTCATTGCATGTATGAGCGCTCTTTGCTGCTATGAGTTTTATCGCATGATGCGCCTTGATGGCAAGGTTCCCAATGTTGTTTTAGGCGTTATCGCAGCAGCTATTTTTCCCTTTACCGCGCTTGGCCGCCAACCGTGGATTTTAGCCGCCTTCTTTGTTTTATTGTTAGTACTAGGTCTTTGGTATGTCTATACGCCGAGGACGCGCATTACCGATGTCGCTATTACACTTTTTGGACCTGTCTATACGGGCCTTATGCTTTCTGCTGTTGTTTTGCTGCGAGGAAGCCAAGATGGTTTTGCTGGGGCCTTACTGGCTATTGGAGCCTGCGCTTCGATCTGGCTCAGCGATACCTTTGCCTATATATTTGGAACTCGTTTTGGTGCTCATAAGATGGTGCCCAAGATTAGCCCCAAAAAGAGCTGGGAAGGCTTTATCGCTGGTTTGGTTGGCTCATCGCTCGTTTGGCTCATCCTTGCCTTTACGGGTTTGTATCGACTGAATCCCGCGCAAGCCATTGGGTGTGGCATGATCGTTGCCTCCCTGGGCGTTTTTGGTGATTTAATCGAAAGCCGCATCAAACGTGGCGTTGGCGTGAAGGATTCAGGAGACCTCATACCAGGACACGGCGGTATGCTCGATCGCACTGACTCGCTTATCTTTGGCTGTATCGCCGCATTTATTGTGCTTCGCCTCGGAGGTGTCATTTAGTGTCTGCTCAAAAGCACGTCGCTGTGCTCGGAGCAACTGGATCAGTAGGCTCGCAGGTCTTAGATGTGTGTCGCCAACATGCTGATCGTTTATGTGTGAGTGTCTTAACTGCTCATACGCAAGTCGGCTCCCTCGCGGCGATGGCTCATGAATTTGGCACGACTCGTATCGTTCTCACTGATCCGAACGCTCGGCACGATCCAGCGCTGGCAGATTTTTCACCCAGCTGCTCTCTCAGCTTTGGTATGGATGCTGCCATTGATGCATGCTTGGATGATGAGATAGATATCGTTGTTATCTCAGTCGTAGGTGCAGCAGGACTTGATGCATGCTATCGCTTGGCTTCTGCCGGAAAAACCATTGCATTGGCAAACAAAGAGTCGCTCGTTGTTGGCGGCGATCTCATTATGCCGCTGGTTGGTAGCGATCAGCTGCTTCCCGTGGATTCTGAGCATGCAGCGATCTTCCAGTGCTATCTTGGCGAGCGGCAGCGTGATACTTATCGAATCTGGCTTACTTGTTCCGGAGGGCCGTTCTATGGTCGGAGCCGAAGCGAGCTTGGAGACGTTTCAGTATCAGATGCCCTAGCTCATCCCACGTGGAAGATGGGATCAAAGATCACGATTGATTCTGCAACCCTGATGAACAAGGGCCTTGAGCGCATTGAGGCTAAGCATCTCTTTGGGGTTGATTTAGATATTATTCAGGTGCTCATTCATCCACAATCGAAGATTCATTCGATGGTTGAGTATTGCGATGGTTCTGTTATTGCTCACTTGGGTGCCTCTGATATGAGAATTCCTGCTCAATATGCCCTTTCATATCCTGAGCGTTGGACGAGCCCGGCACCTCGTATAGATTTTCGAGAGCTTGCTGATTTGAGTTTTGGCGCTCCAGACATGGAGACCTTCCGCTGTCTTGCCTTGGCTGAGCAAGCCGGGCGTTTGGGGGGTACCATGCCTTGTGTGTTAAACGCAGCTAACGAGATAGCGGTTGATGCCTTTTTGCATGAACAGCTGTCATTTACCGGTATCGATGAGGTAGTCGGTGCGTGTATGGAAGTGCATGAGGTAGAGGTCGTTGAGTCGATCGAGCAGCTGCATGATGTAGATACCTGGACGCGTGAGCAGGCACGAAAGATCATTGCCAGGCGCGCTCACTAGATAGGATCGTGGTATGCAAGGCTTTTTGTCGTCTGTCTTTTGGGGCGTGCTCGTCCTTTCCATCTTAGTTTTTGTGCACGAGGGTGGGCATTTTTTAGCCGCGCGACTTATGGGCGTGCGGGTGACGGAGTTTTTCTTAGGCCTGCCCTGTCGGGTGCGGCTCAGTAGAAAAAGTTCGCGCATTGGTACCCGTTTTGGTGTCACACCTCTTTTGCTTGGTGGCTATGCTGCCATTTGTGGCATGGATCCTGAGGTTCCGGCCTTGGCGCACGAGGTGCTCGCGACCATTCATACGCATGGCAGAGTTCGTGTAGGCACGTTGGCAGAAGAGCTTAAAGCCACTCCTGAAGAGATTGTAGAGGCTGCAAGCTTTTTGCTCGGCTGGGGATCCATTGCAGAAGCAGAGCAAAAATCAGATAGCACTCAGGAGGCTGAGCTTGAGTTCTTATCGATGAGTCGCGATAGCGCAGGAAATACGGTATATGACGGACGAGCATTTCGTCGAGAAGAGGCGACGCAAGAAGGGGAGCCCTGGCCGGTTACTCAAGGAGCTATGGCCTTCTTTATGGCGGAGCGCGCTCATACCTATCTCGGCAAGGGTTTTTGGCCGCGAGCTTTCATGCTCGTTGCAGGTATTCTGGTCAATATTATCTGCGGCTTTGCCATCATGGTTTTTGCTCTATCGTGCTTAGGGACGCCTCAGGTTCTTGACTCCAATGTCCTAGGCGGTGTCCGCCCGAACTCTCCGGCAGCAGAGGCCGGTATCCAAGCGGGTGATGTCATTCAAGCGGTAAATGATCAACCCTGCTCATCGTGGACTGATATTGTTCATGCGCTCAGCTCTGCTCAACCTGGCCAGACGATCAAGGTGAGCTTTGAGCGGGAAGGTATGAGCAAAGAGGGTCAGCTCACGCTTGATGCAGAAGGTCGCATTGGTATAGAAGCATCTGTTGCGACGGTTCGCCTGAGCCCGCTTGATGCGATGCGTGCTACAACCATCTCGCTTGCGCGTACCGCAGAAGGTGTGGCGCGTCTCATCCATCCGTCTCATACGGTTGAAGTGCTTCAAAGTTCCAGCTCAATCGTGGGTATTTCCGCGATGAGTGCTCAGGCTGCAGTTGCAGGTCCTGCTGCTTTGTTGCCATTCATGGCGCTCATCTCATTCTCGCTTGCATTCATGAATCTTCTGCCGATTCCGCCTCTTGATGGTGGCAAGCTTTTGATTGAGATTATTCAGGCAGTTTTGAGACGCCCCGTAAGCGTTCGTATACAGACCTATGCGAGCTATGTGGGAATTGGCTTGTTCTTACTCCTCTTTGTTTTCATGCTTCGCACCGATATTTTGCGCTTACTCACATAAGGCATGATGCTGTACAAGGGGAGGTAGTGCTATGTCTGGACTTGCTGCTCGCGAGCGCACACGCTCAGTGCGCGTAGGTGAGATCTACATCGGAGGCGGTGCCCCGGTTGCTGTGCAGTCGATGACCTCAACGCCAACCTCAGATGCTGAAAAAACGCTCGCACAAGTTCGATCGCTTGCGAAGGCAGGTTGTGACCTCGTTCGTGTTTCGCTTCCTGATCGAGGATCGCTTGAGGCATTTGAGCGCATCTGCACTGAGAGCCCGGTGCCTATCGTGGCCGATATTCATTTTGACTATCGCTTAGCCATTGCCGCTGCCCATGCTGGGGCAGCAAAGCTTCGCATCAATCCGGGCAATATCGGTTCATGGGAACGAGTTGATGCGGTTGTCGATGCTGCGGCATCGGCTGGAGCTGCTATTCGTATTGGGGTCAATGCGGGCTCGCTTGACGCTTCAATTGCCGAACATCCTGACTTAAGCCTGCCCGAAAAACTGGTTGCAAGTGCCCTGTCATTCATTGAACATATTGAGGGTCGTGGGTTTTATGACCTTATCCTTTCGGCCAAAACCCACTCAGTTGCTTCAACGATTGAGACCTACCGCATCCTATCCCATGAGCTTCCTCATATCCCGCTTCACCTCGGTGTAACTGAGGCAGGCGGAATTCAACAAGGAACAATCAAGAGCTCAATGGCGCTCGGTTCTTTGCTGCTTGAAGGAATTGGAGATACCCTTCGGGTCTCGCTCACTGCAGATCCTATCGAAGAGGTTCCTGTGGCCTGGGGAATACTGGCCGCCTCAGGAGTCCGTCGGCGAAGCCCTGAGATGATTTCGTGTCCCACCTGCGCGCGATGTAAGGTCGATATGATCCCCATCGCACATGAGGTAGAACAGCGGCTTAAAACCGTGGACAAGCCAATCTCGGTGGCGGTCATGGGTTGCGCGGTCAACGGGCCGGGTGAGGCTTCTGATGCGGATGTGGGAGTTGCCTGTGGCTCAGGCCAGGCTCTGCTCTTCCGACAAGGCCAAGTTATTCGTAAGGTGGATGAGGCTCAGATTGTCGATGCTCTCATGGAAGAGATTGAAGATCTCTAACCCCTGATATATTGCGCTATCATGCTTAAGGCAGATGCACCATGTTGGATCCCTGAGAGGACCGTTATGCCAGATAAAATCAAGACTGCACACATGTTGATGTCTCGTCTCTATGCTCCTACGCTCAAAGAGGATCCGGGCGAGGCTGAGCTTGCGAGCCACCGCCTCTTGTTACGTGCAGGCTTCATTCGCAAGCAGGCAGCAGGTCTTTATACCTATCTTCCGCTTGCGTGGCGCTCGCTGAAAAAGATTGAGGCCATTGTTCGCGATGAGATGGATGCCGCAGGAGCTCAAGAGCTCCTCATGCCAATTATGGTAGATGCGCAGCTCTGGCATCAGTCTGGCCGCTACGACGCCTACGGACCTGAGCTCATGCGCGTTTCTGATCGGCATGATCGTGAGTTCGTGTTGGGGCCTACGCATGAAGAGACCGTCACTGATCTGGTAAAGGATGAGATTTCCAGCTATCGCCAGCTTCCCTTAAATCTCTATCACATCCAAGATAAGTTCCGGGATGAAATGCGCCCACGTTTTGGTTTGATACGTGGACGTGAATTCATCATGAAAGATGGTTACTCCTTTGATGCTGACCAGGCAGGGCTTGAGAAGAGCTATCACACGATGAAGGATGCCTACGCTTCGGTTTGTGAGCGCTGCGGCATTCGCGCTCTGCCGGTCGTTGCAGACTCTGGTCAGATTGGCGGAGATACTTCAGTTGAATTTATGGCACTTGCCGATGCTGGAGAGGCTGCAATCGTTTTTTGCCCACAGTGTGATTACGCCGCAGATGATGAGGCGGCGAGCACTACCTTACCGATTGTGGAAGGACCTGCGTCTGAAGACATCCTTCGGGTGGCTACTCCTGGCGCTGGTAGCATTGCTGAAGTTACTGAGTTCTTTGGAATTCCTGCCTCAGCTACTCGCAAAGCGTTGGCACTCATCGATGGTGACGGACGTCCAGCAATCGCCATTATTCCGGGCGACCGCGAGCTGAATGAGGTAAAAGCCGAGCGTGTCTTTGGTGACTATCATCTTATGAATGATGAAGAGCTAGAAGATGCTGGCCTTATCAAGGGCTTTATTGGACCGGTTGGCTTGCCGGAGGATCTGCGTTTGGTTTGCGATGAGAGTCTTCACCAGTCGCACTATTGGATCTGTGGTGCCAATGAGCGTGACTATCATCTTACGGGCGTGCAACCTGGTCGAGATTTTGAGCCTGAAATGTGGGCTGATCTCTCAACGGTTAAGGCAGACGATCCCTGTCCTCATTGTGGACATCCCCTTGTTGGTGCTCGTGGCATCGAGGTGTCTCAGGTATTTCAGTTGGGTACGAAGTATTCTGAGGCTATGGGAGCCACCTTTATGGATCGCGATGGGCGTGAGCGCCCCCTGGTGATGGGCTGCTATGGAATTGGCATTTCCCGTACACTTGCGGCTGCGGTTGAGCAGCATAACGACGATCAAGGCATTATCTGGCCGGTATCAATCGCTCCGTATGAGGTTGCACTCATTCCCCTCGATCCTCATAAGGAGCCCTGTGAGCGAGCCTGGAAGGCCTTGTTTGATGAATTGCTTGAGGCAGGGATTGAAACGATTGTTGATGACCGAGATGAGCGTCCGGGGGTTAAGTTTGCCGATAACGATTTGATGGGCTTTCCGTATCAAATTATTTTGGGCAAGCGCGGTCTTGCTCAAGGTGTTGTTGAGGTGAAAGATCGTCGCTCGGGTGAGCGTGTGGATGTAGCCCTTGATCAGGCTGCGAACTATGTTGCAGGACTCGTTCGCAAGGCACGGCTTTAAGCTTTTCTAAAAAACTGCTTGCATCCCTGAGAGCCTTACCGTATATTACTTTCTGCACCGCTTGGGGGCGTAGCTCAGCTGGGAGAGCGCTTGACTGGCAGTCAAGAGGTCAGGGGTTCGATCCCCCTCGTCTCCACCAGAAGTAGAAGCGTTGAACTCTATTTCATAAGAAATAGGTTGGCGCTTATCTATAAGATCGAGGGTTGTTAGCGCAACCCTCGTTTTTTATACACGCATGAAGATCTTCGGGTTAGAGGACAAAAGGGCTTCGGACGCTTTTTTTGTAGCATGAACTTGTCTCATTCTTTTGTGACACGAACCCGTCACAATTATCTGTGACACATAGCCATGTAGAAACAGAATCACAAGACAATGTGTATTCGTCATGCACTTGCCGCGCACAACAACGCTCACTTCTTCCTTCAATTTTTTAGCGCTCATTTCATATCTGTCTCTTTGATACAAAGATGTCTTTATGCACCGAAATCTTATTTCACCAGATAAATGAGGTGTACCAATTTGAATCGAATAGTACTACAATGTTCAGCACTTATATGATTCTAATTTAGTAGTATTTAGTCATATGAGGGGTCGTGCTTTCAGATGCCACAAGGGGAGGTGCATGTAGAACACGTCGTCACAAAGCACGAATATATCTTGTTTCTTCATTTCTCGTACACGTCATGAATCCCTAAGGAGAGAATGCTCATGGCACATCAAACGAATTGCAATGACCGAATGAGGGCGGTTATTGCAGCAAAGCGAGCAGCGTGCTCGCAGAAGAAGCCGCGTTATGGCCTCAGGAAACTGTCTGTTGGACTGGTCTCCTGCATGATAGGTTTACTCTGCTTCTTCTCCGGCCCAGTTGCCATGCCTGCAGCGGCTGCTACCACAGATGCACAAAACGCTCCTGCTGAAGTACCATTAGCAAATGAGGAAGGGGGGGGGTACACCTCTGATCAGACAGACGATCAAAACCTAACCGACCGCGATGCTACCTCTTCAAAACCACAGGCTGCATCCCTTGAAGCAGCACCCATCCCAACACCTTCTGCTGTTCAGGCAGAAAAGCCCGCTGTTGCACCTCGCGTTGCAACACGAGAAGCCGGCGAATATAACACTCTAGATAAAGAAACCGGCGCTATTAATGCAGATGCCTTTGCCAACGGCTATGTCTCCCGTCCGGTAGACCTCACGAATGCTAAAAATACGCTTTCCGGCAAGGTTGTATATGTTGCAGGAGGCACCGCTTCAACTCGCGACCCTGTCTCTACCTCAGATCCTGGTGTTCCCGATGGCACACAGGTATTCATGCAATGGCAAGACACTGACGGCTGGGTCTCCCCCGCCTTCCGCGCTGTTACCCACACCTTCGGAGAAAACGATGCCGGATACTACGCTTTCCAGGTTCCCACCCAAACCGATATTTTTGGCAAGAAACGTGAGTGGGTTGCTCAGTCAGGCACCAAGTATCGTGTCTGGAGCGAGCCGATGGCGCGCACCTTTAGCCCAGCTCTTCCGTCTGATACCGGCAACGCTTTAGTTCCCCTTTCCAACGGTGGCGCTAAAGCGGATAAGTGGACACCGGTTGCCACTGCCTCCGGTGCATTCCAGCTCATCGGCACGAACGTACAGAAGGTCCTGATCTCCTTGGAGGAGCTGCCCATTGGCATTGACGGACTGCAAGACGGCTCGGGCAACTACCTCAAAGCAACTGGCAACAAGCTCATCGAGGACGACAGAGAGCCCAACAAGACACCGGCTCTCGGTTCGCTCTCTGGTCCTCAAAAGGCTATCTCCGGCAAGGTATACTACGAGATCGGTGAGCATCTCCCTGACGAGACCGGCACAACGACAATTAACTCCGATTATGATCCCGGTGCACCGGGCATGAAGGTGTTCATGACGGTACTTACCCGCGAGGGTAAGGCCGCCATCAAAAACATTATGGATCACGGCTCTGACATCGATCGCGTCATGTGGTCCAAGGAGGTAAAGGACACCCTTAGCCAGCACCCGGAGTACATTGAAGCTACCTACTGGACGACGACAGATCAGGAAGGAAAGTACACGGTAGCCGCCACTCAGCCCGGCACTGCCTTCGACCGAACATTCCTTTACATGTGGGTGGAAAACCCGCAGACCGGTCAGATCCTTCCCACGTACTCACCCTTCATCCTGCCTGGCTTCTTCGCGTACAACGCGAACAACAACTGGGGACCCTCTCCTATTGGTGCACCCGCTGCCGGTGACACTGCGTATAACGTTAACTTCGGCCTCCGCCTGGGCGATTTCGCAAACCTTGATGTCACCAATTACGACACCACAAAGCACATCGCAACGCCCGGAGACACTGCCAACATCAAGGTCAGCGGCAACCTCAAGCAGCTCAATACCGAGATCCGCATCATGAAGGATGGTGAGCAAATCGGTAAGTCCATCCCCGTTAACCCTGCAGATCTCATCAACGCCTTCTCCTGGGATGTGCCCGAGAACGCCAAGGAGGGCATCTACACGGCCGTGCTCAGCGTAGCTGGTCAGGACCTAGCACAGGATTCCTTTGCTGTGGCGCGTGACGACGACGGTGACGGCGATGTAAACGCTACCGACCCCGATGACGGCAATAAGGGCACACCTGATGACCCCAATAAGGTAGTTGAAGCGGATGCCACCCAGCGCATCACCCATGGCGTCTCACTGATTGGCAAGGGTGCCACGGCGGACGACGCCCAGGTAGTAAAGTCTGATGGCGATGGGAAAACCCACAAGGAGCTCATTGTCGATGCAAACGGAACATCTGTTGACGAGGGAACTGAGGGAGCCGAGGATCTTTCAAACCTCGTAGTCACCCTCACCGGAAAAGATGGTAAGCCAATTGCTTCAGGCACGGCGGACACCTGGCGCGGAACAGAAAATTACCCGCTGGTTCAGAATTTCGGTTTACACAATTTTGAGCAGGGTGAGTATAAGGTAAATATCTCTCTCGGTGATGGAGTTAAGCATTGGGCTGTCACGAAGAGTTCCCAGCTCAAAGATGGTGCTACTATCAACGTCGATGGCAATCTTGCAAATCAGAGCGTTACTTTAGGATACGACTCCAACGGTAACGGTATTGCAGATGTCGATGAGGATAACGCTGGGCAGTACGAGCCGAACCCCGTCCCCACCACCACGGTCAAGTACGGCGAGGGCGCAACGACTCCGGCAATCACGCTCGATGACACATTCACCGACGAAAAAGAAGAGATTGCCCCTAATAAGGACAAAAAGAACGACCTCTATGGCACAGAATTCTCCATTCCGACGGAGGGCAATACTGCCGGTGCAACGATCGATAAAACGACCGGTGAGATCACGCTGCCCAAGAATGCTGAGCCCGGTACCTATACCTATAAGGTAACGGTCAAGTATCCAGACGACTCCAAAGACACCGTAGATGTGAAGGTTGTCGTAGGGCCCAAGATCACCGACGAGCTAAACGCTGAGGGTGGCAAGATTGTTGTTCCTGAGTCAATCTCTGATGAGGATCTGACAAAGGCTCTGAAAGACGCTGTGCAGATCACCGGCAAGGACGGCCAGGAAGTCAAGCACGATGACCAGCGCATCACCTCCATTGCTCCTAAGGGCGCGCTGCCCGAGAAGAAGGGCACGCAAGATGTTGAGATGACCGTCACCTACTCTGACGGCTCCACCGACACCGCAACCGTGAACACAACCTTTGTGGGCGACGTTGTACCTGTGCCTGATCCTAAAAACCCGCCTGCGGTGCCTGACAACTACGTACAGGTCACCTTTGCTGCAGGTGATCACGGCAAGATTCACGAGGGTGAAACCACCGTCTTTAAAGTGAACCCGAAGGTCGAAGTTGACCTTACGAAGAACGCTCCGAAGATCGATGCCAACGAAGGCTGGACTCAAAACGGCTGGGATAGTGCTCTGAAAGACACGTTTACCGGCAACAAGACCATCACGGCAACCTACACGCAAAACCCCAAGATCACCGACGAGCTAAACGCTGAGGGCGGCAAGATTGTTGTTCCTGAGTCAATCTCTGATGAGGATCTGACAAAGGCTCTGAAAGACGCTGTGCAGATCACCGGCAAGGACGGCCAGGAAGTCAAGCACGATGACCAGCGCATCACCTCCATTGCTCCTAAGGGCGCGCTGCCCGAGAAGAAGGGCACGCAAGATGTTGAGATGACCGTCACCTACTCTGACGGCTCCACCGACACCGCAACCGTGAACACAACCTTTGTGGGCGACGTTGTACCTGTGCCTGATCCTAAAAACCCGCCTGCGGTGCCTGACAACTACGTACAGGTCACCTTTGCTGCAGGTGATCACGGCAAGATTCACGAGGGTGAAACCACCGTCTTTAAAGTGAACCCGAAGGTCGAAGTTGACCTTACGAAGAACGCTCCGAAGATCGATGCCAACGAAGGCTGGACTCAAAACGGCTGGGATAGTGCTCTGAAAGACACGTTTACCGGCAACAAGACCATCACGGCAACCTACACGCAAAACCCCAAGACTCCTGAGAGCCCCAAGGATGCTGATATCTATGATCCAAAGGGTCAGGACATTACTACTGAGATTGGCGTGACCCCCGATCCGTCCGAGGGCATCAAGAACAAGGGCGATTTGCCGAAAGACACGAAGTACACGTGGAAAGAGCAGCCTCGCGTCAACGAGGAGGGCGATACTCCTGCAACCATCGTTGTTACCTATCCTGATGGGTCAGCTGATGAGGTTAAAATTGTAATTCATGTCATCAAGCCCCAGGAGCCCGCTGTAACGCCCCAGACAGAAGTCAAGACGCCCAAGAAGAAGGCTCCTGAGCAAAAAGCTCAGCCGAAACGCAAAGCCGCTGCGCTCCCGCAAACCGGAGATATCTCTACAGTTGCTGGTGCAGCAGTTGCTTCCGCAGGCGTTGTCAGTCTACTTGGCGCCACTGCAGCATGTCGCAAGCGTCGCGAAAAGGACTGCTAGGTTAAAGGATGAGATAGTGCTTTTTCTATCATCATCTTTCAGAGCTTGCATCTAAGCTCTGAGTAAACAAGGAGCCGTACCCTTAGGTACGGCTCCTTTTGTATCTTCTATACACCTTTCATACGCAAACAAGATGCGTTTTCTTTCTTCACACCTCGCTGACCACACTCATCTTTCCTGGCTCTATAGTGGTTATCGCACGATTACCGCCTCAGTCGCCATCGTTCCTGCTGCACTGTTGCATAGGTGCTCTTCAATCGCCATCACCTTCTTGCCGCACCCCTTGCGCGGTTATCGACTTCGTTGCCATCGCTTCTGCTGCACTGTTGCATGACTGCCGCCCGTACTATCGGCTTCATGCTGCATATCTCATGCACGACGTTGCACATATTTCATTGTCACTTTCATGCAGACACTGCGATGTATTTCCCTATACAAAACCCCGAAGAGGTACGAAAAGCACCTGAAAAGGCCGCTGTCTCAGAACATCAGGCGCGGTATGGCCTACAACGCGGAGCACGCCCTCTATAACGGTCACAAGGTGTGGGGCTATGGCGTGGACGACGAGAAGCACTATGTCGTGGACGATGCCGTCACCCCGTTCGTGGTGTCTATGTTCACGCGCTACGCCGACGGCGAGGCAATGCAGTCAATCTGTGATGACCTCAATGCGAGAGGCCTGAGGACGTCGCGGGGTGCGCTGTTCGGGGTCAAGACCATGAACAAGCTGCTCAAGAACAGGGCCTACATAGGCGAGTATCATCATGGCGATATTACCGTCGAGGGCGACATGCCGCAGATTGTGGACGAGGAGCTGTTCGAGAGGGCGCAAAGAAGGCTCGTCGAGAACAAGCGCAACGGTTCAAGGCGCAGGGAGAGCGCACAAGACGGAGGCGTCCCGCGCTCTGGCTGACTGGCAAGCTCTTCTGTGGTGAGTGCGGAGGCTCCATGCAGGGCGTCTCAGGCACGAGCAAGACCGGAGCGAAGCACTATTACTACTACTGCAAGGAGCAGAGAGCCAAGAGGTGCTCGAAAAAACCCGTCCGTAAGGACTGGGTCGAGAACGTTGTGACTGACATCCTCAAAGGCTTTCTGGACGACAGCGAGAACCTCGCCTCAATAGCCGTGGACGCGGCCAAGCACTACGAAAGGCACTATAAGGGCACGGACTACCTTGCGAGCCTTGAGCAGCAGCGCAGGGACGTCGAGAAGGGCCTCGCCAACTTCGTGAGAGCGATAGAGGCAGGCATCTTCAACGAGGCGACGCAGCGGCGCATGGTCGAGCTTCAGGAGCGCAAGGAAGCTCTGAACGCCGCCATAGCGGCTGAGACGGTTAGGCAATCGCTCTTCGAGGACGAACACTCGATAAAGGCCTACTTCGACCGCTTTCTCCATGCAGACTTCGACAACGTGGAAGTAAGGGATTCCGTCCTGGAGTACTTCGTCGATAAAATCTACTTGCATAACGACAGACTTGTGATAACCTCTTGTTACTCTGAAGATTCGCGAGATGTTCCTATGGAGGTGCTGGACGGGGCGACGGAAAACCCTTTTGATAAAGGGGAAGCCGTCGAGTTTGATTGCTTCCCCTCTGGTTCCACCCAAGTGATCTTACAGCCTCTGGAACTCCAGAGGCTGTTTTTCTATCGGGCTCATGGCGCAACGGTTAGCGCAGGGGACTCATAATCCCTGGGTTGCAGGTTCGAATCCTGCTGGGCCCACCCGATACGCTCAATGGCGGGTCTCACTTGTTTGAGATCCGCCGCTTTCCACTCAAACTTTAAGCTTTGTATGTTCTGGCTTTGGTTATACAAGCGGTAAGCATCACGCTTTATACATACCGCTTGATTGGGTTTTTCATTGCTCGAGTCTTATCTCTTGTGTTAGTATCGACTACGCCGAAAGGCGATCGGGCGTTTGGCTCAGGGGTAGAGCACATCCTTCACACGGATGGGGTCACAAGTTCAAATCTTGTAACGCCCACCATTGTTCGAACAAGGACCCGCAGTCGCGGGTCCTTTTTTCATGAAGGGCATGGATCGTATGATCCTCGTGGCTGATAAGATCGAGAAGAGCTTTGGAGAGCGTCGCCTCTTTACGAGTGCCTCACTTCAGATCAATAAAGGCGATCGCTATGCGTTGGTAGGCCCCAACGGTGCTGGTAAAACTACCCTTCTAAAGATCATTATGGGAAAAGAAGCTCCTGATGCCGGAGAGATTATTCTTGCAAAAGACGTTACCGTGGGCTATCTCGAGCAAGAAACGAGTCTGGCTGATGCCACGCCTATTATCGAAGAAGTGATGAGTGCAGCTACCGAAATCAAAGCCTTAGGGGAGCGAGCCTCTGAACTCGAGCACCGTATATCTGAGTTGGGAGATGCTGCAACAGAGCCAGCAGGTCTTGCGCTGCTTGCCGAATACGGAACAGTTCAAGATCGCTTTGAGCAGCTTGGTGGCTATGAGCTTGAGAGTAAATCGCGCCAAATTCTCGCTGGCTTAGGTTTTGCTGTTGATGATTTTGCAAAGCCGTGCTCGGAGTTCTCTGGCGGCTGGCAAATGCGCATAGCCTTGGCGAAGCTCTTCTTGCGCCATCCTGATCTTTTATTGCTCGATGAGCCTACCAACCACCTCGATCTTGAAAGTGTCCAATGGCTTCGGGGCTTCATTCAAGAGTACGAGGGTGCGGTCTTGCTTGTTTCTCATGACCGCGCTTTTATGGATTCGTGCGCAGATCATGTCGCGGCCTTAGAGAATCGGCGAATTACAGTCTACACCGGAAATTATTCAAGCTATTTACAGCAACGTGAAGACAATCTTGAGCAGATGCGTGCAAAGCGCGCTGCTCAAGAACGGCAAATTGCGCATATGCAGGTATTTGTAGATAAGTTTCGCTATAAACCTAAAAAAGCTGCTCAGGCTCAGGAGCGACTCCATAAAATTGAAAAGATTAAACAAGAACTTGTTATCCTGCCCGAGGGTCACAAAAAGATGGACTTCTCATTTCCTGATCCACCACGGTCAGGAGATATGGTTGTAAAGCTTGAAGGAGTCTCTAAATCCTTTGAGGACCGTCTCGTCTATCAAGGAGTTGATCTTACCCTCTATCGGGGAGACAAGGTGGCGTTAGTAGGTCCAAATGGCGCGGGCAAATCTACCCTCATGCGCTTGCTGCTTGGGCGAGAAACTCCCAGCTCGGGTATGCGCGAGTTGGGTCTGAATGTGAGCTCTGCCTACTATGCTCAGCATCAGCTCGAGGGCATGCAGGAGTCCAATACGGTTTTGCAAGAGATTGATACCGTAGCGCCTAGCTGGACAGTTCCTGAACAGCGTCGTTTGCTGGGTGCCTTCTTGTTCAGCGGAGACGATATTGAGAAGCCCGTACGAGTTCTCTCAGGTGGAGAGCGAGCACGTCTTGCATTGGCAAAAATGCTCGTTGCTCCCGAAGCGTTACTCTGTCTTGACGAGCCAACAAACCATCTCGATATTGACTCGGTTGATATGCTTGAGCGGGCGCTGACACGGTTTCCTGGAACGATTGTGCTTATCAGCCATGACGAGCATCTGGTGCGCTCCGTTGCAACGCGCGTAGTAGATATTCGAGACCATACCGTGCGCGTCTATGATGGTAACTACGATTACTATCTGTTTAAGCGAGAAGAGCTGCTCGCCCGCGCCCAGGCTGAAAAAGAAAGCCTCCATCTTCAAGAGGCGGTTCGTACAGGAAAGCCTCAACAAGCAAAACGAACCCGCGAGCAGAGGCGAGCAGAAGCAGAACAAAAACGTGCGCTTGCTTCCCGCCTCAAGGCAGAGCGAAGCCGCCTTAAGGTTGTTGAGGAGCGCTTAGCTCAGGTGCAGGCGCAACACGATAAGCTCATGGAGCTTATGGCAGACGAAGACCTCTACGCAGATCAGGATCGTTTTAATGAGACGCTGACCGAGTACACTGACTGTAAGCGTGAGCTTCAAGCACTCGAAGAAGAGTGGCTTGAGCTGAGTAGCTATCTTGAGGAGGAGTTGGCTCGTGGAGGGGCGTAGAGCAGCATCAATTGCACTTGCCATGCTTGGCTGGGCTGCCCGTCTTGTAGCCATTGGTCTCGCGTGTCTGACGGTTCTGCTCTGCGTAACTGGTCTTCCTGGACGTCTTGGCCTCGTTGGGGTCGCTATTGAGCTTTCTCGCGCCTTGCCTCAAATCATTGCTGGCTACGGCGTCATTCCAACGCCGCTTGGTGGCATTTTTCGCTTTGACTTTGCTCTGCTCGTTGTGGTTCTTTTTGTTTTCGACTTTATCTGTACGCGGATCTCATTTGAACTGCGCCATCGTTAGGAGTTATTTTGGACAGCTTTGTGCCGGGCATTGCTCGCCTGCTATCGCAGGCCTTAGCCCTCATCATAGGCATTGTGGTGCACGAGAGCGCTCACGCCCTTGCCGCTCATCTTTTAGGTGATGCGACTGCTCAGAAAAAGGGACGCATATCGCTCAATCCGCTCAATCATATTGATCCTTTTGGCACCGTTTTGCTTCCGCTCTTGCTGCTTGCGGCTGGAGGCCCTATTTTTGCTTTTGCAAAGCCGGTGCCAATATATCTCGCCAATCTCAAACACCCCAAGCGTGATGAAGTACTGGTAGCTCTTGCAGGCCCTGCTTCTAACATCCTCCTCTCGCTGGTATTTGCCGGCCTTTTGGGTACTGTCTTGGCAGGAAGCGAGCATGTCAGCATTGCCGTCCTGAATTGGATGGTGGGCTTTTGCATTTCTTCAGTCGTTATCAATCTTTCGTTGGCGTTTTTTAATCTCATTCCATTGCCTCCGCTTGATGGCTCATCCATCATCACTCCGCTCTTGCCTGAGTCTGCCTTGCCGCAGTGGTATACGATCCAGCGCTATTCCATGCCAATCCTTATCGCTCTCTTATATCTTGTGCCTTCTGTGCTCCATATTGATCTCATAGGAATCTATTTCGACCATACGGTGTATCCCTTAGCTGAGTTCATCTTGCATGGGGCAACCATGCTCGGGATACGATAGACTGAAGCGTTCAGGTTTCATGCGAGCGGAGTAGGGAGGCAGATGAGTTATCGCGTTGCAACGCAGGCGTGGTCTGGCCCGTTTGACCTCCTGTTACAGCTTGTATCCAAGCAAAAAGTTGATATCGGATCAATCTCGGTCAGCGAAATAGCTGATCAGTATTTAGCTGAGGTAGACCAGCTCGAGTCGCTTGATTTAGATATTGCAAGTGACTTTTTGTTGGTAGCTGCTACCTTGCTCGATATTAAGGCCGCAAGCTTAGTTCCTGACGATCTTTTAGAGACGCAAGATCTCGAAGACGATGAGGATGAATTCTCTGGCCTCGATGCTGAGAGCATGCGTGAAGTGCTCATTCAACGACTCATTGCGTATCGACAGTTTCGATCTGCAGCAGCAGCTCTGGGCGCTCGTATGGAAGCTGAGCGCAAACAGCATCCCCGTCTGGCAGGGCCTGATCCTGAATTCTTAAATCTGATGCCTGATTACCTTGCTGGCGTTACCTTACGCGGTCTAGCTGTGATCTGTGCTGATATTGATGGAAGAAGGCAGCGCTTGCTGTTGGAGGCCGAGCACGTTGCTCCAAGCCGCATTCCTTTGGAACTGACGGTCGCTTCAATTGACCGCATTACTTTCACGCGAAAACAGACGACGTTTCGTGAGCTCATTGATGACGGTGCTCCAACTGAACAGGTGGTTGCAACCTTCTTAGCCATATTGGAGCTTGCAAAGCGCGGATCCATCGTGCTTGCCCAGGATGAGAACTTTGGCACTATTCGTATCGATCGCGTAGAAGGCACGACGCCTGCCGCTCTTGAGGAGTCTTGATTGTATGTCGAGCTTAGCTCCTATTGATCCAAATTCAGCACGCTCAGCCCTTGAATCATTGCTTTTAGTATCGGGGGATCCAGTCAGCGCTACCTCACTTGCTGCAGCCTTGGATATGCCTCCTGGTGAGGTCTCCTCGCTGTTAGCTGAGCTTAAGGTTGAATATGAAGAGGCAAATCGAGGGATTCAACTTCGTGAAGTGGCAGGAGGGTGGAGGCTCTTTACTCACCCTGCTCATCATGACTTAGTGGAGTCGTTCATTTTATCTTGGGACACTCAACGCCTTTCTCAAGCAGCCTTAGAGGCGCTCGCGGTGATTGCCTATCACCAACCCGTTACTCGTGAGATGGTGAAAGGCATTCGTGGTGTGAACTCCGATGGGGTGATTTCCTCCCTTGCTGAGAAGGGTCTGATTCGCGAGATTGGCCGCGATACACAGCGCGGCGGTGCCATCATTTACGGAACCACCAATGCCTTTCTTGAAACCTTTGGACTCAGAAGCATCGCTGAGCTGCCCGATCTTGAGCAGTTCGCCCCTGATGAAGAGGCTCGTCAATTCATACGTGAGCGACTTTCTGGTCGCTCGATACAGTCAACGCTTGAAGAGACGGAAGTTGAGCTCCAAGAAGAGCGCGAGCTCATGGAAGAAATTACCCAGGAGGATGTATCCGAGCAGCTTGAGACGAAATCAAGCTCACTAAATTCAGACGGCGAGATGCACGTGGCTGATGATACTCGTCATGCACCTGCGTCTGAGACGGGCGCACAAGATGAGTGAGCCCGCGAGCAAATCTTTAAGCTCAGCGTCTCAAGAGCGCCTCGTTCCTATGCGTCTTCAGCGCTTTTTAGCTCGCTCTGGAGTTGCAAGTCGGCGCGGTTCAGAAGATTTGATGACTGCTGGTCGCGTTAGCGTAAACGGTCAGGTAGTTCGTGAGCTGGGAACTAAGGTTGACTCTACAAAAGATGTGGTAACAGTTGATGGTGTGGTTATTGAGGCGGCAGCTGAAGCAGCCTATCTGATGCTCAATAAGCCGAGCGGATTTCTCACCACTATGAAAGACCCTCAAGATAGACCGTGTGTGGCCTCTTTGGTACCACGCGATCAGTACCCGGGTCTTTTTCCGGTTGGTCGTCTTGATAAAGATACGACAGGCCTTCTGCTCTTTAGCACCGATGGAGATTTTGCTCAGGCAATCTTGCATCCAAAGCACTACGTTTGGAAGACATATGAAGCCATCGTTGATGGCTTGGTTCAGGATGAAGAGCTCGATCCTTTGCGCGAAGGCATCCTTCTCGACGATGGGCGCTGTGCCCCGGCATGCTGCCATGTAGAGAAATACTTTGAGCAAGAAGCGTCTACGCTCGTTGAAATAAAAATCCACGAGGGTAGAAAAAACCAGGTGAAGCGTATGCTCGCTCGAATCGGCCATCCTGTTTTAGCACTCCATCGCTCATATGTGGGATGTCTTGGCTTGGGAGATTTACGACCTGGCTCGTGGCGGATGCTGACTCGCGAAGAACTCGATTTGATATGTATTGAGAAAGGAGCCGGTGCATGATCATTGCAATCGATGGCCCTGCTGGCTCAGGTAAGTCTACCTTGGCTCGAGAGCTTGCTCACGCCTTTGGGTTTGAAAAGCTCGATACGGGAGCCCTCTATCGTGCTCTTGCATATACCTGCTTGCGTGAAGGGATTGACCTTCATGATCCGGCAGCAATTGAAGCGCGTGCACAAGCACTTACCTTGATTTTTGATGGTACCGGTGAAGAAACACGTATTACAGCAGATGGGCAAGATGTTTCTGAGGCAATTCGCACGCCTGAAGTTGATCGGGCAGTGTCATGTGTTGCCATCCTTCCTGGCGTGCGACAAGCACTCTTGCCTGCCCAGCGAAGATTTGCAGAAGGCCGCAATGTTGTGGCAGAAGGTCGCGATATTGGCACGGTCGTTTTTCCTCAGGCAGAGCTTAAGGTGTACCTCGATGCAGATCCACATATTCGAGCTGTTCGAAGGCTTGCACAACGTGAAGCGAAGCAACATGAGCAGATCGATCAAGCAAGGCATGATCGAGACCTTGTGCAAACGCAGCAAGCGCTTGAAGCCCGCGATGCGGCAGATGCTCAAAATATGCAACCGGCAGAAGATGCAATACGGATTGACTCAAGCTCTAAAAGTATCGATGAGCTGGTACACATGATTGGCGAGCTCATCTCCGGGCGGAGATCTCAATGAATAACGATACAAAGCAGTCGATCTATGATCGGCCACTCAAGGAGTTTTCTCTTCTCAATAAAGTTTTATTGCTGCTGGCCTTAGGTATTGTTTGGCTTGCCACAAAGATCTATTGGCGTTGGAGTATTGATGATCCCCAACAGACGCTCCTTCGTCGCACATCAGATAAGGGTGCCATCATTATCTGTAACCACACTTCTATGGCTGAGGTTGCAGTCATCATGGCTCATTTGGTTGTTTCTGGACGCCCGGTACGCGCGATAGGCAAATCAGAGTTTTTTGCTCATCCCATAATCGGTTGGGTTTTTTCTCATGGTGGTACCATTCCCGTGAAGCGAGGGGATGCAGATATGAGAGCCCTTCGTCGTGCATCACGTGCCTTAGGGCGAGGGGAAGATATTTTGATTTTTCCTGAAGGCACGCGCTTGCGCACCGATGCAGCAGAGCGTGAGGCTGTCGATCACGGAGGCTTTGCCCTCATAGCACAGATGGCTGATGTAGCTGTCATCCCGATGGCTGTTTGTGGTTTTCGAGATATTACGCCGATCGGATCACGGTTTCCTCGCCCTCGTCGGTGCTGGATGCGCGTAGGCACACCGCTTTCGTTGCAGGATGCCCCGTCTGATCTGCGTCGCCGTGATCGCCTGGACTGGCTTGGTGTTGAGGGCATGAGGCGTGTACGCGCTTTGCGTGACAATCTTCGCTCAGATCATCCGGGAAGGAAATAAGCTGTGGACACATGCAATCGGGTCATAGAGGTTGCCCGCCATGCAGGTGTTTGCTATGGCGTTGAGCGCGCCTTGCATCTCGCTCATAAAACAGCTCTAAAGGCAGATCAGCCGGTAAAAACACTTGGGCCTTTGATCCATAACCCTCGGGTTGTTAAAGATCTGAGGCTCGCTGGAGTGAGTGAGACCTCCGAGATCCCCACTGCCTTAGAAGGCGGAACGCTCGTGATACGTGCCCATGGGGTGCGCCCTGATACGATCAAAATAGCAGAGGATCGAGGCATTGATCTTGTTGATGCAACATGTCCGTATGTTTCTAAGGTGCACCGAGCTGCACGAAAGCTTGTAGATGAGGGATATCAGGTGCTCGTGGTAGGGGAGCCGGGACATCCTGAGGTTGAAGGCATTTTGGGACATGCTGGCTCTCATGCTCACGTGATTGCAGATGTAAAAGACCTAGATGATCTGCGCTTATCAAATCGCATTGGTATCGTGGTGCAAACAACTCAGACCGAAGATCTCCTCGCTGCAGTTACGGCTCAAATCATCGGCCAGGTGGAAGAACTCAAGGTTATCAATACCATTTGTCGAGCAACGCAAGATCGCCAAGCCTCGGCACTCGAACTCGCCAAGCGCTCAGATGTCATGATCGTCATTGGTGGCCGTAATTCCGGCAATACTCGTCGGTTAGCTGAGCTTTGTTCCTCGCGGTGTGAGAAGACCTACCATATTGAAGAAGCGCACGAAATTTTGCCTTCATGGGTAGAGCATGCCACGCACATTGGCATAAGTGCTGGAGCTTCAACTCCTGCCTCTCATATTGAAGAAGTCCTAGCGTACCTCTTAGAGCTTTTGCCATCCGCACAGTGTGTTTGGGAGCGCGGGCATGGCCAAGGCCGATCCTGAAATTCCTGACTATGCCCGAGCACTTGCTGATTATGGGGCAGCTCATCGATCAGCTCAGGATTACTCGGTGTTTCTTGGTGCGCGCGTCAGTGCAGTCAGGCCAGATTCTCCAGCTGATGATGCTGGCATTTGCCCCGGTATGGCGATTGTAAGCGTTGCTGGAAAACGTTTGACCGACATGATCGTATGGCTTTGGGAAGCCGATGGCGATGAGGTTGACCTAGTTGTCTTTGATCCTTCCGACGGAGCGCTTGAGTCTTGTACGCTGACTCGTTTTGTGGGCGAAGATTGGGGTCTTACCTTTGAGGATGCCATCTTTGATGGGATGCGCACCTGCGTAAATGCCTGCCTGTTCTGCTTTATGGCCATGCTGCCAAAAGAGAGTCGCAAAAGTCTCAGCATTCGTGATGACGATTATCGCTTGTCTTTTTTACAGGGCAATTTTGTCACCCTGACCAATATGGATGATACCGATGTTGCAGAGGTTATAGAAAAGCATCTCTCACCTATGAATGTATCCATCCATGCAATTTCTGAAGATGTTCGTCGCCGTCTGATTGGAAAGCATGCGCATCGTGGCATCGAAGTATTAGAAGAGCTGATGAATGCTGGTATTGAGATCCATGGCCAGATTGTTTTGTGCCCCGGTATCAACGATGGAGAAGAGCTTGAGAAAACACTTGCTTTTTGCGAGCGCCATCCTGAGATCACTAGCTTAGGTATCGTTCCTCTCGGCTTTACCAAACACCAACGTCGTTTTACCAGTTCATACTCGGATGATCCAAGCGCAGCTCGGCGAGTGATCGCTCAGGTAGAACCGTATCAAGCTCGCGCATATGAGCGTTTTGGTCGTCATACCTTTCAGCTCTCCGATGAGTTTTACGTTGCCGCAAAGCTCGATCCTCCGCCAGCAGATCACTATGATGGCTATCCGCAATTTTACGATGGGATCGGAATGATTCGATCCTTTATGGATGAAACAGACGAGCTCATCAAAACACATCCTGAGCGCTTCATGGCGATTCGGCGAGCACTTGAAGCAGCCGGATGTTCACTTATGGTGCTCTCTGGAGAGGCAGCTGTATCAACCGTAGCTGCTCTGGTGGAATCTCCTTTGCTGCAAGGCCGCGTCTTAGCAATTAAGAATCTCTATTTTGGTGGCAATGTCAATGTGACTGGACTTATCTGCGCCGAGGATATTCTGGCGCAGCTCGATCGCAATCTTAGTGGTGTTATGCTCATTCTGCCCAGCATTATCTTCAACGCACAGGGCTTGACCCTTGACGGGTATGATCGAGATAAGCTTCTTCAAGCCCTGAAGGAGCGCGGGGCACGTCCTCGCATTGCACCAACCACTCCGGCCGAGCTCCTTTCTGATCTAGAAGAAGCGCTTGGCCTTGATCACTAACGGTATGTATTTGGGAGCGCGCATATGAGACCCATTGTCGCCATTGTGGGCCGGCCAAATGTTGGCAAATCCACCCTGGTTAATCGAATTGCCCAAACCGGCGAGGCCATTGTTCATGAGAGCCGTGGGGTAACCCGAGATAGAACCTATCACCAGGCTGATTGGAATGGTATCGAGTTTGATCTGGTCGATACCGGCGGCATTGAGCCTCTCAAAAGTGATGATGCGTTTTCTGGCCCGATTCGTGATCAAGCACTTGCTGCAGCTCTTGAAGCTGATGCCATCCTGTTTATTGTTGATGGCAAAACAGGTGCTACAGAAGAGGATGAATCCGTAGCCCGGATGTTAAAACGAGCCTCAGTTCCACTGTTTTTGGTCGTTAACAAACTTGATAACCCTGCTCGTGAGCAAGAGGTGCTCTGGGAGTTTTATTCACTCGGAGTAGGGGAGCCTCATCCCATTTCTGCTTTACACGGGCATGGAACCGGAGATTTACTCGATGAATTGGTAGCTGCGCTTCCAGAACGATCTGAACCAGATCCGGAAACTGAATCGAGCGATGACCTTGTTTCTATTGCTATTATTGGCAGACCAAATGCGGGTAAGTCCTCCCTTTTCAACAAGATTCTAGGATCTGAGCGCTCGATTGTTTCAGATATTGCTGGCACCACGCGCGATGCCATTGATACGATACTTGAGCGCGATGGCAGAACCTATCGCTTGGTAGATACTGCTGGTATCAGAAAGAAGAGCACGGCAGTAGAAGATATTGAATACTATTCGCAGGTTCGCGGTCTTCGCGCGATTGACCGGTCAGATATTGCCCTTTTGGTCGTTGATTCTTCAATTGGTATGACTGAGCAAGATCAAAAGGTTGCAAATCTTGCTATCGAGCGTGGCTGCGCCCTCATTATCTTGCTGAATAAATGGGACTTACTTGAAGATGATCGAGCTCGTGACCAGGTAATTGATACAGTTAAGCGCCGCCTCACCTTGGCTCCGTGGGCTCAGCTCTTGCGCATTTCTGCACTCACGGGTCGCTCAATTGAAAAGATTTGGCCACTCATTGATGCGGCTGAGCGTGCACGCACGATGCGTATCTCTACCTCAACGCTCAATCGATTTGTAACGAGTTTGCGCGAGTTTGGCCATACGGTCATTGATGGTAAGCGCCGGTTGCGCATGCACTATGCAACTCAGGTTGCAACCAAGCCGCCAACCTTCTCATTTTTTGTCAATCATCCCGACCTTGCGACCGATAGTTTTCGGCGCTATGTCGAAAATCGCCTTCGTGAGCAGTTTGATTTAGCAGGGACCCCGATTCGGTTGCACTTCAGAAAGAAAAACGAACAGCGGTCAAAGGAGGGCTGATCCTATGTTGGTTGTAACTCCAGACCTTGCCATCGTTGCAGGTCTGATTCTCGGCTCTTATTTGATTTGTGGTATACCCTTTGGACTCATTCTTGCCCGTCTCACCGGCAATGCAGATCTTCGCCGTGTAGGCTCAGGCAATATTGGAACGACCAATGCACTGCGTGTAGCAGGGCCTGCTGTAGCTTTAGGCACGCTTCTGCTCGATGCCTTAAAGGGCACATTTTGCATCCTAGTTGCATCACATGTTCTGGCTCATGGAGCTGACCTGGCGCTTGCCTTTGTTGGCCTTGCCTGTCTTTTGGGTCATATCTTCACGCCCTATCTTCGTTTTCATGGAGGTAAAGGTATTGCTACCGGTGTAGGGGTCTTATTTGGCCTGTATTGGCCACTTGCCCTCATCCATCTCGGTATCTTTTTCGTGCTGGTTTTGATCAGTCATCGCGTCTCTGTCGGATCCATTGCCACCGCAGCTGCGATTCCGATCACGTTTTATATCTTTTTACCCAGCATGCCTGCCACGGCTCTGATTATCTGGAGCTGTATGGGGCTCTTGGTCGTTTGGGCACATCGTGCCAATATATCCCGGCTGCTTTCAGGAGATGAGCCTGCACTTTCTTTTAAGCGACGTGGCAGCGCCCAGAATAGGCGAGGTGAAACTCAATGAGAATTGCATTAATTGGCGCTGGATCCTGGGGAACTGCTGTTGCAGGCCTTGCAGCGCAAGAAGCCTCAGAGGTTCGTGTTTGGGCTCACGAAGAGTCGTGTGCAGCTGGCATTAATACAAACCATGTTAATCCGGGCTATCTCACGGACTATACCCTGCCCGAAAACGTTATTGCCTCATCAGATATTGTCTGGGCACTTAAGGGAGCAGATGGGATTATCTTTGCGGTTCCTTCAATGCACTTGCGCTCAGTTGCCAAAGCCGCCCGGCACGATATTGCACCTGACACACCGGTTCTCTGTCTTACGAAAGGCATAGAGCCTCATACCGGCCTTCTCATGACCGAGGTCATCGGAGAAGAGATTGGCCATCCAGAGCGCATCGGGGCACTTTCTGGGCCGAACCACGCAGAAGAGGTTTGCCAAGGCGCGCTCTCGGCAGCGGTGATTGCAGCAGAGGATCCGCATGTTGCGGCCTTTTTTAAAGATGTACTCATCTCACCAGCTTTTCGCGTGTATGTGAGTGATGACATCACCGGTGTTGAGATGTGCGGAGCTGCAAAAAACATCATGGCAATTATCTGCGGTATTGCTGCTGGCTCCGGCCTTGGAGACAATACCTTGGCCTTAATCATGACACGCGGACTCGCAGAGATTAGCCGTTTGGTTCATGCTCGAGGCGGAGATCCCATGACCTGTATGGGGCTTGCCGGCATGGGAGACTTGGTAGCCACCTGTACATCTGAGCATTCTCGTAATCGTATGTTTGGCGTGGCCTTTGCCCAGGGCGTTAGCTTGGAAGCGTACCAAGAGCGCCGCCATATGGTTGTTGAAGGCGCTGCAGCGGCAATGAGCATAGCCGAGCTCGCGCGCTCACTAGACGTCGATGCTCCGCTCACGTTTGCTCTTGACCACATCCTGTGGCATGGAGGCTCTATTGCAGAATCCTTAGAGCATTTAACAGATCGCTTTCCCACGTCAGAGTTTTACGGCATCAACGAATAGGAGTCGTGCACATGAGCTCATCGGTTCAGATCGCCCCTTCAATCCTGTCCGCAGACATGGCTTGGCTTGGCAGGGATTTAGAGTATGTATCACAGGCTGATCTCATTCATTTCGATGTGATGGATGGGCATTTTACCGGTAACCTCACGTTTGGCCCGGATATCTTGCGAGCCGTGAAGAGAAACACCGATCTCCCGCTCGATGTACATATGATGGTAAGCGATCCTGATCATATGGTTGAGTGGTTTGTTGAGGCTGGTGCCGATATGATCACCGTGCACTGGGAGGCTTCAACCCACCTCCATCGCACGATTTCCTTCATCCATGAGCACGGTGTACGTGCGGGAGTAGTTCTCAACCCGGCCACTCCTGCCCATGTGCTTGAGTCAATTATTTCCGATCTTGATATGGTACTGGTTATGAGCGTCAATCCTGGCTTTGGCGGTCAGCGATTTATCCCTGGTGCCCTTGCAAAAATTAAGGCCGTAAAACGCCTTGCAGAACAAGCCGGAGCAGCTCCTTTGATTGAGGTTGACGGTGGCATCTCAGCTAACAATATTGAAGAGGTCGTAGCTGCAGGGGCTGATGTTATTGTTGCTGGCTCTGCTATCTTTGGAGCAACAGATCCTGCAGCAGAAATTGAGCGAATGAGAAGCCTTGGAAATGCAGTAAAGGCAGGTCATATCCAAGCATGAGCGTTGTAAACCTCGACTATGCCGCTTCAACCCCTTTGCGCGAAGAGGCGCGCGCAGCAGAACAGGCCTTCGATGCATCACCGCTTGCTGGGGCAAATCCAAACTCATTGCACTCCTTGGGGCGACAAGCTGCTGCCGCACTCGAAGCGGCTCGGCGAGACCTTGTTCCTACCTTTGGTACCGAGGTTCGTCCTTCTGAGTTAGTTTTTACCGGTGGCGGAACAGAGGCGGTTGCCCTTGGGCTTATGGGGCTTGCCCGTGGTGCTCGCGAGCAAGACCCTCGGCGGAATCGCCTGATCGTATCTGCCATTGAGCATGATGCTGTTTTAGATAACCTTGGTGCGCTCAAGGCTGATGGATTCGTGGTTGATCATATCCGTCCACACAGAAATGGCCAGATCTATCCAGAAGATCTCGAAGCGCTTCTCGATACCGATGTTGCCGTTACTGCTGTGATGTTTGCCAACAATGAAACGGGCGTTATTCAACCAATCGCAGAACTTACCAAGCTGGCTCATCGGGCAGGATCACTCTTTTTCTGTGATGCCATTCAAGGCTGGCTGCATGCTCCTTTTGATGTGAATGAGTTGGGGATAGATGCAGCATCAGTCTGCGGTCACAAGATTGGTGGACCGGTAAGCTCAGGAGTTTTGTATCTTCGGGCGCGCACTCCCATAAAGCCTTTGCTCAAAGGGGGAGGGCAGGAGCGTGGACTTCGCCCCGGAACCCAGGATCTTCGCTCAATTATCTCGCTTGCCGCTGCTGCTCGCGCAGTAGCTGCTCACGTATCGGATGACTATCAACGTCTCATGAAGCTTTCCCGTGAACTCTACGAGCGACTTTTTGTTTCCGATCGCATTCATGCAACAGTCGGCGATATCGATGCTATTGAGCGCTTGGCGGGCATTGTGGCGATTACGGTCGATGGCTTTGAGTCAGAAGAGCTGATCTTGCAGCTTGATGCTCGGGGCTTTGCTGTGTCTGCTGCCTCTGCTTGCTCGAGCGCCTCTCTCAGTGCAAGCCATGTGCTTCTCGCAATGGGTGTTCCTGAGCAAGAGGCCTTGGGGTCGTTGCGCATCTCCTTTGATGATCGGGTATGTGAATCAGATTTGATCCGCTTTTCTGAAGCCCTGCTCGAGTTAGTAGGTGAACGATGAAGGTTTTTGAGCTTGAACAGGAACTCTTCACCTGTTTTCCAGCAACAGACGCCGAGCTGTGGGATCGTGTTGGTCTTTCGGTGGGTTCTCCCGACGATGCCGTTCAATCAATCTGTTGCGCCTTAGATGCAACGCCTTCTACCGTAGCATATGCGGCTCAGGTTGGCGCAAATGTCTTACTCACTCACCATCCTGCCTTTCTTGATCCGCCGGTACGTATTTGTCCGCCCGGGAAACGTATTCCAAGCTCAGCGGCAACGGTGTATAAGGCAATTGAGATGGGTGTATCGATCATCTCGATGCATACAAATCTGGATCGCTCACTCATGGCACGCGAGTGGCTCGCGAGACACCTTGGACTGCAGGCACGAGCTTCCTTAGAGCATCCGGAAGATTCTGATCTGCCTGGTTTAGGCTTCATCTGTGATGCCCCTCAAGCTATGAACCTACGCGTTCTTGCAGAACATACAGGCCGTGCCTTACGTACGACGCCGCGCGTATGGGGAGACCCTGATCGCTCGCTTTCACGCATAGCGGTTCTTGGGGGATCGCTCGGCTCATTTGGAGAGGCGGCCTTGCGTGCAGAGGCTGAGGTTATTATTACGGGCGAGGCTGGCTATCATGTGTGTCAAGATCTTGCTGCTCGGGGCTCTGCACTCATATTAGTAGGCCATGATCGTTCTGAGGAGCCGTTCGTTGGGCTTTTACAAAAGACAGCTGCTGAGATTGCTCCGGGTGTGAGTACGCAACGTATTGATCTCCACACCAAACAATGGTGGACTCAACAAGAAGGATACCGCTCATGAGTATTGGTCAAACCTACCTCGACTTACAAGAGCTCGATCTTGCTATCTCGCGCGATTCAAAACGCCTTGCTGATCTTCCGGAGCTTCATGAATTGGCGCTTCGCCGCCGCGCGCTTGCGAAGCTTCGCTCAGATGCACTCAAGCGTATTGCTGAGCGTAAAGACATAGAGACTGATCTTTCAGACCTAGCACAAGAGCGTAAAAATACTGAGGCTGCAGTAACACGCGCACAAGCACAGGCTCCCACCCTTGATCATCGAGACATTCAGGATTTAGAAATACGACTTGCCACCTTGGCAAAACAGCTCGATCGTATCGATTTTGAGAGCCATTCACACGAGGAAGCACTTATGCGCGCTCAAGAACGCGAACGCAAGCTCGCTCAGCAGATTGCGAGCTTGGAGGCTGCAATTAAAACGGGTGCCGCCGCCGCTCGCGAATCTGCTGGGGCACTTAAGGAGGCAATTCACCAGGCTCAAAATGAACGTCAAGCACGTGCTTCCACCCTCGACGAAGCTGCTCTTGCTCAGTATGAGCGGGCAGTTCAGCAGTTCTCGGGGCTGGGTGTTGAATACTTAGAGAAAAATACCCCTTCCATTTGTAGAACGGCACTTTCTGCTGCCTCGCTTGCCGATGTTCAACGAGCAGGCGAGGTCAGCCAGTGCCCATATTGCCGTCGTTTGCTCGTTTGTCTCCAGGAGCCTCAGTCATGAGGTCGCACACTGATCAGACGGTACTCATATGCGTCACGGGCTGTATCGCTGCGTATAAGGCCTGCGAGATTGTGCGTGACCTCATGCGACGCGGGTTTCGAGTAAAGGTGGCTATGACTGAGAGCGCTACTCAGTTTGTCAGTCCGGTCACTTTTCGAGCGCTTACAAATGAGCCAGTGGCCGTTGGCTTATTTGCTGATCCTCAAGACCCTATCCACCATATTTCCCTTGCTCAAGAAGCTGATCTTATCCTGGTAGCTCCGGCAACGGCAAATATCATTGCAAAAATGGTGCATGGCATCGCCGATGATCTGGTGAGCACCACCTTGTTGGCCGCACGCGCACCGATTGTTGTCGCTCCAGCGATGAATACGGCCATGTGGGATGCAGCGGCAACGCAGGCCAATATAGCGTCGCTAAAACGTCGTGGCGTGACCGTTATTGAACCCTCAGTTGGACTTTTGGCTTGTGGAGACACCGGACGAGGTCATCTTGCTGCCGTTGAAGATATTGTATCTAAGACCTTGGCCGTCTTGAACAGATCTGAGATTCTATCTGGCGAGCACGTCCTCATTACGGCAGGAGGAACGCGCGAACCCATCGATCCCGTTCGATTTATAGGAAATCGTTCGTCTGGTGCCTTTGGCTTTGCTTTGGCAGAAGCCTGCCGTGATGCTGCAGCTCAGGTGAGTCTCGTCTATGCTCCGAGCTCTCGCACCCCACCATCAGGCGTTGAGCTTATCGAGGTAGAAACTGCTCAGGAGATGTATGAGGCAGTTGAATCATTATTTGCATCTGCAACAATGCTCATCTGCGCAGCTGCAGTGGCGGATTATCGTCCGTCTACGGTGGCCAACCATAAGCTCAAAAAAAATCAGGCACCACTTGAGTGCATTGAGCTTGTAGAGACGACTGATATTCTGGCTAAAATGTCAGCTCAAAAAGAGAATCGTATCGTCATCGGTTTTGCTGCAGAAACTGATCATCTCCTCGAGCATGCACGTGCAAAGCTTATCCGCAAAGGCTGCGATGCTATTGTGGCAAACGATGTCTCACGCCCCGATTCGGGATTTGGCTCAGATACCACCGTCATCCATTGGATCAGTGCCTGCGGCTCAGAAGAGCTCCCCCTCATGACTAAGCGCCAGGCAGCCGATGAAATAATAACGAGAGCCTCAGCTCTCCGATCAAAGGCTGCACACAATGATCGTGGATAGGACGGGCTGCTTTTGGGTTTTACATTTTCTGTCTTGCGCTGAGTAGCAATCTTGAGTAGAGTATATCCCGCCGCAACAAAGCGGTAACGGGACGTGGCGCAGCTTGGTAGCGCACTTGACTGGGGGTCAAGGGGTCGCTGGTTCGAATCCAGTCGTCCCGACCATGAGAGTTAAACCCGGGTCAGAAGACCCGGGTTTTTGCTTTGAGCTTTGGAGCTTCTTGTGCACGAGGTCTCAGTATGGCTCGATCGTGATTAGCAGGTGCCAAGGAACGCGACTATCCTGGCACGCATGCTCACAGGAGCGTGAGCGTCCACGATGCGACGAGGTTTTCTTGAGTCTCAAGCGATCTGCGTCAGAAGTTCGTGATATGGGTAAAATCAGGCGGTGTGCATACTGGCTGATAGGGGAGAGACGTGAGTCTAAGAAAGAAGATCAAGCGGGAGCTCATCGGCACCTCCGATTATCCTTCTAACCGCATCTTCACGATCTCCAATCTCATTACGTTTATTCGACTCATTCTTACCTTTGTTTTCCTCTATTTGTTTACCAACGATCTTGATCGGCAAACAGCCCTCATTATCTATGCTGTTGCCGCTTCTACAGACTGGCTTGATGGTCAGATTGCACGCATGACCAATACGGTGAGTTGGCTCGGCAAGGCCATGGATCCCATTGTTGATCGCGCACTTTTGTTCACTGGTGTGTTAGGCCTTGTCATGCGAGGAGAGTTGCCTGTCTGGGTCTGCGCCGTCATCATTGGGCGTGATGTCTACCTTGCCTTAGGAAATGCCATCGTTCGTCATTTCCATAAACGCCCGATTGATGTGGTGCTCACTGGAAAAGCTGCAACCGCTCTTTTTATGGCCGGTTTTACGTTAATGCTCTTAGGAATACCGGTCGTAGAGGGCTTTTCTGCCTTTGCTGCGGGGTCCCCGTTTCCTGGCCTCAATGGCCAGGCTGCTCCTCTTGGTATCTTTTTTGTCTATCTTGGCATACCATGCTCGCTCATTACGGCGATTGTCTATACCGTGCGCGGCTATCGCGCTGCACGTCGCGCCATTGATGATCCTGATGGTGAGGAAGACTACCTCAATCCCGAGATCGTCGATGCTGATAATCATGGGGTAGAATAGATGGCGTTCGACATCACGTAGAGGAGCTTTCATGTCAGATGCCGTGAATACCATGCACGAACCAGAGGGCGCAGCGGATTCCACCCGTGTCTTCAGGATTCCTTTGGACGATGCAACCGCTCCAGACTTGTTTAAGAGCGTAGCCATCACATCCCCGGTTCTTTCGATTATCAAAGGTCCACAAACTGGTAACGTCTTTGAGCTTGATGGTTCAAAGGAGACAACACTGGGTCGCGACCCTGCAAACGGTATCTTTTTAAATGATATGACCGTGTCGCGCTCACATGCCAAGATTATTCCCACACCTCAGGGTATGGTGATTGAAGACCTAGGTTCGCTCAACGGCACCTGGGTTGACGGAGCGATTGTTGCTTCAGCACCGCTGCATGACGGCTCTTCTGTACAGATTGGCACCTTTACCCTCATTTATCATGAGCGGACGCCGACAGTCATCGAGACGGGTGAATAGGGTGGCGGATCGCAGCTATCTCAGCATTGGCCAGGTTGTTAACCTCCTTCGAGGAGCCTATCCGGATCTTTCTAACTCAAAGATTCGATTCTTAGAAGATGAAGGTCTGATTACTCCGCATCGCACTCCTAAGGGCTATCGTCAGTATTCCAAAGAAGATGTTGATCGGCTCGAGGTCATTTTGCATCTGCAAAAGACCCGCTATATGCCCCTAAACGTCATTAAGGATCGTCTGGATCGAGCTCCTGACCTTTCCCAGCTTGCCTTTGAGGTTGGTTTGCTTTCTGATGCTCCCTTAAAAACTGAGCCGAAAGAAACGAAGCAAAAACTACATCCGATTGAAGATCTTCCTGATTTATTAGGAGTAGAGATTGCCTTCTTGCGCTCGTTAGCTGAGAACGATCTCATTCGAATCATTAAGAGCCCGCAAAATCGTGAGCTTGTTGACGGCCGCGATTTTACGATTATCCGCTATGCCTCTGAGCTTTCGCGCTTTCATATTGAGCCCAGAAACTTGCGTCAGTATGTTTCTGCTGCGAATCGTGAGTCAACCATGTTTGAGCAGGTGCTCATCGGTATGCTCGGCATGGATACCTCCGATACGGAGCGCGCCGCTAAGCTTGATCGAGCCTTCAATAAGCTTCACGATCTCACGGACGGTGTGCGCACGGCGCTCATTCGAAATCGAGTGTTTGAAACCCTCAATGCCGAGATTGACGATGCAGAAGATGAGATCGTGCCGCATGCAACACCCATAGATACCAAGCGTGATCAGAACGCGCGCGAGACCAAGGCGGATACGCAAACGACTGACACTTCTCATACGCTACAGCAGAGCCCCCATGCTGATCGTGTGGCTGAGACTAAAACAGCTGATACCTTAGGAATTGGCTCGAGCAAGAACGCTACGAAGACCACCACGAAGCGGAGCGTCCCTTCCCGTCGCCGCCGCTGAAAGGTTCTATACATGAGCGATACGTTTGATTTTTCTTCTCTGGTCGTTGATATCCCTGATTATCCAGAACCAGGCGTTGTTTTTAAGGACATTACCCCTTTATTTGCTGATCCAAAAGGCTTTCATGCCTTGGTGTCAGACATTGCTGAGCATTTTCAAGGCGCTGGAATCACCAAGGTCGTAGGTCCTGAGGCTCGTGGTTTTATGACAGGCGCGCCTGTTGCCTATGAGCTTGGTGCTGGCTTTATTCCTGTCCGAAAGCCCGGCAAGCTCCCCAGAAAAACGCGATCTATCGGCTATGAGCTTGAATATGGAACTGACTCTTTAGAGATTCACGCCGATGCGGTTTGCTCCAACGATCGTGTGCTCATCGTAGATGATCTTATTGCCACCGGCGGCACGGCTGCGGCCACCGGAAAGCTTATTCAAGATTTGGGCGCTCAGCTGGTTGGGTATGCGTGTATTCTCGAGCTTGCTTTTTTGAATCCCCGCGAAGCTCTTGCCCAGGCAGGCAACCAAGAACTCTATAGCCTCATCACCGTTCACTAAGGTTATCCGTTCTCCGTTTGTCCTAGTACGTTCGCGGAATTTTGCATCAAAACCTTCATTGCTTGTATATTCTGTTTGTAGTAGGAAACTTCATCGAGAAAGGATTACCTATGCCTGATCCAACTGAATCCAGCACTATTGATGCATGGATTGATGCGAAATGGGAAGAGATTGTCAAAGAAATTGGCACGCTCGTAGCAATTCCGAGCCAGGAAGATCTTGAGCATGCTGCAGAAGGCATGCCGTTTGGTCCTGGTCCTAAAAAAGCACTCGATGCAGGCCTGGATCTCTGCTCACGCCTTGGCATGCATGCAGAAAACCATGAGGGTTATATCGGCACGGCAGACTATCCTGGTCGCGATGATTCTAAAAAGATCTGCCAGATCGCACACCTCGATACCGTTCCGTGCGGTCCGGGTTGGTCGCGCGATCCTCATAGTATGCTCCGCCGTGAAGGCTATCTCATTGGCCGGGGTACCTTGGACGATAAGGGGCCCTTTGTTATTGGACTCTACGCCATGCGCTATTGGCATGAACAGGGCGTGTCTTTCCCCTATACCATGCGAATGATTCTAGGTTCCAATGAGGAAACAACGCTTCGAGATGTTGAATATTATCATGAGCATTTTGAGGAGCCAACGTTTTTGTTCACGCCCGATGCGGAGTTCCCGGTCTGCTATGGCGAAAAAGGCATCTACCAAGGCGTCTTTACCTCAGCTGAGATTCACGATGGTCGTATCCTTGAGTGGAAGGCAGGGGAGGCCTTCAATGCCATTCCTACTGACGCGAGCATTGTCATTGCCGCAGATCTTGATGAGCTTCCAGCGGCTGAGCGTATGAGTTTTGAAGCCGTAGGAGATGACCGTGTGCGGATTTCTGCCAAGGGAAAAGGAGGGCATGCCAGCCTTCCTGATGGCACGATCAATGCGATCGGCTTGATCGTGGACTACTTACTTGAGCATAATCTGGTGAGTTCCGATGAGCGGCGCTTTTTAGATTTGCAAAAGGCATTGATTGATGATTGGTCTGGGGCCGGTGTGGGTGTTGCCACGTCAGATGATCTCTTTGGACCCTTAACGATCATTGGTGGTATGGCGTGGCTCGAAGCTGGAAAGCTGCACCAATCCGTTGACTCACGCTACCCAACCTCTATGTCTCGTGCGGGATTTGAAGAGATCTTAGGTGGTGTTGCTGAGCGCTACGGAGCGAGCTACGCCACTGATAATGACACTGAGCCGTTCCATATTGATCCAAACGGCGAGGAGATTCAGCGTCTGATTCGTGTATACAACGAGGTAACAGGGGAAGACCGGAAGCCCTTTACCATCGGTGGTGGCACCTATGCTCGTGAGTTTAAAAATGCCGCAGCCTTTGGACCTGAGATGCCCTGGCGGAAAGACCCCGAATGGGTAGGCCCTATGCACGGAGATGATGAGGGTATCTCTGAAGATCTCTTAAAGTGCGCGCTGAAGATTTACATCTTGGCAATTAAGGAGCTCATGGAAATCTCGTATGAGTAGGGGATTGCATACGTAGGTGAATTGGTCTCAGTGAGACACCTGCTGGTCCATCTCACGTGCTCTTACGGTCTCTTATCCTCAATGAGGCTGCTGCAATAGATTGCATGCAGATTTGAGCAAATGTAAAAGCACACCCGAGCCGATCTTGATGTATCTCGAGGTCGGCTCGGGCTTGTCATACAACGCGGTAGAACAACGCGCCCATCGTTTGCACGAAGGCTTTACGAGGATGAGCACATGTCCATGTTCATCTGCATGACTGCATAGCCACTACGTGCAGAGTCTCAGACTTGTCTGCAGCCTCTCAAGCAGCATGTACATCGTACGCTCGCCATGATCTCTGCAGGTATAGTGTGGTGCCTGATTGGGCGCACTGATTCAGAGTGTGGGAGCAGGTATACAACGAATATCGATACATACCTTAAAACGCGCAGGGATTGAGCCACGCTGAAGCCGCCTCGCCTGACGTTGAGATACACGCCTGCGGGTATAATGACATAAACCTGAAGAGAAAGGCCGTCCATGACCTGGTGCCTCGCCGTAGACTCAAGCTGTAATTTTAGAGACTTTCAGCCCCAATCACCTGCTCAATTTTTCTTCGCCCCCTTAACGATCCACGTTGGCGACCGTGAATATGCCGACGATAGCACCTTAGATGTAGAGGCCTTCTTGGATGCTGTAGCTCAAGAGGAGCGTGCAACCTCAAGCTCGTGCCCAAGCGTAGGGGATTGGGCAGAGATTTTTCGCCAGGCAGATCAGGTCATTGCGATTACGATTTCTTCTGGAGTATCCGGAAGTTATGAAGCAGCACTCATGGCTCGCAAGGTAGTACTTGAAGAAGATGCTTCAGAGGCTTCTGGAGCAGCCCAGCGCAAGATTGCAGTCATTGATTCTCGGGCGGCAGGTGCAAAGCTTGAAGTCTTAGTTACGATGATTGATCGGTACCTTATGAACAATCCATCCTTTGAGGATGCGGTCTCATATGCCGAAAGACTCGAAGCTGCTTCACAAGTTTTGTACTCCTTAAGCAGTTACGAGAATCTTACAAAAAATGGTCGCATGCCTAAGCTGGTAGGTACCTTGGCTTCTCGGTTTGGAATCCGACTCTTAGGCACTGCTGATGAAGTGGGAAAGCTGAAGGTCGTAGGTCCCACGCGCGGTGAGCGAAAGATGTATCGCAAGGTACTTGATGTCATGGAGGCAGATGGGTATCACGGTGGCATGGTTTTCATAGATCATGTTCATAATGCAGAATCTGCTCAGAAGCTCTCAGAAGCAATTAAAGAGCGCTGGAGCACTGCTGAGGTCTCATGCATGACCTGCGGAGGGCTTTGTTCCTACTATGCTGAAGAATCTGGCCTCATCA
Organism: Collinsella ureilytica; assembly: GCF_019795105.1. Lineage (GTDB taxonomy): Bacteria > Actinomycetota > Coriobacteriia > Coriobacteriales > Coriobacteriaceae > Collinsella > Collinsella ureilytica. The sequence goes on along the minus strand of NZ_JAIMFO010000007.1, from coordinate 156,177 downwards.
TTGGCTATGAATGGCTCTAATTCTTGCTCAAACAGGGTAACTGCGAACGGTCGTCATTGTGTACGGTGATGGTGATTCGAAGACACTCGCTCAGGTTGCACTGAGGTGAGCATGGCGAAGCTTTGCTCTGAGCAACACAGTATTGAGAACAGCCGAAGACCCAGTCGCGCAACACGGACGGTATCACAAAAGCGTGCCGCGAATGAGATCGGTCATAGCTCAAGAGCGCACAGGAGATCCTCTCATTGATCGTTCTCGCATCCATGGTAAAGACAAGGCATCGAGCCGAATCTCTCAAATACTTTACTTTACATAAGATATATTATCGGGTTTATATAGAAGAACAGACTGCATGCTTCGTAATCAGAGTGACTTTCAGAGCTACGTTTCGTACCATTGCACTATATTCATCAGTTTTTGCCTAATTACTCGTTCGCATGCAAGACAGTATGCACAAGCACCGTCAAACAGAACGGAGTCAGGCTCTTGAACTGACACGCAACAGTCTGACTCCGTACAAGACCACAAACAAGCTCTTACTCACGCTTACACATATGAGGAGTCTTAGCTCAGCTGCCCCGACTCTTCCAAATATGTATAGGCGGACGATCCTGCAATGGCTCCGTCTGCGGCAGCAGTGATGACCTGACGTAAACGCTTAGACCGAATATCTCCTGCGGCAAAAAGCCCCGGGATTGAGGTGGCCATTGCATCATTCGTTGTAATGCCACCGTCTGGAGCAAGTTCGAGCAAGCCCTCAACAAGATCAGTCTTTGGTAGATAGCCAGTGGCAACAAAGATGCCCGTTGATCCTGGCTCTACCTGCTCAGTAGAAACTACATCATCAGTATTGTTCTTAAAGGAGATCTCAGAAATGAGTCCCTCCCCTCCAACAGACACAATACTAGTAAGGTACCTTACTTTAATCTTGTCATGTGCAAGCACACGCTCAACGAGATTACGTGTCGCTCGAAAAACATCGCGCCGTAGCACCATGGTGACAGAATTTGCAACACGAGCTAGATAGAGGGCGTCTTCACAGGCCGTATTGCCTCCCCCAATAACATAGACATCTTTTCCACGATAAAACATGGCATCACAGGTTGCGCAGTATGAAATTCCCCGACCTCTGAAGGCGTCCTCCCCTTCAAAGCCACCTGGACGAGGACTTGCGCCCATAGCCAAAATAACTGCGGGAACCTCCAGCTCATCTGAATTTGTTTTGATGAGAAAGCTTCCATCTTCTTTTGGCTCAAGAGCACCAACGGAGGCGGTTCGTGTTATAGCTCCTGCAGACTCAGCGTGCTTTTGGAATTTATCTCCCAGCTCAGCACCGGAAATCATAGGGATTGCAGGGTAGTTATCCACATCAGCGGTAGTAGCAATCTGGCCCCCCGGCATGCCTTGCTCTAACACTACAGCACGAAGGCTTGCACGCGAAGCATAGAGAGCTGCAGAATAGCCCGCTGCTCCTCCACCAATAATCGCAACATCAAACTCAGGGGTTATACTCATGAAATCCTCCCAACAATTTCGTGTCTAGCTCACTGATACCCATTTGTATAAATGATGAGTTCCGACAAAGCCTTTACAATAGGGAGGCTGTGTCGCCGTCTTAGAGGAATGTGTATGACCCATCCCATTGCCAACAATAGTGGAAAAGGTGTCCGTCCTCTGATCACCGTCATGCACGCCTCTGTTGGATCTGGTCATCGCGCGGCGGCTCTTGCTATTAGTGAGGCAGTTGAGCGTATGCGCGGAACGGGGTCGGTGCCTGCTCAAGCAGAGGTTGAGGTTTTAGACGTACTTGATTTTGGGCGCATTCGCTTTGATGGCAATAAAACCGCCTCATCATTTACTGGAGCAACCCGTCCTATTTACGATATTAGTTGGCGCTATACGCTCACCGGTAGGCTTTTATGGGGCGGAGGCACGGGCTGGTCTGATGTGATGTTTCCAGCCTTTAACGAATATGTACGCCGAAAGCGTCCCGTAGCTATGATTTGCACGCATATTACTGCTGCAAATGTTGCCGTGGGCGCTCGTATGATTACCGGCCTCGATTACCCTATTGTTTGTGTTCCAACTGACTATGAGATAGAAGGCTGGTGGCCTCATCGCGAGACTGATCTGTTTTGCGTGGCCACAGACTTTATGGCAGAAACGCTCCGACCACGTAAGGTACCTGCAGATCGGATTAAGATCACGGGCATTCCCGTACGCCACGGCTTTGAATCCGAAGCAGATAAGCTTCACTGCCGTGCTCAATTTGATCTTCCGAAAGATAAACAAATCGTACTCGTGATGGCTGGTGCAAGCCTTCCTCAGCCCTATGTTCGCTTTAGAGCTGCGATGGAGCAAACCCTCCCCTTCCTGTGCGATCTTGAGAACATGCACTTTGTTTTTTTGCCGGGCCGCGATAAAGAGTATTCTGCAAAACTACGCGACCTTTTCTTTGAGGTCGGATTTACAAATGCAAGCATACTAGATTATGTAAACGATATGGCTTCACTCATGCATGCTGCCAACCTCGCGATTCTTAAATCTGGAGGACTCACGATAACTGAGTGCTTGTGTGCTCGGGTTCCTATGGTTTTGCTTGGAAAATCGTATGGTCAGGAAAAGGCCAATACCACGCTTTTGACCTCATATGGTGCAAGCATGCATGCAACAACTGCAACCGAGCTGGTTTCGATCTTAAATAGGCTCTATCACCATCCAGAATCACTGAATGCCCTGCTCGTCAACGCTGACGCCCTTCGCAGGCCTCGAGCTGCAGAGGCAATTATAGAGGCAACTATGGGTTTGGTAGGAGTCCCTATTGAACGTGAGCGGCATTTTGCTCGATTTTATTGGGGAGGTCGCCCAGCCCACGTTCGCTAAATTGTACACGGCAGACCAACCTGTGTAGGTTCGCTTGCACGCCAGGTAACCTAACCCAGCCGAGCTCACGATCAACGCGTAATAGGCGCTTGACCGTGAGCATAATAGGCGCTCCGATAAACCGCAGCTTTTCAATGGTATAGCGCATGCTCCAAATATGAATTTACCCATGTGTTCTGCTTGACTAGAACACTCGCTGAGGATGTAGGTTGCAAGAGGATGGCAGAGCCTAGTGCGTTCCGCTTGATCCAAAACCGCCAGCGCCACGCTCGGTATCATCAAGCTCTGCAACCTCTTCGAGAACAACCGAAGGCACTTCTTGAATGACGAGCTGTGCGATGCGCTCACCACGCTCGATATGAACCTCGGTATGCGGATCAAGATTGATACAGATAACCTTCAGCTCACCACGATACCCAGCATCAATAAGGCCAGGAGTGTTCGCAATGGTTAAGCCTTGCTTGAGTGCCATACCACTGCGTGGCTGCACAAAGCCGGCATAGCCTTGAGGTAGTGCAATGGCAAGCCCAGTAGAAACCAAGGCACGGCCATAAGGAGGAATCGTAAGGGTCTCATTTGATCTGAGATCAAGACCTGCATCAGCCTCATGAGCGTACGCGGGCAGGTCAACAGAGGAATCGAGTCGTTTAATCTGTATGTGAATATGTTTCATACTTACCTCAACTTATCGAGTTCGGAGAGAAACTCATCAATGTCTTTAAAGTCACGATAAACGGACGCAAAGCGAATATAAGCTACCTTATCAATGTTCTCAAGTCGTTTGAGAACCATATCGCCAATTTCGTGAGACGTCACAACGCCATGCTTAGTAGCGCGAATCTCTGCCTCAATCTCATCAATGAGTACATTGAGGCTATTGAGCTCTATATCTCGCTTTGAGGTGGCACGCATCAGGCCGACCAATAGCTTGTTCCGATCAAAAACCTCAGTGGTTCCATTCGTTTTTATGACCTCAAGCGGATCTTCACACCTCTCAAAGGTAGTAAAACGATGGCCACAGCTCCTGCATTCTCGACGTCTTTTCACAGCATTCGGCGCCTCACGTACGCGCGAATCGATTACTCGCGTATCACTGGCTCCACATCGAGGGCAAAACAAGGATCCTCCTTCAGGCTCGAGTAATCGGCTCCCCGCCAAACACGCGACCGTTAAAAAGCCACGCTCTGCGAGGGCTATGAGTTGTCAGGCAAAAACATCATACTCAGTCTAGCATGGAGCCTATGACCTAGCGCCATCAGATGGAAGCTCAAGCACCTGGCCTGGTTCAAGCATGGAAGATGAGAGCTGGTTCTTTGTACGGATCTCTTGCACCAACTCCTGCGTACTCATCCCATCTACGCTTCGCGCCTCAGCAAGCGACCAGAGAGAGTCGCCCGGTGCGATGCGTACCTGCTCATACACAATAGAGCGGGCTAGGTTTTGCTGAGAGATGCTCGAATAGACGGTAAACACAAACATAGAAGCTATGAGCGACAGACATACGGATAGTGCAGCGAAGGACGCAAGGCGAGAGTTCTTTTTACTGAAGCGCTGTTTGGCAAACGAATCAAGACATTGGGCTTTGGCGGATGACACGAGGCGGCTCTGATTAAACAGCTGAGGCAATGCAGAGTCAGCAAAACTATGAGCGCCGCGTGAGGCAACCTTTGATTGCGAAATATCACAAGGTAAGATCTGAGGATCTTGAGACACCAGCTCGCCTGCGCTACATAATCCAATAACAACTTGAGTTTCATCCGAAAGTGCAGATTGAGGCGTTTTCATGTCACAAGAAGCTCTATGAGCGTGTGACGATGTGCTCAGACCTCCGGAAATGACTGTAAAGCCCTTTTGACGTGCATGGCTATGGGGTGCTGCAAGGGCTAGATTGCCAACAACTGGATGCTTCTGGCTCACATGATCTCCTCTCACGATATGCGACCCCTTAGGTATATCTGCTTGCGCGGACAAAAGACTGGAATAAGAACGCGTGTTCGTGTATCATTATCTTCGAACAGATGTTCCTGTCAAGAGATTTTTAGAACATACGTTCTATATTTCCTCCATTGAAGGGTTGTTTACATGGCGCGAAAGATCACCAAGAGGCAACTGCAGATCTACGAGTACATCAAGTCCTACCAAACTCAGAACGGGTACCCACCCAGCGTTCGTGAGATGGCTCAAGCGGTCGGCCTATCCTCACCATCTACGGTGCATGCACACCTCAGTGCCCTTGAGGATCATGGTCTTATCAAGCGTGATGCCTCAAAGCCTCGTGCGCTTGAAGTCTTCAATCAAGATGGATCATCAGCTGCCTCATCGTCTTCTGGTGTCGCTCATGGAACGGTCGAGTTGCCATTGGTAGGTAGAGTCGCGGCAGGCCTTCCCATTCTGGCAGAGCAAAATATTGAGGATACCTTCACCTTGCCGGCAGATATTGCCACTGATTCCAGCTCGTTCATCCTTGAAGTCCATGGTGACTCTATGATTGGCGCTGGTATTTTTAACGGTGACTACATCGTGGTTCGCGAACAGCGAGCTGCTATGAATGGAGAGATCGTTGTAGCACTGATCGACGGAGAGGCTACCGTTAAGACATTTTATAAGGAACGCGGGCGCGTGAGACTGCAGCCAGAAAATGACGCTATGGAGCCCATCTATGCCCAAAGTCCTACTATCTTAGGCAAGGTAATTGCCCTATTCCGTCGCCTCTAGTTGCTCGCATTTTTGAGTCTTCGTCATGAGCAGATCAGTCTCAGCTGAGCCGGGCGCATATACGGCGCGACCAAAAATTGTGGGTCTCGATATCATCAGAGGAGCAACCGTTCTTTCTATGATCGGGTTTCATCTCTGCTATGACCTGGTAACTTTTGCTGGTATCTCGCTCAGCTGGTTTGCAGATACACCATTGCAAGCGGTGTGGAGAGCTTCAATTAGCTGGACTTTTCTTTTCGTGGCTGGGTTTTCCACCAGCCTCTCACGTAATAACGCATGGCGCGGCTTGCGTTATGGTGCCATTGCTTGCGCTATTTGGATCCTCACTTCACTGGTCTCAGTTGATGTATCCATATCATTTGGCATCATGTTTTGTATGGCTGCATCCACCCTACTTCATCATATGTGCGCCGCTTGGTCTCGCCATCTACCTGCTCAGTTCTTACTTCTAGGCTTTCTTATACTCTTTGTTGCAACCTATTGGATTCCGCTTTCTACCTATCCGGTAGCGGGTCTTGCATGGCTCGGATTTCCCTCACCTGCCTTCACATCGGGAGATTACTATCCCCTCATTCCCTATTTCTTTATCTATGGTGCAGGTACTGCCGCCGGAAGACTCCATTCGAACATGCAAAGGCGCATGCAAACTAACACGCAGCAAGATGTAAGCTCAGAGCTGAACATACGAGGTGATTCTCTGCAGCTCAGCTTAGAGGAAGAGCATAGAGAAGCCTCTATTCAGAAGCTCACGAGGCTTGAGCGTATGCACCTGCACATTCGGCAAAACATACAGAGCTCTGTCAGCATCCAACAGCTCTTGAGCTTCATTGGACGGCATAGTCTTGTCTTTTATCTCCTACATCAGCCCATACTCTTGTGTCTACTTGCTCTCGTCGCTTCTCCTGCATTTTTCTAGGACAAGATTTCATATAGGCATACGTGAGACCGCTCGGTTATAAAGCTATGAGTTTTGATGCCGCTCAAGCTCAGCAGCAAGTGCTGTTGGTACCTTTACCACGAGGTGAACGCCATCTGCACGAAACTCTTCTTCCAAAATAGTGGCTTGCTCGTGCAGAGTCGCCAAGAGTGCCGATGCAGCATAAGGAAGGGTGACACTTACCAGCTTGTCCCCGCGCGCAGCCTCAACTGCAAGACGATCACAGAGTTCTTGCACTCCCCAACCCTCAGTAGCAGAAAAGAGGATGGCATGAGGATAGGTATGTGTGAGATCTTGGCGGTCAAGCTGATCCACGAGATCGATCTTGTTCAAAACAAGTAGTGCTGGGCGCTCCCCTGCCCCAATTTCTGTCAGTACATCTTCTACCGCTTTAATATGTCGCACTAGATCAGGATCTGAAGCATCAGCTACCTTGAGAATCACATCTGCAGATCGAACCTCAGACAGGGTTGACTTAAAGGCCTCAACAAGCCCATGTGGGAGTTTCTGAATAAAGCCCACGGTATCGGTCAGCGTCATGTGCCTACCGCCAGGCAAGATGAACGCACGCGTTGTGGGATCTAAGGTTGCAAAGAGCTGGTCTTGTACATAGACCTCAGAGCCCGTGAGGCGGTTTAAGAGCGTTGATTTACCCGCATTGGTATAGCCTGCGAGAGCAACACGAAAGACAGAAGAGGCGAGCCGACTTTTTGCTTGCACATCACGGCGCTCTTCAAGATCGCGTAAGCGTCGTTTTAATCGAGCAATTCGTGATCGAATGAGACGCCGATCTATCTCAAGCTGAGTTTCACCCTGACCAAAGCGACTGCCAATACCGCCCCTTGTTTGCTCTCGAACGAGATGTGCCCACATGCCGCGCAGGCGCGGGAGGAGATATTGAAGCTGAGCTAACTCAACCTGCAAACGTCCCTCTTTTGTTTTTGCATGCTGGCCAAAAATATCAAGAATAAGGGCAGTACGGTCGATGACTTTCACATGTTGACCAAGAGCTCGCTCGAGATGGTTTTGCTGAGAGGGACTGAGCTCATCATCAAAGATCACCGTGTCGATGCTCAGTGAGCGCACCAGCTGAGAGAGTTCTTCCACCTTACCTGAGCCAAGATAGGTTCGCGCGCGTGGATGATCAAGGCGTTGTACCATCCTGCCGACGACCTCAGCTCCCGCAGTATCTGCCAGGCGCTCAAGCTCATCTAATGAACGATCGAGTGGCCATGATGAGATTGCGGTGTCTACGCCAACCAGAAAGGCACGCTCAGTGGGAATAGTTGTTTCATGTACGTGGAAGCGAGCCATCTCTCTACGCACTCCAACGATCGAGAATCACAGCTGCGAGATCTTTATCTGCATACTCATCAACATCAATCCACTCAGATCGTGGATCACGACGCCACCATGCAAGTTGACGTTTGGCATACCGTCGAGATCGAAGCTTGATGGTCTCAACCGCCTCTTCCAAAGAGACGGTCCCTTCGAGGTAGGCAATGAGTTCCTTATATCCAATGGCCTGCTGAGCTGTTAAGGCCTCACCTAAGCCCTGCTCCATGAGCGTAGCAACCTCTTCAAGCAGGCCCGCCGCCATCATCGCGTCAACGCGCTCATTAATGCGGTGATACAACACCTCTCGCTTACGGGTAAGCATAAAGATTCGAGCGTCGTAGTGAGGCTTCAGATGCGAAAACCCCCTTACCTGGTCTGCATAGCTCAGCCCTTCATCGCACATCTCAAGGGCTCGAATGGTTCGCCGAGTATTGTTTGGATGAATGAGCTCAGCGCTTTTGGGATCACGCTTAGCTAGGAGCTGGTGCAAACCATCTGAGCCCACGTCTTGTAAGAGAGCCTGGTACTGCTCTCGGCGTCCATCTCCAATCGCGCCTTTGGGAAACTCCATTTCATCGATGGCAGCTGAGATATAAAGTCCCGTTCCACCACAGATTAAAACAGGTGTTCCAGCTAATTGAGCGAAATCGATGAGCTGACGGGCATCGCGCTGATAGAGCGCAGCTGTATAGGGCTCATCAGGATCCGCTAAATCAATGAGCTCCAAAGGAGCGCGGCGCTCATGAGGTGGTGTTTTTGCAGTACCAATATCGAGCCCACGGTAGACCTGCATGGCATCAGCTGAAAGCACAGAGATCCCTAAGCACTCAGCAATACGATCTGCAAGCTCACTTTTTCCCACGGCGGTGGGTCCGGTAATCACCAAGATTGGAGGTGCACTCATCGCGGTCCGCCGACGAGCTCTCCGCTCAAATAAAAGGTCTTTGTTGTATCGATGGCGATATCTACCATCTTGCCAATATACTCAACAGGGTTTGCCCCGTCTGGGAGTGGACACAAAACAGTTTGGTTCCAAGGGCTTTTGCCCATGAGCTTCATTGCATCCTTCTTGGACGTACCTTCAATGAGCACGGGCATCGTGCTGCCAGATGCACCTTGGTTAAAGGCATAGGCCGTATCTTCTATTACCGAGACCAGCCGATTGAAGCGATCAAGTATGTGCTCGCGCGGAGTTGGATCATCAATTTTTGCGGCAGGAGTACCCGCTCGCTTGGAATAAATAAAGGTAAATGCCTGAGCAAAGCGAGCCTCACGAGCCAGGGTGAGTGTTTCTTCGAAATCCTCTTCAGTTTCTCCCGGAAAGCCCACAATGATATCTGTCGTGAGCGCAATATCTGGAATACGCTCACGAACCGCCCGTATCAATGAGAGATAGTCTTCTCGCGTGTAGTGGCGATTCATCCGCTTTAAAACACGAGACGAGCCTGACTGCACTGCCAAGTGAAGATGAGGCATAACGGCAGGAATCTCAGCCATAGCATCAATGGTTTCAGGCAAAAGATCTTTTGGATGAGAAGAGGTAAAGCTAATACGTTCAATACCCGTCGCGCCAACCTCACGCAAAAGATCGGCAAAGCGCGGCTCGCCAAAAAGATCTCGACCATAGGAGTTAACATTTTGTCCCAGCAGGGTAATCTCGCGAACACCCTTTCTCACCAAACCAGTTACTTCATCCAAGATCTGATTGGTCTGTCTGCTTTTTTCTCGGCCGCGCACATAAGGAACTATACAGTAGCTACAAAAATTATTACAACCCGTCATGATGGGCACCCATGCATGATAGGTCGTGGCGCGATGCCACGGCATGCTCGTTGCATCCGTTTCTTCACGCTCGTTAGTGCGCACAGCATGCCCGCCCGCTTCAAAGACCTGGGCAATGAGATCTCCTACGTGAGCAATAGAATGCGTACCAAAAATGACATCAACATTGTCGAGGTTCTTGAGCAGACCTTCACCGTCGCGCTGGGCAATGCAGCCACCGACAGCAATGACCCGTCGCCCGCTGGGTGGATCAGGCAGACTCTTACATGAACTAACCTGGCCATAGAGGCGGGTATCGGCCGCTTCTCTGACACAGCAGGTCATGAAGATAACAATATCAGCATCAGCCGGGCCTGCCGCTTCATAGGCACCAAGCGAGTCTAAAAGACCGCTTACGCGCTCAGAATCGTGCAGATTCATCTGGCAGCCAAAGGTGCGGATCGTATAGGTTTTACCCGCAAGTATCGAGGCGGTCATGCTCACCCAACCTGCTGAATATCATCTGCAGTAAGGCCATATTCGGGCTGAACTGCACCAGCGCTGATATGGTGCACATAGACAGAAAGCCGAATAGCAGTTCGGGCTTCCCCGTTGATTATGATGTCTGAAAAGACAGGCGCACACGAGATATCAAAGCCCGTGGGAATCAGAAAGCCACGAGCAATAGCAATTGCCTTAATTGCCTGATTAACTGCCCCAGCCCCTACACATTGCATAGTAACCGGTACGCCATCTTTTACCATGCCAGCAATTGCTCCAGCAATTGAGGCCGGTGATGACTTTGATGAGATCTTAAGAAACTCCACGAAGGCTCCTGCGTTTAAGCTGCTGTATTCTTGTACTCTAACCTATGAAAACCCCTGCGGCAAGCATCTCTATTCATCTTGAGCTATGTCGAATGAGATTGTAATTCGATCACGGCGCACTCGTATACGAGGAGTATCAGTGAGGCGAATATAGTAGCGAGCAGCGAGATCAGAAAAGCTCGACTCAACTGCTCGTGAAAAGGCGTCAAGATCATCTTGGTCTATCTTTAAACCACGGCGATCACGAGACAGATCAAGGCGACGAGGAGTAGCATCGGGCTGACGCTGCCGCAACAGCCGGGCAGCAACACCTCGTAGAGGCTTAATCTGTCCGCTCAGGATTCGGTGAGCGGTTCGCTCAGAGATTTCTATGCCCAGCCCTTGCGCAATACTCAAGAGATCAGCAGCATCTGCAGCAGCACCAAGCCGGTCAACAACGGGCAATTCGCCAACACACTCAATAAAAAGGAGGCGCTCAGCATCAAGGTGTTCGGCTGCATGAGCCATCAAAGTTGCTGCAACCTCGGTTGGTGTACCAATATAAACCTCACAGCTACGCTGATTGGCAAGGGCAAACTCACAGCTCGATCGAATGATATTTTTAGGTCCACGTACACAGTGAGCTACCCCTTCATCATCTTTTTCAACGGCAGGCCAGCTCGACTGATCTGCTCGCTCATGGAGCGCCTCAGTATCGACAAGAATTTTAAACGATGAGCCCTGGTGTTCGCCTGAGGCCATCAGACGTGCTTCTTGAACGTTTTGTTTAATGGAAAAAAGAGCCATGCCTCGACCATGAACTCCCCACTCATCCATCTTCATCGATTCAAGCTTTGAGGTTACGCGAGCATCAAAGATGCGCTCAGCCATGGAAGACGGAATACCCGAACCATTATCCAAAAAGATCAGGGTTCTTAGATGCTCTTCTTTTGCAGTCGCAATATAGATGCGAGATGCTCCTGCATCACGTGCATTACGGAGCATCTCGATCACAATATCCTCAACGTGGCGAATGTCGTGCTTTGCTTGGCGGCGCTCAGCTTCAGAGATGCGGAGCCTGACAAAGCCAGACCCTAAGTTCTCCTCGACTCTCAGATTGCCCTCTCCGGTGAGCGAGGCAACGAAAGAAATGAGATCTTCAGAGCCTTCCATATTACTTAGCAATATCCATCGCGCGGCTCTCGCGGATCACAACGACGCGAACCTGACCGGGGTACTCCATCTCTTCCTCGATCTGGCGAGCAATATCGTGTGCCAGCACGGTAGACTCAGCATCTGACACCTTGTCTGGCTGAACCATAACGTGAACCTCACGACCAGCCTGCATGGCATAGGTTCGCTCAACACCCGGACGTGAATTTGCGATCTCTTCAAGCTTTTCTAGACGCTTAATATAGTTCTCTGCAGATTCACGACGTGCACCGGGACGAGAAGCTGAGATGGCATCAGCAGCCTGGATGAGCACATCCAAAACAGTTGTTGGCTCAATATCGCCGTGATGTGCCTCAATAGCATGCACAATGGCTGGCTTTTCTCCAAAGCGCCGAGCCAGATCTGCACCAATAACGGCATGCGGACCTTCAACCTCATGATCCACTGCCTTGCCCAGATCATGTAAGAGACCGGCTCGCTTGGCCTGGCATGGATCCATTTTAAGCTCGGTCGCCATGATTGCCGCAAGCTCAGCAACCTCAATTGAGTGACGAAGTACGTTTTGACCAAAGGATGTGCGGTAACGAAGCGCTCCTAAGGTTTTAACAATCTCAGGATGCAGATCATGAATACCACAGTCAAAGACTGCCTGCTCGCCAGCTTCCTGCACACGCTCATCTACTAAAGCCGCAGCCTTCTCATACATCTCTTCAATACGAGCGGGATGAATGCGCCCATCTGCAATGAGATTCTCGAGTGCTACGCGCGCGGTCTCACGACGAACGGGATCAAAGCTTGAAAGAACAACGGTTTCAGGCGTGTCATCAATGACTAGGTTGACACCAGAAATCTGCTCAAAGGTACGAATATTGCGCCCCTCGCGGCCAATGATCCGACCCTTCAGATCATCAGAAGGAATGTGAACTGAGGTAACGGTGACCTCAGCCGTGTGATCTGAGGCACAACGCTGAATAGCAAGAGAGATGATCTCGCGCGCTGTCTTTTGTGACTCGGCACGAACCTTCTGCTCAGACTCACGAATGATCGTAGCCGCCTCATGGGTAACTTCAGAGCGAACCGTATCAAGCAGCTCCTTATGAGCATCCTCACGACTCAGCTCTGCAATACGCTCAAGCTCAGCTGCCTGGCGTGTTCTTAAATCGTCAAGCTCGCGACTCTTCCGATCAAGCTGGCTTTGCTGGCTTGATAGCTGGTGCTCACGCTTATCCAGGGCATCATTGCGTCGATCGAGGGACTCCTCGCGCTGCATAACACGGTTTTCAAGCGAGCGAATTTCAAGCTTGCGCTGACGCTCTTCAGCCTCTGCAGCCTGACGATTCTTGATAATCTCTTCCTTGGCCTCGAGCAAGGCCTCTTTCCTCATGGTCTCTGCGGTGCGTCGCGCGTCAGTCATAACCTGTTCTGCTTCAGCTCGGGCCTGATCGACCTTAGCCTCAGCCTCACGAAGACTGCCGGACTTGGCGTTGCGCATGAGAACCACGGTGACGCCTGCCCCCACAAGGAGACAGACGATACCGATGATGATCTCCATGACAAAACTCCTTCAACGTTTCAGTGCATCAAAACGCACCCGCCGAGGCAGGTGCTGCATTTGCTCAAGGTGCGTCCATCTTGAAAACGAAGCGAATATACGTATCAATCTCATCAGTGATGAGCGCAGAAAAGGTAAACAAATGTTGGTTTCATCCTACGTTGCAGCAGGTAGTTTGTCAATCATAAGCATGGGCGATGAGCGGGGATAACGGCTAAAAGCCATGTGAAAATATACTCAGAGGCAGGCTCTGCAAAAGAGTTACACTGAACTCATCTCAAGCCGAGCTCGAGCAGCAGCAGCGGCAATATCGTGAGAAAATCCACGTCCTACCAAATGGCGTGCAAGCTTTTCAAAAGCACGGTTTTCAGGAATTGAACGACGCTCAAGGATGAGACGTGCTCGATCAAGCTCGCCATCTGAGGTAAAAAATGCTTCAGGGTATTCAGGGAGATCATGAGGATCGAGACCAATTTGGGAAAGTGCAGCCTCGATCTTGCGACGACCCCAGCCACGACGAATACGCTCTTGCACATAGGCTTCCATAAAGCGAGCATCATTTTGAAAGCCACGTGCTTGAGCACGTATGAGCGCAGCCTGAATTGTCTCAGCATCAAAACCGAAGTTCGCTAGCTTGCGTTCAAGCTCTGTTGAGGCATAATCGCGCCGTGAAAGCACCTCGGTAAGCGCAACAAAACACGTACGATGCATCAACTGAGCAAGCTCAGCTCGAACAAACGATAGCTCTTGAGGAAGACAAAGCTCGGATATGTTCAAGGCCTTGGCCACACGCACGGGCACATGCAGGCTCTGCAGAGATCCATCTGAGAGCTTCAAGATAAGATTGGCTTGGGCATGCGTTGGAGACGAATAGCGGCGTGGTGCGCGCTTGGAAAGCTCAACCTCAATTGCCTCAACCTCAGGATTCATGCCACAGCCCTCGCCTCACACGATGCGCGCGCCGTACACGATCCATACGGATCAAACGAAACGCGGAAAATGCGCTGCCGCCCACCTGCATAGAGATCATTCGACTTACTTAGATGAGACTTTGGTTGCTTCAGGATTTTCAAGAGCCTCCCCGACCGGCTCATCATCAAGCTCTAAACCTGCTGCCACCCGAACACGATGCTCAATCTCTTCGGAAAGCTCTGGGGTTGCTCGCAAAAAGCCCTTAGCAGCCTCGCGGCCCTGTCCTAAGCGCTCTTGCTCATAGGTATACCAAGACCCAGACTTATTAATAATGCCAAGATCAACGCCCATATCAAGAATGGAACCTTCTTTAGAAATGCCCGTTCCATACATGATGTCAAACTCTGCTGAACGAAATGGAGCAGCGACCTTGTTTTTGACAACCTTGCAGCGAACACGATTGCCAACGATTTCGGTTCCATTCTTGATACTTTCAGCTTTGCGAATATCAATACGAACGGATGAGAAGAATTTGAGCGCTCGGCCGCCTGTGGTGGTCTCAGGGCTTCCGAACATGACACCAATCTTCTCACGCAACTGATTGATGAAGATACAGGTAGTTTTTGACTTAGATAGGGATCCGGCAAGCTTGCGCAAGGCTTGGCTCATCAGACGAGCCTGCAGACCAACCGTAGTATCGCCGATTTCTCCCTCAATCTCTGCACGTGGAACCAAGGCAGCAACCGAGTCTACAACCACAACATCAATGGCACTTGAACGTACCAGCATGTCACAAATTTCGAGCGCCTGCTCACCAGTGTCTGGCTGAGAGATCAATACCTCATCAATATCTACACCAATGCGTGCAGCATAGCCTGGATCTAAGGCGTGCTCGGCGTCAATAAAAGCGACAACGCCGCCTTGAGCCTGAGCTTCTGCCAAGATCTCAAGCGAGAGGGTGGTTTTACCAGAAGACTCAGGACCGAAGATCTCGATAATACGCCCGCGCGGCACACCTCCGATGCCAAGAGCACAGTCGAGCGCGATGGACCCAGTAGGAATAACCTCTACTTCAAGCTGAGGCCCGCCATCACCGTATTTCATAATGGAACCATCACCAAAGCGCTTTTCAATTGCAGCTTTGGTAGCCTCAATCATGCGCTCGCGCTCCTCACCCGTGGTGCGCTCCTGAACTCCTTTGGTAAGTCCGGTATTCTTAGCCATACGGCACTCCTTTGGTCTTCGTCTGCGGATCATAGCTTACTACGAACATGCGTTCGTCGCAAGACTATCTACCTTATGATGCATGATGAGATCTCACGAGATTCCTGCGAAGACAAACACATCTCTTACAGACCACACACCATGACCTTAAAGACAAGGTCAGCGCTGACCTGACCCGCTGCTGAGCGATCAAACTTAGCACAAGGATTCATAGAAGTTCTATGACGTAGTGAGCTGGAAAAGTAGTAATTCAAAGCCTGCCACCACAGCGGCATAACGCACGCAGCGGCGATCTCCTTGCAGCTCAAAGCGGTGAGCAACGACGTGATCAGGAGTCGCTAGGCCAATATAGACTGTACCAACCGAATTGTGTTCGTCTCCACCACCAGGGCCTGCATATCCGGTAAAGCTCAAGGCATAGTCTGCAGAAAATACTCGCCGAGCCCCATCTGCCATCTCGCGCGCAGTCTCAGCTGACACGGCAGAAAAGCGCTCAAGCGTCTGGTGGGAGACGCCTAAAACCTGCTCTTTGATTTCATTGGTATACGTGACCATGCCACCACGTAGTACCTGAGATGCACCGGCCACATCTGCGATGAGCGCAGACGCGAGTCCAGCAGTACATGACTCAGCCGTAGAGACATGAGCGCCCATATGGCTCAGGTGATCTACAAGCGCCCCTGCAAGCTCTAAGGCTCGGACGTGAGCCTCTGCCCAAGTACTAAACACGAAAGACGACATCGCGCGATCCCAAGAAGTATTGAATGCCGGAAATTACAGTCAGAATAACCGCAAGCGCAAAGGTGATGCTTGAGAACCAATAAACTACGATCCCAGCTGGGCTCATGCCAAGGGCTCGCCAGAGCAAAAACCCGCATAAGGCAACCATTGTTGTGGCAGTCTTCCACTTACCGAGGGCGTCTGCTGCGATGACCTTACCATGAGCTCCTGCAACCATGCGCAGGGCTGAGACCAAAAACTCACGGAGCAAGATCAAAAAGACAGCCCAGACACTCACCGTTCCCTGCTCAAGCAAGATCAGAAGAGCAGAAAAAACTAGGAGCTTATCTGCGATAGGATCCAAAAACTTACCAAAGTCTGTTATCTCTCCCCGTGAGCGAGCAAGCTCTCCGTCTACCTTATCGGTGAGGCTCAAAAGCACATAGACAACAAAGGCAGCAGGAGCTGCAGGAACCGGCCCGATATGATCCCATACTGGGATGGCAAGCACCATAAAGACTGGAATCAGAACAATACGTATGCAGGTTACAATATTCGCAGGCGTCCAAACAGAGGACGATCCTTGTGTTGAGGACATACTCACGAAGCCTCTCTCCCCTCGACCATGCCGATGAGCTCATAGCAAAAACTATCAGTAAATAACACCGGCACAATCTCTCCTGGACGTGCACTACCAGGATGTAAGTGGACGGCACCATCGCTATCAGGAGCCTGGAACCACGCATGCCCGATGAGTTCACCATCCTCATCAATACCATCGACGAGCACGTCTGCTACGGTACCAACCCGAGCAGCGGTTGAGGCAAAGCCGAGCTCTTCTGCAAGATCCATACCGGCCTGAGCGCGCTCAAGCTTGGTGGCCTCATCAAGCTGATCAGGAAGTGCAGCGGCTCGGGTGCCCTCTTCTTGGGAATAGGCAAAAACACTCGTGTAATCAAAGCCAGTATCCGCCATAAACGAGAGCATTTCTTCTGCATCTGCCTCAGTTTCTCCCGGAAAACCGGAGAGATAGGTTGTACGGATCACCATATGAGGAATTTCGTGGCGCAGGTGAGCAAAAAGCTGATCAAGCTCAGCACGGCTCCCCTGCCTTCGCATACGCCGCAAGATCGTTTCATTGACGTGCTGTACGGGAATATCGATATAGGGCAAAATCTCAGGAGTATCTCGGATTGTGTGAATAAGGTCTTCTGACATACCTTCAGGCTGGAGATACAGCACACGAATCCAGACCTTATGCGGTCTGACACAGGCAGCAACTGCACGCAAAAGGCCTGCCAAATCATGAGGTCCGGGAGCATGCGGATCGAGGTCTTGCCCCCAAACACCAGTATCTTGGCCAATGAGCACAAGCTCTCGTACACCACCAGCTACCAGCTCGGATGCTTCAGCCACAATATCAGCAGCTGCGCGAGAGTGGTATCTGCCTCGAATATAGGGGATGGCACAAAAACTACAGTACCTGTCACAACCATCTGAGATCTTAAGATAGGCGACTGAGCCCTCAACCGTTCTCTTGACAGCTGGAATATGACCGGGTGCCGTGCGCTTCACATCGAGCACCTGGTCAAGTACGGAAACAATCCCGTCCTCTTCATCGGTACGCACAAAAGCAGCTACCTCAGGTAGCTCAGAAGGAAGGTCTGCTCCATATCGCGACGGCACGCATCCGCACATAATGATTTTAGAAGATCGCAACTCGCCTGCTTGACCTTGAGCAATCTCCAAGGTCATCTCAATGCTTTCACTGGTTGCTGATGCAAGAAATGAGCAGGTATTAATGAGTACTGCGTCTGCTGCACCCACATCTGGCGTTTCATCATAGCCAGCTGCTGTGAGCAACGAGCGCATCCGGTCAGTATCGACCTCATTTTTTGCGCAACCAAGTGTTATATAGTGCAAGCGTGCAAGGGACATCTACTAAATCCTAGCGATAGTTTGTGAATTGCAGGGGTTGACCATAGTCAGCCTCACGAAGTTGAGCAATAACTGCTTGTAGAGCATCCTTAGATGCAGAGCTCACACGCAGACGATCACCCTCAATAGCAACCTTCACCTTAGCCTTTGAATCCCGAATGTCTTTTCCTATGCGCTTTGCAAGCGCCTGCTCAATGCCTGAAACCACATGGCCAACAACACGAACCGTGCCACCCGTTGCTGCCTGAGGCTGATCCCAAGATACAGCTGATATCTCAATGCCTCGACGGATGAGCTTTGAATTCAAGAGATCAATAATCTGGCGAGCTACAAAATCAGCCGGGGCAGCTATGGTGATGCTTGCCTCTGGCTTCGATAGACTCAAAGAAGAGTTGGTGTCTTTGAGATCATAGCGCTGCGAAATCTCACGGATGGCCTGCTGGCAGGCGTTATCAACCTCTTGCATATCAACTTCAGACACAATATCAAAACTAGAATCCTTCGCCATGGCAAAGCTCCTCTCTACTCAGCTGTACCTTCGTCGGACTGGCTTGCGTCCGTCGTATCACTGGTATGTGCATCCTTTGACTCCCCTTGAGCCTCAGCTGGGGGCTTTGGCACCTCAATCGTGATCTTGCCAACTCCAGAAGACTTGGTGTCATACCGAAGCTTTTCCCCATCACGATAGACCTCAACGTCAGCAGTTGAATCAGTCGAGACGGTCATCGAATCCTTCACGGTATACGTTTGACTAAAGCCCTTAGTAATTGTCCCCGTTTCTTTTGCGTATGCGCCATCTATTTCAATCTCAACCCAGGCAGTCGCTTTTCCGGTATAGACAATCTTTACCTGATATTCCGTAGGTAGCGCCTGTGGAGCAGGAGCGGGAGTCTCAGGTGAGGTACTTGTCTTTTTAGTTGTCTGCGCCGTTGATCCTGCCGACTTTGTTGGAGCCACGATGGCAGGCTCTGAACCAGCAGATACCGGGCGTGCGCCAGTGCAGCCTCGTACCAGTAAAAGCACCAAAAGAATGATGAGAACTGCAATGACTCCCAAAAGACCAAGCGCGACTCTGCCATCTGAGAGCAAAGCCGCGATGTCAAAGTCTCGATGACCCATCGTCTGGCGGCTTCTCTGCGAGCGAGGTCGTCTGCCAGCTCTTGGACCCGAACAAGGACGCCGGTCTGCAAAATCTCCGCGTGAGCGCCCTCTGGTGCCTGAGCGAAGACGGGATCCCATATGCGACTGGGCAACTGGAGAGCGGCGAGTAAGCGCGCGGTCACGATCGACAAACTCAGACTCTGATAAACGCTCATCCACCTCATCACGGGCAAAGCGAGAATCGGGCACATAGCCAGCTTGAGGTGGGCGTTGAGCAAAACGCGAGCCCGCCGAGCGCGTATCAACCATAAGATAGCGACCGCCTGCATTTGCCGATCGAGGGCTGGCATCCATTGCTCCCGTAAAGTTTGCTGGTGTGCTCGCGCCCGGAGAGTGTTGATAGCGATACAGGCCATCAAAATAGGCATCTACAACGGTGCGGGGATTCAGACCTAAAAAACGCGCATAGCTCGCAATCATGCCTTGCGCGTAACCGCGCTGAGGCATGGCATCAAAATTATCAGTTTCAAAATATTCGATAATCTGCGGACGCATCTTGATGGTATTTGCAACCTGCTGAATGGAAAGGCCAAGCTGCCTTCTCCGATTGAGCAGCATCTCGCCAAAGCTCTCACTCATCCCAGTCCACCTCCGTACTCATCCTCAACAAGCGGAGACAGTCGTGCCTCAAGCTCTTTGAGCTCATCCATATCGAGGAGAACTTCACGGGGCTTAGACCCATCAGGAGGACCGACAATCCTCTTCTCCTCAAGCATATCCATGATACGGCCTGCTCGCGCATAGCCAACCTTCAAACGCCGCTGCAATCCTGAAGTTGAACCGAGCTGTGAGTCAACCACAATTCGAGCAGCATCCCAAAGCAGTGGATCATCGTCTACAGTCGAGTTATCACCCGCACCACCTACTACCGAGGCGGGAGCTGCAGCGGAGAGAATTTCTTCATGATATTCAGCGCTGCTATGCTCTTTTACAAAGCTCACAACTGAGACAATTTCCTCATCAGAGACATAACAGCCCTGGATACGCTTAGGCTTTCCCCAATCGACTCGAGAGAAAAGCATGTCACCTTGGCCAGTGAGCTTTTCTGCACCCGTTTGGTCAAGAATGACTCGAGAGTCAATACCGGTTGCCACCGTAAGGCCAATGCGGTTGGTGATATTGGCCTTGATGAGACCGGTTACCACGTTGGAACTGGGGCGCTGCGTCGCCACGATCATGTGAATACCGGCGGCGCGGCCAAGTTGGGCGATACGCACAATGCTTGCCTCAACGTCTTTTCCGGCGACCATCATCAGATCGGAAAGCTCATCGATGACAATAACGAGGTAGGGCATCTTGGCCGGCGGATTATCGTAGTGATCAAACTCACCTGCCGCCTGCTTTTCATTAAAGGTTGCAATCTTGCGCACACCGATGCGCTCAAAGATTTTGAGTCGCCGTTCCATTTCTGTTACAGCCCACTGCAGAGCACTTGCCGCCTGCTTAGGCTCGGTTACCACCGGCACATACAGATGAGGAAGACCGTCATAGGGAGCAAATTCAACCCGCTTGGGGTCAATCATGATGAGGCGAACATCTTCCGGGAAGGTGCGCATAAGAAGCGACATGACAATCGAGCTAATGACAACCGATTTACCCGAACCGGTGGTACCCGCAATCAAAAGATGGGGCATCTTGGCTAGGTCTGCCACCATCGGTGCACCCTCAGCATCGCGACCGAGTGCAAACTCCAACGAACCGCCGGTGACATAGGGCAAGATATCGCCAAAGGCAACGGTTTGACGTGTGCGATTTGGAATCTCAATACCCACGAGCGACGTGCCAGGTATGGGAGCAAAAATGCGAACAGAATCAGTTGCTAGAGTAAGGGCAATATCGTCTTCGAGACTGTTGATACGGCTTACGCGCTCACCCTCACCGGGTTGAATCTTAAATGTAGTCACGGTAGGACCTGCAATCCAGCCCACAACCGCTGAACGAAGACCAAACTCTTGCAGCGTAGATTGGAGGGAGGCTGCTGTTTGCTCAAGTTCTCGGGCAGACGAGGTCGATGATGCAGACGCAGGATTATGCCGCAACATGCTACTCGGCGGCAGCTGACGAGTTTCATCTTCTGAATCGGAGGGGTCATCGCAGAGCGTTGTTTTATGGTCTTGGGCAGATGCATGGTCATCAGGCTGCTTGCTGACTGCGAGAAACTCTGGAATGGGGCGCTGTGTCCCGGTGCGGGCATCAAGCACAGGCTGTGCATGAGGCTCAACAGCCTTGCCCGTCTCCTTTGTAGCCTCAGCTGAGGATGCTGCCTTTGCAGCGTGTTTGGAACCTCTGCGCTTCTGTTTAGTTTCTGAAGGAGCAGCATCTGAGTCTAACGCGTCTGAGGCTGAATCTAACTGAGGCGCTTCAGGCTCTTCATGAGGGCTCGTAACAAAGCGATCAGGTACTGGAATCAGTGTCGTCGGAGCGGTATCAGCGGCAGTGCGAGCTCCCCCATCGATCAGGGGATTCTCATGTGGATCATCCGCCTCATCATCTGCCAAAACCGTGATTTTTCTATCACCCAGATAGGTCGTCGCACCAAAAGACTCATCGGGCGCTCCAACGAGTGGCGCGCGCTCAGCGCCCCAAGGACGCTGATTCACATCGGCTCTTTCAGCCTCATTTTTAAAGCCCGTATGGCGAGAGCCAAAGCGATTAAGTATGGCTTCTACCACTTGAGAAATAGAAAAACCAATAACAACAAAGCCGAGAATAACCAAGCCTATTGCAATCACTACAGAGATCGTGGTACCAAACGCAGTCTGTAGCGCA
Organism: Collinsella ureilytica; assembly: GCF_019795105.1. Lineage (GTDB taxonomy): Bacteria > Actinomycetota > Coriobacteriia > Coriobacteriales > Coriobacteriaceae > Collinsella > Collinsella ureilytica. The sequence continues at coordinate 134,288 of NZ_JAIMFO010000007.1, read as the reverse complement.
GAGGCAATAAGAGCGCCTGTCCAGCCTCCTGAGGCAACGAGCACTGAAGGATCGAACATGAGCGTGACCTTATAACTCACCCCAGGAGCAACAAGACAGAGTATCGCGAGAACAGCAACAAAAATAAGCGCGCCACCAAACCACGCACGCACCGGAATATGCACGCGGGCAGGCAGAAACACCAAGGCAGATGCGGCCAGCAAGACAAGGGGCACCACATAGGCACCCAGGCCAAAGCCAAGGCGGTAAAAGTCAGAAATTATTGCCGCAACCGGGGCAGAAGAGGGAGCAACTACACAGATGCAGGATACAACTGCAGCTACTGCAACAAGGACACCAAAGATCTCACGACCTGCTCCCTCACCAAGCAAGGGATCAGCCACAACCTCAACCGCCTTGTCTTTTCGAGCTCGCAGCTGCGCTCCAGCATCAGCGCGGTTGGTTTGAGCCTTCTTTTTTGGTGACGCTCCCGCCCGAGCCATCTTAAACCTCCATCACCACAGGGATGATCATCGGGCGTGTGCGATAACGATTCCAAATAAAATTGGAAAGTGAATCGCGCACAGCCTTACGAATGGCATCAGTTCCACTTGCAGTAAAGTTAAACGATCCCTTCGATATGGTACGACGTACCGCCTCTGATGCCTCATCCGAGAACTGATCATCAATGGTAAAGGAAACGCCACGGGCTGAGAAATCAAGCTCTTCGATGAGCTTGCGCTTCGAGGACATGATCGCCACAGCGGTGACCATGCCATCGCTCGAAAGCTTTTGACGGTCGCGCAAAACAATCGGATCAGTATCGCCAATACGCAGGCCGTCTACATAGACCACGCCACTTTCAACCGCACGGCCACGTGTAACCTTACCGCCTCGCATCTCAAGCGAGTCGCCATTGTCCATAATAAAGATACGATCACGTGCGATACCCATTTTCTCACCCAACGACGCATGAGCGCGCAGATGAACGGCCTCACCATGAACTGGCATAAAATGAGTTGGCCGCGTCATAGCAAGCATAATCTTTAACTCTTCACGGCAGCCATGACCTGAAACATGTACCAAGCAACGGTTTTTATCGTATACATCGCAACCGAGCTTAGCCAGGCTATTAATAAGCTGCTGTACAGCCTTTTCATTACCAGGAACCGGAGTTGCTGAGATGATGACCGTATCGCCCTCATGGATCGATAAGGTCTTATGCTCTCCGTTTGCCATACGTGAAAGCGCAGAGAGCGGCTCTCCTTGAGATCCCGTACACATCACAACAATGCGCTCTTCTGGGATGCCATTGAGCTCAAATGCGTCAATGAGATCGCGCTCGTCAATATCTAAATAGCCAAGCTCTCTGGCAACACGCGTGTTGGTAAGCATGGAGCGACCCGTAACAACGATCTTGCGATCGCACGCCCGCGCCGCATCGCAAATCTGTTGAACGCGGTGAATCTGGCTCGAAAAGGAGGCGACAAAGACACGGCCTTTTGCATTCTTAATGGCTTCATAAATTGAAGGCCCAACTTCGGACTCGGACTGCGTAAAGCCAGGCTGGGTCGCATTCGTTGAGTCTGAAAGTAATAGATCGATGCCTTCAGAACCAAATTTAGTTATGAGGGCATAGTCGGGACGCACCCCATCAACTGGCGTTTGATCGAGCTTGAAGTCCCCCGTATGAAAAACAGTGCCCTGAGGCGTTTTAATACGCAACGAAAACGCTCCAGGAATGGAGTGTGTAATAGAAACAAAATCAACACGGATGCACCCAAGATTGATGTGCATACCACTTTTAACCTCGCGGAATTTCTGCGAGCGAATACGAAACTCTGACAGCTTGCCCTCAATCATGCCAAGCGTCAGCTTGCTTGAGTAGATGGGCACCTTGATATTCAGATCTTTGAGCAAATAGGGCAAGGCACCAATATGGTCTTCGTGACCATGCGTAATTACGATGCCACGGAGCTTATCTTCATGCTCTAAAACATACGTATAGTCTGGGAGCACCAGGTCTACACCTGGTTGATTATCATCAGGAAACATGAGGCCAGCATCTACAAGAATCATGTCTTGCCCGCATTCAAATACGGTCATATTCTTGCCAATACCGTCCAAGCCCCCGAGGGGGATAATACGGAGCGGAGCCCCACCTTGCGTGTTGGCTCTGCTCTTACCGGTTGTTGTTGAACTCATAGGTCGGTGTACGTTCCTTTCATCGATTACATGGTATTGCAGCCTGAGTATGAATGCGACATGAGGTACTCAGGCAATTCATGCAGTGGTATGAGTGTACCGTGCCAGACAGGTAAGCAAACAGCAGATATGCATCGCCTACACGATTACCGAAAACTCACGATACTCACGGTTATAAGAAGCGGCCCCGCATAGGCGAGGCCGCTCATCGCAATAACTCAATCAGACGTCATGACGCCGACGAGGACGACGCCCGCCATTATCCCCAGGACTTCTGCGAGGTCGCTCAGAGGAATCAAAACCCGGACGCTCAGAGCGCGGACGACGTGGACGGTCGGTGCGCTCACGGCGCGGTTCAAAATCCTCGCCCGCTGGTGCTTCAGGCTTATTGACTCGATCAAGAGAGATCTTGCCGCGATCATCAACCTCGATGACCGAGACCTCAACCTCATCACCAACATGTAAAACATCTTCAACCTTCTCAACACGGCCACTTGCAACACGAGAGATGTGCAGCAGACCGTCTTTGCCCGGCAAAAGGTTTACAAAGGCACCGAAAGGCTGGATTGAAACTACACGTCCGGTGTAGACCTCCCCTACCTCAGGAACCTTGATAATGAGTTCAATGCGCTCAATGGCAGCCTCGACGCTCTCACCAGTTCCACCAACGTAGACCGTACCGTCTTCTTGGATATCAACATTGGCACCCGTCTCATCTTGGATGCTCCGAATAATCTTGCCGCCCGATCCGATAACGTCGCGAATCTTGTCGGTTGGAACCGAAATAGAAACAATGCGAGGCGCGGTTGCGCGTGTCTGCTCGCGAGGTCCTTGCAGCTCAGAGAGCATGGCAGAAAGAATATGAGCGCGCCCAGCCTTTGCCTGCTCTAAGGCACGTGCCAAGATCTCAAAGGTAAGACCCGTCGCCTTATTGTCCATTTGAAGAGCAGTAATACCACGCTCAGTACCACAGACCTTAAAGTCCATATCGCCCAGGAAGTCTTCAATGCCTTGGATATCGGAGAGAATCACCGTCTCTCCTGCTTCTTGAATAAGACCCATGGCAATGCCGGAGACAGGGCGTTTAATTGGCACGCCACCATCCATCAGTGCCAAGCAGCTGCCACATGCACTAGCCATTGAGCTTGAGCCATTGGACTCCATAACCTCGGAGACAACGCGGATGGCATAGGGGAACTCATTTTCATCAGGAAGCACCGGTACCAACGCGCGCTCAGCCAGATTGCCATGACCGATCTCGCGACGCTTAGGAGCACCAACACGACCAGTTTCGCCCGTGCAATAGGGAGGGAAATTGTACTGGTGCATATACCGCTTGCCAGAAACCGGCTCAATCGTATCAAGACGCTGTCCTTCGCTCAGCATACCGAGCGAAAGCACCGAAAGCACCTGCGTCTGGCCACGCTGGAAAAGACCCGAACCATGAACAAGCGGCAAATAACCCGGCTTGATCATGAGCGGACGGATCTCATCTGCAGCTCGCCCATCGACACGCTCACCAGTCGTTACGACCATCGTGCGCATAGCCTGCTTTTCAAGCTTTTTCAGCTGTACGGGAATATCACGATCCCAAAGCTCCAGCTCTTCCTCGCTAAATTCAGCACAAATTGCCTCCTTCAGCGCAGCAACCCGATCTTGGCGGGCAAGCTTATCAGCATCTGCAAGAGCTGCAGCCATCTCATCATAGTGTGCAAAAACGCGATCATGAACTTCTTCAGAGGGAATATCGAGCGGATACTCGCGCTGAACAATCTCACCGTTGATACGCTCCCACTCAGCTACAAATGCAAGCTGAGCATCGCAAAACGCACCGATTGCCTCCTGGCCAAAGCGCATGGCGTCGAGCATATCCCACTCAGAGATCTCTTCTGCCCCAGCCTCAACCATTGAGATGAAATCGCGCGTACCAGCAAGCTCGAGATCCAAATCTGAGGTCTCGCGCTCTTCGTAAGTTGGGTTGACGATTAACTCGCCCGTTTCGCGATTGCGCCCAATGCGCACGCATGCAAGCGGCCCTTCAAACGGAACGCCACCAAGCATCATGGCAAGCGAGGCACCCATGGTGCAGATGACATCGATCGGATTAATCTGGTCTGCTACCAAAGACGTTGCAACGATTTGCACCTCGTTGCGAAAGCCATCCGGAAAACTCGGACGAATGGGACGGTCGATCATACGAGCCGTAAGCGTTGCCTTATCCGAAGGGCGACCTTCACGCTTGAGATAGCCACCAGGAATTTTGCCAACGGCATACATGCGCTCTACGAAGTCTACCGTCAGCGGGAAGAAGTCGTAGTTTTTGCGCTCACGAGAGACCACAACTGTGGTGAGGGCTGTGGTATCACCCTGCTTTACCAAGGCAGCGCCAGTTGCCTGACGGGCAAGCTCTCCAGCCTCTAAGGTGTAGGTCTTACCGTATAGATCGAAGGTTTTAGAAACGAGTGTCATTTTTCCTCTCATCTCCGTGTGCCACATTGCACACGGGCTTCCTCATGCCCGAATTACATGGTATTGCTCGGGCGGTGTAGGGCGCGATTCTTCGAGCCCTCACATGAAAAGGGGTGCGTTCCCGCACCCCTGCATGCACGTTTGTTACTGAATATTGTCGCGGATGCCAAGCACGCGAATCAGCTCACGGTACTCCACGATATCCTTTTTCTTGATATACGAGAGCAGGCGACGACGCTTACCAACGAGCATCAGCAGACCACGACGGGTGTGATAGTCCTTCTGATGAGACTTCATGTGCTCGGTCAGCTCTTTAATGCGATCGGTCAAAATAGCGACCTGCACCTTAGAGTTGCCCGTATCTGTAGCGTTTTTGCCAAACTGTGCAGTAAGCTCAGCCTTGCGCTCCTTTGAAATGGTCATCTGCGCACCTTTCTTTTGTGAGATCTGAGATCTCATACGATTCGCCTCAGTCTGGGAAGCCGTCTGCGCGGACGAACAACCAAGATAGAGGTATTGCCGCGTGACAGTGTAGCACAGCTGATCCCTTCCCCAGGGAAAGCACACAGAGGGTTTTGGGCGTTTTTCTGTGCAGGAATCTTACCGGCACGCGAGCATTTGAACGTGCCTTACCGCCCAAGCATAAACTCCATGCTTTTGAGTCGCACTTCCAAGTGAGTTGCAGCCCACCGAAGGGCTAGCTCTGCGAGATCAAAGGCAACGCTGGTATCAATGTCTTCTGCGAGCAAATCATCAAATCTCAGCGGTAAGAGTACCTTCAGCCAGCTTTGCACAGCTTGAGAAACAGGGATCGCAGCCGGTAAGGTTTTAGCACATGAGGCGCAAATGAGTCCTCCTGCCTCAGCAGAGAACCTGCTCACATCCTCATCATTGCAGCTCACACACGTCTCCCACTCAGGTCTATAGCCGATATGCGCCAGCAATTTAAACGTATAGGCACCAACCAAGAGATCTAACTTTGCTCCAGAAACTTTTGAACACCAATCGAATGCGGACTGAGTAATTGAAAAAACAAAGGGATCCTCAGTATCTTCAAAGCAGGCGTGCCGTGCGAGATCTGCGATAGCAAGCGCAGCGCTCAGCGCTTCAAGATCAGGCGCCGATCCAAGAGGAGCTGCGATCAGCTCAGCTTGACTCACAATATCGAGCGATCTACCACGAGCTAGTAAAACATCGATCGTAGTACAGAGCTCTGAGCGAGCTGCAAGGCGCGACCCCGGCTTGCGTGCACCCTTTGCAACTGCTTGGATGCGCCGACCGTCCTGGGCAAGCAAGGTAAGGATGAGATCAGTCTCTTTCAGCTTAACCTTGGCCAGCACTAAAGCGGCAATGCGATACGTACGCGATCTACTCACGACCCGTCGGCTCCATACCCAAAGAGCTGGATTTCTCGGTCTGAATCACGCCAGCGCGTTTTGACCCCAACGTCTAAGTCAAGATACACACGAGCTCCAAAGAGGCGCTCAAGATCGCGGCGAGCATCAGTACCAACGCGCTTGATCATCTCACCGCCCTTGCCAATCAAAATCCCCTTTTGTCCCTCTCGCTCAACATAAATCGTGGCATGAATACGAACGAGGCCACCCTTGCCACGCTCAAGCGTGTTGCAAACAACGCCAACCGAGTGAGGAACCTCCTCTTTTGTGCGCCGTAATACTTTCTCACGGATAAACTCTGCTACGAGCATTTCATCAGGCTCGTCGGTATCCATGTCTTCAGGAAACCAAGCAGGACCTTTGGGCAAGTAGCTTGCCACGAGCGAAACAAAGGCCTCAACATTGAAGCCTTCTTGAGCAGAAACAACCATGACATCCGCAAAGGAAACAAGGGTGCTCGCTGCTTGAATCTGGTCATGCACCTGATCTTGACCGGCAAGATCTGCTTTAGTAATAACCAAAAGCTTAGGCACAGAAAGCGCGCTCATACGCTCAAGGATCCAAGCATCACCTCGACCAAAAGGAGCAGTGGCATCCAAAGCAAAAACGACGACATCAACATCGCTCATCTCACCGAGCGCTGTGCGATTGAGCTCAGCTCCCAGCCCATCTTTTGGCTTATGTAAGCCCGGCGTATCAACGATGACGATCTGCGTGTTCGGCCTTCTCACCACCGCCCTCAAACGCCTCCGCGTTGTTTGAGCTACCGGAGACGTAATGGCAATCTTTTCGCCCATGCAGGCATTGAGCAGGGTTGACTTACCTGAATTGGGACGTCCAACCAAGGCAACAAAGCCACTCTTCAGCTCACCCGCGCCCTGGCCGAGCACCTCATCGGGAAGGTGCGCATCTTGAAGACTTGCAAGATAGGCATCCAGCTCGTCATCAGATAACGTATCAAGATCTTTTTGGCTTAGATCGTTTGTCATATAACTCAAGCCTTTCTTTGCGTGCAAAAACAGATGTGGCTTACCAGAGCCCAAGGGCGTGAGAAAACACCAGAAGCCCTACGAGGGCTGACATGACTGACAAGACATACACACTTGCTGCCGCAATATCTTTTGCCCGCTTTGCGAGAGGATGGATTTCAGGAGAGGCAAGATCAACGACAGCCTCAAGGGCTGTATTTACCAGCTCTGCATGGATAACAAGAGCACAGCACATAAGAATGATGCACCACGAGATCGGATCGAGAGCAAGCCACGCAGATACGATGAGTGCTACCGCTCCAATTCCGAGCATAACTTTGATATTGCGCTCAGTTTTAATGGCGATGCCAATACCTTCGAGCGCAAACCGAAATGAGCGAATAAAGGTAGGATGATCGCGATCAGATCCTGGGATCACTCTGCCTCCCTCTCATACATGTCGGGCTTATCAAAGAGATGACGGGTAGTAGGACCGATCCTCACACACAAGGGATCCTCACCTCGAAGCTCAGCCAAGCGCTGCAAGATGACCAACTCTTCTGCTTCCATCTCTTCAGCGTCCTCATCGATGAGATGATCATAGCCCAGAAGATGCAATACACCATGCACAAGCATGAGGCGAAACTCTTCTGCAGGAGTGGAGCCAAACTCCGGAGCTTGAGCGGCAATAACATCTGGAGCCAAAATCACATCTCCAAGCTCAATGGGTATCTCCTCGTGAAGGGTCTGCCTCAGCTCTAAGATCTCTTCCAGGTCGTCACCCTCAAAAGCCAAAACATCAGTCGGCCCTTCCATGGATCGCCAGGCGCGGTTGAGATCAGCCATTTCCTGCACATCGACAATGCCAACTGATATGGTCGCGTCTTGCGGAATTTGGTACATCTCAAAAATCACTGCAATAGTTTGAGAAATCTCTTCAGTCGGTATCGGAAGCGCTGTCTCAGTTTTTACGGCAATCTCTACGCTCAAGGCCGCCTCCTTGCCCTGCCTGTTGAGCTCTCTTGGCGAGCATCAAAGGCATCATATGCCTCAACAATTTGACCAACTAAACGATGGCGAACAACATCTGAGCGTCCAAGCTCTACGAACGCAATATCGTCAAGACCCGATAAGATCTTATCGATTCCAGAAAGACCGCTTACTGATCCTGGAAGATCGCGCTGCGAGGTATCGCCGTTCACAATAAAAGACGAGTTAAAGCCCAGTCGCGTGAGGAACATGCGCATCTGTTCAGGCGTGGTGTTTTGAGCCTCATCTAAGATGACAAAGGCATCATTTAAGGTACGTCCGCGCATATATGCTAAGGGAGCAATTTCAATCATGCCTCGCTCAAGCTGCTCTTGAGCACGCTCCCGATCAGTGAGATCAAACAAAGCATCCAGTAAAGGGCGAATATACGGATCGATTTTTTCTTCTAACGTTCCGGGCAAAAAGCCTAAGCTCTCCCCTGCTTCTACAACCGGACGTGTAAGAACGATTTTGCCAACTTCTCGCCGCTTTAAGGCACCAAGCGCCATAGCCATGGCTAGATAGGTCTTTCCCGTACCTGCAGGCCCTGTACAAAACGTGATGGTATGCGAACGAATGGCCTCAACATATCTGCGCTGGCCAAGGGTTTTCGGACGAATTGCCCGCCCGCGAAACGTTAAAAGCACATCGTCTGCTTGGCCAGCTGCAAAACTTTCATGAGCACGAATATCGCCTAAAAGCAAGACAGCGTCATCAGGAGCTATAGGTGTTGAATCTTTAGCTGATTGAAAGAGCTGGGTAAACAAGCGATAGAGCGTCTCGACCTCATCAGTCATGCCCGAAATGACAATATCGCTTCCTCGCACCACTAAGGAGGCATCCGTTTGAGCTTCGAGCGCTCGCAAGACCGCATCATGAGGGCCGGTAATATCTGCTGGATCAATTCCTGTTGGAATATGTAAGCGAACGGTCGTTACATCCACTGAGTCCCCCTCATACGTGTGCAGGCATTCCTATGAGCACACCTGATTCATCACATCCTATGATAGCAACGGGAATCAAATGGTTGAGCGACAGCTCTTCCGTGCCTTCTATACGAACACGATGAAATGAGCCGAGCGTCCCGCAACGTCCATCCTCAATTGCTGCGTACTCCACGGTTCCAATACGCTTTTTCGCATCTGAAAGCGTCATAGTTTGAGCAAGCTCACGAATAGCAGCAGCACGAGACGCTGCAAGTGCTGGCTCTACTTGATCTTGACGATTAGCAGCTACCGTGCCCGGACGTGGGCTATAGCGAAACACATGAAGCCGAGAAAACCCAACGCGTTCACAAAAGGCATGCGTCGAGGCAAACTCTTCATCAGTTTCGCCTGGAAAGCCTAAGATCACATCTGCTGATAGCGCAATTTGGGGCACTGAGGAGCGAATAGCATCAACGAGCTGCAAAAGATCAGTATCGGTATAGGGACGTGCCATACGACGAAGCACGGTCGTGCTTCCTGATTGAATCGGAAGATGTAAAAATGGAGCGATCCTCTCACTCTCGCTGCCCATAAGCTCGATCAGCTCATCATCAATATCCATAGGCTCAATGGAAGAAATGCGCACGCGGCCAACCTGCGTACGACTTAAGATTTCTTGAATGAGCTGGGCTAAGGATCTCTGTCTGCCTTGAGCGTCAAGACCGCGATATGCTCCAAGATTGACACCGGTAAGCACCACCTCAGCAGCGCCTGCATCGACTAACGCGTCAATTTCGCTCAACACTGATTCAAGCGGCTCTGAGCGCTCAGGACCTCGAGCCTTCCAGACGATACAAAAGCTACACCGATGATTGCAGCCATCTTGAATCTTAACCCCAGGACGTGCCCGACGGATCAGCCCCGCTCGCTCACCAGAAGCAAGCTCACCAGATGGCATATACGATGTAGGCGCATCTGGATGTGACATTTCATTAAGGCTCAAGGCCTTACGAGCAGCAGAAACAACTCGTGTTTTTATCGGCTCGGCTATGACGCGATGTGAAAGACTTCGCAAGGCCTCAGCATGAAGATTGACCGCACATCCCGTTGCAATAACGAGCGGAGTTCGTGGAAGATTCAAGGCTCGCCGAATTGCCTTCCGTGTTTTTGCCTCTGCCTCCCCTGTTACCGCACAGGTATTAATTACCACGAGGTCAGCGTGAAGATCCTCAACGATTGGAAATCCAGCTGAAGCAAAATCAGCTGCAATGCGATCGGTCTCAACACGATTAACACGGCAGCCTAAATTAATAACGCTCACGCACGGTAGCATAGACTCTACTCAATCATGTCATCAATGGCGTGGCGAATACGCTCCCCGACCGTAGGCTTATGAGCATCGTGCTCGCCCATTGCCACTTGAAACTCTTCTAAGAGACGACGAGCATCTGCAGAAAGCTTACGGGGAATCTCTACAAAAATACGTGCGATCAACCGACCGCGAGAGCCGCCTCCACCTAAACGGGGCATGCCATAGCCGTCACGAATGACGGTATCTCCCACCTGCGTACCTGGAGCAATATCAAACTCAATGCACTCGCCTTCCAAGATGCCATCGATGGTAACCGTATGACCGAGCGCAGCATCTGCCATTGAAATCGTAAGATCAAAGATCAAATCGTCGTGGTGGCGCTGGAAGCGCTCGTGCTCAGCCACCTCAATGGTTACCAGCAGATCACCAGCAGGAGCCCCGCGATATCCTGCCTCTCCACCACCCTGTACTCTAAGTTGACGACCCGTAGAGATGCCGGCAGGAATCTTAACCTCAATCCTCTCGTGCGTAGGTACCCAACCTTGGCCAGAGCATTCTTCACAGGGAGTATCGATCACCGAGCCTGAACCGTCACAATCAGGGCAGGGAGCGCTTGATTGCACCGTGCCAAAGATTGAACGCTGTGCCGTGGTAACAAAGCCTGAACCATGACAGGTAGGACACGGCCGCTCCTCTGCTCCTTCCGGCTTTCCGCTCCCCTCACACGCCTCACAAGGAGCCAAGCGATCATAGATGACCGTCTTTGTTGTACCAGCTGCCGCCTCTTCGAGACTAACCGTAAGCGAGACGGCCATATCACGCCCGTGAGTACGACGCGCGGATCTGGTCTGCGCTCCACCTCCAAAAAAGGAAGAGAAGATATCGTCCATCCCCATACCACCAAAGATATCGGAGATATCTACATAGCCAGAACCCATGCCCGAGCCATCAACCGAACCATACCGGTCATACCGAGCACGTTTTTGCTCATCAGAAAGAACCGAATATGCTTCGTTCACTTCTTTAAATCGCTCTTCGGCATCGGCAGCCTGATTCACATCTGGATGAACTTCACGAGCACGGCGCAGAAAGGCTCGTTTGATCGTTCGCTGATCAGCCTCGCGATCAACACCTAATACCTCGTAATAATCCCTTGTCTGCGACACAGCGGCGCTCCTTTTCATCCTGCAGAACTCATGTAGAAAAAACAGCAGGCAGTATGCTCACAAAAGCTTGTATACCCAACTTATTACCTTGTTGATTGCCTACGAGCCAAAACGATTGACGCCCGGATGCATGCACGTAGAGAGCGTAGCTAAGATGAAAGCCCACATAAGGCTATTGGCCGCACCTTGCAACAGCGTCTTTGCACCGCGCCGCCACCAGAGCAAGGGACGACGAAAGGGCTCGGCGCTCAAGATTCCTGCAATACCTGCAATCAAAGGAATCAGGCTCATCATCACCAATATGGGAGCCATGCCAGGAATTAATCCAAGTCCTAAGAACGGCAATGCGATACCGGTCAAACTAAAGCCCCTGAGCGCTCTGCCTTCAAGGCGCTCAGCAGCAACACGGGCACGAACGATAAGATCTCCGGGTGCCGCCCCATTGGTTCCTGCATGCCCCTCACCACGCCGACGAATGACATCACCATCGTGGGTGTCAGCAGCAAACTCAACAACCAGCTCAGACGTAACCGCATGCCGACCGGTACCGGCACATGCCGAGCAGGGCTCTTGGATAACACGCCCAGAGCCGCCACATTCCGGGCAGCGCATCTGAGCGGCTCCCCCGCCAAACAAAAATGAAAGATCAACAGAAATAGAACCAGTTCCAGAACAGGTAGGACAAGGATGTGCATGCTCAGATGAGGTGGAGCCTGAGCCGCCACAGACCTCACAGGACTCATATTTTTGATACGTAAGCCCGCGACGAACTCCTGCGCGCGCTTCGGCAGGAGACAGATCGAGCTCAATCACTATATCTGCACCAGCACGGGGGCTATAGACAGCACGTGGCTGAGAAAAGCCCGACATATCAAAGGGCATTCCGAATGGAAAGCCACCAAACCCGTCTCCTCCACCAAAACCTTGAGAAGCACGGCCGGGAGTTCCCACAAAGGGCGAGCCTGAACGCATAGCATCATAACGAGCACGCTTCGCATCATCAGATAAGACAGCGTAGGCCTCAGAGACTTCTTTAAATCGCTCCTCAGCATCAGGAGCATGGTTGACATCAGGATGAAGGGTGCGAGCCTTTGCCTGAAACGCCTTCTGAATTGCCCGCTTATCTGCATCGTGGGGCACGCCCAACAAAGCGTAATAGTCTTTTTCATTCATACCGGCCACGAGCTCGGCTGACCTCACCTTCAAGTTGAATACGTACGGGAAATACTATTCTTATATTTATTAATTACAAATCGATCTTGCAATCCACAAATTATTTCGTAAAAAGCGTAATCGGAAACAGTATCGCCCCACACTCTCAGTGAAAAGACTGAGAGCCCTGCACCAAGTAGAAATGAAATAGCCCTACGACGACTGATCGTATTCAGATTTGACATTTCGACTCCATGCAGTAGATAACTATTTTATATAATCCAACCCTCCTAACAGCTTTGCTTGATATCGCCAAATTAAATATTTCTCTAGCTCCTTTTGCCAATACCTACTTTAGCAATGCTAAAACCATCGATTAAAAGAGCGATTAATTCGAAAAAAGCAAAAATAGATAATGCGATACGCCAGAGAACTACGTTGTCAGCCTGCAAGAAATAAACACCAGTCGCAACGGAAATAAAAGCACCGAGTTTAAAGATATATGAGGCTAGCAGTAATCATTTATGACCCATAATTACCCCTCTCCTTTTTTAAAGAAAATAATCTATTTAATGAACAATGCTAATACTTAACTCCGTTTTTCTGCAGCAACTTAATCTTCGTTAATTCCCAACCTTATCGCAGCGCTTCTTAAGCTTTCTAAAACTTATCGCAACATGTTGCGCTAACCTCGGAACTATAGTTTTCTATTCATCATCGTGCGCTAGATCCCAAAAAAGCCCATAGAGCTCGTTTCCCAACAACCACCCTTGCTCAGTTGGGATGAGGCCGCCCGTTGAGCAAGATCGGGCAAGCCCACGCTCTATCGCTTTGGTACAGGCACATTCAAGCAGAGCTTTCGGAATCACCGTTTGAGCCCGGCGTATGCGCTCAGCAGAAATTCCTCGAGTCATACGAAGGCCAAGCATCAGATCTTCTGCCAGAGCCTCACGCGCAGCCAGCATCTCCACACTAAACCTCAGATCAGACAAGGAATGCGCTGCAATAATCTCACGCGGTGAACTGGTGCAGGCAAGGCGGAAGCGCTGGGCCGAAGCGGGAGCGGTCGGCAGCCCTGGGATATGAACGCGCAAACCCTCATAGGTCGCTCGATCAAGCATACTTGCTGCAGCACTTCCCAGCCCCAGATAGGGCTTTCCAGTCCAGTACACACAGTTATGCTTGCAAAGCTGGTCGTCTTTGGCATAGCTTGCAACCTCATATCGAGCAAAACCCGAATCGGTAAGAGTTTTAGCTGCAAGCTGCATGCCACGAGCCTCACTGTCATCATCAGGCCAGGGCATGATCCCGCGCTCACAGAGACGCTCGAGCTCCGTTCCTTCCTCAATCATGAGCGGATAGCAGCTTATATGTCCCACCCCTGCAGCAATCACCTCTTGGATCCCTAAAACAAGTCCTGCCTCAGTTGCGGTGGGAACCCCACACATGAGGTCGACTGATACCAAAAGGCCTGATTGAACAGCTAGGCGTATGGCTTGGCGTGCTCGCTCGGCAGTATGAATGCGACCAAGCGCTAAAAGTGCGGCAGGCTCAAGCGACTGCACGCCAATAGATACCCTGGTTGCTCCTGCACCATGCGCAGCACCGAGCAAATACTCATCAACCGATTCTGGATTAGCCTCAAAGCTCAACTCAAACTGGTCATAAGCTGCAAGTGAAGCAAGCGCTGCTACGAGATCGGCGAGCCTGTCGTTCCCAAGCAGGCTTGGGGTACCTCCTCCAATATAGGCAGTACGCACCTGACCAATAATTCCAAGATCTGCAGCTTCTCTCACGAGCCGTGTGAGGCTTTGAGCATAAGCGTGCGGCAGGCTCAGATCTGAGCCACAAGCTTCTGTGGCAAAGTCACAATATCTGCAACGTGCAGCGCAAAAAGGAATGTGCAGATAGACTGAGGTAAGTGCGGTGAAGCTAAGAGATATCATACGGTCATGTCATGTGCATAGGTTTTGGCTGCATAGCGCACCGCTTGAACGAGACGTATGAAATCTTCAAAGGTCTCACATTGGACGGAACGAGCCCGCCATTCGGCAGCATGAGGCATACCTTTGAGATACCAAGCGCAAAAGCTGCGTGCCTTCCTCATATGGCCACCCAAATCATGTAAAAGATTGAGATGGTCCTCTAAAGCATTGAGCCGCTCATCTACGGTCTTGTGTTCGCGTACCTGCTGCCCTGCAAGAAGCGCCCGTGCATCCTCAAAAATCCATGGATTGCCATAACTGCCTCGTGCAATAAACACAGCCGACGCCGCCGTTGTTGTAAGCATGTCAACTGCAGCGGCAGCACTCAATACATCTCCGGTACCAATAACCGGAATCGCTACACGCTCGGCTACCGCATCAATAACAGACCAATCAGCTTGGCCAGTATAGAGCTGGGTAGCACTTCGCCCATGCACAGCAACTGCAGCCACACCCTCTTGCTCGAGACGCTGAGCAAGATCGGGCGCGGTAACAGACCCCGCCAAGCGCGAACGACGCATCTTGACCGTAATGGGAACTTGAGCCTCACGCACACAGGCAGCAGCGATCTTTGCCGCTCGCACAGGGTCATCCATCAGAGCCGCCCCCTCCCCCTTGGTGAGAACCTTGCGGGCGGGGCAGGCCATATTGATATCGATCAGAGCAAGTTTGGATCCAAGACGCTC
Organism: Collinsella ureilytica; assembly: GCF_019795105.1. Lineage (GTDB taxonomy): Bacteria > Actinomycetota > Coriobacteriia > Coriobacteriales > Coriobacteriaceae > Collinsella > Collinsella ureilytica. The sequence continues at coordinate 119,014 of NZ_JAIMFO010000007.1, read as the reverse complement.
TTGGATTGCTACAACAGCTGGGCCGAATTGCTCAGGCTTTGCACCAAAAAGCTGAACGGCAATATCGGGTTCTTCATCTGCGGGCACCACAAGTTCCCAGGTTTTCTCGCTGGCATACGCAAGACCTGCCACCGAAACCATTTCTGAATAGGCCAGCTCAGCGCCATGTCTTCTAGAGATAATTCGATAGGCAGCATCGGTCACACCAGCCATAGGTGCGAGCATAAAAGAATTTTGGCTGAGACGCTCTACCAGAGCGCGGGAGGCATCTGCCACCGCTTAGTCATCTACCTTCAAAATTGCTAAGAAGGCCTCTTGGGGCACCTCAACCGAGCCAATCGCCTTCATACGACGCTTGCCCTCTTTTTGCTTTTCCAAGAGCTTGCGCTTACGGGAAATATCGCCACCGTAGCACTTAGCAAGCACGTCTTTACGTCGAGCCTTCACGGTGCTTCGAGCAATAATCTTGTTACCAATCGCTCCTTGAATAGGTACCTCAAAGAGCTGGCGTGGAATGATCTCTTTTAAGCGATCGCAGAGGCCACGCGCAAGCGCATAAGCTTTATCACGGTGGACAATAAAGGAAAGCGCGTCAACCTCATCTCCTGCGAGCAAAATATCGAGGCGAACAAGATCTGCCTCACGATAACCCGAGAACTCATAGTCTAGAGATGCATAGCCTTTCGTGCGGCTCTTGAGCTGATCAAAGAAGTCCAAAATGAGCTCAGCTAAGGGAATATCAAAATGCATCTCAACTGAGCGCTCAGTCAGATGAACCATATCGGTGGTAATGCCTCGATGCTCAATAGCGAGCTGCATCACGGCACCAGTAAACTCAGGCGGACAAATAATGGAAGCCCTTAAGAACGGCTCTTCAATGTGCTCAATATTCACCGGCTCAGGAAGATCTTGAGGACTCCGAACCGCAATCATGTCTCCATCAGTTTTAAAAACATGATAGTCAACACTGGGGCTGGTAGCGATAAGACCTAAATCGAATTCACGCTCAAGACGCTCCTTCACGACCTCCATGTGCAATAGACCCAAAAAGCCAACACGGAAGCCAAAGCCCAAGGCTGCTGAGGTTTCAGGTGTCCAAACAAGAGACGGGTCGTTCACGTGGAGTTTATCGAGGGCATCGCGAAGATTCTCGTAGTCTTTATTGTCGATAGGGAAAAGCCCGGTATATACCATGGGCTTTGCCTCTCGATAGCCCGGCAAGGGAGCCGGACAGCGACGGGATGCGCCTGTGAGCGTATCTCCTACGCGCACCGCCTCAGGATCCTTGAGACCGGTCACTACAAAACCAACTTCGCCCACACTCAGCTCATCAACAGGGGTCTCAGCAGGGCGTTTGACACCAACTCCGTCTACCAAAAAATCGTAATTGGCCTGCATCATATGGAGCTCATCGCCCTTGGTGATTGATCCATCAAAGATGCGCACCATCGCAACAACACCGCGATACTCATCAAAATACGAATCGAGAATGAGTGCTTTAAGCGGTGCGTTTATATCTCCTGTTGGCGGAGAAACCAACACCACAATCGCCTCAAGCAAATCGTGGATGCCCTCACCGGTTTTACCAGAGACACATACCGCGTCATCAGCAGGAATTGCCAACTCATCTTCGATTTCAGCGCGAACCTCATCGGGGTGAGCGCTGGGTAGATCGATCTTATTGATTGCTGGAACAATATCGAGATTGGCATTCATAGCGAGGTTAGCATTCGAGACCGTTTGTGCCTCAACGCCTTGCGTCGCATCAACCACAAGCACCGCGCCCTCGCACGCTGCAAGCGAGCGTGAAACCTCGTAGGTAAAGTCAACATGGCCAGGTGTATCTATCAGGTTGAACTGATAGGTCTCACCATCGTCTGCATCATACATAACGCGGACGGCATTTGATTTAATCGTAATCCCCCGCTCACGCTCGATATCCATAGTATCGAGCAGCTGAGAGGCCATATCGCGCTCCTCCACCGTACGGGTGAGCGAGAGGATACGATCCGAAATGGTGGACTTGCCATGGTCGATATGAGCGACGATGGAAAAGTTCCGAATGTGTGAAGTATCAAAAGTAGTCATAGAAGTAATAATAGCGAATCTGAATCGAATGTGTGCGTATGCATCGTGCACACTTCATGGTACCCATGCTGAATCCACAGTGCCTCCGCTTGCGAGCAGCGCAAAGCATGGTACAATCCCCGGTTGTTCAACGGAACCGTGTCTCGAGTCCGGAGTTCAAACGGATACTGATCGCGAAAGGAAGCTAAGAAAGTGGCTAACATCAAGTCCCAGAAGAAGCGCATCCGCACGAGTGAGGTGGCCCGCGTCCGCAATAAGGCCATTCGCTCCGAGCTCAAGACGCTGGTAAAGCACGTCCGTGCAGCCGTTGAGGCGGGTAATCAGGAGCAGGCCGCTGCTGCTGCCACGCGCACCTATCGTGCACTGGACAAGGCTGTTGCTAAGGGCGTCATCCACAAGAACCAGGCTGCGAACCGCAAGAGCGGCGTTCAGAAGCTGGTTAACTCCCTCTAAGGTACGCATCTCATGCCTATGCCATACCATGGCTCGCGTGAACAGTCGTGAAAATCGCTTATCTCAAGCGTTCAATTGAGTATATGAAGGGCTCCATCGGAGCCCTTTTTCGTAGCTACTCGTGCTAGCACTCGCGATCCCGCTCACGAGCGATGCATGCCCAAGATGGTCTGAGAGATCCAAAGGCGCAAAGCTACCTGAGAGTCCCGCGATCCTTTCAGTGCTTGCTCCAATTCTGCAGCAGCGTCCAAGGCAGCGATCAGCTCGTCTGTGGTATATGCTCTTGCCCAGCGGAGATGATTTCTCACCTGCCACTCCTGCACCTTCAAAGCTTGAGCCAAAGAACGCCCCTGCCCACGAGCATCAAGCGCTTGAGCAACTAAGAGCTCGCGGATTCGACCCACAACCAAAGCATAGATGCGAATCTCTGATCGCTCAGGCTGAAGTGCGAGCATCTCGAGTGCGCGAGGCAGATCACGAGCAGCTACAGCGTCTAACAAAGCCCACGGCTTCGCCTCAGCAGTCCGCACAACCAAGCGCTCCACATCTTCAAGCTCAATCGGACGACCTTGTAGTTGTGCGGCAAGCCGGCTGATTTCGTTGCGCAAAAGACGCATATTATCTCCGGCACGATCAATCAAGGCTTCTGCGGCAGGAAGGCTTAACCTATGACCCATGCCCTGAGCCATACGTACCAGATAGGTCGGTAGCTCTCGAGCACTCTTTTGCGAGCAGTCAATAATCGCATCTTTTCCCGCCGCAGCAATCGCCTTATACAGGCGGGTGTTTTTTGCCAGCTTATCGGCAGTGAGGAGCAAAACGGTCGTTGGTGAAGGGTCATGAAGATAGGAAACAATCGGTTCGCTCACGGCCTTTGTGAGACGATCACAACCCGTGAGGATCACGAGCCGAAAGGCTGCGCCCATCGGCAGGGTATTCAGCGAAGAAATGAGATCATCAACGGCTTGATCTTTTTGCATATCCCGCTCATCAATATTGAAATCAGCCATGCCCGTTTGAGCTAAACGCTCACGCATTTTACTGAGCACGCGATCGCGCTTTGGCTCATCTGGACCCAAGGCCAAATACACCGGGAGTAGTTGTTTTGCTGATGCGCTCATAGATGATCAACTCCTACAAAACCACGGAGTCGCACATTTTGATGAGGAGAAATCCGGCAGCGTGTCATTTGAGCAATAAGCATTGGTGTAGGTCGTGCCTTCCCTGTAAGACGTGCATGAGCTGATGGCTGTACGTGTCTTGTATGGTACCGCACCAAGCTCGTCAGATCACCTCGACTCGTACGTACCCGCACACCAGCCGCCCCAGGAAACAGTTCAATATCCCCTGAATCAATCGTACAGAAAAATAAAGCTCCATACGCTTCAACTGCGTCTTGGCACGCTTGACTGGGATGGCCATAGCGATTCTTCGCCCCCGCACTCGCAACTGCAACCTCACATGTAAGCTCTTCTAAGAGGTCCAGATCAAGTGAGGCCTTCGATCCGTGATGACCGACCTTTAGCACATCAATATCTCCAATATCTTCTGAAAAGACTCGTTCTTGCTCCAGCTCAACATCGCCCGTGAGTAAGACTCGGAGGGAGGTTTCATCGTTCTCATACGTAACATCTAAGCACAGCGATTCATCATTGCCAGCTCGTTGCACACGTTCGCGCGGCCACACAACCCTACATACAAAGCTTCCTACATGAATGCGGTCATCAAGACTCACCTCTTCGATGCTACAGGGTAGGCGCTCAACTAACTCTTGGGGAGCAAGCTCAGCTGCTCCTTTGGGCACGACTACCCGGTCAACCACCACGCCACGTAAAAGCTCTGGCAACCCGCCCCAATGATCCTTATCCCAATGCGTAATAAAGACAGCATCGAGATGCAGGACTCCTTGGCGGGCAAGAGCGCGAGCACAGGCCTGATCAACTCCTGCATCAACTAAGATGGCAACCGATCCATCACGAACAAGAATCGCATCTCCTTGGCCTACATCAAGCACCACGACTGAAGCAGGTGCAAAAAATCGTTGGTGCACAAGGATGCAGAGAGGCAAGACCACAAGGATCGCTATGCTCACATATGCAAACATGCGCGGGCGTGCCCTCCATTGCCACCAAGCAAGAGCCAAGAGACCAAAGGTCACGACCATGATGCTCGCATTCAGTTTAAGCCCAATCGAGGCAAAGGGCAGGCTTGCAAGCACAGATGCAAGCACTGCTAATCCATTGGCAAGGGCAGCGGGAATTTCCACCAGAGAGCACAGTGGCGCGATGGCTGCAGCAAGTGGAATGAATACCATACCAAGACCCAGCATCACAGCCATCAAAGGAGCTGCGATAAGATTTGCAAGCGGAGAAATGAGTGAAATGCGCCCAAAGGCGGGAATAGCTATGGGAGCAGATGCGATGAGTGCCGCAAGCGAGCACGCAAGTGAGCGCGCGAGGAAGCGAGGAATTCGAATTGATTCGAGCATATACGCGAGATACGAATAGCCCAGCGCAATTCCCAATACACTTGCAACTGAGAGCTGAAAGGCAAGGTCATGCACGGTAGCCGGATGCAAGCCAATCAATACGAGGCTTGCGAGGGCAAGACCTGACAGCGTATGAGAGCGCCGACCCCCGAGGCTTGCTAGTGAAGCTGCTCCAACCATCGCCAGTGATCTCATAGCAGATGGAGCTGATCCCGTCATAGAAGCATAGATTAAAAGCAGGAGGATCAAAAGAAGAGCGCGGAGCCACCTGCGATGAGATAGCCGAGTTATAAAGCCACTGGTGAGCGTGGCGATAATAGCGAGATGGCTTCCGGATACTGCGGCAAGATGTGCCAGGCCTGCATCAGCAAGATTGCGGCCAAGATCTGTCTGGGCACGCTCAGTCGTTCTTCCGCAGATTACTGCTGCAAGAAGGGCTCTCCCCTGTGAGCGATCTGGCTGGATCACTTCAAGCATCCGCGTGCGCGCTTTAGATATAAGGCTCAGATGAGATGTGGTACGCACGTGAGGTGCTATCAAGTCAACCACCACAAGCTCACCGCGCATGAAGCGCGATCGAGCCCAGGGAGTATCCTCGAGCCTTTTCAACCTTCCCGTTCCCTGTATGGTAGATCCTGCCTCAACCGCTGCATCATGCAGTAAAACAGCGGCACCGATCTCTTGTTCGTTGTACATTATTCGAGCTCGCATACGCATGCCTCGAGAAGATGGCTGGGGATCTCCCTCGGTTATAAACGTCAGCTCTGAGGCTGACAGGTGTTCAAGTTCATCCAAGGCTTGTGCCGTGTGATGCATCCACAGTGCTGAGGAAACCGATGCGATAGCAGCGCCTGCAAGCATCCAGTAACAAAGACGTATCCATACACAACCAGCTCGTGGCCGCTGGCAATGCAAGGCATCCGGCACCACTGTTGCCGCCTCATGTACCGCTTCTGCACTCCTGCTCAGCTGAGGGCAATCAGGGCCTGCGTGAGCACTTTGGGGCGGAGATATGTGTTGAGGAGTTCTTCTTTTCACGTAAACGAGAGCAAACAGTAAGCCTATCCCTAAAAGACAGGCCATACCTGTCAACGCTACTGGGAGTGGATTGCAAGCCTTCTGCTCAACAACATCTCTCCAAGCAGCTTCAGTAAAAAAAGCAGCACAAAGCATGGCAGAAATACTTCCAGCCAAGCTCAGCGGTAGATAAGGCTTCGGCGGCAGCGTCAAATCCTCACGCGCACTCATGCAATAATCCTTGCTTTCAGCTTTTCGAACCGCTTTTGACCAATGCCGCTCACCCGCATAATGTCTTCAATCGTGGCAAATGGCCCTCGCTGATTGCGGTCGTCAACAATTGCTGCTGCAGTAGCAGGCCCGATACCAGGCAAGGTCTCAAGCTCCGATGCATCAGCTGAGTTAATGTTGATGAGATCAGATCCTTGCTGCGAAGCCGAGGATCGTGTCTGGGCCCCCTGATCTTGAGACGCCTCAGGAGGTATTTCTCCTACTTTTGGAATGATGATTTTTTGCCCATCAGCAACCGGTGCTGCCTGATTAATTGCATCGATATCTGCGTCCTCTACAAGGCCTCCCGCTGCATCAATAGCAGCAGCAACTCTCGAGCCTGCAGCAATCCGCACCAAGCCTGGATTCATGACCGCACCACCGATGTCTACCAGTAGCAAAGGCTGAGATTGAGAATCATCTGTCTGCTTCTGACCCTGCCCACTCCCCTCTCGCCCGCTTGCTCGCTCAGAAGAGCTGCCCGCCTCCTCATCTCGGTTGCGCTCTATGACCAAGCTGCGGCCAGACCCGTTGAGCGCAGATCCAATACCGAAGCCCAAGGCAAGCAGCAGGCCTACGGCGAGCATGATGGACAGTGGAAGATGCTTGCGTATCCAAAGACGAATACGCCGAGTGAGTTTGCTTTGAAGCCCGGGTACCTGCATACATATCCCTCCTTCATGCCATCCTTGCATGAAGGAGAACCGAACTCATATTCAAAATAAAAAAGTGCCAACCACTCTTACGAGCATCTCACAGATTGCTCCACTCCCTCATGAGGCAAGCCTCATGGGAGCTGAAGTGATATGAAACTCTGAGCGCAACTACAGGCAGCAAACGGCATCACGCCCCAAACGAGCGCCTCGCAAGAGATCAGCATTCAAATTATGCTGAGCAAAGAGCTTGAGTAGAAAAGATTAGGCTTCGCGAGGTGGCCGATAGACCGGTGCAAAAAAGTCACTATGCTCAGCTCGAGCAACCAGGTCTTCAATCATGGCCTCATGATCAAATTGATTCCAGGCCTCATGAACAGCTTGCAGGCGTGCATGAGTTTCTGGGCGTCGCGGCATGAACAGGGTGCAGCAATCAGGAGCAGTTTGACATGAAAGCTCGTAGGTACCGATCTGATGCGCCCGATCAATAATTTCTTGCTTATCAGAACCAATCAGGGGTCTCAGCACCGGGATTGAGGCCATTTCATCAACAGCTGCAATATTTTCAAGCGTCTGAGAAGCAACTTGTCCCAAACTCTCGCCGGTAACAAGGGCACGCGCGCCTTCAAGGCGAGCAATACGCTCAGCAACTGCATACATGATTCGGCGATACATAATGACCCGTAAAGACCCTGGACACACAAGGGAGATCTCACGCTGAGCATCTCCAAAGGGGATGACATACACGCGACCAATCTGAATCGCAGGCGCAAGCGCTTCTACGATATCGCGCACAAGGTATTCACTTTCATCTGAAGTCTGCGGCCGTCCAGAAAAATGAACGGGAACAGGAATCGCACCACGCCGAGCCATCATCCAGGTTGCAACCGGAGAATCAATTCCAGAAGATAAGAGGGTTACAACCTTGCCAGCGCTGCCCTGTGGCAAACCACCAACGCCGCGCTCGCTTTTTGCGTATACAAAGGCCTTGCCCTGCACGACATGAACATGCACCGTGGCATCGGGCTTGTGCATCTTTACCAGCTTGTTGGGAAAGGCATTACAAAGTACCTCTCCCACCTGGCGATTCATGTCAATCGAGGGAATCGCGTAATCGGTGTTTGAGCGCTTCGCGCTCACCTTGAAGCTCGTAAAGGCACCGAACTCTTGCAAAGCCTCAATCGCCGCTGCGGCATAGGCTTCATGCGAGCGCTCACAGCGAAACGCAAGAGAGACTCGAGCAACACCGGGAACCTTTGCGATAATAGGTAACGCAGCCTCCGGCTCTGACTCATCTGTAAATGAAAGCAAGATATGCCCAGAGATACGCTCAATAGCCTCAAGCGAAAAGGCAGCAAGAGCCGCCTTCAAGTTATCCATGAGGATACGCTCGAAGCGATTACGATTTTTTCCTTTTAGCCCAATCTCGTGATAATGAACGAGGCAGACTCGATCTCTCACAGGTGGCCTTACGCCTCAGAGGAAGAGCGGCCGCTCAAGGCTGCATCAAAGATCTCACGGTCATACGAGATATCGCCCGAGGCGATCTCATCCATGGCCATGGAGATGGTGTCTTTTCCAGAAAGAGCGACCGTAATGTCATCAATATCTTGAACAGCTAAGACACGACTATGCTGATCGCGCAGCATGCTGTTGATATCACAGGCGCGCTTGCTTGCAAGAGCGGCAAGCAAAAACCGATTGTTCTCGGTTCGATCGAGCAGTCCATCAATGGCTGGCTTAACAACAGACATGTGTTTATTGCCTTTCGTATACGCCGATAAGCTCTACCAGCTCATCTGTTGCGCGGGATAGATCATCGTTCACAATACGTGCGTCATAGTGGCATGCAAGCTCAAGCTCATGCTTCGCGTCGGATAGCCTCTGCTCCAGCTCAGGTGCAGCTTCCGTACCGCGACCTGAAAGCCGCTCACGTAAGACCTCAAGCGACGGAGGCTCAATAAAGACAAGAACCGCATCCGGAAAGCGCTCTTTAACCGCAAGCGCCCCTTGAACATCAATCTCCAAAATCAGTGAATGACCACGAGCAAGCTTTGCTTCAACCTCAGAGATCAGTGTTCCGTAGCGATTCCCATGCACATACGCCCACTCAAGAAAAGCTCCAGACTCAACTCGATGAGAGAACTCTTCTTCAGATAAGAAGTAATAATTCTTACCATCCGACTCGCCAGTTCGAGGGCTCCGCGTGGTAGCGGAAACCGTCAGACCCAGATGTGGCAGACGCTTCCGTGCAGATGCAACGAGCGTTCCCTTACCTGTGCCTGACGGCCCTGAAATGACGAAGAGCTTTGACGCGCGAGAACTCACTTATTTGGTGAGCTGCTGGAGCAGCTGCTCGCGCTGGCGAACGCCGAGACCCTGAACACGGCGGGTAGCAGAGATGCCAAGCTCATCCATGATCTTGGCAGCCTTGGCTTTGCCGTAACCGGGCAGCGACTCGATGAGGGTAGAAACCTTCATACGGGACGCGATGGGATCATCCGAGTTCAGGACGGACTCGAGGGAGATCTCACCCTTCTTGATCTTCTCGCGAAGCTCTGCACGAGCGTGGCGGGCGGCAGCAGCCTTCTCAAGGGCAGCCTTGCGCTGCTCGTCGGTGAGCTGGGGAAGAGCCATGGGTACCTCCAATGTCAAATGGCCAACGAACGTTGAGGGTTAGGAAATGCCAGCTAGATTGGCACCTGAACCAGTAACGCCCACCTAGAGTAGACGAACCCTGGGCAAAGTTCAACCTTTGCAGGGGATTTGTCGTCCAGACGAAGCAATTCCATAGAACGAACCCGATAAATACCCGAGAAAAACAGGGCTAATCGGATACACTTCAAAATCCATTATACCGCTTCTGAGCTGGATGAAAGCTCGCGAACAATACCTTCTAGGGCACATACGGGATCGTCTGCTTGAACGATTGGACGACCAACCACAATATGGCTCGCACCTAAAGCCACCGCTTGAGCCGGTGTTGCAATCCGGCTCTGATCGCCCGCAGACGCCCCTTGAGGCCGCACTCCAGGCGTTACCACCCACGCATGAGCACCAAGGAGTGATCGCATGCGCGCTGCTTCTTGCGGTGAGCACACAACGCCATCCATCTCTGAGTCATGCGCGAGGCGAGCGAGGCAATCCACCTCGTGAGCAAGCGGTGTATCAACCCCGATCTCGCGAAGAGCCGTCTCATCCATACTGGTAAGAATCGTTACTGCAATGAGGCGCGTATCAGTTCCAGCAGCTTCGACACCTCTACGTGCAGCTTTCAGCATCGAGGAGCCGCCGAGCCCATGCACAGTCATAAGATCTGCGCCGGTTAGAGCTGCGGCGCGCACGGCACCTTCAACCTGATGAGGAATATCATGGATTTTCAGATCTACAAAGACCTTCAGGCCTAAGTCTTTGAACTGAGAAACGATGGCAGGCCCTGCTGAATAAAAAAGCGTCATGCCAACTTTTACCCAGCCGACCTTGCCCGCCAACATCTGACCCAGGCTCAGCGCCCGCTCATGGTCGCAGTCAAGAGCAACAATGATCTGATCGCGTACGCTTCCCTCTAGCATTCGAGTGCTCCAACCAACTCGGTGATGTCAGACACACCTTGACGACGCGCCCACGCTTCAAGCTCAGAAAGAATACGGGTTGCAGCATCAGGCTCAATGAGATTTGCCATTCCAACCGAAACACAGGTTGCACCAGCAAGAATAAACTCAGCAGCATCTTCTCCGGTCATAATGCCGCCCACCCCGCAGATGGGAATTGAAACAGCGCGTGCCGCCTCCCAAACCATACGAACCGCAATGGGATGGCACAAAGGACCAGACAAGCCACCTGTTGGCCGACTGATCTTTGAACGACGTGTCTCTACATCAATAGCCATACCAGAGATTGAATTGATGAGGGTCAGACCATTGGCACCCTCAGCTTCAAGCACGCGAGCAATCTCAGGAACGCGCACCGGTGCCATCTTTACAAAAAGTGGCCGCTCAGTAACGGCACGACAAGCTCGCATAACCTCAGCTGCGCCCTCAGGTGTGGATCCGCACGCCACACCTCCTGCTGCAAGATTAGGACAGCTCACATTAATCTCAAATCCTGATGCCCAGGGGCACAACTCAACAAAAAGCTCAAGAGCACGTACATATTCTTCTGTGGAATGACCCGCCACTTGGCAGATGACACGGGTGCCCGTATCGGCCAACTCTTTCAGCCAAGGACCTGCCTCTGCTGCAAACCCTTCGACACCGGGATTTTGAAGACCGACGGAGTTCATCATGCCGCCGCGCACCTCGGTCATTCGTGGGGCAGGATTTCCCGGCCACGGCGTGGCAGCGCAGCCCTTGGTGGTAATCGCGCCGAGCGCGGAGACATCCATCAGATCAGCAAACTGCCAGCCAAACCCAAAGGTTCCACTTGCCGTATTCACGGGATTTTTCATTGCTACGCCGCCAAAATTGACGGCCATCTTGATCGCGCTCACCAGGACACCACCTTGCTCGCATCAAATACCGGCCCTGCCATACAGGCACCCTTCATACCATCTGAGGTCTCAACAGCACAGGTTGCGCAAGCACCAAAACCACAGCTCATCATCCGCTCAAGGGAGGCCTCGCAGTACACGCCCGCACGCTCAGATGCCTCAGCAACCTTTTGCATCATGGGGCTCGGCCCACACGTGGCTACATAGGCATACCGCTTACCAGAGAGCAACAAGGCTGCTGGATCAGTACAAAATGCTCGAGAACCTAAGGATCCGTCATCAGTGCAAAGATGCAGCTCACCACAACCGCTGAGAGCTTCTATCTCAGCTGCGCCAACGAGCTTTGAAGCAGTGGTAGCACCAAGGCAAACGTCAAAGCTAATACCGCGCTCAGACAAGGCACGCGCTAAGCACACGATCGGAGGAATACCGATACCGCCGCCTACCAAGAGTGCTCGCGGGCATGCATTCGCATCCTCTGGAACCGACCATCCATGGCCACCCGGACCCAAGATGGAAGAGGTAGCATGGGGGCGCATCTCAGAGAGCCGCTGGGTACCCTCTCCTACCACGGCATACCAAAGCTCAACGGTCCCTGCCTCAGGATCTGCAGCGGCATAGCTCAAGGGAATCCGCAACAGTGACATGGCATTGCCAGGCACCTGGAGATTCATAAACTGGCCTGGGTGCAGCATCGCTGCCAGACGTGGTGCTTTGATAGTTAATGAGAAAATATTCTCGCCTACAGCTTTGTTTGTGACGACGGTGAATTCATGAACCCGTGCCGGCGAGGGTGTGGGCATCCGTCCCTCCTTCTCTCGTGGATGAGCAAGCTCGACCGACGGCGACGGCCGAGCTCTTTCTAGCTCACATGGTACTCTAAGGATGTGAAGGTGCCCTTAGACGATCGACCCCTCACGCAAGCTCATCGCTCCACCAACAAAGACATCGGTAGCACGACCAGTCAGCTCACGTCCATGAAATGCGCAGTTAGAAGATTTAGACTCGTAGCCATCCGCTCCAACTGTCCACACTACAGTAGGGTCAAAGACCGTAATATCTGCAAGGGATCCAGGTGCGATCTGCACCTGCTTAATGCCCAAAATTCGACGTGGCACAATTGACATCAGCTCAACTAACCGATCGAAACCAATGATCCCAGGCTTCACAAAGTGCGTAAGCATGAGTGCGAGCGACGTTTCAATCCCGGTCATTCCAAACGGTGCCAGGGCGAACTCACGAGCTTTTTCCCAGGCAGCGTGAGGTGCATGATCTGTTACCAGCGCATCGACCGTTCCGTCAACCAAGCCAGCACGCAGCGCAGCAAGGTCAGCCTTGGTGCGCAAGGGTGGATTGACTTTGAGATTCGTATCGTAGGTTCTATCAATGTCTTCATCACATAGCAAGAGGTGATGGGGGGTCACCTCACAGGTAACCGGCAAGCCTTCTTGCTTCGCTGCACGAACCAGGTTTAATCCGCGCTCAGTCGTAATATGCTGAATATGGAGTTTGGCTCCAGTTAAGCGCGCCATATCAATATCGCGGGCAATCTGGATCTCTTCGCCCTCGGCTGGCCATGGAGCAAGTCCTAGTTTGGTAGAAACAGGACCTTCGTTGATTTGACCAGCACCCACCAGACTCTCATCTTGGCAGTGGCTCATAAAAACTTTGTCGAACATCTTGCCATAGTCCATACAGGTACGAACCATGCCAGCGCCCTGAATTCCTCGACCATCGTCGGTAAAGGCAACAACCCCGCGCTCAACCATGTCACCCATCTCTGAGAGCGCCTCGCCACCAAGCCCGTGTGTCATAGCGCCCGATGGATAGACACGACAATGCCCAACCTCAGCAGCACGAGCCAAGATATAGCTTACGACCGAGCCCGTATCGGTGACAGGATCGGTATTGGGCATAGAGCACACCCCAGTAAAGCCACCTTTTGCAGCAGCACGAGTGCCCGATTCAATATCTTCCTTATACTCTTGCCCGGGATCTCTGAGGTGCACATGCATGTCCACCAAACCTGGTACCAAGTATTTTCCTGAAAAATCGAGGAGCTCTGCTCCATCGCTTGCAGCAAGCTCAGAGCCGACCTCAACAATGCGATCGTTCTCAATACGAACATCTAACACGTCATCGATGCCTAAAGCGGGATCCACGACATGGGCACCTTTAAGCAGAAAGCCCATTATCAGCACCTCCAAGGAGTAGATATAATGCAGCCATACGTACACAGATACCGGCATAGACCTGTTCGAGGATGACCGAGCGATCAGGATGATCAGCCATATAGCTATCAAATTCAACGCCGCGATTAATCGGGCCAGGATGGCAAATAATGGCATCAGGACGCATGAGACGCTCACGATTTTTTGTCAAACCGAAGAGACGATGGTACTCACGGACACTAGGAAAGGGTGCACCCTCAATGCGCTCAAGCTGAACGCGGAGCATATAGACCACATCGAGGTCTGGTAGAATCGCATCAAGATCATAGGCAATCTGATCTGCGCCTAACGCTTCAGGACAAGCCGGCATCAAGGTGCCGGGGCCTACCAAAACAACCTCAGCACCCATGATCTTTAATGCAGGAACCAAAGAGCCACACACGCGGGAATGCCCAATGTCGCCTACAATGCCCACGCGCAGTCCCTCGAAGCTCTTTTTATGCTCACGAATGGAGTAGAGATCCAAAAGAGCCTGAGTGGGGTGCTGGTGCTTACCATCTCCGGCATCGATGACCGAAGCAGGGCTTGCCTGAGACACAATATGAGGGGCTCCGGCATGCTTATCACGAACAACAATGCAGTCAATCTTATAAGCATCGAGGGTTTTCACGGTATCGATCAGGCTCTCGCCCTTCACGGTACTCGTAGAGCTACCGCCAAAATTCATCGTATCGGCAGAGAGGCGTTTTTCTGCAAGCTCAAATGAGCTTCGTGTGCGCGTAGAAGGCTCGTTGAACATATTGACGATGGTTTTACCGCGCAAGGTGGGAACTTTTTTGATAGCCCTCTCATTGACCTGGCTAAACGCACGAGCTGTATCGAGTATCGTCATCAGATCGGTATCGCTGTACTCCGTGATATCGATCAGATGCTTATGATGAAAAGCCATAGACCTACTCCCCTCCCAGCGGTGCTGAGCCAATGCGAGCTCCAGGTAACACCTCGGAGATCTCAACTGCTGTGCGTCCGTCTACCTCTTCCATATAGAGGCGGACATTCTCACTACGCGATGATGGGACGTTTTTGCCCACAAAATCAGGGCAGATCGGAAGCTCTCGATGGCCACGGTCTACCAGTACGGCCAACTCAATTGCACGTGGGCGACCCAGATCAATAATGGCATCCAAGGCAGCACGGATGGTTCTTCCGGTGAACAAGACATCGTCTACGAGCACGATGCGCTTTTGGTCAATATCCCAAGGAATATGGGTAGCATGCACCTCAGGAGCAATATGGGTGTGATAGTCATCTCTATAAAAGCTGATATCAAGGCTACCGAGCGGCACCTCAATGCCTTCAATCTCTTTCAAGCGCTCGGCAAGGCGGTGAGCTAAGATATCGCCTCTGGTAACGATGCCTACAATCGCCAGATCATCGAGGCCTTCATTGCGCTCGATAATCTCGTGGGCAATGCGCGTAAGCGCCCGCGAAATAGCAACGTCATCCATGACGATTGCCTTGGGTGCGGTGGTTCCCATCGAACTCCTTCCCTCTCCTGATCCGGCAAGCTTGAACCGAATCAAAAAATAATGCCCGACCGCTTGCGCAGGCGAGACATCGCGAGGGAGGCAGCGCGCAGCTGCTATAGGTGCCTTGCGGGTATCTCGTACCGACGCTTAAAGGTCGAAGCGATTGTAGCACGAAAGATCCGTTTGTACCTATGCGCAAAGCGAGAAAAATTTTTCCGTTGAGCTTGTGCACCTATCGGTGAGTGAAGCTTCCTGGTGCAGAGAGGAGCGCGCCGTTTTCTCTTCGTATGCGCTCACACAACAGACAGGCCTATCCCTGTCTTTACGCTCGTAAAGTTTCCGAGTGAGTAGAACGTATTGCGATAAGGTTGGGAATAAACGAAGGGTGTGAGCGCGAGCGAAGATTTGGATGATTGCAAATTAGGGCTTGCGGTCTTTTGGAAGATGCGTATACTAATCTTCGCTGCGTGATTGCAGCCCGATTCCTCGGTAGCTCAATGGTAGAGCACGCGGCTGTTAACCGCGCTGTTGTAGGTTCGAGCCCTACCCGGGGAGCCAGCTTATATGAGCCCGAATCCATCTCCGGTGGGTTCGGGTTTTTGCTTTCACTCCTTCCAGACCAACCTGCGCTGCACAAAGACATCATCTGGTAAAAGAACTTTCAAGCTCAAAATAATGTCCACATGAGCCCTCTGTCTTACAAGCAGAAGCCGATGAGTTACGTCATGAGAAACGCAGCTCATCGGCTTTACATACACTCAGATGTACACAGCTACGCGCTAGCCTTCAATATAGTCTTTCAGCTTACTCGAGCGGCTCGGATGGCGGAGCTTTGCTAAGGTCTTTGATTCGATCTGACGAATACGCTCACGCGTCACGCCAAACTCGCGACCAACCTCTTCTAGGGTACGTGGGTGACCATCTGCTAAGCCAAAGCGAAGCTCGATGACCTTCCGCTCACGGTCAGCCAAGCCGTCGAGCACTTGGCACAGCTGCTCTTGCAGCATTGAAAAACTTGCAGCCTCAGGTGGAACCACCGCCTGCACATCTTCAATGAAGTCGCCCAACTGCGAGTCTTCCTCTTCGCCAATGGGCGTCTCAAGACTTACCGGCTCCTGGCTGATCTTTTGAATCTCACGAACGCGCTCGGCGCTCATATCCATCTCAGCGCCGATCTCTTCAGGAGTTGGATCGCGGCCGAGATCCTGGAGGAGCTGGCGCTGAATACGAACGAGTTTATTGATGGTCTCTACCATGTGTACAGGAATACGAATGGTACGAGCCTGATCGGCAATAGCGCGGGTAATGGCCTGGCGAATCCACCAAGTTGCATAGGTGGAGAACTTAAAGCCTTTCTCGTAATCAAACTTTTCAACCGCACGAATAAGGCCTAAGTTGCCCTCCTGGATAAGATCCAAGAAAAGCATACCGCGACCAACATAGCGCTTAGCAATTGAAACAACGAGACGTAAATTAGCGCTGATGAGCGCCTGCTTCGCATCAAGCCCTACCTGCTCCACACGGCTCAAACGGCGCATCTCGGCGCGGGTCAGCTTAAGCTCACCCTCATCTGCTGCTTCGAGCTTATCTGCTGCCTCAAGACCTGCCTCTATCTTCATCGCAAGGTCTACCTCTTCGGCAGCATTCAAAAGATCGACCTTGCCGATCTCTTTCAAATACATGCGAACCGGATCTCCGGTCAACATAACCGTTGAAGCGTCGATACCGCGCGTGCGGGCACGAGAACGCGTGGTACGTTGGCGAGGCTTTTTCTTGGGCTTTTCTGCGGACATCTCAGCATCTGCCATCTTGGCAACCTTGATGTCATGATCTTCGCTGGACTCATCGTCATCGTCGAGATCTACATCGTCCTCATCGCGAGTCTCATCTTCTCCAGCAGAAACGATCTCGATTCCATTGGTGCGAAACGCCTTATACACACCGGCGAGCTGCTCGTCAGTCACCTCAATACTTCTGAGGGCGATCTGGATATCGTCCTCGGTGACGGTACCGTCCTCAGCTCCTCGCTGCATGAGCTTGGCAATGCGAGAATCAAGTTCGGCTCCTGAGCTCACGGTTTTTTTTGGCACGGATTCTCCCCTCACGGTCACAGAGACCTCCCACTGTAATCGTTCATCCTCTACCCTGCAAGTACTCACGGTATGCACACGATGGGTATTTTCCATATCGGCGCTCGATCTTACTGGGTCTTGCCGATTCTCACGAATGACCACACTCGTACTCACAACTCACACATGACAGGCTAGGAGCTGCCTTTAAAAGGGTCAGCAACCTCTTCAATCTTGCGCTTCAGCTCACGAGCCTTTGCTGCAAGCTGAGTTGCCTCAATGGTGAGCGAGCGACGCGTATCTGCATCCAAGCTGGCATCTGTTCTAAGACGTCCCTGAGCCGCACGAATGAGACGTCGAACGGTATACAACTCAAGCGTATCAAGCAAAAAGGCAATGGTTGTATCGGTAGGATGTGCACTCGTTCCAGAGATAGTACCGGCAGAAACGAGCTCAGCTGCTTCTGGGCATACAGCCCGCGCTGCCTCCATTGCAGCGGCTGGATCAGTACCTTCAGGACAGGCAAGCACCGCCCAAGCGATGGCCTCGCCTCTCGGATCAATCCATGAGACAGAACCAATTTGATCTGAGAACGGTCGCAGATAATCCGGATACGTGGTAAGCATCGTTAAAAGCTCGCGCTCACAAGCAAGAGCACGCCGCTCTACATCCGTGAGCACAGCGCCGCTCAAACCTCCCCCATACGCGACAGTTCCTGCGGCATCGGTATGGGACGAATCGCTATATGCAGGATCTTCTGGATAAGTCCCAAAAGATGAGTCTATAGGCTTGCTCGGATACTCATTCGGCGCAAAAGTCTCACGAGAGCGTCTCGCCTGTTCAGATCTGCGCTCACGTTCCTGAGCTCGAGCCTCTGCTTGACCCACCTCTCTAAATACACGCGGAGCAGCTTGGCGAACCAGATCTGCATCCACACCTAAGCGATCGGCAATGCGCACATAGTACGAATCAATCAAATAGCTTGAACGGAGCGGATATATGAGGCGAAGCCCCTCTTCGAGCGCATGAGCTCTCCCGCCCGGCGTGCTCACATCAACACGATCTTCAAGGCGAGAAAACACATAGTCCATGAGCGGCATTGCATCTGCTATGAGCTCTTGTAAGGCAGACCCTCCCCGCTCATGTATGAAATCATTCGGGTCGAGATCATCAGGCAAAATCACACAACGCAGATCAAGATCAGCCTCTTCAATGAACTGAATTGCTCGCTCAGCAGCACGTTGACCTGCAGCATCCCCGTCAAAGAGATAGACGATACGTTTCGCAAACCGCGTCAAGGCCTTAACGTGGGACTCGGTGAGTGCGGTACCTAAGGTAGCAACAACGTTGCCAATACCTGACTCCCAACACGCGATTGCATCGGTATAGCCTTCAACAACAATCGCTTCATCCTGAGCAACAATATGCTCTTTTGCCCAGTTAAAGCCATAGAGATTGCGCTTTTTATGAAAGAGCGAGGTCTCTGCTGTATTTAAATACTTGGGCTGTCCCTCTCCGATGATTCTGCCACCAAAACCAATCGCTCGATCTTGTTCATCAAAGATCGGAAATATCAAGCGGTTGAAAAAGCGATCTGTAAGCCCACCTCGGCGTGACAGGGCAACATCGGCATCTTGCATCTCACGCGGAGTAAAACCCAACGATGAAAGATGGGCTACTAAAGCACCACGACCAGGTGCATATCCCAGCCGATATTTCCGACAAATCTCAGCCGATAGTCCACGCTCGGCACAATATGCCCGCCCCAATCCGTCTTTGCCGCGCATCAGCATCATCTGATAAAAGCTACGCGCTTCATCGGTAACCTCAAGCAGACGAGCTCGTTTTGAGCCAGAGGGGCGCTCAGAACCCACCTCATGTATTTCGATACCAGCGCGGTCGGCCAAATAGCGAATGGAATCAGGAAAGTTTAGGTTTTCACGCTTCATCACATAAGAGAAGACATCTCCGCCTTCTCCACAGCCAAAACAATGCCAGACCTGAGTTGCTGGGATGATATGAAAGCTTGGGGTCTTTTCTCCATGAAAGGGACAGCAGCACCAAAACTCCCTGCCACGAGGCTTGAGTTCAACAGTCTCTTGTACCAGCTCTACCAAATCTGTAGCAGCGCGTACCCGCTCGCGATCCTCATCAGTAATCATAATGCTCCTCCCCTCTCAAACTAATATCGTAGGCGTCGTCGCCCAAACGCGCACGTACGGAAGCAAGATCTGCCTGCACAGCCTCAATCAGCTCGGCGCGCATCTCAAAGGCGTGAGACGGTCTCAAGCGCGTATCAAATACCAACCTCAACGACGATCCATAGAGGTTTCCAGAAAAACCCAGAAGCGTTGCCTCTAAGCTCGCAGAAGCCGGGTCATGAGCGAACATGGGCGGGATACCAACATTGATCGCCGCAGGCCATACTAGGCCATCGGGCGTTTGAGCCCAGCCCGCATAAGCACCATCAGGGGGCAGCAACTGACCTGCTCGCTGGCCAATATTGGCGGTCGGAAACCCCATGGCGCGACCCTCCCCTCGGCCGCGCTCAACAACACCTTCAATTGAATAACGGCGAGCCAGCAAACGTGCAGCAGCGTCTAGATCCCCTGCCTCAATCAGCGAACGAATCCTTGTTGAGGTAATAGGCACTTCGTCTTCCAAGAGCAGCTCATGTCCAACAACCTCAATGCCTACCGTTTGAGCCCAGCTTCGGATGACCGAAACACTTCCTTCTCCCCCTCGACCAAGGCGAAAATCAGCTCCAACATGGATTGATCTTATGTCTAAGGCAGTGCCTAAAACATCTTCAAAAAAAGCCCGATGATCAAGGGTAGCAAGCGCATGGGTAAAGGGCAGGCAAGCCACGCCATCAGCACCTGATCGTGCCAACAGATCGATTCGAGCGTCGTTGCCCAAGAGCTTTTTTGCTGGGATCGAACTCAGTATTTCATCTGGATCAGGGTCAAAAGTCACCACAATCGCAGACACCGATCGACGACGCGCATCGCGAAACGCCTCAGCGAGTAAGCGCTGATGTCCCCGGTGATACCCATCAAATACCCCGATGGCAAGCGTGGCAGGAATACGCGAGTCTGCATGCTTTGCTGGATTAAAAACAGGTGCCTGTGAGCCACCCACCATGAAGTCTCGGCGAAGCTCAGCTACGCTCACGCGGCTTTGAGGCGCTGTCATGAGCGCACCCCCTCAATGGGTTCGGGAAAAACCAGATCCATCGCAAGGCCTGCTGGCTCTCCTCGCCCCAGCGCTTGGAGCTTGCCGGCAAATTGCAAGGCAACAAAGCCCGTAGCTCTGCGCGCAAGGGGTCTTCCATGGTGGACATCAACCAACTCATCTTCTGTCAGCGTGAGCGTAGGTAACCCTAAAGCTTCAATAGGATCCAAGGCAGCATGGCGAGCAGAAGAGGGATGCACTTCATCGAGCGCTATGCAATCAGTACGTGAAATCGAACCCGATGCGGTACGCATGAGCGCTGAAAGATGAGCGGCACTACCGAGTGAGCGCCCAATATCACGGGCAAGTGAGCGAATATACGTACCCTTGCTCACATGAAAGCCGACCGTCCAAATAAGTTCGGTATCATCCTCAGATGAAATACTGAGAAGGTCAGCTTGGTAGACCACAATCCTGCGAGGCTCAAGTTCAAGGGTCTTGCCGGCACGAGCCAAGCGATGCGAACGAACCCCATCAACTGAAATAGCAGAAAATGCCGGTGGCACCTGATCTTGAGAGCCACAAAACCCTGCAAGCACCTCTCTGGCATACTCAGGGTCTCGTGCGGCATCTAAAACACTGGCTGTACGGATGACAGCTCCCTCACCATCATCTGTATCGGTCTCTGTTCCAAAGCAGATCTTTGCGATATAGCGCTTTGAATCAAGGGTGAGCCTGCCCAGAAGTCGTGTTGCCTGACCAATACCTACAATCATGACACCTTCTGCAGCTGGATCAAGCGTACCAGCATGCCCCACGCGGCGCTCACCCACCGCTCGGCGAACACGAGCGACGACATCGTGTGAGGTCATACCAGCAGGCTTGTTAACACCCAACAAAAGATTGAGCGCTGAAGGAATTCGGTGGCGAGCCATGAGCCTACGCCTCGGTTAGCGTCGGCGACTCCACCGACCGAACGAGTTCATCTAAGCGAGGCAAAATCTCGTCCAAGGCCTCTTCAATCGAGCCACGATACGTAAAGCCAGCAGCAGCCGCGTGACCACCACCTGCAAGCGCGCGAGCAACCGGGGAGATATCGAGCGAGCCCTTGCTTCTAAGGTTGCCACGAATCTCGCCAGGCTCAACTTCTTTTAAGAATAGTGCGATCTCAATGCCTAAAACTGAACGGACGATATCGACCAGCCCATCACACTCTTCTGAGGTCACACCGCACTCAGTGAGATCCATCGCGTGAATATAGCTATAAGCCACGAGGCCTCGAGACACTGTCTTGATACGACCCATCACAATGGATTCAAGTCGCAAATACTCAAGACGCTGACTCTGATAGACCTCAAGCGATATACGGGCAGGATCAGCACCGGCCGCGAGCAGGCGGGATGCACAGGCAAAGGCAGCAACATCTGCATTTTGATACTGGAAGCGACCGGTATCGGTAACAATGCCGGTGAGCAAGCAGGTTGCAATATTGGCATCCAAGGGAAAGCCCGCTGTATCTATGAGCTCAGCCACCAACATTGCAGCAGCCGCTGCAGACGTTTTGCGAACCACCAGATCGGTAAACTCTTCTCGTGCGGGATGGTGATCGATCACAAGAGCACGACGAGCACGACGAGCCACTGCAGAAGAATCAGCCAAACGCTCAAGAATGGGCACATCAACCGAGATAAATAAATCGGGTATGCCGTCATAGTGAGCTGCTGGAATCATCTCAGAAGCTCCCGGTAAAAACCTAAGGATCCTCGGAACTTCGGCATTGTCAGCCAAAAGGCACACGATATCTTTTTCAGGATAGCGGCCACGCAACGAGAGACCGAGCCCCAAGCACGAACCGAGAGCATCTCCATCAGGGTTGGTATGTCCGGAGATGGCAATGGTCCGCGCTTGAGCAATGTGCTCAATTGCAGAGGTCCAGGTCTCCGGGGCAGTACAGCGACCGCCCCGACAAGCATCAGTGCTCATGAGTGAGAGAGCCCTCCTTTTCATGAGAACCTTCAGCTTCATGAGCTTGATGATCCACTATGGGGTACCCATCTTCATCTTTTTCGATGTCAATGGTTTGAGGACGTTGCTCGAGCGCACGACCAATCCGCTCTGCCTCATCAGCTGAGCGATCAATTCGAAAATCAAGCTCAGGAGTCTGACGCCAGTCAAGGCTCCGTGCAAGAATTGAGCGGATATGCCCTCGAGCTGACTCAAGGGCATCCATGGCCTCTTCATAGTGAGTCGGATCACAGCTGATAAATACCCGAGCATAACTGCGGTCAACCGTGACCTCAACGCCCGTGAGCGTAATCAGCTCAAGGCGCGGATCGGCAATCTCAAACAGTAAGATATAGCCAAGCTTCTCTTGGAGCTGCTGGGCGAGCCGTCGCGTAGCGGGCGTTTGCTTCATGATCCATCACTTCCCTACTCAGTGCGGGCGACCTCGACAATCTTAAAGGCCTCAAGGATGTCGCCCACCTTGATGTCTTGGAACTTATCTATACCCAAACCACACTCGTAGCCAGCCTTGACCGACTTCACATCATCCTTAAAGCGGCGCATCGAGCCGAAGGTACCGGTGAAGACAACCACACCATCGCGGACAACGCGCACCTGATCATCGCGGGAAATCTCACCCTCGGTGACCATGCAACCAGCAATGAGGCCAGCCTTAGGCACCCGGAAGGTGTCGCGTACCTCAGCAGAACCTGTGGTGACCTCTTCCTCGGTGGGCTTCAGCATACCAATACGGGCAGCGTCAATATCCTCAATTGCCTTATAGATGATGGAGTAGGTCTTGATCTGTACCTTCTCCTTCTCTGCAAGGTCACGAGCCTTGCCCTGCGGACGCACGCCAAAACCAACGATAATCGCGTTGGAAGCGGCTGCTAAGGTAACGTCGGTCTCCGAGATGGCACCAACGGCAGAGTGGATGATATTGATACGAACCTCGGACTGATCCATCTTGCCCAAGGCATCAGCCAGAGCCTCAATTGAGCCCTGAACATCGGCCTTAACCACCAGATTCAGATCACGGAGCTCGTTTTGACTCATCTCATCAAAGAGAGTCTCCAAGGTTACATGCTTAACC
Source organism: Collinsella ureilytica (assembly GCF_019795105.1). GTDB lineage: Bacteria > Actinomycetota > Coriobacteriia > Coriobacteriales > Coriobacteriaceae > Collinsella > Collinsella ureilytica. The sequence continues at coordinate 95,516 of NZ_JAIMFO010000007.1, read as the reverse complement.
TTGTTCTGCTCCTCAATACGCGCCTTGAGTGCACGCTCATCGGCCAAATCACGTGCATCCCGGTCGTCTTCAAAGACGCGGAACTCATCGCCGGCACCGGGTACAGCAGAGAGGCCTAAGATCTCAACCGGATCAGAAGGCTTGGCAACTTCCACCTGCTCACCACGGGGGTTGAGCATAGCGCGCACGCGACCCCAGCACTGACCTGCAACGATGGCATCGCCCACGTGCAAGGTACCGCGGCTCACCAAAAGCGTTGCCACCGGACCTCTACCACGATCGAGCTTGCCTTCCAAAATATAGCCTGATGCAAAGGTATCGGGATTGGCCTTGAGCTCTAACACGTCAGACTGCAACAAAATGGTCTCAAGCAAATCATCAATGCCCTGGCCTTGTTTGGCAGAAACATTGACAAACATGTTTTGACCGCCCCACTCCTCAGGGATCACGCCGTACTCAACGAGCTCTTGACGCACGCGATCGGGATTGGCCTCGGGCTTGTCGCACTTGTTCACAGCAACGACGATGGGCACCTCAGCAGCCTTTGAGTGGTTAATAGCCTCGATAGTCTGAGGCATGACGCCATCGTCTGCAGCAACCACCAAGACAACCACGTCGGTAACCTTCGCACCACGGGCACGCATGGCAGTAAAGGCCTCGTGTCCAGGGGTATCTACAAAGGTAATCACGCGATCATTAATAGAAACTTGGGAAGCACCAATATGCTGCGTGATGCCGCCGGCCTCTGTTCTGGTAACGCCGGTATGACGAATGGCATCCAAAAGCGAAGTCTTACCGTGGTCAACATGACCCATAACGGTTACCACAGGCGGACGAGGTACCAGATCTGCCGGATCATCATAGAAGGTAAAGGTGTTTTCCTCCTCAGGCGTGATGATCTTAATTTGGCGGCCAAGATCGTCTGCCACAAGCTCAACGAGATCATTCGACATAGACTGGGTCATGGTAAGCGGTGTTCCTAACAAGAACAGACGCTTAATAATATCGTTGGCACTCACATCTAAGGCTTCAGCGAGCTCTTGAACCGTTACACCCTCAGATACGCGGACAGCATCCATCTCCTCAGGGCTAATGCCTTGAGCGATGGCCTCTTCGAGCTTGCGCTCTTCTTGTGCCTGCGCAGCCTCGCGCTCACGCTTCTCCTTACGCTTGCGGCGGCGACCCGTACTTTCGCGCGTCGCTTCCTCAACGGCAGCTCGAGCCTCTTCCAAAACCTTCTCGCGACTATACTCTTCAGCCTCACGTGCCATGCGCGCGTAGTGATCCTCTTCGGTCTTAGCACCACGGCGTTTCTTATTCTTCGGCTGACGCTCAGGAACGGGCATATCCATCGGAGCAGGAACTGCAGGTGCCGTGTTGGAGCGACGACGGCTTTGGCCTCCCTCGCGGCCTGAACGGGAGCGGGCAGGTGCTTCCGGCTCGGGAGCGGGCGCTTGCGCCTCCTCACGCTCCTTCAATACCTCTTCTTGAGCGGCAATCTGGTCAAGCAAGGAGCGGAAACGAGAGCCAGAATCAGAGGCCGGAACTGCGCGACGCTTTGCCTCGAGCTCCTCCTCACGACGGCGTGCTTCTTCCTTTCGACGCTGGTCTTCCTCACGTGCTGCCGCAACAGCTCGCGCGGTTTCCTCTGCAGTGCGAGCGGCCAGTGAGAGCCTGCGCTCTTCTTCACGCCGAGCCTCTGCGGCCAAGCGCTCACGCTCTGCTGCAGCAGCCTGTGCTGCACGCTCGGCACGCTCAGCGGCAAGCTCGGCCTCTTTTGCTGCCTCTACCTCTGCAGCTCTCGCCTCAAGAATCGGGGCAAGCTTTTGCTTTACGATCGACACGTAGGCATCCTCAAGCGTGGAAGAAGCCGATTTTGCCGGAATCTTCATCTCTGCAAGATGCCCCATGAGTTCCTTAGACGACATGCCGAAGTCCTTAGCAAGGCTTGAAATACGAACCTTCGCCATACGGTCATCACCTACCAATCGAGCACATCCCGTGCCCATCGCATACAAACTGAACACACACGGGCTTAGATAAGATCCTCGACACCCTCCACGGCATCCTCGCCACCAGAGAGCGGCTCATGCACGCCACAAAAACGTGAGCCAGGACGAGCCTGATTGCGGCAGCGAACCCCAGAATCCGTAATGAATGCGCAGCGCTCTGGCTCCAGATCCCCCTCAGATCCATCGAGCAGATCTTGAGGAGTCTCTGCAGCCACAGCAACATTCTTTAAAATATCTGCCGCTAAGGTCTCGCTCTTAATATCGATGTGCCAACCCGTCAGGCGAGCCGCCAAACGAGCATTTTGACCCTCTTTGCCAATGGCTAGAGAAAGCTGATCATCAGGAACAATAACGCCAGCGTAGTTCTTTTCTTCGTCGATCAAGACGCGGGTAACTTTAGCCGGCGATAAGGCATTGGCGACATAGACTGCCGGATCCTCATTCCATAAAATAACGTCGACGCGCTCACCGCGAAGCTCGCCCACCACAGCACGCACGCGGCTGCCCTTAGGGCCGACACACGCGCCAACCGGATCTAGGCGATCATCCAGGGAATGAACCGCGACCTTTGAGCGCTGACCAGGCTCACGCGCGATTGATTTCACCTCAACGGTACCCTCATAGATCTCAGGGACCTCTTGCTCAAAGAGGCGCTTAATAAGAGCCGGATGCGTGCGCGAAATCACGATGGGTGGGCGATTGTGCTCGCCACGAACCGGAGGAAGGCTTGAGTTGGGATCACGCACATCAATGATGACTGCCTTGATGCGCTGATTGTGCCCATAGCGCTCACCGCGAGGCCGCTCATCGCGCTCGCCCTCAAAACGACGAAGGTCAAAATGAGGAAGCTCCGCCTCTACTCCTTCGCGAATTTTTACAATGGTGAAGTCTGGAGTTGACTGCAGCACCGTACCGTTAATGAGGTCTCCAATACGAGAAGAGAACTCCTCATAGATCTTTTCGCGAATGGAATTGCGCACAATAGCGTTAATCTCAGCTTTTGCATGCTGAGCTGCAATACGCGAGGTATCACGAGGCGTGACATCCACCTCTTCAAACTCGGTGTAGTTGCCCTCTTCATCCATCGAGTCATCAATGGGCACGAGCTTATACACATAGATCTTGCCCGTAGCACGGTCAATGGTTACCTTTGCACCCCAGTCAAGACGCAAGATCTCGGCATAGCTCTTGGCTAGAGACTGCTCAAGGCGGTCAATAAGATAGAGCTGGTCAATATGGCGCTCCTGGCAAAGCTCAAGAAGAGCCTCCATCATCTCTGATGCCATCTTAGTTTCCTTCCTGTTGGCGCTTGAAATCAAAAACCGGCTTCACACTACATTTGCGAATCTCATCAAACTCAAAACGCTGATCGGTGCCCTCTGTGACACGCAAAACAATGCCCGAATCATCGGCAGCTACGATGCTGCCCTGATAGCGCTTACGCCCTTCTCGAGCAGTTGTTGTAAGCTGAATCATCTGGCCAATCCGTGCCATGAAATCTTGAGGTCGACGAAGGGGTCGTGCCATACCAGGGCTTGATACCTCCAAGGTATAGCTACCAGATACAGGATCAAGCGCCTCAATTGCCTCAGAGATCCACGAGCTCTCTTGCGTTACCTCATCAAGGGTGATTCCACCCTCGCCGAGCGTATCAATACGCACGCGCACGCACGGAGCCTTCGTGGCACCAACAACCTCAACATCAACAATATCAATGCCGTGATCTGCTGCCACATCTTCAAGAGCCGTCAGGATCTTGGTCTCAAGCGGAGTCTTTATCAAGAGAACACCTCCCCTTCATGAAAAAGGAGCGGGGCGGCTGCCCCACTCCTCAGCGATTAAACTTCAGTTGGTAAAACTATAGCACATGCAGGTCAGAGCCTATGCACTTCCCTGCATTTCAGTGCCAAACTGACCCGGCGCCAACACCGAAACTCCACGAGTACAAACCCTTATTTCACCACAAGGTTAACCAGTCTGCCGGGAACACAGATTGCTTTTACCACACGCTTGCCTTCAATCCACGAAGCCACTGCCGCCTCGGCTGCTGCTTGCATCACGTCAGGGCTCGCGTCAGGAGCAACCTTCGTGCGCCCGCGCACCTTACCCAAGACCTGAACAGCAATTTCTACCTCATCAGTTAAAGCTTCGGCCGCATCAAAGGAAGGCCATGGGGCTCCATATACGCTTTCAGTCTGACCAAGGGCTTCATGCCAAAGCTCTTCTGCCACAAACGGGCAGATCGGAGAAAGTACGGAAATAATGTCGGTAGCAACCTGGGTCGCAAGCGCTTCATTGCGCGAGCCAAGCGCAACCGCATTCAAGTACGCATTGGCAGCATTCACCAGCTCCATAATTGCCGAAATAGCGGTGTTGAACTGCAGGCGGTCAAAGTCTTCGGTGCATTTGGCCAAGGTACGATGGCGCTCACGATACAGATCAAGCTCGGCTTTACCCAGATTTTCGCGGACAACGGCTGTATGCGAAACGCCTTGCTGGACAAGCTCCCAAACCGTACGCCATGCACGCCTAATAAAGCGATTTGCACCCGCTACTGCCTCTTCATCCCAGTTAAAGTCCTTCTCAGGCGGGGCAATAAACAGAATTGCCAACCTCATCGTGTCTGCACCAAACGGCGCAATCACCTGAGATGGGGGCACAACATTGCCCTTAGACTTAGACATCGTATCACCGTGCTGATCTTTCACCATGCCTTGGCATAACAGGTTCGTAAAGGGCTCAGATACATCGAGCAGCCCCATATCACGCAAGGCCTTGGTAAAGAAGCGTGAGTACAACAGGTGCAAAATGGCGTGTTCTATCCCGCCGATATAGTTATCGACCGGCATCCATCGCTTTGCTGCCTCACGAGAAAAAGGCAACTGAGCATTATGAGGATCGGTATAGCGTAAGAAGTACCAGCTCGAGCAGGTAAAGGTATCCATTGTATCGGTCTCGCGACGAGCGGCACGCCCGCAAACCGGACAGGTCGTCTCATAAAACTGAGGCGATTCAGCCAAGGTCTCCCCTGCCGCCAAGTCGAGATTCTCAGGCAAGATGACCGGGAGTTGATCTTCAGGTACCGGAACAATGCCGCAGTGTGGGCAATGTATTGCCGGAATGGGATTGCCCCAGTAGCGCTGGCGAGAGATCAGCCAGTCACGCAGGCGGTACTGAGTCGAACGACGACCAAAACCCGACTTCTCAAGGTCTGTAACCACAGCCTGCTCAGCCTCTGAGTGCTTGCCGCCGCAAAGACCCGTATAAGGACCTGATTGTACGAGCCTGCCCTCTGCAGCATAGGCTTGATCCCACGATACCTGGTCAACCTCACGGCCACTCACATGCTGCAGGCGCTCAAAGAGCGGGTCATCCTCATTCAAAATGATCGGAACAATGGGAAGATCATACTTTTTTGCAAACTCAAAGTCACGCTGGTCGCCACAAGGAACTGCCATAACAGCTCCTGTGCCATAGTCAGAAATAACATAGTCAGCAACCCAAACGGGTATCTTCTCACCGCTTACCGGATTCACCACATAGCGACCGGTAAACGCTCCATGCTTTTCTACCTCACCTTGGGCACGCTCAACCTGAGAGACCCGCTTTGCCCCTTGAATCACATCCATAACGGGCTGTTCATACTCGGTTCCTTGAACCAGCTCTACCAGACCTGCGTATTCTGGAGCCAGCAAGAAAAACGTGCAGCCGAAAAGCGTATCGGCACGCGTAGTAAAGACGGTTATCTTTCCTGCCTCACCCGCAATTGGCTCACCTTGAGCATCGCAGAGTGTAAAGTCAACCTCAGCACCCTCTGAGCGGCCGATCCAGTTTGCCTGCATATGGCGGACACGCTCAGGCCATCCACCAAGCTGATCCAGGTCATCTAACAGCTCCTCAGAGTATTCGGTAATCTTGATATACCACTGCTCAAGCTCACGTTTTTCAACCTCGCTATCGCAGCGCCAGCAATGACCCTCATTGACCTGTTCGTTAGCCAAGACCGTCTGGCAGCTCGGGCACCAGTTCACCGGATTCTTCTTCCGATATACCAGCCCGCGCTCCCAGAGCTTCAAAAAGATCCACTGACCCCACCGGTAATATTCAGGATCGCAGGTTTTTACCATGCGATCCATGTCATAGGAAAACCCCATGCGGCGCATGGTAGCGAGCGCCTGATCCATATTGGCATAGGTCCAAGCTGCAGCTTGGGTCTTGTGCTTGATAGCTGCATTTTCTGCTGGCAGACCGAAGGCGTCAAAGCCAATGGGATGTAAGACATCAAAGCCACGCATGCGGGCTTGGCGAGCCATCGCATCACCAATGGTGTAATTGCGAGCATGGCCCATATGAAGATCGCCCGAAGGATACGGGAACATCTCTAAGACATACTTCTTTGGACGATCGGTGCTCTCACGCGCATCAGCTGCAAAAAGATTTGATGCACCCCAAGCCTCAATCCATTTTTCTTCAATTGCATGGGCATCATAGGCAGGATAGTTCCCCTCGGCAGCCGCGATCCGAGGCTCGTGATTATCGCACATACGTGCTACTCCTAACTGCGATTTTTATCGGTAACTCACGCTTTGTTGGGTGTCTTTTACCACGACGTCATGAGCTCCACCCTCAACGATTGACGTGGATGACACCAAGGTTAGTCGAGCCTTCTCTTGAAGTTCCTTAATTGAGAGGGCACCGCAGTTACACATCGTAGACTTGACCTTATACAGCGTGCCACCGACACCATCTTTGAGCGAGCCTGCATACGGAACATAGGAGTCCACACCCTCAACAAAGGAGAGCTTGGCAGCACCGCCCAGATCGTACCGTTGCCAGTTGCGAGCACGTGCCGAACCTTCACCCCAATACTCTTTCATGTACTGGCCATTCACGTTTACACGACTCGTCGGGCTCTCATCGAAGCGAGCAAAATAACGACCAAGCATCATGAAGTCGGCACCCATAGCAAGCGCAAGGGTCATGTGATAGTCGTAGACAATGCCGCCATCAGAGCATACGGGCACATAGACGCCGGTCTCTTCAAAATACTCATCGCGAGCACGGCAAACATCAATCAAGGCGGTAGCCTGACCGCGACCAATACCCTTGGTCTCACGCGTAATGCAAATGGATCCACCACCGATGCCAACCTTTACAAAGTCAGCCCCGCAGTCCGCCAAGAAGCGGAACCCTTCAGCATCAACAATATTGCCTGCGCCAACCTTTACCTCGGTGCCATAGCGCTCACGAATCCACTCAATCGTAAGCTTTTGCCACTCGGAAAAGCCCTCGGAAGAATCGATGCACAAGACATCGGCTCCGGCCTCAACAAGCAAAGGAACGCGCTCAGCATAATCGCGCGTATTGATACCAGCGCCAACCATATAACGCTTATTAGCATCTAAGAGCTCATTCGGGTTGATTTTATGAGAGTCATAGTCTTTGCGAAAGACAATGCCAATCAAATGATCAGCTTCATCAACCACCGGGAGTGCATTGAGCTTTTTCTCCCAAATGATGTCGTTCGCTGCAGAAAGCGTAATATGACGATCCCCCACGATAAGATCTTGGCGAGGTGTCATAAAGTCTGCGACCCGCTTTTGAGGATCATCCCGGCTCGGGCGATAATCACGACTGGTAACAATTCCTAGCAGCCGACCACGCGGGCTTCCATCGTCTGTTACCGGCATGGTTGAGTGCCCCGTTTTTTCTTTCAAGGCCATAACCTGCTCGAGGGTCATGTCAGGCGTTAAGGTAGAGTCAGACTCAACAAAGCCCGCCTTATGATCCTTGACCGCCTTCACCATTGCAGCCTCATCCTCTGCAGACTGAGAGCCATAGATGAAGGCCAGACCACCTTGGGTGGCAAGCGCTACTCCCATGTCTGTGCCAGAAACCGACTGCATAATGGCGGAAACCATAGGAATATTGAGTGAAATCTCAGGCTGCTCGCCGCGCTTAAAACGGGTTAGGGGTGTTTTGAGGGAGACGTTAGCGGGCACGCATTCAGACGAGGAGTAACCGGGGACGAGTAGGTACTCGGAAAAAGTATGAGATACTCCCGGGAAAAACGTGGCCATGGCGCTCCTTTTCAAAGTATGGGTACAGTTGGCTTCATTGTAGCGCAGCCACTCAAAGCATGGGCGGCGCATGGTGCAGTTAACGACTCTGTTGCATATCTAACACGAGCGTAGACAAACTTCCCATATTCTTTGCCCCGAGCCACCAAAAAGAAACAAAAAGCGTCTGCATCCTCATGGCTCGAAGCACTCCTGATCGCAGACTCGTTTCATTGAGGCAGCAATCCGAGTAACACTTGTGTTCCTGACCGATGCGACTTCTCTTACCGGCGTGACCAATCGCTTCGCATCCCGCTCGATGCTTTGCTGAGTCTCGAGGCATTGCCAGGCATGCCCAGCTGCCTCACATTCAGCTACAGGCTCCGCAGTGCCTCTTCAATCGCCTCGCATACGATGAGTGGATGTTCAAGCCCAGTAACTATACGAACGACCGAACCTGCTTTTCCATCACGTGCGTGCATACGTGTCCACGAACCCCCTGCTGGCTTATCAACATGTGTAGAGGAGCAATGAGCAAGAAAATGTGCGGCCGATACGGCATCTTCAAGCACAACATCAAGTGCTGGTCCAAAGCCATGCTCTAGAATTGTTGGAGCATGATGGGCATCTGGATGAGTAGCAAGCCCTGGATAGAAAACTGCTGGTACGCATGGATGGCAGCTCACATACTCAGAGATTGCTCGCGCTCCATCCATATGCGTTTGCATCCGATCAGCTAAGCTCTCCAAGCCTTTTGCGAGCGTAGCAAAATCGAACTCAAGAACTTGACAGGCATGAGAACCTGGCTCCCCGAGCCTCATAGTCAGCAAACGATAGGCCTCTTCTGCCATCGGATCGGCCAAGCGCAGCCGGCCCTTCTTATGAAATGACGGAGCAACATACACGCCAACAAGCTGGGTAGACAGCCTACCTTGTCCCACACGATCAAGCGCTTCGAGCACAAGATGCGCTCCTAAGGCTAGCGGATGACACCCAAAAGACGTGGCAAGCGAATTATCAACGATCAACAGAGCGCCGATGCGTGCAGCTTCTTGGCTCAGCGCACGCACATCGGGCACGCGAAGGCCACGCCCGCCAATTGAGTTAACAAACCAGAACAAGCGGCCGTGTGCCCGCCCCGGCGCATGGGCATACGACGCTGGAGTCCCTTCACGAGCCTCCCCTACCGGCATGGCATGCGATGCCTGAACAAAGGCTTCTGGCGTGCAATCAGCAGCAAAAGCAAGGCTCTGCTCAGAAAACTGTTGAGTAAAGCGAGCAACCGCATCGTCGGCAAATACAACGAGACGATCTCCCGGCCCCACCAAGGCAAGCTTAGCTAAACACCCAGCCGTATGAGAAGCCGGGACAATCCACGCAGAACGCGCGCGAGCCGAGGTTTTCAACGCCTCAAGCACTCCTTGCTGGCTGCCTTCCATTGATGCCCTCCTGTAGGTATCCAGTAACTGAACCGGTATACAACGCACCTACCAGTATAGGCTAGGAAGGGCAGACAAATCGAGCTGATCGTTAGACAACGTACGAAGAAGGGTGCAAAACAAGGAAGGCGAACAAACTCCATACCCTCTTATGTAGCACACAGAGCACATGTGTCCTATCGACGCTCTGTAACCTCTTTAACAACCTGTGCAATAAAGGCGTCCAGCTCCATGGATATTGTCTCGTTGGTACGATCACGCACAGAAATCGTACCAGCCTCTGCTTCCTTCTCGCCCAAAATGAGCATATAAGGAACGCGGTCAAGGCTTCTTGCCTCGCGAATCTTATAGCCGATCTTCTCATCACGCTCGTCTAAGCGTGCACGAAGCCCCGCTTGAACCAAACGCTCAGTAATCCCGCGAGCATAGTCCCGTGCTTTTTCTGAAACAGGCAAGACCTTCACCTGCAAAGGAGAAAGCCAAGTGGGGAACTTGCCAGCATACTGCTCAGTGAGCATGCCAATGAACCGCTCAAAAGAACCAAAGCCAGCACGGTGAATCATAATGGGCTGCTTCTTCTGACCGTCAGAGTCTACATACTCAAGTTGGAAATTGTGAGGCAGCTGGAAGTCAAGCTGAATGGTTCCGCATTGCCAGGTTCTCCCAAGGCAGTCCTCAAGGTGGAAGTCTATCTTTGGACCATAAAAGGCACCATCACCGGGGTTGATGCGATATTCAAGTCCCATGGCATCAAGAGCGGATTGCAGACCCGCTTCTGCTCGCTCCCAATCCTCATCAGATCCCATGGAATCAGCAGGGCGGGTGGAAAGCTCAACGCGGTACGGGAAGCCAAACTGCGCATAATATGCCGTAATAAGCTTGGCAGTATCGATTACCTGCTCAGTAATCTGATCAGGACGAATGAATAGATGTGCGTCATCTTGCGTAAACTCACGCACGCGGAACAGACCATGCAAGGCACCCTTGAGCTCATGACGATGATCAAGGCCTGCTTCAGCTAACTTGAGCGGAAGCTCGCGATACGACCGTGGACGGCTCTTGTAAATCAAGCAAGCGCCCGGGCAGTTCATCGGTTTGACCGCATAGTCTTCTTCATCAATCTGGGTGGTATACATGTTCTCATGGTAATGATCCCAATGCCCAGAAGTCTCCCAAAGAGAACGAGACAAGATGATGGGTGTTTGCACCTGCTCATACCCATAGCGATCCTGCATTTCTTGCCAATAGGCCATGAGGGCATTGCGCACCCGCATGCCATTGGGAAGCCAAAATGGAAAACCAGGGCCTGCCTCAGACATCATAAAGAGTTCCATCTCACGCCCAATGCGCCGATGGTCGCGCTTTTCAGCCTCAGCAAGTAAACGCTCATAAGCAGCTAGTTCATCTTTAGATCCAAAGGCAAGACCGCTCACACGGGTGAGCATCTTATTGGAAGAGTCAGCTTTCCAGTAGGCACCAGAAACACCGGTGAGCTTAAATGCCTTGAGCCCCTTGGTATACATGAGATGGGGGCCAACGCACATATCGATATAGTCGCCTTGGCGATAGAAGGTGATCCGAGCATCTTCAGGAAGGTCACCAATATGCTCTACCTTATAGCGCTCTCCTCGCTCCTCCATTAAAACAACTGCCTCAGCTCGCGGAAGCTCAAAAGTCTCAAAGCGAAGATTCTCTTTTACAATCCGGCGCATCTCAGCCTCAATGGCAGGAAGATCCTCATCGCTGATTTTTTCTGCACCCAGATCTACGTCGTAATAAAATCCATGCTCAGTAGCAGGACCGTAGGCAAAAATAGCTTGGGGGTAGAGGCGCTTGATGGCCTGAGCCAAGATATGAGCAGCTGAATGCCGGATAACATGAGCTACTTCTTCCTCAGGTACCTCGGCGATAGAGCCATCATTCATGAGTGCCTTCATACGATCTTGACCTCTCAGTTTTTGCGAACGAGTAGAACAGAGAAACACTCGCTACCAAACCGGTAGCAAATGCGTTATATGCTCACGAGCACCCAGCACACGCAAGCTACTGAATATGCGTTCTGCACCAGGGGCAAACCTTCCAAGCTGCTTCCAAGGGTTTATGGCAGCTCGGGCAGACATTTCTCACCTGAGTATTGCACATAGGGCAAACAACAAAGTCGCGCTCAATGCCGGTACCACACTGCGGGCAGCTTCCAAAATGAGCAAGTTCACGCTCCCGAAGCATGAGATCAAGCTCTTGCTCCTCGCGGTCGCGCTCATATGAGGTTGGTCGAAACACCAGGTAGGCCAAAAGACCCACGAAAGGAATGAGCGCAATGATGCCCCAAAGCCACCAAATCGGTGCCCCACGACGGCGAGCATCAATACAAACATAGGCAACCGCAAGAAGATAGAGAGCTGCAACAAAGGCTAAAAAGAGATAGATGACAGCCATGAGCTGCGGTGACATTAATTCACTGAGGTATCTAGACATACGTGTGCACCTTTCCGTTGGACTCGATCACCGGCTCGGGTGCCAACGGCGATCGCACAGAATTGTATACCGGAAGTGACGATGATGTGGAGGAGCCACGCTATGAACATAGACAATACCGGCTGAGCGCTATGCAAGACCTTGCTTATAGACTAACCTTGAAGCTCAACTTGAACCTGAGCTTCAAGCTTCGTACCATGAGCAGCAAGACGCCCTCGCCCCTTGATTGGATACACCTATGCAGCTTGGCCAGCTAACACCAAAGCGCTGTCGCGCTCTCGCTTGGGCACAAAGAGCCACATGCGCCGGTCTGCTTGCGGCTCTTCTTATCTTTGAACCCTCAGGATCTCAGCTCGCCTTTGCAGCAGGCACCGAAGACCTCGATCAGCTGATCGCAGAAGTTGAGGATGCAGCTTCAAAGCACGCGACCGCTCTTCAACGCTCAGATAAGCTTCAGCAGCAGGTGAACGAGCTGGCAGATGAGATCTTGCACCTCGAGCAAGACATCATGCCTGTCAAGCGCGGGCGAGCAGGCAAAGCCGCTGCCGCTCTCTATAAAATGCACGAGAGCTCGGCGAACCTCCTCTGCATGCTTTTTGGCAGCGATGACTGGGGCGACCTGTTGGATATCACCAAGTATCTCTCGCGCATCCAAGACCATCATGTAAAAGATCTTGAGGCACTCAAGACGACGAGAAGCGAGCTTATCGATAAGCTCGCCCAAATTACTGCAGCAAAAGATGAGGCCATAGCTGAATTTGAACATGCACGTGATGCCTTAGCCTCAGCACAAGATGCTCAGCAGAAGGTACGCGAGCGTGCCGCACATGCGCCCCAACAAGAAGCTGAACGAGCGGCCGAAGCTGCCGCTCAAACTGAAGCCACCGTAGCTCAGCTCAAAAATCGTCATGAAGCAGCGGCTGAAGCACGCCAGATCACGCCCGAGCGCGTATCAGAAACAGAGCATGCACCTGCACGTCCCGCTCAGCCTGATCCCACACCCACGCCTGAGACTCAACCTCAAGAGCGTCCCGCTGAGGCTGAGTCTGGAGGCTGGAAAACTGGCCTTGCTTCTCACTACGGCACCGGAGATGGCTTTATGGGAGGGACAACTGCAAACGGCGAGACGGTTACCGAGACCTCTATGGGCATCGCCATGCTCGATGTGCCTTTTGGTACGCGCGTTGAAATTAGCTATCGAGGGCGATCCGTAATTGCCTATGTGAATGATCGGGGACCCTACGTTCATGGCCGCGTTATTGATATGCAACCAGCTGTTGCCCGTGCCCTTGGCATGATCGAAGCTGGCGTGGGGACCGTTTCATACCGCTTCTTATAAGCAGCGCTTCAATATAGAACGCGGAGTGCCTCCCCGCAGAAACGGTACCCGACGACGAAGCACGACCTTTATGAATCGAGATCCAAAAAGCGTTCAAGCGGAATGGTGCGCTTGGCTCGGCGCTCAGGTGACGCAATACTATCGGCCGCATAACCTACGGTAAGCATATGCAAAGGCACTAAGTTCTCTGGAAGATTAAAGGTCTCACGTAAGATCTCGGGATCAAAATAGCAAACCCAGCACGTTCCCAGTCCCAAATCAGTAGCTTGCATCATCATCTGATCAACAACAATTGATGAATCAATTGCCGTGGCGTCTACACCATCAAAGGGACGAACCCACGCATCATCCTTGCGCGCCAAGGCGATCAAAACAACCGGTGCACCAAAGATGCTTCCATCTCGAGCCATACGCTCACTTGCCTTGGCTGCACGCTCACGCAACTCAGGCGTATCACACACGATCAGGCGTGTTGAATGATTATTATGAGCCGAAGGAGCAATTCTTCCTGCCTCAATGATGGCATCGAGCTTTTCTTGCTCTACCGGGCGCTGCTCATACGAGCGGCACGAATAACGCTCACGAGTCAGATCTGCATACGACACAGGAACCTCCTCTTCCCCCTCGGGGACTCTCCCCGATCTGCTCCACATCCTACCCAGACCCCATACCTCTCTTGCGCTCTTCTGCGGGTTTTCTCGAGCTCACCGAACACTGTCGATCTCTGGTTTCGCACCACGCACGCCCTTGGTATCCAAGAACTGTTGAATATGCCTTAGGTGTTGCCATAAGCACGGTTCATGAAAGATAAAAACCTATGATCTTGATGAAAGGAAAACGAAGGTTCTCCCCACTGCTCCTGCAAAAGCACGCGGTGGTATAGGCCAGCTCAAACAGGAAGTGCAGAGCGCATGCTTCTATTACAGCGCATGTTCTGGGTGCTGAGGAATTGATTAGCTCGCAGGACTAGAATGACCACAAGACAACCTAGAGAGAGGAAGACTCATGAACAGACCAGATGAGAATAATACGCTAACCGATACCGTAGCAACCCTCGCCTCAATGCTCAAACGTCTCGGAGCTGGAGCAGATTTTGAAACGATTAGCCACGAATTTCGTCAGCGCTTTGCATCGGTCTCTGCTCGCGAGATCTCAGATGCTGAACAAGCGCTGATAGCAAGTGGTGTTCCTATCGAAGAAATACAGCGTCTCTGCGATGTGCACGCCACCCTCTTTGAAGGCTCCATTTCCTGCGCGATTCCGAATGATCATCCCGAACAACAAGCGGGACACCCGGTGCGAATCATGCGTGATGAAAACAAAGAGATTGGCAAGCGGGCTGAAGCGGCAAAAGCAGCAGCCAAAAAAGCCAAGCATCTCCTAGAGCGTGAAGACTTCCCAGCCGCTCAAGCTGTGCTCGCAGATGCTGCAGACCAGCTCTCACTTTCGTTTGTGCACTATAAGCGCAAAGAAGAACTGCTCTTTCCCCATCTTGAGCGCCACAATATTACCGGCCCTTCAACCGTCATGTGGGGCAAAGACGATGAAGTTCGAGCAGCAGTTGCTCGCGTCTTTGAACTAATTGGCAACGCTGATGAGGCGAGCATACCTGCACCTCAAGCTCTCAGCCTCGCCATCGATGCGTTATCCGAGGCAGCGGCAGGCGCCTTATCAATGATTGATAAAGAGGAACATGTGCTTATCCCCCTAGCCCTTGAAACCCTCAGTGCCACCGCATGGACACAGATCGCAGATGAGAGTCCGGAGTTTGGCTTTGCTTATATTGCAAACCCACCTCACTGGAAAGCAGATGGCCTCAGCTTGGCAGAAGAGCGAATCCGCGAAAACATGCAAGCGAGATCTCAAACTAGCCAAGTACCAGGTGGGCTCACCGATAGAAGCAATGACGTACGCTCGATGCCAGAAACCCCGAGCGCCTCAGCCTGCGGATGCAGCAAAGGAACCGAAGCGGATATATCGCCGGTAGCAAGTTCCACTCAGGTGCTCCGTACACATCAGAGCAGCACCGCTTCGACGGCAACAATGAGTACGAACAACGTGGATATAGAGCATGATCGCACTCCAGAACGAATTGAACTTTCGACCGGGTCGTTCACGGTAGCCGAGCTCGAAGCCGTACTCAACACTATTCCTTTAGATATCACCTTTGTAGATGCCAAGGACACAACGCAGTACTTCTCTCACGGTGATACCCGCGCGTTTCCGCGCCCCAAAAGCTGTCTGGGAAGAAACATATATGCCTGCCATCCCCCAAAGAGCCAAGCCATGGTTCGCCATGTTATGGAGAGTTTTAAGCGCGGCGATGAGGACTCATTTGCCTTCTGGATCCATAAAGCCAATCGTTTCTTGTATATCCGCTATTTTGCCGTCCGCGATCAAGACGGCACCTATCTTGGCGCCTTAGAAACCACCCAAGACATTACCGAGATTCAGGCTCTTGAGGGCGAGAATCGTCGGGGTGCAGATATGCGGCGTGAGCGTGCCGAACAAGACCAGCAAGCTCACCCGCAAGCGTAATCGTACCGGCTGCCACCAAAGGAAGACCGCGCTTACCATACGCCTCGATGGCCTCGGCAGGTGAACCGAAGATTTCAACGGGGGTCTCAAATCGTTGCTGAGACTCCAGCTCACTCTGCAAAAACTCTGCCAGATCAGCCGCAGGAAGCGCTCGATCTGCTGAGGTGTTGGTAACGGCAAATCCCGGAAACGCCGGAGCAAGAATGCTCACAATGCCCTGAACATCCTTATCTGAAAGAGCGGCTATGAGTAGATGAGGCCGCTCATCACGGTTTGGTGCAATGGCAGCAATCGAAGAGATAAATTCAGCACAGCCCTGCGGATTGTGACAAGCATCAACTAAGAGCAAAGGATCTGCTCGGAGCACATCAAAACGTCCAGGAGTTGGGCAGCAAGCCACACTTTGCTGAAGTGAAGCGATCACCAAAGCTCGTTTGAGATAGGCTTCTGCAAGCATGATGGCACAGGCGATATTTTGTGCCTGATAGGCTGGCTTGACTGCTGACACCTCATAGCTTGCAAACTGGCCGGATACGCGAATTTCAAGCGTTTTTCCCAGCTGTTGAGGGGCTACAAGTAACTCATGAGAGACCCAGATGGGAGTGACTCCTTGCGCTTGGCAACGCTTCTGTATCACCGCGTGAACACTCGGCTCGCCCAAGCCCTCGCCTAAGACCACCGCCTGTCCGTGTCGAATGACAGCCGCCTTCTCCCCTGCAATCTCGGCAAGCGTAGAGCCTAAAATGCCCATGTGATCCAGGCCAATACCCGTAATTGCCACCGCGTCTGGCCGTGTAGCCGTGGTGGCATCCCAACGACCCCCGAGTCCGACCTCCAAAACGGCCACCTCAAGAGCCGACTCGGCAAAGATCACCAAGGCAGCAACGGTTAGCACATCAAAAGGAGTCACGAGATACGGCTCAAGACCTACAGCAGATCGTGCGGCATTTACTCGATCACCTGCAGCTACCGCTGCAGAAACTCCATGGGCAAAAACTACATCGGATACCGGTTGACCATCGATTTCGATTCGCTCAGGATAGCGCACTAAATGAGGTGAGGTAAAAAGACCAACGCGCTTACCCTCCCCTCTAAGAATTGCTGCGGTATAACGCGAGGTAGAAGTTTTTCCATTTGTACCTGCAATCTGTAGGCACGAGAGATGCTCATCAGGACGCTGCAGCTCGTTGAGCATCTCCTCCACCACTTCACGCAAAGGACCTGTCCCGTGCATGCGCCCCGTATCTGCCGCTCGCACCAATGCGTGAGGATAGCTCAACTCAGCAAAAGAAAACGGAATCGCATAGGCCTCAGAGCGACAAGGAATGGACATGCAAACTCAGCTCCTTCAAGAAGCATTGGACACAATCACGATTCGAAATCCTAGCACGGAACGTGAGTGAGGCTCCTGTCTACACACGAATGAGTTCGATCTCGGTCAAGACCATATCGACAGGCCTATCATGGTCTTCGCGAGCAGATAGCTCAAACAGATCATCCACAAGCTGAGCATGCCGACAAAGACCAAGCGAGATTCCCGAAAACTCAGTAAGAAAGGCATCATAGTAGCCTCCCCCATACCCAAGGCGAAAACCTGCTCTATCAAAGGCTAAGCCCGGAACAAGAGCGAGGTCGTCCGAGAAGCCTCGAGGCTCAACCGAGGCACAGACTGAGGATGGCTCCATGATGCCAAAGCGTGAAGGCAAAAGCTCATGGACGCTCTGCACCTCATGCCACGTCAAGGTACGCGCGCCTGCCACACGCGGCAAAATAAGGGATTTTCTTGCTTGCAAGACCGCTTCCAAAACCTGGCGCGTGCTTACCTCTGACCCAAACGAGCAGTAGCAAAAGATACGTGGAGCCGCCTGAAAGATCGAAAGAGCACGTAAACGGTGGAAGATAGCCTCATCAGCTCGTGAGCGCTCCGCAGGCGCAAGTCCATTGCGAGCGGCACGTAGACGAGTGCGAAGATCTGCCTTGCCATGGCCAAGCTGATCTGCTGTCATCACGAACACCTATGAGCGTGCTGCTGAATGCTCTGCAGCATGCACTGCCGCTGCGCGACGCTCAGCAGCTTCTACCACATGTTTTGCGAGCACAGCTGTGGTAACCGAACCGACGCCTTTCGGCACAGGGGTCACGGCACGAACGATTGAAGACGCTGCCTCAAAATCAATATCCCCTACAAAGGAATGCGTTTCTGGATTCCAATTCATACCAACATCGATCAGTACCTGACCGGCACGCATAGCTTTTCTACCGATGCAGCCAGCCTTGCCTACTGCCGCAATAACAATATCGGCTCGCTTGCATACAGCATCAAGATCAGCGGTTTTGCTGTGACAGATAGTAACCGTAGCATCTGCTGCGAGGAGCAACAAAGCTACCGGACGACCAATTACGAGAGAGCGTCCAACTACGACAACCTCAGCTCCCGATAGAGAAATCTTGTAATAGTTCAGAATCTCCATCACCGCAGCAGCCGTACAAGGGGCAAAGCCTGAAGGATCGGCGCGCAAAACAGCTGCAAGTGATGCAGGCGTCATACCATCCACATCTTGAGCAGGCCAGAGTTCTTGGCCGAGACGATCCTCATTGAGATGAGCTGGAAGCGGGCGCAATACCATGAGCCCATGAACGGAAGGGTCGTCCTTGATGGCTCGTACTTCACGGCTCAGATCTGCATCGTTTGAACTCAAGGGAAGATGAACGCTTTTGCACGAGATCCCAAGACCTTCGAGTCGACGGCGCGCCGAGCGCTCGTAGGCCTGATCATCTGAGCGTTCCCCAACCGATACGATAGCCAGCTGAGGAGTGATACCAGCGCTTGCCAGACGCTCAATACGCACCGTAAGCTCTTGAGAAAGAGACGTTGCAACAGGAGCACCAGTGAGAAGTTGAGCGGTCATCTTATAACCCCTTTTTACTATGCTCAGCAATTGAGCGCGCCAGTCTGCGTGCACGATCTGCCGATGCCAGCATCTCTTCAGTTCGATCAATGAGTGCACGTGCCTCATCAGAATCAGCTAACAGACGAGCATTTGCATAGACATTGAGGGAAGTTGCAAAAAGAGCTGCTGCTGCGAGCTCTGCCGCCCCTGCTACATCTGCCATAAGTGCAGAAGACGCCAAGCGCGACATCTGCTCAATGAGCTCAATAGCGCGACAAAGCTCTGACATGGCTGCCAATGGTGCTTGAGATGCGCACCTGGCTCCTGCATCAATTGCAGAAGAACGATTTGGATCTTTTCGCGAAAGCGCAAAGGCACGAGAGAGGGGTAAAAAACCCTCAGCATCCTGATCGGCCAGCTCAAGGAGGGACGCCATAATCCGTTGCAGCTCAACCTCAATGGATGCAAGTTTTTCTGCCAGTTCAGGCTCAGCTGCCCGACGTGCACGAAAGGTGAGTGCCATTGAGCATAAGGCCGAGCCCAGCGCACCCACAACAGCAGCAGCTGCTCCTCCTCCAGGGGCAGGAGTGGGAGCAGCAAGACTTGTGGTAAAGGAGCGTATGGTGATGTCGGCGATTGAATAGGTATCTGAATCAGTGCACGCTGGAACATCCAAATTCAAGCCGTCATTGCTTGAACTATCTTTGCCTACTACCTCTTGTTTCTCAGCAGAGTTGGTCACACACGCCTCCTTAGATGGCTCAATTAGAACAGGCCAACGATTCTACCATCGGGCAAAACATCAATGCGTTCAGCAGCAGGATGCTTCGGAAGGCCAGGCATGGTCATAATGGCACCGGTCAGCGCAACTACAAAGCCAGCACCAGCAGCGACCTTCAATTCACGCACGGTCACGGTAAAATCAGATGGTGCGCCCAAGAGACGTGCATTATCCGAGAACGAGTACTGAGTTTTTGCCATGCACAACGGCAAATTGCCAAAACCACGCTCTTCAATCTGAGCGAGCTGGCGTGTCGCTGAGGGCGTGAGCTCAACATCGCGCGCCCCATAGATTTTTTGAACAATCTGCTGCAGCTTGGTGCGAATGTCGAGCTCGGTGTCATAGCAGTACGTAAGCTCAGCTTGATCCTCTTCTGCAAGGCGAATGACCTCACGCGCTAAATCCTCACCACCTGCACCGCCACGCGCCCAAACCTCAGATAGAGCAACACTCACACCAAGATTGCTGCATGCAGCTTTTACGGCATCCAACTCTTTGGCAGTATCGGTAGGAAATGCATTGATAGCCACGACAACTGGCAAACCAAACACATCGCTCATATTAGCAATATGACGCTCAAGATTTGGAAGACCAGCTACAACAGCCTCAACATCTTCTTGCGCCAAGGCATCTTTCGCCACGCCGCCGTGCATCTTCAATGCACGAACCGTTGCCACAAGTACGCAGACAGAAGGGGTAAACCCAGCTGCACGACAGGCGATGTCGCAGAACTTCTCAGCGCCTAAATCAGCTCCAAATCCTGCTTCAGTTACCGCATATTCACCCAGTTTAAGAGCACAATCAGTTGCAATGATTGAGTTGCAGCCATGAGCAATATTTGCAAAAGGGCCACCATGCATCAACGCAGGAGTTCCCTCAAGCGTCTGAACAAGATTTGGCTTGATGGCGTCTTTCAAGAGAGCCGTCATGGCACCTTCAGCAGAAAGATCATGGGCAGTGACCGGAGCGCCCTCATAGGTGGAACCAATTACCATTCGTCCTAACCGCGCTTTGAGATCGGCTAGATCGGCCGAAAGACAGAAAGCCGCCATAACCTCCGAGGCCACTGTAATATCAAAGCCGTCTTCGCGCACGACGCCATGAGCCACGCCGCCCAGACCGCTCACAATATGGCGAAGCTGACGATCGTTCATGTCCACTGCACGACGCCAGGTGATGCGGCGCGGATCGATATGAAGCTCGTTTCCCTGCTTAATGTGGTTATCGATAATCGCTGCCAGGAGATTGTTGGCGGCACCAATGGCATGAAAGTCACCGGTAAAGTGGAGATTAATATCTTCCATGGGCACAACTTGAGCGTAGCCGCCGCCAGCAGCTCCACCCTTGATACCAAATACAGGCCCTAATGAGGGCTCACGCAAGGCAAGGACAGCACGCTTCTTGAGGCGGCGCAAGGCATCGGCCAGACCTACCGACGTCGTGGTCTTGCCCTCCCCCGCTGGAGTGGGTGTAATGGCACTCACCAACACGAGCTTGCCCGCACGCGGCCGTGAAGCAAGAGCATCTACATTAATCTTTGCCTTATATCGTCCATAGGGCTCTAGGCTCGTTGCTTCCAAGCCCAGATCAGCTGCTACGTCAACAATAGGTTTCAGGTGAGCCTCTTGCGCAATCTCGATATCTGACTTGTTTCCCGCCATCATGAATCACCTTTCATTCCTACTCAAAGGTCCCCTCAAGATTCAGTCATTAACAGTATGACCCCCTTCAAATCCTGAGTCGAGAACTACAGGTGAAGAGGGTCAAAATACCGAAAAGCTATGAGCCCACGAGCGGCTGCATTAATGTTCCCGTCGTGCAAGTGAAGCAGCTGCAGGTCCAAAAAGAATCGCAAACGAGACAGCTGCCATTAAAAGCTGGGCAAAAAAAGCTGCAACGAGCGTTGTAGAAACTGATAAAGGGCTACCCCAAAAAAGAAGCCAGGCTAAAAGGAGTGCTGGAATACCCACGGAAATTGCTCCGAGCAGAGAGCCCGTATAGGTACGAATTGCTGCTGATCCACCTCGCATTAGCTGTCCTTCATTATCCCAATGCAGGCGTGGGAAAAATACGCCCGCAGAGACTGAAAGCGTCGTTACAGAAACCGTTGATAGAATCGCCATTGCAATCAGATACGCAAAGATCGCCGGTGGGAATCCGACGAGAATGAGGACGATCACAATCATGCATATCGTAACTACTGAAGAAAGCACAAGAGCAGTGGCAAGTTTTGCGGCGAGGTACTTTCGCCAATTAATAGGAAGAGAGCGGAAGTAGAAAAAATCCTGACCATCACGACTCACTGCAAACATAGAGGCAAATGCACTAAATCCCATGAAGAGCATAAATATAAGGACGCAAAAAGCAGCGATTACAACGAGCTCATCGTCAAAGGAAAGGTTAGCGGTGGTGCTCATGATAGCTTCGTGCAAAGCGCTCAGATCCATGCCATCATTCATACTACGAATAAAAAAGACTGCTCCAAAGACGACCACCATATAAACCGGCATCAGCAAAGTTCCCAGAACAAAAGAGCTGAAAAACGCAGGCACACGAAGAAGAGTCTTCCAGTCAATCGAAATGATTGACGAAAGCTGTGGACGGCTTGCAATAACAGATAAAAGGGTAGATTCCTCATATTTACGATGGCTCTTACGACCTCCGGCACCCTGAAGAGTACGAACGGTCTCCATATACCACCGAGAGGCAAAGGCGGTTAAAAGAGCAGCATATAAACAAACCGCAGCAGCCATAAAGCCTATAGCACAGAGGAGATCAAGCGGATTTCCCTCAAAGAGTTGACGCGCAACAGCAACAGGTGGGCAGAGAATTGAAAGGACAATACCTGCAGGATTCAAACGACCGAGCATGCCATTAGCAAGCTCAGTAAGATGAGCTGCAGCATCAGAGCGTTGTACAAGGAACTGAATAGACACACCTAGGCTCAAGGCTGCCACCATGATAAAGCCGCCAAAGAAGCGAGAAAATCGATCGCGGTCACGAGCGAAGCGTGAGAAACGCATCAAAGGGGTGCAAATCAGCAAGACAACAAGGTTAACCGTAATCGCTGAGACAATATAGCCGAGGGCGAACAACACCCAGGACGTCCATGGAGCCCAAGATGCCCAAAGAGCTCCGAAGCCAATGGGCAAAAAGAGAAGGTCTCCTGCAGTTGTGATCAGCAGAAACTGAGCAAGTTTTGCCCACATCAAGGATGGAGCAGAAACCGGAAGGGTAAGGTAGTAGCCAAGATCTCGCACAAAATAGAGACGATTGATTGCTCCATAAATTCCGGTAAGCAGCGTCATTATGGCGAGCATGGCCGCAAGAAGGACAAAGACTAACGGTATTGGAGTCCCTTCAAGGTTGGTACCCCAGAAAAACATGAGGGCGGCAAAGCCGAGCAAACCAAGTGCCTTGAGGATAGTGAGTGCAACGTGGGGAATCTTGATACGGCTCAAAAACTTTTTCTTTACCGAAGAACTTGAGCCTCCTTGATCAAATGAGTTCATCCCTAAGGCGTCTGAGCGATCCTCACCGCGATGGATGACATAAAGCAGCGTTTTAAACTGAGAAAATGAAAAACCACTTGATGTGGATGCCTGAGTCATACTCAGCGCACCTCCTCAGTATCAGAATCTGCTGACGATGCAGCCAAAGGCGAGGTTTCTGAAGTAAGCTCCAAGAACATCTCCTCGAGCGATTCGTTGCTATGGAAATGACTTCTGAGCTCGCCAACCGTACCAACAAAGATGAGCTCACCGTGGGAAATCACACCAACGCGATCAACCACTTTTTCTGCCACATCGAGCACGTGGGTAGAAAAAAGCACTGTCCGCCCTGCATCTGCATGCTCACGCATTGAGCGCTTCAAAATCCAAGCTGCTTTAGGATCTAAGCCCGTCATCGGCTCATCTAAAATCCAGTTATCAGGATTTGGCAGAAGTGCAGCTATAACCATCATCTTCTGGCGCATACCGTGTGAGTATGACTGGATCTGATTATCAAGCTCAGCATCCATACCATATTCTTCTGCCAGGCGCGCAATACGAGAAACGCGCACATCGTTTGGGACTTCATAAATGTCCGCAATAAAACGTAAGAATTCATGACCTTTCAAGCGAAGTAGATGATCCGGAGAATCTCCCACATAGCACAGCTTTTTCTTTGCCGCAATAGGATCTGCGACAACGTCAATACCATCAACATCTATTGAACCTGAAGTGGGAGACAATATGCCCGCGATCATATTGAGCAAGGTCGACTTGCCAGCACCGTTATGGCCGAGCAGGCCAAAGATCTCGCCGCCTTTGATCTCTAAGGACAAATTTTTTACCGAAAGGGTTTCGCCGCCATCATAGCTTTTGGAAACCTGGTTAATCCTAATCACATTTCCTCCTTTTTACAGTCGTTACAATCGTGCAGCAACTTGTGCAAGGATACCCCCCCCCCCTGCAAACTAAAACAAGGAGGCACGCTTATACGCTTTGCTAACAAACTCACAAACACGAGCACATGCCAAGCTCAAACACTCATTGCGGGTCTGAACTACAACAGCAACGACCAGCACAGACCCGCACTAGAAACCCACGAGAAACACGAGCATACAAAGGACAGAGAGAAGAAGTGCCTACTCGGTCAGGTCAGCTCCTTGTCGCTTCAGTGCCTCAAGTTGATCTGCGAGCTCCTCTGCACGCTCTCGCTTCTTGAGCACCACATCTGGAGCAGCTTTGGCTAAAAAGCCCTTGTTCTCCAAGGTCTTTTTGGCTGACGCAAGATCGCGTTCTACCTTGGCAATTTCGCGCTCAATGCGGGCACGCTCTGCTTGTAGATCCACCTTGCCAGCCAATACACAGAAGACCTCAATACCCGCCTCTACCACAGCAATACTCGCAGCAGGCTTCACGAGATCCGAGCCAAACGAGAGCTCAGCACAAGCAAGTGACTCAGCAAAGGTACCTAGCGTAGAGAAGCGCTCAACATCCTTTGCGTCCATACGAACGACCACAGAAAGCTTCTCACGAGGACTCAGGCGATACCGAGCTCGAGTGGAGCGAATGGCAGAAACAACTGTGCGCAAGAGTTCAAATGAACGCTCAGCTTCCTCATCCTTGTACTGAGCGAACTTGTCAGGTTCAGGCCATGAGGCGACCATCAAAGCCTGGGCCCGCTGAATCTCGTTTGTATGAGGATCAACATCGAGCCAGCTTGGAGGCATTGAGCTCCATATTGCTTCGGTTACAAAGGGCATCAACGGATGCATGAGGCGCAATGCAGTATCAAGCACAAAGATGAGGTTTCGCTGAGCTGTGAGCCGGCTTGCATCATCTGTTAGGCGAGCCTTTGTCACCTCGATGTACCAGTCACATACCTCGTTCCAGAAAAAAGTCTGAATACCGCGTGCCATATCTCCAAAGACATACTCAGAAAGGCCTAAGGTTACAAGCTCGGTTGCCTTGGCCAGACGTGAGAAGATCCAGGCATCGGCTGCCGTCTCTGCCACCGGAGCCCCCGGCGTATAGCCTTCCATATTCATCAGCAAAAATCGACTTGCATTCCAGATCTTCGTTACAAATGAACGCGCTTGCTCAGTGCGCGGAGAACCCTTGAACTCATGGGTCTTTGGATCAATATCTGCATCGAACTTAACGTCTTGATTGGTTGTGCAAAGCGTCAGCAGGTTAAAGCGCATGGCATCAGCACCGTAGCGCTCAATCAGATCCATCGGATCAACCCCGTTGCCCTTTGACTTAGACATGCGGCTGCCGTCTTTTGCCAAAATCGTGGGATAGATCACCACATCATGGAAGGGCACCTCATCCAAGAAGTACAAGGAGCTCATCACCATACGAGCAACCCACAGCGCGATGATATCGCGAGCGGTTACGAGCGCTGCGGTGGGATGATGTCCAGCGAGATCCTCTGGGTTTTGTGGCCAGCCTTGCGTAGCAAACGTCCAGAGCTGAGAAGAAAACCAGGTATCGAGAACATCCTCATCTTGGTGCACCGCGCCCCCGCAAACCGGGCATACGTCCGGATCATGCTCCAGCGCATCAGTCCAGCCGCACGCATCACAGTAAAAGACCGGAATACGGTGACCCCACCAGAGCTGGCGCGAGATACACCAGTCTTTAAGATTTTCCATCCACGTGGTATAGGTCTGTGTCCAGCGCTCAGGATAAAAGCGCACCTTACCGGTACGTACCGCATCGAGCGCAGGGTCTTTTAAGCGATCAACCGCTACAAACCACTGCTCAGAAAGCCAAGGCTCAAGCGCAGTTCCACAGCGATAGCAATGCATCACGGAGTGCTCATGCTCATCGATATGATCGAGCAAACCATGATCGTCAAACCAGGCAAGCACGGCGGCTCGGCACGCCTCGCGACTCATACCAGAAAATGGACCATAGCCCTCTACAACTACCGCATGCTCGTCAAAGATATTGATCTTCTCTAGCCCATGAGCCTCCCCCATGGCAAAGTCATTGGGATCATGGGCGGGTGTGACTTTTACAAAGCCAGAACCAAAGCAAGCGTCCACATGATAGTCAGCAAAGATGGGAATCTCTCGATCAACAATCGGCAGACGAACGGTAGCTCCCACAAAAGCTGCCTTACTTGGATCTTTGGGACTGACTGCCACGCCGGTATCTCCGAGCATGGTCTCGGGGCGCGTGGTGGCAACAACAATATAGTCTGTGCCATCAATCGGCTCAGTTAATGGATAGCGCAAATGCCAGAGATGGCCTGACTCAGTTTCATACTCGGCCTCATCATCTGAGATAGCCGTGGCACAACTCGGGCACCAGTTAACAATACGCTTTCCCCGGTAGATGAGATCATCGCGATACCATGAAACAAAGACCTTACGAACAGCAGCAGCGTAGTCATCGTCCATCGTAAAGCGCTCATTGGCAAAATCAATTGAGCAGCCCATGCGCTTGATCTGCTCAACAATCATGCCGCCGTATTCATGCGTCCAGTCCCAACAGGCCTTTAAGAAGCGCTCACGACCAATCTCTAGACGATTGACGCCTGACTCTTTGAGCTGCTTATCAACCTTAGTTTGGGTAGCAATACCCGCATGATCGGTACCTAAAACCCATCGTGTTGAGAGACCGCGCATCCGTGCCATACGCACTAAGGCATCTTGGATCGTGTCGTCAGTGGCATGGCCCATGTGGAGGCGGCCGGTAACGTTGGGAGGCGGAATGGTAATCGTGCAGTCACCCTTGCCTGGCCTCCGTCGATACAGATCGGCGTCCAGCCAACGCTTTAAGATCTCGGGCTCAAAGATTGCCGGATCGTAGGTCTTAGGCATGTCCGCCATAAAAATCCCCTTCTGCTCCTCAAGTACGTGTCGTGCGCTTATAGCCTATGCCGCGTTTGTAATGCGTAGCGGCTGCTCCTCACCACGGGCTGCTGCAGCGGTGACCACAACCTTGACCACACCTTCTTCTGAGGGCAGATCAAACATCGTTTGCTGCAACAGTTCCTCACAGATCGAGCGCAGACCACGTGCTCCGGTCTTGCGCTCAAGCGCTAAGTGAGCAATCTCGTGTAAGGCCTCATCTTCAAACTCGAGCGCGCAGCCCTCGAGCTGAAACATACGACGATATTGCCGCACAATGGCATTTTTAGGCTCAGTCAAAATGCGAACGAGATCATCCTCATCCAAGGCCGAAGTTCGTGTAATAACTGGCGTTCTACCTACAAACTCTGGAATCATGCCGAAGGCATTGAGATCTGAGGGAAGAACCTGGCGAAGCAAGTCGTTTTCATCAGCGCTCAAAGGACCTGCAATTTCAGAATTGAAGCCCACGCCTTTATTGCCCACTCGATCAGACACGATCTTATCCAGCCCCACAAAAGCTCCTCCACAGATGAACAGGATATTCGTGGTATCGATCTGCAGCAGCTCTTGTTGAGGATGTTTTCTTCCCCCCGTTGGTGGAACGCTCGCAACCGTTCCCTCAAGAATCTTTAAAAGAGCTTGTTGCACTCCCTCACCCGAAACATCACGGGTGATTGAGAGGTTTTCTGCCTTGCGAGCAATCTTGTCGATCTCATCGACATAGACGATGCCAATCTCGGCACGGCTAATATCGCCATCGGCAGCATTGATGAGCTTCAGCAAGATATTCTCTACGTCTTCGCCCACATACCCTGCCTCAGTGAGCGCTGTAGCATCAGCAATGGCAAAGGGGACTTCAAGAATACGAGCGAGTGTTTGAGCAAGTAAGGTCTTACCCGTGCCCGTAGGACCTAAGAGCAAGATGTTTGACTTCGCAAGCTCAACATCTGCGAGCGCCTCATCGTCGGACTCTTGGGCAGCAGCGCCTTCAAGTACACGGCGATAGTGGTTATACACAGCAACCGACATGGCGCGCTTTGCCTCAACTTGACCCATCACATACTGAGATAGCTCATCGTAAATCTCATGAGGGGTCGGAACGCGACGAATGAGATCCGCTGGCTGCGTTGGTTCTTCTTCAGCTACATCAGACTCTGGTACAAAGGCTCTTTGAGAATCTTCCTCAGCGGCAAACGGCATGCCATAGCGGGCGGCATTCATAAAATCTTGAGCTAAGGACTCTTCTAAGATCTCAGAGCAGGCGGCAACGCACTCATCACAAATGAAGGTATTGCTCGGCCCTTTCACGAGCTTGCGAACCTGATCTTGGGTCTTGCCGCAAAATGAGCAGCGCACCGTCTCCTCTACCTCGTCCCCAGTAATATCAGTCCCGTCTGTGGTCATTACTCCACACCCTTCGCGGCCTCGGATCGGGAGGTCACAATACGATCAACCAAGCCATATGACAAAGCCTCTTCGGCGACCATGAAATTATCGCGCTCGGTATCTGCCTGAATCTTGGCAACACTTTGGCCGGTTGCTTCAGACAAAATCTTGTTCAGACGCTCACGCGTTGAGCGGATCTCTGCAGCCAAAATCTCGATTTCAGTCTGCTGACCACGAGCGCCACCACTTGGCTGGTGGATCATCACCGTTGAATTAGGAAGGCAAAAACGCTTGCCCTTCTCACCACACGCAAGAAGCACGGCGGCCATAGAAGCAGCCATACCAACGCAAATGGTAGAAACTGCCGGCTTGATATAGTTCATAGTATCAAGAATAGCCAGGCCAGAGGTAATCTCTCCACCGGGCGAGTTGATGTAGAGCGAGATATCCTTCTCAGAATCTTGGCTCTCTAAATGCAAGAGCTGCGCAATCACAAGATTTGCCGTAACTGAATTGACCTCATCGCCTAAAAACACGATGCGGTCGTTTAACAGTCGAGAATAAATATCAAAGCTTCGCTCGCCACGCGGTGTCTGCTCGACCACCATAGGTACGAGTGCCGATTCAATCCGAGATAGCATAGCTTCCCTTCCTCTCACAAGCCCTCAAGGAGCGTACGGTGCCCGATCGCCGGAAGCGAATCGAGGCACCGCATCATACTTCAGGTTATCCGGGATTTATGTACCCAAGTGAGCAAAGCTTACTCGGATGTCTGCTCCTCCTCTGATCCCTCATCAGATTTGGCAAACTCGTCAACCTCGGTAACGACCGCAGTCTCAACCAGCCAGTCAACCGCCTTCGAACGACGAATTGAATCGCGGATAGCAGGAATGCGACCCTCAGCCGTGAATTGAGCACGGCTGGCCTCAATATCCTCTACGCCTGCACGGCTAAACTCAGCGTCCACATCCTCGTCGGTCACCTCAATTGCACGCTCACGAGCCAGAGCATCAAGCGCCAAGGACTCACGTGCAACATCATCAGCCTGATGATGCAGGTCATGGATGAACTGATCTGAGCTCAAGCCATTTGCTTGCAGCCATGCATCAAGCGTCAGACCTTGCGCAGAAAGGCTCTGCAAGAAGTTCTGACCCAGCTCCTGAAAGACTGACTGCTCATAGTCTGGATCCATCTCGTCGAGCTCTAAGCGCTCAGCCAGGGCGGAAACCACGCGATTCTCCTTGAGCTGCGGCAAGGTTGAGGTCTTATCTGCCTCGAGCTCGAGCTTCACGGCATCACGCATGGCAGCAATGGAGTCAAACCCAAAATTCTCTTTAGCAAACTCATCGGTAAGCTCAGGAACACGACGCTCACGAATTGAGTTCACCGTAAGCTCAATCACAAGCTCAGGGGCACCGTCATCAGACTCAGCATCCTCAGGAGTCCAAGAAATGTGCTTGGTCTCCTGAGTTTTCATGCCACTCAGCGCTTCTGAGAGCTGAGTGGGCATGCCGTCTCCCCCAACGATGAACATGCGGTTCTCACCAGCTAAGGGCTCTGCATGCTCAATATTTACAACATTGGCAGAAATATAATCTCCAGCCTGAGCGGGGCGCTCAACATCTTCAAACGTTGAGTGATAGCCCATGAGCATATCAACCTGAGCGTCGATCTCGGCCTCAGTTACCTCTTGCGGAGGCATCGAAATCGCGACCGGCTCATACGAAGACAAAGAAGGCGCGGGGCGGAGCGTAAACTCAACCGCGTAGGTATAGTCCTCATGGTCAACAACCGGCTCAATATCTTGATACTCACCGTTTTTTACCGGAACAATATCGAGCTCATTCAGAACTTTTGGCTCGCTTGCGCCTAAGAGCTCGTTGGTTGCCTGAGCAAGAACAGCCTCCTTGCCAAGCATATTGTCGATCACCGGACGAGGTGCCTTGCCTGGACGAAAGCCAGGAAAGCGATACTGCTTAGCGGCGTCGCGATACGCAGACGTAATGACAGCGTCAACCTCAGCAGCAGGAATGGTAACCGTAGCGGTGAGCTTGGCATCCAACACGTCAGAAGCAGAGATGTTCAACGTTCCTCCTCAGACTCTCGGCGTTTGAGGGGAGCCGACACCCCCAGGGGCCATGCCCCTCTCTCAGCAGGTACTCCATGGTGGTGCGGGCGAAAGGACTCGAACCTTCACGGGAATCCCACCAGAACCTAAACCTGGCGCGTCTACCAATTCCGCCACGCCCGCAATTGCCACAGCCCGCATATAATAGCAGATAGACCAAAGCGCACGCCCAACAACTGAAAAAGCTTCGTTGGGCGCGCACGTTACGTCAGAGCCGATAATGGCAAAAACCTAGACAATCCCTTGAGCAAGCATGGCAGCGCTTACCTTTTCAAAGGCAGCAATATTGGCTCCTACCACGAGGTTACCCGGTTTTCCAAAACGCTCAGCCGCCTCAGAAGCCCCGCGATAAATTCCAACAATAATCTCTTGGAGCTTAGCGTCCACCTCGTCAAAGGTCCATGCCAGACGCTCTGAGTTCTGCGTCATCTCCAAGGCAGAAACAGCTACGCCACCTGCATTCGCGGCCTTACCCGGACAAAATGCAATACCGGCATCAATCAGATACTCAGTAGCATCAAGGGTCGTCGGCATATTTGCGCCTTCAGCAACCACTGAGACGCCCTGCTCAACAAGGGTACGGGCGTCTTCTAACAGAAGCTCATTTTGCGTTGCACAGGGCAGGGCAATATCACACGGAATGCTCCAGACACCTCGACCCTCGGTATAGGTGCAGCTCGGATGAGTTTTTGCATACTCAGATAAGCGAGCGCGACGCACCTCTTTGATCTCGTGAACAGCAGCCAGATCAATGCCGCCTTCCTCATAGATCCAGCCCGTTGAATCAGACATGGTTTGCACACATGCACCAAGCTCGCGGGCTTTTTCAGCCGCATAGGTAGCAACATTGCCCGAGCCAGAGATATTCACCCGCTTGCCCGCAAGCTTCTCTCCCCTATGCGCCAAAAGCTCTTGAACAAAGTATACAAGGCCATAGCCTGTGGCCTCAGTACGGGCAAGTGAGCCACCCCAGCCAAGACCCTTGCCTGTCAAAACACCGGTGAACTCGTTGCGAAGGCGCTTATATTGGCCGAATAAATAGCCAATCTCGCGAGCACCGGTGCCAATATCGCCAGCAGGAACATCGGTATCAGATCCAATATGACGAGCGAGCTCAGTCATAAAGCTCTGACAAAACGTCATGACTTCGCGGTCGCTCTTTCCCTTCGGATCAAAATCAGAGCCACCCTTGCCACCACCAATGGGCAGGGTCGTCAGTGCATTCTTAAAAATTTGCTCAAAGCCTAAAAACTTCAAAATGGAAAGGTTAACACTGGGATGCAGGCGCAAGCCTCCCTTATAAGGACCCAAGGCGCTATTGAACTGTACGCGAAAACCACGATTTACCTGAACTCGACCAGCATCATCTACCCACGGCACCCGAAACATCACCACGCGCTCAGGCTCAACCAAGCGCTCAAGAACCGCTGCTTCCTCATATGCCGGATTTGCATCCACAGCCTCCGCGATGCTGGTGAGCACCTCCTCGGCCGCCTGAATAAACTCCGGCTGATCGGCGTAGCGCTTTGTAAGCTCGTCGATAATCCGCTGCGTATAGCCCATGCGATCCTCCTTGTCCTGCATCTTCGCACCACTCATCGGCGCAAAGCCAGAAGCATAATAGTCTTCTGTTTACTGTATTCATTTCATACCCGCTCGCTGAAACCGATGCGCAACACTTACAACAATCACGCATCGCATGAGCAATGCTTCTCTTGTAAGGATACAAAGGTGGGAATGCGAGATGCGCAGACTGAAGCAACGCAATGAGCTCCCAATCAAATCCTGCGTAAGAACTCCATGAGAACAAATACGTTGAGACCAGATATCTGCGTTATTTGGACAAAAACAACAGGACAGCATGTGGAAATAAGGCACAACTGATGCACAGACGAATGAGTTCTAGGATTTTCTTTGCTTCACGGAACAAAAACCCCTATACTTCTCCCGTGGACGCCGGGACGTGGCGCAGTTTGGTAGCGCGCCTGCTTTGGGAGCAGGATGTCGCAGGTTCAAATCCTGTCGTCCCGACCATTTTTGCGGGCGTAGTTCATTGGTAGAACCTCAGCCTTCCAAGCTGATGAGGCGGGTTCGATTCCCGTCGCCCGCTCCACACTCTTTTTATCTTTTGAATTTGATACGGTCGGGTGCGCGTTTGGCGAGCGTGTCCTTGGGGTTTCGTGCTTGAGCGCAGTTCCTCATACGAAAATCTTGACTCAACGATCGAACTGGTACTCTGTGGGCACGCAATTTTACAATCTCTTACTCATCAGGATTTGTATAGCCTGCCAGCTTAGCGGTGCAATGAGGGCAACGCGTAGCCTCGTCAGCAATTTCTTCAAAGCAATAGGCGCAATGTCGAGGCTCAGGCGCGGCAGGAGTCTCGGGCTTTTCTAGACCCATTCGCTTTGCTGCAGCCTCTTTTACTGCATGGAATCGATTCATAGCCTTGATAATGGCAAATACCGCAGCTGCGGTCAGTAAGAAATTGATGATTGCAGAAATGAATGCACTGAAATCAATACTATTGCCGCTGAGATTTACAGAAAGCCCGCTTACTCCATCTACGCCGCCTGTTAAAAAGGAGATGAGGGGCTGCATGATGTTTTTAACCAAGGAGTTTACAACTGCGGTAAAGGCACCCCCGATAATGACACCGACGGCAAGATCTATGACATTGCCTCGGGAAATGAATTCCATAAACTCCTGAACAATCGTTTTCTTCTGCGACATGTATATCTCCTCTGAGCAGTCTTGCGTTTGTGTATCCTCACTATAGCACCACCAAAGCGTGCGCTTATATCCTTTGCCAGGTCATGACCTGTGCGCCACTGTGCAGGTGCAGTTTGAAGCATTGAGATTCTAGCCTGTTTTTCGGCTTATGATTTGTGCTTTTCAGTGCGGTTTGCAGGGGGTAGAAATTTTATAAGATCTGCAGAAGCGTCTGCGCCTTGAAGGTTGTAGCATGGTGAGTACATCCTCTCAGTTCTTTTAAAGGTGGTACACATGGCATCGATCCTGCGCCGGATTCATCTTGCCCGTCGGCTGCGCGAAGAAATCGCTGGCGGGCTTTTAACTGATCATCACCGTGTTGGCTTTCTTGCCCGCCGTGATCTGCACAATTTTCGCGATAGTGGACGCCTTCTCTGCTTGGTCCTTATCGTTTCTGTTCTGATGGGAGTTGCTGCATGGGCATTTTTAAGCTCGCTGTCTTTTGTAACTCACGTCCGCGAAGGCCAACCAGCTCTCTTTCTCCTCTTGCCGGTAGTGGGTGTTTTGACTGTGTGGTTGTACCGAACATATGGTGGCCGCGCTACGAAAGGTAATAATCTCGTTATTGAGAGCGCTGGAACTGGCCTTTTAATCAAAGCTCGCATGGCTATTTTGACCTTTACCTGTTCTGTGGCTACTCATCTTGCAGGAGGATCAGCTGGACGTGAAGGTACTGCGGTGCAGATTGGTGGCACCATTGCAAGTAATGTCAGCGGGCTTGCAAAGCTTAAAACCTATGATCATCGTGATCTGGTTCTCGCAGGCATTTCAGCGGCGTTTGGTGCTGTTTTTGGAACGCCGCTTGCTGGAGCCTTCTTTGGCATGGAGATGTGCTTTGTTGGAAAGCTGGAGTACGGTGTTGCCCTGTATTGCCTCGTTGCTTCGTTTACTGGCGACGCAGTTGCTCGTTTTTTGGGAGCGCACCACGGAGTCAATCTGATTACGGCGGTTCCTGCGCTTTCGATTAAGACCTTAGGCTTGTCTCTTGTCGCTGCAATTATCTTTGGTTGGATTGCTCGCCTTTTCACCGCACTTATTCGGACGATTAAGCAACTCTATGCGCGTTGGGCAGGGCACTATATCGTTCCTATTCTTGCTGGATCGATCGTGTTAACACTCCTCTTTCTCTTTACGGGAGCACGGCATTACGCCGGTCTTTCTGAGTGGATGGTGCCTGCCGCATTTGCCGGAAAAACAAGCTTGATCGACGTAGCATCAAAACTCATCCTGACTTGTCTGACACTCGGAACGGGCTTTCAAGGCGGAGAAGTGACCCCGCTGTTTGGAATCGGTGCTGCACTTGGTGGCTGGCTCGGCACACTGGTCGGTTTAGATCCAACACTTCCTGCCGCCTTAGGTATGCTTGCCGTTTTTGGCTCGGCTTTAAATGTGCCTGTTACTACCATCATGCTCGCTATAGATCTTTTTGGTGGCGTTGGTATGCACTATTTTGTCATTGTGGTCTTTGTGAGCTACTTCATCACCGGCCATCATGGCGTATACACCGCTCAGCGCATTATGAGTCCAAAGCGTCGCTCACTTACCCCTGATGCACGGCATACGGTGGCAGAAGCTATTGCACATGTGGAAGAAATGAACCCGGTAGATACGAAGAGCGAGTAGTTTGACGATACTTTCTCAGCCGCAAGATGTTGAGCAGGTAGACATACGTTCAGCTGAGAGCAGGCTCAGCATGACCTGGGGATCCCAACCACGTACTCCCGTACTAGCCATAGCCTGCCCTCCTGTGCTACCATTGGTCACGAAGACCCCGGAACGATCACCAGCTTTGGCTGTATTGCCGGGGTTACCGTTTTCCAACGCTTTATACGTGCTTCGGTGAGAATATCTGCATAGAGTAGGTACTGCCAGATAGCCCCTCACCGATGTTTGTTTCTTAGTCTACCCCGCTTCAGGGATTCGCAGCACTTCTGCCTTAGGGGGCAA
Source organism: Collinsella ureilytica (assembly GCF_019795105.1). GTDB lineage: Bacteria > Actinomycetota > Coriobacteriia > Coriobacteriales > Coriobacteriaceae > Collinsella > Collinsella ureilytica. The sequence goes on along the minus strand of NZ_JAIMFO010000007.1, from coordinate 60,395 downwards.
AGCTCATTGTTCCAAAGTCTTCAGATTTGATAATGCTTGTAATTCGTCTCACTATTTGATCTCTTGTTTTTCTAGGACATGGTTCGGTTTCTTAAAACAATACGTACTTAGAGATCGTGAGCCGAGAGCCATGAAGCAATATCTTGCATCACGCGCTTTCGGCACGGCTCATTTAAGATTTCGTGGCGGTATCCTTCATACAAAATGACCTCAATATCGGTAAGGCCTGCTGAGCGATACATTGCAGCTGCACGCCCAACGCCGACTCCAGCATCCCCCACCGGATCCTCACTACCGGCAATAAACAACAGCGGAAGATCCTTTGAAATCTTTGCCGCTCGACGCTTGCTTTGAGCTTCAGCCGAAAGATTGATCAGTGTGCGGTATCCACCCACTGAAAACCGATGACCGCAGCATGGGTCTGCGCGATACGCATCCACAACTGCAGGATCAACTGAGAGCCAATCAAGCGGCGTACGAGCGCTTTTGATTGCTCGAGAAAAGCCACCGGTAACTAAGGTATCAAGCAAGCGAAGTTGAGTATGTTCCCCGTGAAAACGTGCAAGCAGGGCAGTCATCAGCTTTCCAAAGCTCAGCAAGGCACCCGGCTGCTGACCGGTTCCGCAAATAATTGCAGCCGATACTCCGGTTGCATACAGACCGAGATAAGAACGCACAACAAAGCTTCCCATGGAGTGGCCAAAAAGAATCAACGGCTTCTCGCTGCCTCGAACAGGCTCCTGCGCCTGATCCAGACTCGTTAGACGTGTGCGAAGTATGTCATGCATGGCATGCGTATCTTCAACCAAAATTTTGGAGCCTCCACGAAACGGGATATGCCCAAGACGCTCCCTATCAGGCGCGGTATGACCGTGGCCCACATGATCATGAATTCCAACCAGATAGCCCAGATGCGCAAGAAAGTCTGCAAAGGCCTCGTAGCGACCGCCATGTTCTTCCATGCCGTGCACAAGCTGAATTGCCCCGCGCACAGCAGTTTCCGGCTCAGGCATCCAAAGCCGAGCGAATACCTGAGAGGTGCCATCGGCGCTCAGAAAGGTTAACGTTTCCATTTGAATGGAACTTGCCATAGCGATTCCCAACTCTTTGAGATCGATCTTAAAACTCAGTGAAGCACACGGGCTCCACCTGAGCCTGCTCGTTGCCTGCAAGCGCCTCACGTAGTGCCATCAAAAAAGCCTGCTCGTGACCTGCGTGAAAGTGAAGGTGAGCCTGAACCTTGTCGCTATAGTCGGTGCGAACAACCTTGCCTCCTAAGCGTTCTACAAGATCCAAAACGCGGGCATGATCAGCATATTCAAGGGTGAGAGCTACCGGAGCAACCGGGCACATCTCAATAATCATCTGCTCTGATTCAGCCTGCTCAATTGCTGCGCGCGCAGCGCCCGCATACGCACGTACCAAGCCGCCCGGACCTAAAAGGACACCACCAAAATAGCGAACCGTTACACAGGAAATATCACGTAAGCCATAGCCGCGAAGCACCTCAAGCGTCGGCATACCGCTCGTGCGCTGCGGCTCACCATCATCGCTTGCACGCTCAGTTCCGTCAGCCAAAATCCAAGCCGGAACGTGGTGGCGAGCTGCATGATGAGCAGATCTCAGGCCTGCAAGATGGGCAGCAGCTTCCTCTTCAGATGATACGTGCGCAATCTCAGCAATAAAGCGAGAACGCCGATCTTGAAGCTCAGCACACACGCGCGTGCCAGGCCGGAGTGTCTTATAGGCCTCCACGCTACCTCCCAACGTATGCGAAGCCGTGCTCAAAGCAACATACAAATTCAAGGAGCGGATAAGAAAAGCGAAGCGGATCGATAAGCCGGGTTCTGTCGTGGACGATCATTTATCTTGTCCATGCGTTACCACATGGCTCCTCGCACGCTACCCGAGTGCGGATCGGGCAGATCCATAGCACTCCTATTCGCGCTTGCTCCGGATGGGGCTTGCCAAGCCGCCGTGTTACCACGACGCTGGTAGTCTCTTACACTACCGTTTCAGCTTTTCCCTTAACGGTTGCCCGCCAGTGGGAGTCTTCTTTTCTGCGGCGCTTTCCGTCGAATCACTCCGCCCGGCCGTTAGCCGGCATCCAGCCCTTTGGAGCCCGGACTTTCCTCACGCCCGGAAAGCCCCGGGTCGCGCGATCGTCTGACCCGCTTCGCACAAGGATTGTAACATCCGAGCCGTTACCAGGCGCAGGATTAAGAGTTTTTCATGACGACGTTTTCGATCGTCTCAGCAACCATCTCAATGCTATCGGCTGTAATCTCCAAGAAGGTATACACGTCTCGCCAGGCAATAACCTCAAGCGTTTCGAGGGAAGCATCTGTATGGAGCCTGCGCATCGACTCAATATAGAGCTCGTCGCACTCCCCCTCCATCGTATTAATCGCAACAACCTGATTCTTTAAGGTCTTCGACCGCTTAAAGCGTGGGAGCTCGCGCACCAGCTCTTCCATGCTCTCGCAGGCCTTCACGATCATGCCAGCCATATTGAGCGCACTCGGGCGCATTTCACGCACATTGGTGAAGTAAATGCGATGCAAGATACCCTCAATATGATCGGTTACCGCATCGAGGCGCTCTGAGAGCATGGCAATGTCTTCACGCTCAATAGGCGTGATGAAAGCAGAAACCAAGGCGTCAGAAATCTCGTGGTTCAACTCATCTCCCGCATTCTCGAGCTCATGCATGCGCGAGAGTGCATCTTCAATCGTTTCGGGATCAAAGTTTTCCATGATCTCGAACAACATCTGTGCGGCACGTTTAGAAATTTCAGCGCACTTGATGAAAGTATTGAAGTAGAACTCATCGGATTTCTTTGCCATGGTGGTTCCTCTCTCGATGTTCGACGATACGCAAACCTGATACGCAGATGCGATCAGAAAATGAGGATGAAGATTTTTGCCATGATGAAGCTAATGAGACCACAGCCTGGGAAGGTAAAGACCCAGGTGAGCATCATGTCTTTGACTACAGAGAAATTAATAGCAGAAAGACGCTTCACCGCACCCACGCCCATGATGGCGCTCGTTTTTACATGAGTCGTAGAAACAGGAACACCCGTTAAGGTGAAGACTAAAAGTGAAAGTGAGCTGGCCAAATCTGCGGAAAAGCCTTGGTACTTTTCCAGTTTGACCATATCCATACCCACGGCCTTAATAATGCCCTCGCCACCCACCGAGGTACCAACACCCATCATGGTGGAGCACAAAAGCATCAGCCAAACTGGAATAATGACACCCTCAACGCTTGGGTGTCCATTTGCAAAGGCCATACCTAAAAAGAGCACGCCGATGAACTTCTGGCCATCCTGAGCTCCATGCATAAAGCTCATTGCAGCTGCGCCAAAGATCTGTGCGTACTTAAAAAACACGTTGGCCGGACGACGCTCAACGCGTGCAAACAACATGGTTACTGCCTTGCAAACAAAATAGCCAAACAAAAAGCCACCGATGAGCGAGAACACCAGGCCAACGATCACCTTTGCCCACTCATCCATATTGATACCACTCGCTCCTCCAAGGGCAAGTGCGGCACCAGTAAGGCCAGCAATGAGGCTGTGGCTCTCTGAGGTTGGAATACCAAATTTAGCGGCACCTGCGCTATAGACCACAATGGAGAACAGGGCTGCGCAAAGCGCCACGATGGCATTGCTAGTATCTGCACCAAAATCCACCATATTCGAAATGGTGGATGCAACGCTGGCATTAATATGCGTCATGACCAAAACGCCCAAGAAGTTCAGAATGGCGCTCATGATAATTGCTGGGCGCACGCGCATACACCGCGTGGTAACACAGGTGGCAATGGCGTTTGGTGCGTCTGTCCACCCATTAACGAAGATAACGCCCAATGTGAGCACAACAGTAATAGCAAGCGCTGGCGACGAAAGCACTTGCTGGACGAAGTAGGATAACGATACGTCCACGGTCAACTCTTCCTTCTCGGGGATGCAGTTCTGAAAGACACCCCTCTGTGTCAGAATCGCGTCTAGCATAGCATTACGAGAAGCATACATTGCCCATACTTAAGATTTGCTGTGTAAGGTTATCGTAAGGTCTCACGTTACTTGAGGTGAGTTTGAGCGATTTTGAATCAGGAAAAAGAGGTACTCCAACGGGATCGAGTCGCCTTACATCAGGCAACGAACGCGTATTTTCCGCCTTCGAGTATGAGTCGGTGCTCGAACGATAGTGAGCCGGTGCTCGAACGAAAGAAAGCTGGCGGCTCACATACTGGGATTCTGAGGTTGATCGATATCATGCAGGTGCTCGGGCGTTGAAACAGATGACTCGCAAACGATCAGTTGAACTGGAAGAGCCTGGTTTCCATCCAAAACAAACAGCCTCTTCGCAAAACATTGCTGTTGCGAAGAGGCTTGTGCTCAACATCTCTTGTCTTGAGCACTACAGAGTAGCTGCAGTTCCTATTATGCGTGCGGGCTAGAGCCTAGTCGAGATCATCCATAGCAAAATTGGACTGAGGCGCAAAGGGGTCAGCAGCCGGTGCTGGAGCTTGAACAGGAGCTGCTGGCATGGTCAGCGCCGGGGATGCAGGAGATCCCGATCCCGTTGGCAAGTTGGACATGAGCTCAGCTGGAAAGGAGTTTTGAGCATCATCCATGAAGTGCTGAATGAGGTTCAGATACTGATTCTTAAACTCCTCACGGGATGCCTTCAAGCGATCAATCTCAGCAATCTCATTTTGCTTCTCAGCCAGAGCCTGGCGAATCACCTCGCGCGCCTTCGCATCCGCCTCGGTGCGAATACGCTCTGCATTATCGTTAGCCTCAGCAACAATGGCATCTGCCGTTTGCTGGGCAGCAATGAGGGCTGCAGAGATCTGGCGCTCAGTTGCAGCTGTGGAAGGCTCAACCACCGCAGCAGGAGCTGCCAACGCAGAGCCACCAGAGGTGCGCTCGCGCTCAAGCTCGGATCGAGCCTCTGCAAGCTGCTGCTCGGTAGCAGTCAAACGACCTTTTAAATCCACAATCTTATTGAGCATTGCATCAACCTCAGCTGAGATGCGCTCTAAAAACTCATCGACCTCAACTGGGTTGTATCCGTGCTTTGCCTTGCTAAATTGCTGGACTTGAATGTCTGCCGGTGTAATAGCCATGAATAACAGTCCTTTCGTTGCTGGATACGCGAAAGCTCGCGATCTAGGCCATAGACATCATAGTAGTAAGAACAATCTGCTCAACCAGTTTAAGCACAATAATTGCCGCTACTGGCGAGAAATCCATGCCTCCAATAGGTGGAATGACTCGCCGAAAGATGCTCAAATATGGCTCAACAATTGAGGCTAAAACTGCAGCCAGATCAGAGATCAGGCCGTCTTGCCTACGTGGGAACCATGAGAGCAAGCAGTACACGAGAACGAGCAAGCTATAGAAGTTAAACAGTGACTCAGTGAGTCTCATGATCGATAAAAACACGTAGGCCTACTTTTTGAGATAACCCTCTTGGCGAAGTTTTGCCAGATCGGATTCCCGAACCTCGCTACCCGCCGGAAGGACAATGAATAAACGGTCTCCGAGCTCGCGGACAGTTGCACCAAGACCGCACGCAAAACCATAGCTAAAGTCAAGCACGCGCTTGGCAACCTCGGTTCTCACACCAGCAAAGACCAAAACAACCGGTTGCTTGGTGCGAACACGGCGAACGACAGTCTCAACATCGTCATAGCTCTCTGGCCGCAAAATAAATGCAGGAAGCTGCGGTGTTGCATGAATGGCTTGAGCTGTGCGAGTTGCTATAGGATCGGGCGAGCTTGCCGGGGCAGCAGATGCATACCGAACGGATTCAGCATAGCTCGATGGCGTGTCATACGCACCAGGGCGCATCGCAGCATCTGCGCTACGAGCAGGTGGAGCATAGGTTGAAACATGGCGATCCGCATCCCCTACCAACTCACCGCTGCGGGTGTAGACGGCGATGCTTTCTGCCTCACCGCGACGCGTCTGGCCAAGCACGCCGGAACGCTGGCCATCATCTGCTCGAGCTGGATACGCCGAATCGGGCATATGATACGCATCATCGCCATAGGGATCCTGCGAAGGATCGTCATAATACTCATCGACATAGTCATCATCTTCATGACCGTAGGCGGCATTGCCGCCCAGACCAAAGGGGAGTCTGCCTTTGATCTCATCTAGGAAGCCCATACTTCCCCGCCTCTCTGCCTGGTGCGTTCAGATCTCATGTGCAAGATCGGCATTGTGTCCGATCTGTTTATTTTAGCGCAAACACAGGATCGAAGACCACTCTACCAAGTCGAACGATTGTAGAACCCTCTGAGACGGCCTCCTCAAAATCCTCGCTCATCCCACAGGAAAGCTCTACGAGATTAAGATCTGGGTGGCAAGAAACAAGCTCGTCGCGCAAGAGACGCAAGCCCTCAAAGCAGTGACGCGCCTCATCAGCGTTGCCCCGTGGTGCCATGGTCATCAGTCCGCAGATCCGAATGCCAGAAAGCTCCTTCAAATCATCAATTGCAGCACGGAGTTCATCGGGTGAAAATCCAGCCTTGGTACGCTCTCCTGAGACATTCACCTCAAGAAGCACCGCCTGCTCAGAAAAATGAGGATCCTCCCCTGCCAGGCGCTCTGCGCGCTTCGAGACTGCTCGCGCCAAGTGCATCGAGCTGATGGAGTGAATCAGATCAACGCGACCAAGCACTGCATTAATTTTGTTGGTTTGCAAGTTTCCAATTAGCTCAAAGTGAGGAGTAACTTCAGGCGAAGCAGCGGCAAGGCCTTGCAGCTTGGCATGTAACTCCTGTGGACGATTCTCGCCAAAAGAGCGATAGCCAACTCGAATGGCCGCCAACACCTCATCAATTCCTACCGTCTTTGAAACTGCAACTATACGTACCTCGTCTGCAGAACGGCCACTTGCAGCAGCTGCAGACGAGATACGCTCACGAATCTCAGAGAAGCGGTGTTTGAGTCCGTCCTCATAGGCATCTAGCATGTGTGCACTCCTGTTTCTGATGGCTCAGGCTCATGGTAGCGCAAGCAGCTCACACAAAAAGACAGATCCCAGCCTTCTTATGCGTGATCCTCAGATCCATCATTGAGACGACGAATATGCTCAGCCAACTGCTCATCAACTTCATCAAGCGGGACACGAGCAACAAAGCGAGCATCGCGAGCAGGATTCAGGATTGTTCCCTCTCCTGACGGGATCCTCATATCTTCCAGCTCATCGGTATCTGCATCGGCAACATCGGCCAAGCTCCAACGCTGGCCGGTCAGCATAAAGGTAATCCGTGAAGCGGCGTCGATTGAGATGGAAGCAATCCGGTCGAGATAGCGCGCAACCATTATGACGCGACGCAAATCATCCAGAGAGCTATCGCCAGCCAACTGCTCAGCACCAATGCGGTTGTAGGCACGGAAGAAACGCTCGTACATTTCATGAACAGGCTCATCTTGCTCAATGAGCGCACGAGCCAAGGTCATATCGCTATTTACTAAGGCACTAATCGTCAGGCCGAGTACCCGATACACATCTGAGGCTTGGCGCTCAATGAGATCGGCTAGCTCAGATGGCAAATCGATATCTGCCTTGACCTTCTTACGTGCTGCTCGAGCAATGCGACGTACCTTATCGCAGATACGCTGGAGGTTGTAGTTCACAAAATTGATAGTTTGCAAGGTGCGAAAGTCAGAAGCCATAGGACCTTGCATTGAAATGAGGTTATAGCAAACAACCTCAAGATTTTCGCAACGCGCATCAATATGCAAGGTCTCCTCGCGAGCTTTGGCGGCAAGCTCAGTATCATCGGTTAAAAAGGCACGGACGGCATCGTGAAGCGTGAGATCAAGGGCTTCAAAAATTGAAAGCATCTCGTGGCGTGCTTCGATGAGTTGATGAGAAAAGAGCTTGCGCATGGATGAATCTCCATTCATGACGATTACTGGCTACTGCCCTGATCAGTGTGGCAGCAAGAAGACAAGACTATGTAAGGGAATCGTGTGTACATCGTAAGGGTTGAAATGTTAGGACGTATAAGGCCGTCTTGACTCCGCTTGGTCGCTCACCTGCTTCGTGGGAATTCACTCCCCTTGTTACACATCACTCCAACGGATTCACTCCGTTAATAAGACCTGTGCAATCATCTAGGCTTCAGGCAACAACACCGCAAAGGCACCATGCCTGCCGCAAGTGCCCGCCTCTGCACGATAGGAAAAGAAGCGATCAGTCCCGCTCGCAGTAGAGAGCTTCGTATCAAAGATGGAAGCCTTCTTAACTCCTACATCACACAGAGCTTCTTGTATGCACTCAGATAGATTAATCATGCCGGGGTGTTCAGGCGAGATCGCACGTCTAAACTCAGAGAAAAACTGAGCAGCCAAATCATCGGATACGGCGTATTCAAATCCTTGGATATGAGGTCCGATATAGGCTGAGATCTCAGCTGGCGTGCACCCGGTTACACGCGCGAGCTCAAGGGCAGCCCCAGCAGCAATGCGCGCCAAGGTACCACGCCATCCAGAGTGGACAACCGCAAAAGCCGCACCAAGGGTAAGGATAACCGGTACACAGTCGGCAAAGCACAACAGAATTGGCACGCCCGGCGCAGTGCAGATAATGCCATCGGCACCAGAGCGCGCAAGACGTCGAGCAGCAGAAAGCTCGTGAGCATCAGACGAGGTAATGCTCACCAGATTTGTTCCATGTACCTGACGCGGAACGATCAGCTTATCTTCAGCATCCTCAACACCAAAGGCAGCAAGCACCCGACGGCGATTCTCTAACACCGCAGCCGGATCATCACCAACATGCTCACCTAAGTTCAAGCTCAAAAAGGGCTCGGCGGACACGCCTCCGGTACGCTCAGTAAAACCAAAACGAAGCCTACTTTCTGTAGCTGCAATGCAGCACAGATCACCTATACACATGCGTTTCATCTCAACCAAGGTGTTGCTCCTTAAACAAAACCGGGGGCAAACATGCCCCCGGTGCCATAACGAGATGTACGTGCAAGCCTAGAAGCTACCGCGTTTTAAGAAATCGGGGAGCTCAAACTGCTCGTTGCCAAAGTTTGGCAAATCGGTGTTTCTGGAAGGAGCGGCAGGCGTGCTTGTGGCAGCAGGAGCCGTTGTGTCAGATGGACGCGAGCTGCGCTGACCAAACAGATCATCCTGGCGACGAACATTTGCATCAGTAAAACCAGTTGCAATCACGGTAATACGAACCTGATCGCCCAAGGATTCATCTACAACCGTACCAAAGATGATATTGGCCTCAGGATCAACCGCATTCGCTACCAGGTCGGCAGCATCGTTGATCTCTTGGATACCAAGATCTTTACTACCAGCAATGGAGAGCAGAACGCGGGTTGCGCCATCAATCGAGCTCTCAAGCAAGCGGCTAGAAATTGCCTGCTGTGCAGCGTCAACAGCACGGGTATCGCCAGAGGCAACACCGATGCCCATCATGGCGGTACCAGCCTGGCGCATGATGGTCTTCACGTCTGCGAAGTCAAGGTTGATAACACCCGGAACCGTAATCAGATCGGTAATGCCCTGGGTACCCTGAGAAAGCACGCCATCGGCCATAGAGAAGGCCTCAAGCATGGAGGTCTTCTTCTCAGCAATATCCAACAGCTTATCGTTCGGGATCACAATGAGGGTATCCACGCTCTCAGAAAGGGTCTTGATGCCCTCTTCAGCAGCGCCCTTGCGCTTGCGACCCTCAAACGTAAAGGGCTTGGTTACCACGGCAACCGTCAGAGCACCAACCTCGTTCATGGCAATATCTGCAACGATGGGAGCAGCGCCGGTACCCGTACCGCCGCCCTCTCCTGCGGTGATAAAGACCATATCTGCACCGGCAAGTGCCTCAGCAATGTCATCGCGCGACTCATCTGCTGCCTTGCGGCCAACCTCAGGATTGGCACCGGCACCTAAGCCACGAGTAAGATCAGTACCAATGTGAACCTTAATATCGGCATCAGAGATAGCCAAAGCCTGGGCATCGGTATTGATAGCCACAAACTCAACGCCGCGAATGCCCTCTTCGATCATGCGGTTCACTGCGTTGGTGCCACCACCGCCGACACCCACAACCTTTATGACGGCAAGGTAGTTGTTGATCTCGTTCTCGTGCATGTATCGGTCCTCCGAACATCGGGGTCTCGCGGATGCGAGTACGGTCGATTCGCAACGTTAACCTTCAAGTTGAGATTAAACATCAAGGTAAATCACGGTATCTTTGCACAATTTCGAGCACTAAGTCAAATTATGCAGCCGTTTTCATGAAAGGTGCTAGAAAAGCCCAGATGAATATCGAAACCATTCGCACGTCCACCGTCGGTAAATGGCATATACGCAGGAATAGTTCGCACAAGCCACTAGCTCGCAGGTGCTGAGCGGAAGGTATAGGCATCCGGCGTTCTCACATTGATATAAGTCACGCCTTCTTGCTGCTCTAAGAGCTTGTTTACCACGCGCTCCTTGGTCGTAATATTTTCTGGTGTGCCAAGCGAAACCTCAACACCGGAGGTCAAGCTAGCAGAAATCGCCTCAACAGAGGCCACTGACATAGACTTAATCTGTGCCACAAACTCTGAGGAAAACCCCGTTGCATATGCAAGCGCAGCTTTAATGACCTCAGAAGAGACTGCTTTGCCACTCGATGGATCCACATCGGCAGCAACATCGGTTAGCAAAATTGCCCCGGAGTTGCGCGCGATTGCAGCTGCAGCTGCCACCCCAGTAACCTGATGCATGCCCGAATCTTCTGAAGGCTGCTGGGTACCTTGCTCCGGCGCAGCCTCTGTAGCTTGTTCAGCACCTGCATCGTGGGATGAACCCTCTCCACCCTCACCGGACGCGACAGTTGCGGTATCTGGCGCTGCCTCCGAAGGAGCCTCAATGGCCAACGAACCATCTGCGTTGAGCGTAGCTACCGTGGACACAGGAGCAATCCATATCCCATCGGTACTGATTGCCCAAGCAACATCGTCTGCGGGCATATAGGCAATAAGAGCCACCGAACGTTCCTCTGGTTCAATAATCAAGGTATGAGGGAACTGTCGCTCGATTTTTACATCTTGAACCCAAGGGCTCCGCTTCACGTTGTCGCGAATAGCTCCCGTGTTCACATTGAGTAGCGTGATCCCTTCTGGAAGGTCAAGCAAGGTCTTCAGCTCTTCGGCGCTCACATGAGATCCGCCCTTTACCTCAATATCGGTGGCAGCAAAAAGCGGCGAATGAGCAACGATAAAAAAGGCCAAAACAAGCGTAATGAGTACTCCAGCACCGAGCATGATGCGACCCCGAAGATGGCCAGCCGATGCTGGTACATGCGGGCGCGGCATACGGGCAAAGGCTGAGCGCATATTCTCGCTCAGCGCTCGAGCAGATGCACGTCGCGGTGGTCGAGATGTGTTTGTAACAGCGTCGGAGCCATGCTCGGCACGAAGTTTGCTAAACGGGAGGCGAAGGCCAAAGGCTGGAGCTTGAGCATTTACCTTACGCTGGCGGGGTGCCTTTGATCCTCCCGTTGATACACGTGAGCTTCGTGCTTCTGAACGAGCTGGAGGCGCTTGCTTTGGTCGAGGACTTGCTTTGACAAATCGTGGAGCCCGAGGTCCTGTTTCGAGCTTCCGAGAAGCTGGAGATCCAGATAAACCCGGGCGCGCAGCTGGCCTTCGACCATACGAAGAACGTGGCGCGTCTCCAGCTTGTGCCAAAAAGTCTCTATTCTTCGAACCTGCACCCCGAGAACGACGCGTAGAGGCACCGAAGGTTTTACCTGAAGCAGCAGAGCGTACACTCGGACGCACCTGGGACGAAACGCCAGATGACGTGCGTGAGCTGGTAGCACTCGATAGCGAAGAGCTTCCCACCAGCGAACCATCAGCTCCGGCAGAACGACGACGCTTAGCTGAGCCGGCAGGAGCGCGGCGAAAGGTAGGTTTTGAGGACTTAGAACCCGAGGAATTTGATTTCGGGTTTAAGTTCGATGTCATACGCCGCCTTCACCTCCCCGAGCATGCGCTTGATCAGATCAAGTACGTCTGCAGCACGAGCCGAACCCTTATTTACAATAAAGTTTGCGTGAATCGGAGAGATTTCTGCACCTCCCGAAACGCAACCTTTCAAGCCACAGGCTTCAATCATAGCGCCAGCGGCATGGCCTTCTGGATTCTTAAAAACAGATCCACAGCTTGCCGATCCAACAGGTTGTGTGCGGCGACGGCGAGAAAGGTGGCGCTCCATGCGCTCGCGTACATCTTGCTTGGGCGCATGCTCGAGTTCAAAGGTTGCCTCAAGCAGAATCTCATCGTGTGGGAGTGAACAGAAGCGATACCCCCATACCAGCTCATCATGGCTGCGGTGAACAATTCCCTCGCAGGGCTTATAGGTAACCACGTCACGAATGCGCGCGCCAACCCATTCCTCGCGCGATCCCGCGTTCATAGAAACTGCTCCGCCAACGGTGCCAGGAATGCCGACAGCAAACTCAAGACCCGTCAGCGAGCGTGTTAGTGCTTCATTGACCAAACGCGGCAACATTGCCCCCGCACCAGCCGTGATTGTGCAGCCATCTTCTGCAACGGTAAAGCGGGCAAACCCAGCACCTAAGGTAACCACAGCACCGCGATAGCCATCATCGGCTACCAAGATGTTTGAACCTTTACCCAAAACGACCCATGGAACTTCTTCTCGAGATAAGACCTCGATCGTCCGGCGCAAGGCATGATAGCTATGACAGGTTATGAAGAGATCTGCGGTGCCGCCAATCCGCAGGCTCGTATGACGCGCAAGGCGCTCACCTTCTATGACATCGGTATCAATCTGCTCTGATAGCCGATATGTCGCGTTAAAAAATGCCATGCTAGTGAGTATCTTGGTCGCTTGCGAGCATCTCAGCGGCGCGCTCAAGGTATTCAGGGCCGACGGTCGTCACATCCCCTGCACCCATCGTGATAAGCACATCTCCTGCACCTGCAAGCTCATCAATGGCAGCCATGAGTTCAGTGCGATCTTGAGCATAACGCACGGTCAAATTCGGGTGACGCTCAGCTACCGTATCGGCAAGCATCTTTGAGGTAACACCTGGGATTGGCATCTCACCTGCCGGAAAAACATCAATGAGGATGAGCCGGTCGGCATCGGCAAAAGCATCAGCAAAGCCATCTAACAGGGCTTCGAGCCGCGAATACCGATGCGGTTGAAACACCACGCACACATGCTCATAGCCCAAAGAAGCTGCGGCTTTAAGCGTGGCCTTGATCTCCGTTGGATGATGCCCATAATCGTCCACAATCGAGACACCGCGAATCTCGCCAATCCGCGTAAAGCGGCGACGAACTCCCTCAAAGCTGGAGAGCGCCCGGGCAGCTGCTACAGTATCAAGACCTAACTCGTGAGCAACCGTTAAGGCAGCTGCGGCGTTCAGCATATTATGACGCCCAGGATTGCTATGAATTTCTACTGTGTGCTTTTCGCCTTGAGGGAAAATAAGCTCAAAGGTAGAAGCTGATTCTGGAGCAGATGCCTGAGCTTGTACGATCACGTCGTTTGTCTCATGAAAGCCATAGGTAACAAAGCGCCTACCGGTGCGTGCTGCCAGTTCTGCCAAGCGAGCATCGTCCCCACACACAACCACAACGCCGGCCTCGCCCACCAACGACATAAACTCACAGAAGGTATCTTCAATCTCTGCCAAAGATCCATAGTGATCAAGGTGGTCAGCCTCAACATTGGTCACCACTGCAATATGGGGGTGAAGAAAGAGAAACGAGCTGTCCGACTCATCGGCCTCGCAAACAAAATAGGCACCGTTGCCATTGCGACCATTTGTTTCATATCCCTCAACAATGCCGCCAATCAGAAAGCTGGGGTCGAGCGACATGCGATCGAGCATAGTGGCACACATAGAAGACGTAGTTGTTTTCCCATGAGTACCGGCAACTGCGATCGTAGTTTGGCCGCATGAGAGCACCGAGAGCATCTTGGCTCGAGGCCATACCGGTATCCCCAGCTCACGCGCACGAACAAGCTCTGGGTTTGATTCTGGAATGGCGGTTGAGACGACTACAACATCAGGTGTGATCTCATCAATAGCAGACGCTTCATGCCCAATACGAATCGGAATACCAGCTGCCAACAGACGACGGATATACCGTGACGTTTTAAGATCAGAGCCACTCACCTCAAAACCGCGCTCATGCAGCACCAAAGCAATACCGCTCATACCCGCTCCACCAATACCAATAAAGTGGACTTTTTTAAATTGAGGAGGAGTGTGAGGGCACGTAGCAGCAGTTTGGTGAGATGAAGTAGTGGTGGGCATAGGCTCCTCCAGGCGGGAACGGTTAAAACCAAGGGCTAGTATAGGGCATTCGCAGCGAGCTACAGCGGATCAGGCGCGAACACAGCGCCTCTCTGCCACAATCGCTAGTTGCATGTGAGCTTTCGCGAATGCGGTGTGGCCGTGCTAGTCGCGCGTGAGCTTGCGCCGAATGCGATGCGGGCGCGCCGCGTCTTCTCCGAGTCGCGCTACACGATTTTCTTGATAGGCTTCAAAGTTACCCTCAAACCAATACCAAGCACCTGGATGTTCATCCGTTCCCTCCCAAGCCAAAATATGTGTAGCAACACGGTCTAAGAACATGCGGTCGTGGCTAATCACAACCGAGCAGCCAGGAAACTCCAAAAGCGCGCTCTCAAGAGAAGACAGGGTTTCTACATCAAGGTCATTCGTTGGCTCGTCAAGCAACAGGAGATTGCCGCCCTGTTTTAGGGTCAAAGCTAAATTGAGGCGATTACGCTCACCGCCAGAAAGAACCCCAGCCCGTTTTTGCTGGTCTGACCCCTTAAATCCAAAGCTCGCTACATAGGCTCGAGAAGGTACTTCGCTCTCCCCCACATGCATGGTATCCAAGCCGTCTGAGACCGTCTCCCAAAGCGTCTTCTCAGGATCAATACCTGCACGATTCTGATCTACATACGAGATCGTAACGGTCTCGCCAACCTCCAGCTCGCCTGAGGTAAGGGGCTCGTCTCCCATAATCATCTTGAAAAGCGTGGACTTACCTACACCATTTGGACCGATAACGCCCACGATTCCCGCTCGAGGCAAGGAAAATGAGAGGTTATCAATGAGAACGCGGCCATCAAATTCTTTGCAAAGATTACGTGCCTCAAGAACCTTAGAACCCAGCCGAGGGCCGACTGGAATACGGATGTCGGTATAGTCCAGACGCTGACTTGTGCGAGCTTCGACTTCCAGTTCTTCATAGCGTGCCAAACGAGCTTTATTCTTAGCCTGGCGTGCCTTGGGGCTTGAGCGCACCCACTCGATCTCTGCTGCCATGCGCTTGGCCAAACGCTCTTCGCGCTGGCCTTGAGCGGCTAAACGAGCGGCCTTAGTCTCCAAATACGTGGTGTAGTTGCCCTTGTACGGATAGAGCCGACCCCGATCTACCTCGCAAATCCACTCAGCAACGTGATCCAAGAAATACCGGTCATGCGTAACAGCCAAAACAGCACCTGGATAGGTGCTCAAGAAATGCTCAAGCCAAAGCACGCTCTCTGCATCCAAGTGGTTGGTCGGCTCATCGAGCAACAGCAGGTCAGGAGCCTCAAGTAAGAGCTTGCATAAAGCAACGCGGCGGCGCTCACCACCAGAAAGCTGCGACACCGGCGTATCAGAATCGGGAAGTTGCAAGGCGTCCATGGCAACAGAGAGCTTGGAATCAATATCCCAGCCGTCGGCTGCATCAATCTCATCTTGGAGCTTGCCCATCTCAGCCATCAAGGCATCAAAGTCTGCGTCAGGCTCGGCCATCAGATTGCCGATTTCGTTGAATCGATCAACTTGAGCCAAGACTGAACCGAAGGCTTGGCGCACATTCTCAATGACTGTTGCGTCCTCATCCAGCGGAGGCTCCTGCAATAAAATGCCAACGCTATACCCCGGGGTAAGCCGTGCATCACCGTTGGAAACCTCTTCTATGCCAGCCATAATTTTGAGCAAGGTAGACTTTCCCATGCCATTTGGACCTACCACGCCAATTTTGGCACCGGGGAAAAAGCTCAGCGTCACATCGTCCAAGATAACCTTGTCGCCGTGAGCCTTGCGAGCCTGATGCATTTGATAGATGAACTCAGCCATGAGCACTCCCTTAATACTGCAGTGAACATGAAGATGGTATCTTATGAAACGGGCTTTAAGCTTACCTGCGTCAAAATACCCAAACCGCTCCGCCTAGGTATGATGCAGCGGAGCGTGTCGAGCAGTACTGATTGATGTCTTTATGAGCAGGCGCTTTGTTTGATCGGCTCTTTCGACTGGCGTGTTCGAGGTTGAGTAATTCGAGTAGCGTGGGCTGTAACCTTCATGGGCGAACGCTCCATTTGAACAGCTCCCTTCAGCTGGCATAATCCAGCCGCGTGCAATGCAGTAACGCGGGAGCTACCTCCCGAGCGCGCCTCCAGCTTGATGCGGCTCAACTAAATGCGTCATGCAACGTGGGCTGTAGCCTTTATGAGCAAGCCCTCCAGCTTGGGACGCCTCAGATGGGTGCTACCTGTGTGCGAAATACCGTATACGAGCTACAAGATGAATGACTAGATACCAAGCAGCTCAGACGAGCGCTCGGCAATGCGTGCAGCAAGTGAATGGCGATTTGTCCCACGAATTGTGGCAAGCTGCTCTATGATTGCCTCAAGCGAAGCCAGCATCTTCTCTGCCGGATAGGAAGTATCGAAGGTTGGAGGAGCATCGGTTTCGAGCAATAGGCACTCCTCGGGAATAATCCGAGCGTATTCCCGACCACGCTTAGTCGCAAGCATTCGCTCACTTACCGAGAAGGAGCACCCCAGCGCCCGTGCGCGACCAAGCTCGTCACTTGTTCCCGAAAACCAGTGAAAGATGCACGTTGCAGAAGACGTAAGATCAAAGCGTTCAAGCATATCGAGGACAAGCCCAGCTGATTTTACGGCATGCAAGGATAGAACTCGCCCGGCATGCTGATGCTCAGCCAGTGCCTGTAACATCCACCCGAAGGCCTCAACCTGAGCGCCCCGCATGGGAAGGTGCGCTTTACTAAAATCCAAGCCAATCTCGCCAATAAAACGTGCATGCCTCACATCTCGAACAGCCTCAGCAATTACTACCGCCTGATCATCGTCGCCTGAAATCCACCAGGGATGCAGTCCATACGCAACTTGAACATTCGGGTGCGCTGCAAACCGCTCCTCTGCCAATTTTGATTCTCGCGGAGTGACCGGCGTGCATAAGAAAGCGCAACCGAGCTCATGAGCATGCGAGAGTACCGACTCAGCATCTGCTATGTGATCAATATGGCAGTGCATGTCGTAGAAGCGATAGGTCATAACTCAACCGAACGCCGTTGTAATTCGATTTCTGAAGTGCATGGCCTTACTTGATCGCAAACAGGCTCCGCACCCTTGCCGAAGGCTTGACATTGACCACGTGCATCAGAGTTCGTCTCGGGTGCATATGATTCCACAGTAATTCCTAGAGATTGAGTCTGGGCAGGCGGCGCAGAACGCTTTGAGGCTGTATCTGGGTCTGAGCCCACACCGGTAACCGTACGAATGACCTCGCCAGCAATCATCTGCCCCATGATCGCTGGCATATAAGGAACCGTTCCCATACCTGCTCGTTCGTGGCGCTCAGTACCTACTGGAGCGGTTGCAACCTGAGCCTTTTCACACGAATAGAGAACCTTCAGGTGGCGAATCTTTCGACGTCGGCATTCTTTGCGAATAATCCGCGAGAGCCTGCAGTTCACCGTTTGGTGAATATCTGCAATACGCAAGCACTCTGGGTGCAGCTTGTTTGCTCCACCCATACTGCTAATGAGCGTAAGGTCGTGAGTTTGCGCAAATTCAGCAAGAGCAAGCTTAACCGAAACGGTATCGATTGCATCAATAATATAGTCAAACGACCCACCAACAGCCTCTTCAAGTTCCTCAAACAAGACCGAAACGCTCGCAGCCTCAATTCGGGTCTGGCGAGCAATAACGGCGCAGTCGGGATTAATGTCGTGAATCATGTCCTGCATGACCTCGACTTTTGGACGCCCAACCGTGCTCATAAAAGCAATTGCTTGGCGATTGATATTGGTGAGCGAAACGATATCGGCATCAACAATTGCTAAGGTGCCCACACGGGCTCGTGCAAGTGATTCGGCACAATTTGAGCCCACACCCCCTACCCCTAAAACAAGCACGCGAGCCTGTTCGAGGGCTAAAAGGCCTGAGATGCCTAGAATGGGCAAAAGTTTTGCATCAGGTTGATCGTGAGTGACTGGCGTTGCAGATTGCCTAGGCTGTACGCCACTTTGCAGCTGCTTGCTTTTCATGAGTTGTTTCACTGGGGCTCTACCTTACAGAACCTGCAAGAGATCCGGAATTTCATCAATAATCAAATCTGCCTCGTCTTGAGAAAATCCAAAGCGCTCTTCCCGCTTCGCAATGACCGTTAAACCAGCACGTTTGCCTGCGGTAATGCCCGGGACTGAATCCTCAATACAACAACAAGCGCCCGGCTTGAGACCAAGCTTTTCAACCGCATGAAGATACACCGCAGGATTTGGCTTGCTTTCTTCAAAATCATCGCCAGAGACTACGATCTCAAACATGTCAACAAGACCGCACGCATCCAGCACCTCACAGATATTATCCATAGGTGAAGATGAGGCAAGTGCTAAGCGAATCCCGCGCAACTTTAGATCAGTGAGCGTTTCGAACACGCCGGGGTTCATGATGGCGCGATAGTCTCGCCCACGGGGTTCTGCCCACGCATGATACGCCGCCTCTGCCTCCGCTTCGGTGTAGGTTCTGCCTGCTGCAGCCCACCATGATACGAGAGCGCGCTTGAACTCCTGGTTCGAACCACCGACGAGATCAAAAACGGTTTGCTCGGTAAGTCCCATGCCAAATTCCTGAGACATCTCGAGGTATTCTCGCAAATACATGATCTCCGAGTCGATGATGACACCATCCATATCAAAGATAGCCGCAGCAAAAGGCTTTCCTGACTCATCCAAACATTTCATGTGATCAGCCGACATATACGCTCTTCTCCTTACGTACGACATAGCTGCAGTGTATCAGCACTGAACGGGAATATGTACACGTTCACGTTTTACCGCTTGCATTCTCATCGGTTTTCTAAGTAGGGGGTTACTATTGGTACATTTATTGTCCTCGAAGCACAGATTTGACGCCAAGTGCGGGCAAAAATGGGCGAAACGACACCAAAATGCACACTTTCCCACTCACAGCAAAGTCTAGGCATGGCTTGAGCCTCAAGTTGACCCTCAACAATTTTTCCGAAGCCCCTTTTGTCCCATTATTTACGTTTGTTCGGCGGTTCTCTCCGCGATCGGGTGCCGCTTCGGTTGCGGCGTAACCATCTGAGGCGTTGGCCGCCTCCTGCCGCTTGGTATGTTCGTAGGTACGTCACGCAGCAAAAGAAAAGGGCTTCGCACATGCGAAGCCCTAAAAGCCCGTATTTCGTTGAAATGTATGCTTAGCCCATATTTGCAGCACGTACAAGAGAAGCGACGAAAGACGCAACGGCAGCCTCAAAGGCAGTGCCTGCAAGCTTTCGCGCTTTTGCCATCATGGCGTTTTCGCTTAGGTACTCAGCTCCTGCAAGTGTGAGGCGAGTCTCGCGAAAGATAACACCTGTACTACCGTCGATATAATCAGTAACAGAAATACCACTCACGAGACCATCGTCTGCCAGCGATGTAAGTACCGTAGCAAAATAGCGATCAGAAACGCCTGCGGCCTTTTCTGCTAGTTCTTCAACAGGCTCAACGCCGCCTTTTGGCAGGCATCTAGATAGCGAAGAACGCGATAGGCAACAGCGTGCATATCATCACGGTTCATCGAGGTCACCTTATTGCTTATACTAGACCGCACTTTCTAAATATCTCTCTATGCTGCTCTTCACTTAAAGGAGGCATGTTACCGATAAGCGCTTTCTCCTCTTCAGTGAAGATGGGGGCATAACAAAAGATAGCTCCACTCTCCTCAAGCTCTTCAAGCTCCTCGTTTGTTAAGCGCCCAGCTTTCGGATCGTCAGCCATTTCTTCGCCTCCCTGCTCTGCAAGAACATATTTAGTGCGTCAGCTTGGATTATACCAAGATCTGAAACGTTTGGTTTTTCATTCTTCACGGCCTTTATATAGTGCTTAAACACATCTACGATCCTCGGTTCATCGCACTTTACCTCATACACAGTCCCATCATGGCATGCAATTAATGATGCCCTGATGCATGAGTTTGTAGCCACTGTTTTTATGTCAGTCCATGACGGGGCACTGCTTCCCGGATGATTGTGCAGCGTCACCACGCCTCCTGGTTCAGAATTAATCTTTCGCGCATCAGCTGCTGTAAATGCGCATCGGAGCCTGCTTGGCTTATTGTCAAACGTAGGCGCCACACGTTTGCCAGTACGACACGAAACGGCAACCATTCGCTCATAATCCTTACCGTCACATTCCCGCAAAATACGAACGGCTTCAATCCGTAGGCTCTCTGCCGTCCGGTTCGATACGCTTGAGCTTTGAAATCTTTGGGCATAGCTTTTCCCGGTCACGGCTTTGTAGTTTACGGAATAGCGATTACGTTCCCCCTTCTCACGCCTCGGCCATTCTTTCTCACGCACACCACCAACTCCGGCGTGTTTGCCTCGCACCTTTAGCGGCTCACCAGAGGCGCTATATGCCCGCTCACGAGCCGGGCGGCGTACTAGTTCGGGATACCCCTATATAAAGAAATTGAAAAACGTATGTAACATGCTCTAGCTCTGATATTTGTAAAATCTGAACACGCTTTTTCCTATAACACTTGTTTTATTTATTTCCAGCTCCAGATCAAATTCAATTTTCAAACTCGAAATAGTGCGGTTTACCAGTGAGAACACCACAAGAAAGAGCACACTTTTTGTCCAACCTCAAAGCTACTGCTTTCCAGATCCACATAATTTAATTCCGGGAAAATCGAGTGAAGGCAGCCAAGACACGAACAACGCCCGGGGAAGGTACAATGCATACTGTCCGGGCGTCTTCATTACGAATACTACCCAGTTTCTCAATTTGATGTAAACGACCTCGCCACGATGGTTAACGAAGAGTAGACGCTTGAGGGATCGCAACTCGGTGACGCGCTTGCGTAGTTCACGCTCCGCAACCACGTCGGATAGACTCTTCATCCTATAGCCCATTATTTACGTTTACTCGGCGGTTCTCTCCGTGATCGGGTGCCGCTTCGGTTGCGACATAACCATATGAGACAGAAAAATGATTGAAAATAGGGCACCACACTCGGTGCCCTACCTGAGGTTTTATGGTGGATCGTCAGGGATTCGAACCCTGGACCTTGGGATTAAGAGTCCCCTGCTCTGGCCAGCTGAGCTAACGATCCATATGTGCGAGGCAAGGGAAGGAAGTGGGGTGGGTAAAGGGACTCGAACCCTCGACCTACGGAGCCACAGTCCGTCGCTCTAACCAACTGAGCTACACCCACCGTGTATCCCTCGCGCAAAGCGCTTGCTCATTATGCACGTTAGGTAAGGAGGACGCAAGCCTTATTTTTTGTAAGTTCTGTTAACAAGGCTTAAGCTCGCGCTCCTTGATTGTCAAACTTCGTATCCAGAATAGCCAGCGCTATCGAACGAATTGTTGGAAGGAATTATTTGCATTCACTCCCAGTTTCTCATCCATAGGGCTGTAAGGGATGGCACAGGCGTATCGAGAAGCTGTGGCGGAGGTCTTGCCGCGCGTGGCTCGCTCTGAGCTTGCATACGAAGAGGGCGTAGCAGAAGCAGTTAAAAAGCTTGCCGATCGGGGTGTGCGGGTCGTGGACTACCGAACCGGCAGAGCGGCTCAGCCTGACGTGGCAGTGCGCCGCCATATCCAGACGCTTGTCAAGCGTGCAGCGACCGACGGAACGCTGGAGGCGTGCGCGCGCTTGGGCGTGCGACTGGTTGAGGTCGATTCGCACGTGGGCGCGCGTCCGACGCACCAAGAGTGGCAAGGGCGCATCTATGGGCTTGATGGCCCGGTAGAAATTGACGGCGTGCGCTATCCAGGGCTGGAGGAATCAGGAGCGCTCGCCGGGCTACATGAGCCAAACTGCCGCCATTCGGTGGCACCCTATACGCCTGGCAGGGCAAAGAGATGGAGCGAGAACCCGGACGAAGAACAAGGACTCAATCCAGAAGAGACCTATCGAGCAACGCAGCGGCAGCGCTATAACGAGCGCGTAATCAGAGCAGCAAAGCGCGAGGCGGATGCCCTAACTGCGGCAGGGCTTGACGATACACAGGCAAGGATTCGGCTTGGAGCGGCACAGAGGCGGCAAAGAAGCCTCTTAAAAGAGCATCCCGAACTAGTACGCCGCCCGGCTCGTGAGCGGGCATATAGCGCCTCTGGTGAGCCGCTAAAGTTGCGAGGGGTAGAGGCTGAAAGGCTCGGAACGAAAGGGTATGTTGCCCTTCCGTCTCAGATCGCAGCAATTGAAAAAGCCGGGGTAGCCCGAAAACATGTGCTGCGCGTGATAAAGGACGAGTACAACGACCTAATCGGCATGGATGCGCAAGCAAAGAGCACGGCGTTAAAGCGGTGCCTGAATATCGCTCGGGCAGAAGATAAGAGGGATAAGCTTCTTAAGAAAGGGGTTCAGCATACCGTAAATACTGGGCTGCAGAAAAAGCATATCCGAGGTGAGAGAAACTACGAACAAGAGCGCGCCAACGTAGAGAGTGGCAAGCGAGAGACCATGCCGAGTTACTTCCTTGATGGCACGACGGTAGAAGACGTCCAGAAAATGATCCTTGAGCATGCGGGAAAGGGTAAGGTTCGCATAGCTGAGCGTGGAAGCTGGAGAAAGCAGGAGATTGTGACCCTAGATCGGGTCATTGGGTATGATGTTTTTAAGGGGGATGTGGAAGTTCCTGCTCGTTCAGTCTTTATCCATTACGGGAAAACGCAGGTGCACGCGGTGCCGACAAGTCTAAAGGAGAGTGACATCTAATGAACCTTGACCAAGTCGAGAAAGCCTTAGGCAAGCGGGTAGTGATCACTAGCATCAGTGGGGGGGGGCAGTACAAAGGCACTGCGATCTACCTTCTCTTGCCCGTGAATGAGCCTGACATGCCTAACGGAGGGCTTCTGGTTAAGGAGACGGTTGATAATTTCCGGACTAAGGGTGGCGCTCTTATAGACTTCCCTTGCGAAGAGATCGCTTCAATTGAGATCATCGATGAACCGTGATGACATGCACGCCGTGGCCTACCGCGTTCTTCGCTATCTAGATGCCTGCCAAAAGGCGGCGTTGAGCCTGTTGAAGAACTAGCAGAAAAGGCCGCAGGCGTTTCTGATCGCTATTTTGCTACGGTACTTACATCGCTGGCAGACGATGGTCTCGTGAGTGGTATTTCTGTTACTGATTATATCGACGGTAGTACAGGTGTTATCTTTCGCGAGACTCGCCTCACACTTGCAGGAGCTGAGTACCTGAGCGAAAACGCCATGATGGCAAAAGCGCGAAAGCTTGCAGGCACTGCCTTTGAGGCTGCCGTCGCTTCTCTTGTACGTGCTGCGAATATGGGCTAAACATACATTCCAACGAAATACGGGCTTTTAGGGCTTCGCATGTGCGGAGCCCTTTTCTTTTGCTGCGTGACGTACCTACGAACATACCAATCGGCAGGAGGCGGCCAACGCCTCATATGGTTATGCCGCAACCGAAGCGGCACCCGATCGCGGAGAGAACCGCCGAACAAACGCGAAAAATGGGACAAAAGGGGCTTCGGAAAAAATGATGAGGGTCAACTTGAGGCTCAAGCCATGCCTAGACTTTGCTGTGAGTGGGAAAGCGTGCATTTTGGTGCCGTTTCGCCCATTTTTGCCCGCACTTGGCGTCAAATCTGTGCTTCGAGGACAATAAATGTACTAAATATAACCCCCTACTTAGAATCACACTAAGCATGCAGCCAGCAAAGACACGGCCATGCACCACTCACACAGGCGTGCGCTGGCTTCGTCGCGTCAAAAAAGCCGTCCCTAACAACCAGCAAGCTGAGCCCATGAGAGCTCCACAGCAATCAATACCAACATCAAGCACCTGGCCTGATCGACCTGGCACAACTAGCTGAATCATCTCGTCGATACTTGCCACAACTGCAAGCAGCAATATCGCTCGAACAAGCAAACCTGCCTGCGATTGATGAAGCTCATCTGGCCGATGCAGCGCATTGAGAACAAACACAGCAAGTACGGCATATTCGGTCAGATGTGCTGCTTTTCGAATAACCAAATTGGTAAGCCAGCCCGCATGGATTCCCAGCCAGCTTAAGCCTCCTATTGCCCACGAAAGCACGGCATGGCTCGCAGCATCGCTCCTCACGCCAGGAACCAGCGAGTTGCCCCAAATCAACAGAGCCATAATGCCCGATGCGACAAGCCATATACGCTGTCGCGACCGCTCTGACATGCCTTTATGCCTCTACCGTAAGACGCGGCATCGAGGCTGTACCGCCCTGAATTACCCGGAGATACTCACGGCTTGCCCCTCGCATACTGCGAGACTCAACCTTGGCGACTTCCTCTCCTAAAATTTCATTCACACGACCATGTATTTCCGTGAGGCGCTCACCCTCGGCCACCGCGCGACCACGTCGCGATGTAGGAGAGACAGACTCAGAGCGTACACGTGGCGCAGCAGCAGGTATTTCCTGGTCATCCTCTGCTTGAGCGACAACTGCCTGAGAGACCACCTCAGATGGGTCGTGATCCTCGGCAAGTATTGCCAAGGCTTGAGCCCACATATCCTCACGGCCTGAATAATCAGCCATAGGAACTTCGACAGCAGCTTCATCTGCTACAGTCTCATCTACGAGAGAGCTCGCATGTGCAAGCGCAGAGTCCCTGAAATCAGAGGCTGGAGCACCATGAGACACCTGCGAATGCATCATAGCAGGAGATGCCTCAACAGCCGACGCATCTTCATGCGCGACTTGTGTCTCAAGGCCAAGAACGTTGTCATTAACAATGGAATCTGGCTCATCAAGCTCAAAGACGCCAAGAGCAGTCAAGGCAGCCTGGCGTCCTGGCTCCGTAAGCGTCGCTGCCGATGAGCGCGGCGCAATTGGGTCTGATGCAACCGGGCGTGCGGCATGAGAAGCTGAGTCAACAAACGTAGAAGCAGTTGAGTCTGCAGCCTTCTCACCTGACGCCGCGAGATGTCCGGTCATGCCGGTATACGAAGCGGCTGAGCTGGCAGACAAGCTGGCTTGAGGCTCAGCCTGAGATTCATACTCCGTACGGGCAAGCTCTTCTAAGGCAATCTGATAAATATCCTTGGAGGTAGCAGGATCGCAACTCACGGGAGAGTCTTCATTCATGAGCTTATCGATCTCTTCCCAAGCCTCTGCCTCACTGAGAGCATCTGCAGCTCGAGCAATAACAGGAACTTCCTGATAAGCGCGACGCCCAAAGAACCGGCGACCATGCTGTCCGATATAACGCGATCCAACCTCTTGCTGAGCGTCCTGAACGCTCTCACCATCAGCAGAATCCCGCAAGGCAAAAGCACCTTGAGCTGATTGCTCGGCTGATGCACCAAGCAAGACATACGAACCAGCGCAAAGTCCGGCACCTGCGAGGGCACCAAGAGCAAAAGGCGCGCCTGACGAACGAACAAGCTCATGAATACCTTCAAAAGGCAGGGTCAGCACAAATACTGCTGCGGGAGCAATCAGCCCAATTCCCCCAGCAATACCTGCGGCAATCGCGGGATGAGTATGCATCTGAACAGACATGTATGGTCTCCTCCATCACATCTACCCATGAGCTTCATACGAAGCCATAACGAAGCTGTACGTTCGCGGGAAAGCGATGAGGACGGTGGGGTTTTACCCCAAGCGGCGGATTGGCGTGTTTCATCTACGTTTTCCGTCGCGAACTACCCTCGTATTATGCGAGACTCCTCGATCGTTTGCAAGGTATGAGCAGCGCACGTGAGGGAAAATGCGCCGCATGACGCCTGCATGATGAAAATGTACGTACAGGAGAGACGCTCATTGTGCCTGGTCTGATCTGGCGAGCGCACTCCCCTATGGGAAAGACACGACCCCTATGGCTGGGTGACACGTTGCATAACTCTAACGGTAGCGCACCATCCGATGTGAAAGACACGGGCTCCATGACTGGATAACACGTCGCGTAACAGTTGCATCACACCAGATGGAAAAGACGCGGGCTCCATGACTGGATAACACGGTGCTTAACGGCGGTGCACCATTCGGTGGAAAAGACACGACCCCTAAGGAAAAGGTGTGTTGCATAACAAGCAGGACGTGAAGCTTATCGGGAAGGCGTAAGCCCAATGGTAAAGGTGCACTGCATAGTAAAAGGCGCGACGCCCGAAAGAGCGCCGCGCCTCCTTACGCCTGTATGAGCTGCAGTAAGAGATGAGGAACGATTCAGGCGCGCCCTACTGTCGGTACCCTCTACCATCGGCCCGCTCTACCGTTCGCGCGCCCCATTATCGGCACGCCCAACCGCCTCTCAGCGCGCCCGCAATGAGTGAGCACTTAGAGCGCGTCGGGATGATCCTGAGCACGCCGGGCTGAGCGAACCAAAAACTCCTGATTGGTGTCAGTTGCCTTCAGTCCCTTAATAAAGCTTGCGGCAGCACGCTCAGTATTGCTCATATTGGCAAGCACACGACGAATGCCCCAGATAAACGGACGCATCTGTTCGGCAATCAGCAAGTCTTCGTTGCGCGTACCAGAAGCAACCGGGTCAATAGCAGGATAGATCCTACGATCGGCCAGATCTCGGTCGAGCTTGAGCTCCATATTGCCCGTACCCTTGAATTCCTCAAAAATCACTTCGTCCATCTTGGATCCCGTGTCAATGAGCGCAGAGGCTAAAATCGTCAGTGAGCCTCCACCTTCAATATTGCGAGCGGCACCCAAGAAACGCTTTGGCGGATACAAGGCTGCAGAATCAACACCGCCCGAGAGAATGCGACCAGATGCAGGAGCGGCTAAGTTATATGCACGAGCAAGACGCGTAATAGAATCCAAGACCACCACGACGTCTTCTCCAAGCTCAACTAAACGCTTGGCACGCTCAATAACCAGCTCAGACACGCGCGTATGGTTTTCTGCCGGCATGTCAAACGTGGAAGCAACCACATCGCCCTTAATCGAGCGCTGCATATCGGTAACTTCTTCAGGACGCTCATCGACAAGCAAGCAGATGAGATGCACTTCAGGATTATTCAGAGCAATTGATTGGCAGATCTTTTTCAAGATCGTTGTCTTTCCTGCCTTAGGAGGCGAAACGATGAGGCCGCGCTGACCTTTTCCAACGGGAGCTACAATATCAATGGCACGACCCGTAATAGAATCTCTGCCATGCTCCATACGCAGGGGCTCATCAGGATAAATCGGCGTCAAATCACTGAACTTTGGACGGCGGCGTGACGCCTCAAGATCCTCGCCGTTAATACTTTGAATGCGAGCGAGTCCCGGATATTTGTCGTTCGCGCGCAGCGGCCGCAAGGTGCCAACAATAAGATCACCCGGACGAAGGCCTGTGGAGCGAATCATATTTGCAGAAACAAAGGCATCATCTTTGCTCGGCATATAACCATGGGCACGAATATGACCAAACCCCTGGCTATCAATATCTAAGATGCCAGAAATCTCACGGAAGCCCTCGGCGTGTGCTGCGGCAGTATAGATAGCCTCTACGAGCTCTGCCTTTTTCTTCCCAACATAATCAATCTCAAGCTCACGAGCACGATCACGCAGCTCAGCTACCTTGAGAGCTGCAAGCTCCTCGCGGCTCACGCTCGGCTCAATTGGAGCTCCAGAAGAACGGCCACCGCGCTTTTGGCGACCATTTTGCTGACGTCCACCAAAGCGCTCGCGACTACCATTGCGCTCAGGCTGACGCTCAGGTTGGCGCTCAGTTTTCTCTTCAGCTGCCCGCTGAAACCTACGCGGACGTCCCCGGCGCTCTCTCTCATCATGTGCATCAGCATCTGAGCTTGAGGAGCGCTCACGAGAAAGATCGCTCGAATCCTCAGAGCTTGTGCTTGTGCTTATGCTTGTGCTTGTACGGCTTTGATTTCGCGAGCTACGACCAGGTCGCATATCCCGCTCAGCAAGTGCTCCACGCTCAACAACTGCATCAGAACGAGATTGCGACTCACTGTCCTGACCTTCATGCTCAGCCAAGCTCAAGCCTTCAAGATCTAAGCGGGGCATGCGCTCAAGTTCTGCATCGCGATCATGACGGGCACTGCGAGAACTGCCCTGCTCGCGCTCAGTCTGCGCACTGCGCTCAGTCTGCGCACTGCGCCCAGATCCTGCTTCGCGATGAGCGCGACTACGATCAAATGCGTCATCACGACTCGAGCGACGAGCTCGATACGAATGACGATCTTCAGGCGTATCAGTACTCGTTTTTGAAGCCTTGCCGAACGTCTCATCCTCACGTGGAAGGAGTCCAGCCTGCTGTGCTGCAAGTCGTGCTGCAGCGGCACGCTCAGCCTCAATATAAGCCTTGGGCTTTCTACCCCGCCGATGCGGACGAAGTGCCGGATCTACCAGCTCAGCTGCCTCGCCTGACGCAATTGCCTCAGCAACACGAGCCTCTTGGGCACGCTGGCGACGCACAACCTCTGCCTGCGAAACCTGACTTAGAGCTCGAGCCTGGGCAACCTCTGCAGAAATCGGGGCTCCTGTTGAGGCTGTATCTACCTTGCGTGGACGACCACGGCGACGCGGTCGGGTCTCACCTGAGTCTGCAGATACCGCCCGAGAGCTCTCCGCCGCAGCTGAGCGCTTTGCAGCACTCGCCGCAGATGGCCTTCGCCCACGACGCGAGCGAGATGAGCCATCCTCAGCTGACGCCTCGGACACGACGCTTTTTTCTTCTTCTGTCACAGGATGCTCTTTCTGCTCCATCGGCCGACCTACTCGACCGCTTACAACCGCAAGAAATAAAAGGGAAATGCGGATGAGATTTAAAATGTCTTTGCTGGGCAACGCAGTGCGTTGCGCTCAGTGTACCACAGCTCGCGTTCGCTGCAGAGAAAACCTCCCATTCCTTTTTACAGTCAATGGGAGGTTCAAACCAAACACTATGTTAGAAAGCCAAACTTCAAACTCAGCCTACATCTTCGTGGGTGCCGATACGCCAATGAGTGAGAGCGTAAGCTCAAGCACCGAACGCACGGCATCACAAGCAGCAAGGCGGGCACGTACAAGCTCATACTCAACCGGACGACCCTCGCTCGGAAGTACCTGACAGGCTTGATAGAAGCTATGGAAGCATGCTGCTAGCTCCTCAGAGAAGTGCGTGAGGCGGAAGGGTGCACGATCACGTGCGCTGCCCGCGATGAGCTCTTGAAGCTCAGATACCTTGCGTGAAATAGCAAGCTCAGTCGGATCGGTCAGAAGCGCATAGTTGATCTCACCGTCTCCGATTGCCTTAATTGCTACTGACTCCATGCCCATAAGCTCTGCTTGCTCGGTCGTAACACCGGCGGCACGGCGAAGAATCGAACAAATACGTGCATGGGCGTACTGCACATAATAGACCGGATTAGATTGACTCTTCTCCTTCACCGCATCGATATCAAAATCAATGGTCTGGTTGCTGGAACGAGAAACTAAGGTATACCGGGCAGCATCAGCACCAACTTCATCAATGAGCTCACGGAAGGTGATCATGGTGCCTTTACGCTTAGACATACGAACTGGCTTACCAGAGCGAAGCAGATTTACGAACTGACCCAGTGGCACCTCAAACTGCCCCGGATAGCCCAAGGCATCGCAGACGGCGCGTACGCGAGCGATATAGCCATGATGGTCTGCGCCCCAAATATCAATAACATGGTCTACACGCTGGAACTTATTCCAGTGATACGCAATATCTGAGGAGAAATACGTGTAGTTACCATCAGACTTTTGAATGACGCGATCCTTATCGTCACCAAACTCGGTTGACCTAAACCAGAGCGCCCCATCCTCGGTGCGATACAGATAGCCCATCTCATCAAGCTTGGCGTAGGCGCGCTCTACCGGCGTTGTTCCTGTCCAGTCCTTCTGATACATGGTGCGTTCGCTCATCCAAACATCAAAGTCACAACGCACATCATGGCAGGTTTCACGCATATCTTCGATCATCTTGACGTAGCCGCGCTCACGCAAAGAATGCATGCGCTCCTCTGGATCGGCAGTTACCCACACATCGCCATCGGTACGGAAAAACTCCGCTGCCTCATCGATAATATAGGTACCGCCGTAGGAGTCATGCCCCAGCTCGGCCGTGAAATCATCCATATACGGATGGCTATCAGGGTGAAGATCCTCTTCATCCTGAACAAAGTTATCGCGATCCTGAGCAAGAATATCGCGAGCCTCATCAATGCCCACGCCATGCTTCTCAATAATGTCTGCAAGCTGCATATAGCGCTTAGAGATTGAATTACCAAAGGTATTCATCTGATTGCCGTAGTCATTAATCCAGAACTCACGCTGAATATCGTAACCGGCATGCTCCATAACACGACACATGGAGTCTCCAAGAGCCGCCCAACGGCCATGTCCAACATGCATGGGGCCTACGGGATTGGCGGAGACAAACTCAATCTGAGTTTTAAGGCCGCCACCTACGTTTGAACGAGCAAAATCCAAACCAAGTGCGCGAGCCTCAGCAAGGATTGCATTGCTTGCAGCAGAGTTCAGATAAAAATTAATAAATCCCGGGCCTGCAATTTCTACCTTGGTAATCGAATCGTCAGCAGGCATATGAGCAGCAAGAGCCTCGGCAATTTTGCGCGGTGCCATGCGGGCTGATTTTGCTGATTTCATTGCGAGGGTGGACGTCCACTCTCCATGAGAAGTGTCAGCCGGTCGCTCTATGCCACAGTCCTCCACCTCAAATGCAGGTAGATCCCCAGCCTCCTGGGCGGCAGCAAGGGCAGCGCGTACCAGCTCTTCTATCTTCTCAGGCATATGTCCTCCTTCATGGTGCATCTCAACCGCAGCGCATGCTCGCGGCTACACGCTACTTTAACACATCATTTAGCACATCAACGCATGTATACTGCAGGTCTCGCGTAGGCATCATTCAGTCTCATGTAATAAACGAATATGTTTGAACCTATTTTAATTCATGCAGGATCAGAGGTTTTTGCCTATTTACCTGCAGGATTGTTCTAAAAGATGCTAAGCTAGTGACTAGCGTATGAACTAAGGAGGAAGCATGTTTAGTATCGGAGAGCACGTCATTCACCCTGGTCAGGGAGTTTGCCGCGTCATAGGGTTTAAAGAATCGCCCTCACCTATGATTATGCTTGAATCAAAGCAGGGCCATGCCAAAACACGCATGATGTATCCACTTGCCCAGTCAGATCGCCTTCGCCCTTGTATTTCTAAGGCTGAGGCAAAAGACTTGATTGAGAACTACGATGAGCTTGAGTGTGATCCTTTTACCGGACGCAATAGCTCACTTGAAGAAACTCATTTTAAGCAGGAGCTTAAGCGCGGAGCCCCAAGCACACTTCGTGTTGCAAAAACAATGCGTACACGTATTCGTGAGGCTGAGGAGCGCAATAAGAAGCCTAGTAGCTATTATTCACGGGTGCTCAAAGAGGCACATCGCCGCGCGGTAGAAGAACTTGCAGTAGCACTTAAGCTGAGTGAAGACACAGTTTCTGACCGTATCGAGGCACTCTTGGTAGAAGATGAATCGAGTCTGAATTAATCCTTTAAAGGCTTTTAGTTTCACTCCCCGTAATCGATGCTCAAGGCCTTTAAATAGCTTTGAGCTTTATGCCCCATAACCACGCCCGAGCTGCGATCTTGTACGCATCGGGCGTGTTACACTTTCAAACACCCATCATAGGCAAGCTTGGCTTGCAGCAGGTACACAGTCATGTATGAGGGAGGAACACCATGAGCCAAAAGCTTTCTGCTGGTATGACACGCGATGAGGCCTTTGAGTTGCTCTGTGAGCATAATAAAGAGGCCTTCCATATTGAGCATGGCGAAACTGTCGAGCAAACCATGCGCTATTTTGCTCGCGAGTATGATCCAGAAAACGAAGAATTCTGGGGCATTGTTGGTCTCTTGCATGACCTTGACTGGGAAGAGCATGATGATGAGCCCATGATGCACACACTCTATGCCGAACCTCTCATTCGAGATGCCGGCGGAACAGATGAGCTCGTCCGCGCCATACAAAGCCACACCAGCGACTTTAATCCGGATCTTCCCCGTCCAGAACATATTATGGAAAAGATCCTGTTTGCCACCGAAGAGCTAACGGGACTGATTGGCGCTGCAGTGGTTATGCGGCCGTCAAAAAGCGTTATGGACTTTACGGTTAAATCCCTTAAAAAGAAATTTAAGGATAAGCGTTTTGCAGCAGGAGTCTCACGCGATGTCATCCGTTCGGGAGCCGAGATGCTCGGCTGGGAACTCGATGAGCTCTTTGCCAGAACTATTGAAGCTATGCAGAGCTTTGCACCAGAGAATGAGTCAGTCTAGGCAAGTAACACTCAAGCGCACCAAAAGCCGTGAGCACCTGTCCGGCATAGTCAAATAACCATGGGCTACCGATCGGACTTACCTCTTGAGTCGCTAGCCTCCCCCTGTTCGTGCACAGGCATCTTGGTTCGCTACATCTGCTTGAGCGGTATTCTGATCATTTTGCGTACTGGAGCATTAGAGATGACCAGGTCAACATATGCATCGTCGGCAGGTTTGCGTCGCCATGCAGACACTGACTCAAGATACCTCGGTGCTGTAGCATTCACGAATGGAACATGCGTCTCATAAACCGAATTCTCTACGAGCTTAAATCCTGACTCATCTCTCATAGAAGGCTCCGCAAGCTCCCAAAGATCATAATCATACTGATAGGTACGATCCTTACGCTGACCAAGAAGCCATTGACTGAGGATATCGATAAACCCCTCAGAGTTTCCTTGATTTCTTATTGATAGATCGAGAACAATGACATCGCCAGTAGGATCCTGCGGAACTACATCAGATTCTCCTGCGTAAGCACGTACATATTCTTCAGCTGTCATCACTGAGGCATTAGTAACCTTGATGGCATAGCCATCCGTTTGCTCTTGATAATCAAAGAGAAAAGCTCCGTCGAGTTCAACCCACTCCCTCATCCCGTAGTGCTCAGCTGGTATCGATAGTTGATTTTGATTGACTACCCAAATCCGAAAAGCTATGGCTGCGACGGTGAAAGTCAGAAGAGCAGCTGCTAGCATCTTGCGTCTCATATGAATCCCCTACCTTAAGACGCGAGATACTAAATGACCCTCATGTAAAACATGGATGTCATCGGCAAGGTCTAGCATGAGCTGTTGATCATGACAAGAAAGAATGACGCATGCGCCTCGCTGTGCCTCACGACGAATTATGTTCTTGACCATGTGAATTCCTTCAGTATCAAGAGCATTAAAGGGTTCATCCAAAATAATCACGTCAGGCTCTCCCATAATGGCAGCTGCAATACCTAAACGCTGCTTCATACCCAGAGAGTACTTAGAGAAGCGTCGTCGATCTTCAGGATCAAGCCCGACACTGATAAGAAGCTCCTTTATATGAGATGGGACATGCGCCACCGCCTGTATTGATGCCAAAATATCAAGATTTTCAAATCCAGTGCGCATGGGCAAAAAGGCAGGGTTTTCTATCAATATGCCAATACTTGGTGGAAACGCAATTTGGCGTCCGAGCTCCTTACCGTCAATCATCACCTTGCCCGAGGTTGGTCGAACAAGCCCTGCAATCACACGCATCAACATTGTTTTTCCGGAACCATTGATACCTGAAAAGCCATTCACTTGAGCATCCGCAAGAGTCACCGATACGTCAGTGAGGACTTTGACTCCACCCATCTGTTTTGTCACTCCAAGCACACTGACAGTCATCTCAGTTCCCCCTATCCACAATGTCAATGAACGGCATCCGTATCGCGCCAACAACGACACACATAGCAATCACCGAACAGCCAATTACAATGCCCATAATCGGATCATGCCCAAATCCGTCTGAGGCAAGATTGCGCAAGAACATAATCTGATTGCCAAGCAAATAAGGAATATCAAAGATCAGCACGCTCAAGACAAGTATTGAAAGCGATGCAACATATGCAATGAGCGGATGCCAAATAAGTGAAATTACCAGCTGAATCAGCGCAAGAGCGACGGTATTTACAACTACACTGCAAAGGTACAAACAGATGAGATGATAGTCAGACAAAGGAGATCCGTTCCAGGTCAGTGCATAACCGAGGGAATCTGTCACTCGAAGATCGAGAGCACCCCCTGTGATGAATGCGCATATAAACGCGCAAACACCAGCAACCATCCAATACAACAAGATGCTTGCACATACCCAAAAACATTTCGAGAACCACCACGCTAAACGGCCTCCAGATGCAACCATGATCTGGCTACCAAAGCCATGAAAATCTCGATAGGGATACCAAAGAACCATATACAAAGAGAGCATAAAAATGATAAGCCATTCAACTGGAATTCTCACAGGCTCCGACTGTCCGAGAAGCTGCTCAGGAACGCCTGCAGAGAGAAAAACCAAGGCTTCACCCAGCGAAAACACAGCGGGTCGTCCGTACGCCAACAGTGTAAGCAACGCCGAACAAAAACTAAGCGTACAGACCCCAATGAGCGCCACATACCATCCGGCAATCGAACGCAGACCCTCTCTCAAATCAAGAGCAACCATACGCAAAGCTCTCATATGACATCCTTTTTCATGCCATACCAACTGAGCAATATCCCACTAATGAATAGGACGATGCACTCAAGCGCAATGACGCGACCATCTTGGTCGTAAGATTCCACCATAGCTCGCATATTTTTTGCAAAAGATAGCTGAAACCCATTGAGCGAACCAAGAGCTATGAATATGCGTTCATTTACAAAGGTAATAAATAGAAGTACTAGATAGGGTGCAGTTAAAAGAATGACACGATTATCAATAAAATATCCAAGACCAGAAACGAATAGACCCCAACACCCACACATGATAAATGGCAAAATACTATAGCCAATAACATATAGTTGAGGAAAAGTATAAAATGTCTCAGACCATAGATCACCTTCCGCTATGCCAAAATAAATCATCTCGTAAACATCAGGCTGATAGGCTGGAATAAAACAAGCCAAGAGAAGAAAATTTATAACTACCGGAATCAAAACAATAAGACCAGAAGAAATAAAGACAGCGATGCCTTTTGCGCAAGCGCAAGAAGAGCGATTCGTACGTGTATAGAGCTGAGCACTATAGCCCCAGTTGAGCTCTGCACGGCTCGACCAAGCATACGGAATAACTGATAAAAGTGGCATCAGCTGAAAAAATAGTGCTGATGACGGCTGAAGCCCATCCAAAGAAATCCACCAATGATAACAGCTATCTGGTGCTGGGGATACGTACCTATACGTCTGAAGCTCAAAGATGCCATTCTCAAAATGGTAGAGAAGATTTGAGATTGCACTTACCAGTGATATGCAAAGGCCAATTCCAACCGCAATTAAAAACCAAGGATTTCGCAGTGCTTTTGAGAGCTCAATACGTATGAGGTTCATCATGTCTGCTCACCATGTTTACCATGCGCTGTCAGGGCAAATGCATATTTTTCTTCCATGCCAGAAGGGCCAATTTTCATCAGGCTTGGAAACGTGTTGGCAAATGGTCCAGAGGCAAAATGAGCGTATGCAATAGTAAAAACTTTCTCTTCTCCCTGAGCGAGATGAAATCTGAATTCCCCTCTGTGATCTGAAGGATCAAAGGTGCCATCGAAATAGCAAATTTCACATCCATCTAAATTAAAGATACTCGCATTAAAGAGATGGTTGCCTGCATCGTCCACGAACTCTGGAACTGCATTGATGTTTTTCAGCCAGAGCTCGGCAACAAAAATGCCATTTATTGCTTGAGCTGGAAGGTTGGTAATTTCAAGACCCGTTTCTTCAGGGGTCTCAAAGAAACGAACTTCTTTTGTAAGAGCCGCTTCCACCTTTCCCTTCCAGCCAAAGTCAAGCACAAATCTATCTCCTGTAGGCAGAGTGATTGGATTTTCCTCCTCCACAGAAGAGTCGAGCGA
The DNA here is from genome assembly GCF_019795105.1 of Collinsella ureilytica. Taxonomy (GTDB): domain Bacteria; phylum Actinomycetota; class Coriobacteriia; order Coriobacteriales; family Coriobacteriaceae; genus Collinsella; species Collinsella ureilytica. The sequence continues at coordinate 24,182 of NZ_JAIMFO010000007.1, read as the reverse complement.
TAGCACTTCCCCAGGAACAGCAACTGTACGCTCAACGTTTCCCCAGAGATCAAAGGTCTCGGCGCGCCACTGTTGATATGCCTGAAAGCCCCAGGTAACTACCGTAGCGAGAGCACAGATCGTAACCAGAGCGATTGCTGCAATACGCTCATTTCGCCTCATATCATCATCCAGATCAGTAGTCGCCGTTAATTGCTGTATAGGTTCCCCAGCTATCCGGACTCCACTCACCTGAAATCACGCCTGTGCCATCGTTTGCCCACGCTGTTAATCTGGCATTGGTGTTTCCATACATCTCATATACATTTGAGCGAATACGCCATTTCCCCACTTGTCTTGCTCGTGCGTATCCATAGACAGTTTCGTTTTTCCAAGTCCGACCTGTCCAACCATCAACATAAAGACGGCATGACCGCATTTCAATTTTTCTTATCCTGACATAAACTGATGAGGCGTCTTCCTTAGGCCGACCGGACGTAGCCCATGTTGAGCCTGCATGGCGCAACGGAAAACTAAATGATGTATCACTAGTATTTGCACGGCTACGCTGAATAGAAGCAGGACGTGGGGCTGGATCAGCAAGCACAGTCAATGGAAAACCCATCGCACTTATTATGAATCCCGCAGCAAGCATCGAAATGAACGCTGTGTACACTCGTTTAAACTTGGTACTCATACCTACCTCCTTGACGTACAGCAGAGACATAGAAACCATGTAACATCTGGCCAGGTTATGCCACACATCAGGGATATGAAATGAGATATGTCAGCTGTCTATAGCCCTAGACCTTGCCGAATCGCCTCGATCAGCTCAAGTCGACTATGAACTCTCAATTTCTTATACGAAGAGGCTCGTGCTGTATTGATGGAGCCGCGTGAGTAATTAATCGCCTCAGAAATCTCCGGTGATGTATAGCCATGAAATATCCGGGTTGAAACCTGGGCTTCCAAATCACTCAAACCTTGTGAAATAAAGAAAGCGTGAAGCCGTTGATCGAGATTTCCAACAACTACCCGTTCAAGTTGATGAATCCTCTCTGTCGTTCTAATTGAACGCATAAGACCCACGGTAGCTATGGATCCTAATAAAAACATCACAGCTAAAAGATAAAGAAGAACAGACTGAGCAAGCAGCACGTCGCCACTATATGCCTTCAAGGCCATCGCATGAGAAAAGAAGAGGCGATCATAAACTGCATTTACCACCCATGCCAAGCCGCATGAGCCAATCGCAAATGCAATCAGCGCATAAGACAAAACTATGATAGCTTCCTGACGATCTGCCTCGCGGATAAGCATTGATAAGATAAAGATTACGGAGATGCAGCAGATAAAACACAAGATTATTGCGGGCGGAATCAAGAGTAGATGCATCAAGAGCACCCAAGCACCCAAGACGAGGAGCAGTCTCATGGCAATACGACGCACAATAAGCAAACACACCATGCATGTAGACGCAATCAAAGTAAGAGCAAACGGTAGAGAAGTGGCCCAATATGATAAGCCAGATAGCTCACGCCAAGCCTCTTCTACCATTCCACCTAAGCTCAGCCCTAAAAGCACAACGCCAACCAGCACATATCCTGATAACTTAACCTCGGTTTTGGTGCTAGAAGAAGCCGGTATACAACCAACTCTGCATTGAAAGATAAATATGTACACAACGCCAGCGCCCAGAAGTACCGGCCGCACCATAGAGATAGGTAGACCAACTCCAATAAGCCCAACAACAAGGAAAATTAAAGGGTAAATACAGCTCTTTTTAGCCGTGTGAGCACAAACAGCTTGACTGCTAGCCACATGTATCAACATGCATGCATCAAGGGCAATCAATGCAACGCGAGCAATGAATGGGAGCAACGAAAATGGCTTCAGCCAAACGGGCCGCCACCAGGCTGAGCCATCAATACTCAGCAAAACGACCACACCGCAAAGCAGCCATACTATGAGCCCTAAGTAAAGAAAACCCTGGACTCGTGACTGCTTTTCAGTAAAGCAGGAATTGCCCTTTCTTAGTAAAAATCCTCCGAGTGAACCAAGCAGCATACCTGCTGAAGTGGCAAATATCACATCTTGGCCAATGCCCCATATGCCTCCTGCGCCGGGAACGGGCAATAAGGTCGCTCCCAGCACAACCAGCAGAGCTACAAGAAGCATATGATGACGTACTGAGCAAGGATCGAGGTCGTCATCGCTAGACGTATCATACGTTTCATCAGAATCCCTCTGGTTACCGTCATCAAGCACTTTCCTTCTGAGTGCATCTGCATCGCGAACGCCTATCCGTCGATAAGCGCGCTGCAGCCTTGAGCGAACGGTTGAAGCCTTAATACCAAGCTCCTCTGCAGTTTCACTTGAACTTAAACCCGCCAACATCGCTGCGACTGCTTCAGATTCTCGAACGGTCAATTCATACGAAGCGAGAAGCTCAAAAAACTCTTTATGTCGAACCTCATCCCCATCCTGAGGCTGATCGGACTCCCTTTCTTTGGAAGTAACCAGCAGCCAAATTGCTGAGACACAGATCGCACCCACAGCAATGAATGCTACGAGCAGGCTTTCAGCATAACCAAGGCGAACACCTCTTGTTACAAGATTCCAAATGAGGCCACCAAGACCCACGGCGGTTAAAATCCACAGGACTCTCGGTCGAGCCTTTCCATCTAAATACCCACGTTTAGCTGTGCGTACGGCAAAAGCAATACTCACAGCAGCGACGACTCCCATAGCAAGAGAAAGCACACGGGAAACCGAACCATAATCTCGTGAGAAGCCAAAGATATGCATCGGATACCACAGCCCCTGTCGCAAACAAGCGATGATCAATACAGGTATAACCAGCGACGTAAAAGAGCAATCTTTTTGCTTCTGATTAACTCGACCTGAACCGCCATGCTGACTCGATACAATCACCGAGAGTCCTACAAGAAAGCCCGTGAGCGGAGATATTACGATTTGCATCTCAGCAAGAACTCTCATGCTTTGAAAAGCGGGAATAAACCAGCCGCCGTGCAGAATAAAAAGAGGAATACTCAAAAGCTGGGGACAAACATAGATTGAAAGCAGTCCTGCAGCGAGCATAGACAGAATCCGAGCTGCAGTTATTGACAGCCAATCAAGCATTCCGATTTGGTCGAGGAAATAAGAACATCCCACTGAACCCAAAAGACCGAGAGAATACAAAACATAGTCTGCTGAATACCCAGGGCCTACCGTGGGATTAAAAACAAAATATGGAGTAGCAAGTAAAATGGCCAACAGTAAGGGTGAGAGTTGCATGCTCTTCTCAAAAACGCTGGTGATATGACCCATACGATCCATAAACTACGAGCGTACCTGTCCGGTACCACGAATCTCGTACTTATACGTTGTAAGAGCTTGAGCCGCAAATGGCCCGCGTGCATGCAGCTTTTGAGTGGAAATACCTATCTCGGCACCCAGTCCAAACTCACCACCATCAGTAAAGCGAGTTGATGCATTTGCATATACAGCGCTCGCATCAATTTCCCGTAAAAACTGCTCGCAGGCGTTTTTGTCCTCAGCAATAATTGCTTCGGAGTGGCCGGTGCCATAGCGATTAATATGCAAAATGGCCTCATCAATTCCAGATACAAGCTTGGCGCTGATATCAAGTGAAAGATATTCACGACCCCAATCCGCATCGGTTGCAGGAACAACCGCATGCGCAATCCTGCCGCCTGCTGCCTCTGCAAGTGCGCAAATATCCTCATCTGCATGGACAGCAACACCTGCAGATGCCAGATCGGCAAGTGCGACAGGCACAAACGAAGGGGCGATCTCCTCATCAATTAGAAGAGATTCAGCAGCATTGCACACGCCTGTTCTCTGCGTTTTTGCATTCAAAAGGATGGCTCTCGCCTTGTCAAAATCAGCAGATGAATGCACATAAATATGGCAATTACCCGTTCCTGTTTCGATAACCGGAACAAGACTCTCGCGAACACAACGCTGAATAAGACCAGCGCCACCACGAGGGATGAGCACATCGACCAAGCCTCTCAGCTCCATAAGCGCACCTGTTGCCGCACGGTCGACGGTTTCAATGATGCTGACTGCCTCTCGCGGCAAGCCCGCCTCATACACCGCATCGGCAAGCACGTGAGCAATAGCAACGCAGGAACGCTGAGCAAGAGAGCCCCCGCGCAAGATGCATGCATTGCCCGTCCGAATGCAGATACCAGCAGCATCGGCCGTCACATTTGGCCGTGCCTCATACACCATGGCAACCAAGCCCAAAGGAACTGCAACCTTCTGAAGATCCAGCCCCTCATTGATTGTCCGATGCTCAAGAATCTGTCCTACAGGATCAGGAAGATTCGCTAAAGCCTCAAGACCTGCAGCCATGCTTTCCATGCGCTCAGGCGTCAATAGCAGTCGGTCTAAGAGGCCTTCTGAAGTTCCTTGGGCGCGCGCATCTACCATGTCTTCCGCATTGGCGTCCAAGATTTCTGCAGAGCGGTCACGCAAGGCGGCTGCCATTGCACGCACAGCGCCCTGGCGCGTTGCATTATCGGTAAATCCGAGTGAACGTGAAGCCACCTTTGCCCCACGAGCAAGCTTTTCTACATACAGAGATACATCTTGAGACATAGCTCCTCCTTAGCATTGGTTTCTTTGCTCTTATACTAACCCGGCGCAAAGATATGAAGGGTCTAGAATGGCTTTGGTAACGCGCGAGACACCCGAACGTGAGACGCTCATGCGTGAGGCGCCTGAGCGTGAAACGCTTGGGCGTAAGACACCCGAACGTGAGATGCTCATGCGTGAGCCACTCCAGCATGGGACACCCCTGCGTGAGGCACCCACACCTCATGCCACCATGTCTGTATTCCGTTTTCCTAAGCGAGCCGGTTGATCGTTAAAAAACGATCAAGTCATCTCGATGAATGGCGGGATGTTCCGCAAGTTCTGCAATGAGGCGATTCGCTGCAATCTCTTCTCGTCTGCGACCAGCTGCGAGCTCCAACACCTCGGAGCTTGCTCCAGCGATACCTCGAGCGATAATCCTGCCGGTCTGATCGCGCACATCGAGAATATCACCAGCAGAAAAGCTCCCTGAAATTTTTTGAATACCCACTGGCAACAGTGAAGAGCCACGTTGCTCTAAGGCTGCTTTCGCCCCTTCGTCTATCGTGAGAGAGCCATGAGCGCCATCGCCAAGCGCAATCCAGAGCTTTCGCGGAGCAATATCGAAGCGAGCACGAGGAGGCTCAAACCGTGTTCCTATCGCCTCTCCTGTTGCTAGGCGCTCTAAAACATGAGGCTCGGCACCTGAACAAATAACGCTCGGAATACCTGCCGTCATTAAAATACGAGCAGCTTGAACCTTCGTAATCATGCCGCCCGTACCAACTGCTCCACTTGAATCCCCCGCTCCCTCAACAATGCTGGCATCAATTCTGGTAACTACAGGAATAAACTCAGCATCGGGCACCAGTGAGGGATTGGCAGTATACAAACCATCAATATCAGAGAGAATGACGCAGAGATCTGCGGACACCAAGCAGCTTACCAAGGCGGCCAACGTGTCATTATCGCCGAAGCGAATCTCATCAACCGAAACGGTATCGTTCTCATTTACCACCGGTACCACGCCAAGCTCAACCAAGCGCGTCAAAGCATCACGGGCATGCAAATACGAGGCACGCCGAGCGGTATCGTGACGTGTAATGAGCACAAGTGACGAGATTAACCCACTGGACTGAAAACCCTCGTCCCAGGCTGCCGATAACACGCACTGTCCAACTGATGCGCAGGCCTGAAGGCTTGGCATGTCCGTTGGACGGGTATGAAAACCAAGGAGCGGAGCGCCGGATGCAATAGCGCCAGAGCTTACCACCACGAGATTCCAGCCAAGCTCGCGAAGACGCGCTGCCTGACGCGCCAGATCAGCAATAAACTCACTCCTGATCTGCCCATCAGAGTCCACAAGGGTTGAAGAGCCGATTTTAACAACCATCGTTTTTGGGCACACAGGCATGCATCTATCCTCTCTGAGCAGCCAACTCATAAGGATATAAGACAGCATCTCCCTCTGAGCTGTCCGCCCATTATATACGCTTATCGACGCTCAGCTCGCCGGTAAGAGATCAACCAAGCTGCCACACACACGGCACCCGCCAGAAGCAGTACTCGAATCAGGCTACTCGCATGATCAGCTGTCCGAGGAAGCCGAGTACCGTTCTTCTGAGCTGCGCTGGTTTGCCTGTGCTGTTCTCCATGGTTGGACGTGCCGGTGGTGGTATGCTCGCCTTGCCCTCCTGGATTCGAGGCTCCCGGCTTTTGATCCTCATCTGTTGTTGTGTCAGAAGAAGAGCTCGAGCCTGGATCCTTTTCCGTATCCGATATCTCCCCCTCATCTGATGTATTCGAATCGATTTCAGAGCCACTATTGGGGTCAATCGGCTTTTTTGGACCTGCATAGATGAAATAGAAAGCTGCTGGAAGCGAATATGCTCCCTGTCCATCTTCTACCACCAAGCGAACATGATAGGCGTGGTTGCGCTCAAGATCAGACAACGTTGCCTCAGGCACCCTCACGCGAGCTCGCTCTTTCCCATTCACATACAACCGATAGCTCAATGCTTCGGCTGACCGCGCACTCCCTGCTCTCCACGTTACCCGAACCGTACCTTCATCCTCTGTAGGCTCAATAGCAATGCCGGTTGGTGGAACAACCTGTGCTTCTTGCATCTCTTGCAAGGTAGTCGCAGTTGTTTCAAGTGAGCGCTCAGATACACCATCTACTCGATTGCACGCGAACACACTGATTGCATAGTGCGTATCAGGCGCAAGATCAACAAATCGTGCAAAAGGCTCAGCAACCTTCATCTCTTTTGTAGGCTGGCCTTCTGCTGATGCGCAAACGATATACGCAGACGCCCCGGGCACCGCATCCCAACGTACAGCAAACGCATGAGGCTCTATGGCAGCAACACGAAGAGCAGCATCTGGAGCAAACTCTGGAACAGGTACGGGTTGAGGCTCGAGCTCATCTGTTGTAGACGTGAGCGCCGACAGCGCTTGAGCTACGTCTTGCTCGGTGGAGCGATCGTCATTCATCGTACGGGCTGCCTGCTTATATGCTTGCTCAAAACGAGCCCAGCTCGAGGGTGAATATTCATCAGCATACAAAGCCGCACCAGCCTCAATGCCTTCCTGTAACTGAGACTTATCGACTATAGTGCTTGGAGCGAGGATTTCAAAATAATCAATATTCGCCTTCTGGCGGCCTGCCCGCTCAGCCACCGTGAGCGTCAACACATGATCAGTGTTCTCAAGCCCCGTCTTTTCAAAGATGAGCGACTGCGGATCACCCGTGGACGATCCCGCAAGACTTGCCTGGCCAAAGCTCTGCCCATCAATATCAACATCAAAGGCTGAGAAATTCTCGTGCTTTTGTGCAAAAACGCGCACACCTGTGCCATGAAAACTCAGGCGCACCCGCTTACCTACACCAGTTACTTCCGTCTTTGAGCCGCCAAAATGCTTCGATGCCTCTCCAAAATATGGCGACCAGCCAGCATCCCAGGTCAGGCCATCACGATTGAGCGCTCCGTTTTTTGTATCATCAACGGGACGCGCTACCTCACCTGGTTGAGAAACAGTAATGTCACAGCTCCCAGAAACTCCTGATCCATCGGTTGCGTGCGCATACACACGCAAAACTCCTGATTGGCCACGCACACTTAAAAGACCGGTATTGATAATACTTCCCTGTGCTGTGCCAGACAGAGTCTTAACCGACCATGCGAGTGCTTGTTTTGAAGCATGTTCCGGAGTAATGACGGCTTGCATCGAAAGATTGGAATCAGGCTTTGCAACGGTAGTTATACCATGTGCTGTACTCAGGGATATGTTGGATATTGGCACCGCATCACGATCAAGAATACGAAAAGCATCCAGCTCGACCTTGGCACTACTCCCCTGCTTTTTCTCTCCTGTTGCACGCACAACGATGCGGTGGACGCCGCGCTGTAAATCCGTTTGAGAAAACACCGTCTTTTGACGCTCAGAAGAGGCTGCATAGGTATCAACCGTCTCAGCAACCTTGTTATCAATTGTGATCTCGAGCGTGCCGCGATCAGAATTTCTCGCAGTTATAAGCTCAATACCGGTACCGTAAAACAGCAGTGACGCGGTCTCGGATCCTGTTGGCTGATTGAGATACTTAATGGTTCCGCCACTATTGCCATCAGATGCCACATTCCAATTACCCCAGGCTCCGGTATAGATCACCCGTGGGTCTTGATCATCAATGATGCCTGTCATGGCTCTCAGATCTTGAACAGCGATAGGCTCAGTTGGTTCACTTTCCCGCCCAGTGGAGCGAGCACTCACACGATATGTAAGCGCTCCTAAAGCATCAAAGGCTTCAAGATCGGTATACGAAGGCTCAACAAGCTCTGTTGCAATGGGCACCCAGCTACCCTCGCCCACCCGGCGAGAAACCGTATATACCGCCCCTGGTTTTGCAACTGCTTCCCAGCTCAGATCTACCCGATTATCAGTGCTTTTGAGAGCCATGCCACCGCTTGGTACCGGAGCTTGATCTATGGCCGGTATCATGCTCAAGCAATAGGTTTCTCCAGCAACGGTATCAAACGCAATTCGATCTTGTGAGATGGCTCTTATCTCCACCGGCTCGGCTGAGGCATTGGTCACAACAGCCAAGGCGGCGTTTGGTACCTGCACGACCAGCTCACCGCCTGAGCGCGGCAGGAATTTCGCCTCGGTGAGCGCACCGGCACTCCAATCCATATCAACTACCACATTGCCCCGAGCAACAAGGCCAGAAACGGAACCCGTCTGCCACGCCTTAGGAAGAGCAGGCAACAGATCGATGTAACCATTGCTGCTCTGCAACAGCATCTCTGCAATACCTGACGTTGCACCGAAGTTTCCATCAATTTGGAACGGAGGATGCGTATCCCAAAGATTCGCGTAGATACCGCTCTGCAAGAGATCTCCAATGAGCTTATGAGCGCGCTTACCATCGTGCAAATGTGCCCAAGTATTAATGCGCTGGCCCATACCCCAGCCAGTAGAGCTATCGGTTCGTAAGTTCATGGACTTTTTTGCAGCTTCAAACCATGCAGGCGTATCAGATGAGATCAGAGTTCCCGGAAAGAGCCCAAGCATGTGAGAAAGGTGGCGGTGCCCGAAGCCTTGGCTATCCGGAATTGGCTTGCCAGATGCATCCTTATTGTATGCATCCTCGATATACCACTCTTTTATCTGACCATCCGAACCAATCTCAATGGGAGTGCGCAGATGATCAAACTTATCCTGCCAGTCCGCCATAACAGACGCATCTTCTCCAAGCAGCTTGCCAGCCTCCAGAGCATCATGCAGCAACTGCCACGCAAGCGTTTGTTCATACGTATTGCCTGCAGTACGAGGGCCGTGCTCAGGCGAGTACGACGGCACAATGGAATAGGTTCCATCGACACCCTTTACCAAGAGCCTGCTGTATAACAACGCCTGTTCACGCAAGGCAGGATAGATATCTGTTTTTAACTGCTCAATATCGCCGCTATAGCGCCACGCATCATAGGTGTTCTGCAAAATCCACGGCACCGCCGCCGGAGACCAACCCCAACTAAACTGCCAACCAGGGCACGTCCAGCCAAATGGAGTATTTTGCGTATGCGCCATAAAGCCTCTACCAGCCTCATCTCCCTCAGGAGTGGCAATACCTGCATACACTGACGCAGTTACTCGGCCAGGCTTTCGCAAGGAGTCCACATACGAAATAAGCGGACGGGCGCATTCAGCAAGGTTCGTGGAGTACACCGGCCAATAATTCATCTGAAGATTGACATTCATATGGTAGTCAGATGCCCAGATCGGATTCACATTATCATTCCAGACTCCCTGTAAGTTGCTGGGAAGCTGGGAATCTTCGCGCGAGGATCCTAAGGTGAGATAGCGGCCATATTGAAAGAGCATGACCTCAAGCTGTCGGCGCTCAGCATCGCTTGCAGTGCCTTCGTTATACGCGCGCAAAAACTCATCGGTCGGACGCTTAGAGACTGCGCCAAAAGAACCAAGGTCAAGTGCTACGCGCCCCATAAGCGCCGTATGATCAGCAATATGAGCGGCTCGCAACTCTTGGTAGTTGGCGGGATTTGCACCTGCAGCCGCAGCGTTGACTCGCTCGGCAAGTGCCTCCGGTGTCTCCCCGGTTCGATACGTTGGATATTCATTTTTGTAATCAGTTGCTGCTACAAGCGTAAAGGTCAGCTCACGCGCGCCAGAAATAATAAGTTTATCCCCTGCCGCTTGAACCGAACCACTCCCTGCCGTATCAATCGTCAAGATTGAGTCATAGCGAAGCTGATTGTCGCTCACTTCTCCGGCCAGCCGAAGCGTATTCCCTTCGGCATACGTGGTGCCTCCTTGCTTTGAAGGAAAGCTTATTTCTAGGTTGAGATTGCCAGCCCTTTTTGACTCAAGGTGGCCTACCAACGCCTTTGCCGGATGGCTCATAAAGAACTCACGGGTATAGGCTGTGTCTGCCGACTCAAACGAAACATGTGCGATGCCCTCAGAAAGATTGAGGTCACGCATAAATCCTTGGACATGTGCTGGATCAAGGTCGATATGCTTGATATAGATGTCTCCCCAGGGCTGAAAGGATCCATACCCATCGCGTGAACCCACCAGCTCATCACAGAGAGCCGATGCCTCAGCAGTTTTGCCTGCAGCAAATAAGGCCTGAATCCGCTTGAGCGTATCTCCATGCTTGCCCTTTGCATCCAAGTTACCGCCCTGATAATGAGGGCGCTTCTTGCTCGGCCCTCCCGTCCAAAGCGTTTTCTCGTTAAAAGTCAGATGCTCAGTTCCAATTTCACCATAGATATTGGCACCCATATCTCCATTGCCAATCGGCAAGGTGCGCTTCTCCCACGTACGCCTGTCCTGCTCATCTTCACCACGAAACGCAGAGGATGGCTCGTCGTACCAAAGGCGCAAGGGATTGGCAGGTGCTTTGGCAGCAAGCTGCTCGGGCTGAGATTCCACCTCATGCTCAGAGAGGCTGATGGCAGGCTCGCTGGCTCTGCTCGCAAATGAACGCGCAAAGGCGGGTGTGGGACATGCGAGTACAAAAGCCACGAGCAATGCCATGAAGGTATGCAGCAAGCGCGCTACGTGCCCTGAATGAAGAAGCGGTGCGTGCTGCGTAAGACATGCTGCCTGGGTAAGGTTCGTGCGCGCGCTCATACATCTGGCTTGGAGCGAGTGCCCACATAACCGCACGCGTTTTGCTTGAAATCTTTCAGCACTCGCCAAAACACTGCCTGACGAGATTTCAGAATGCTTTTGCTGCATGATTCCTCCGCGCTCAAACTGGGGCGTACGCATGAGAAAAATCCTATCAGCAGCGATATGAGCCGATTGTTAACGTAATCATTTTTTAGATGCGCTGATCCACGGATGGTAGCAATCAAACCGTGAATGGCTCTGTAGGACACAGGTACACATGCTGAGCGCGCTGAGATGTATCTCGGTTGCAATACCAGACTTGAGGACGTTTTGTCATCGGCTGGAGATCGGCTCCGGCGCTCTGTCAGGTAACGGACTACCAGATTTGAGCGGGCTTGCTACACCGGATGCCAATCAACTGAGGTGCTGCACCGATCGCCATACGGCACATTTCAGCACGTTTTCTGCCACGCACCAAAAAACTGAGACGCTCGATCGAACGTACACTACAAAGCGTGAGCGTATTTGCTTTCATGTATCAATCATCTGGGACGCGCGACCGAACGGCACACAGCAAAACGTGAACACACGTGCCATCACGCGTCAATTGCATAAGTCGCTCGCATGGCTGCTTGCCCCACAACGGATGTATGCACCCTGCCCTTCGCCGAAAAGGATTTATTGGCGTCGGTGCCTCCATGGCAGCGCTGTTGAGACCTCGGCCATGCGCTCACGCACTAAGCGATCCCGCAGATTCGCAAGGCCACGCTCAAGTCCTACCACGTATGACTGTGGATACAAGAAACGTTTATACGCAGGGTCAAGTGCCGCAAGGGCTCGCTGATTACGCTCGCGAGCAACCTCAAGGCTCTCACGCGGCCTCACCGCTTGGCCATCGCGCACACATGGTTCTAAAAGCTCGCGGAAAGCAAAGCCTGACACATCGGTTACCAACGCCGGATCGTGAACCGCCACCAAGGTCGTGCCTGCTCCCTCCACACATGCCTGGTCATAAATCATGTCGCATATGGGTGAACCGTGCTCGTCCATATAGCGCCTCACGCTTTGAAATCCCGGAATCGTACGCTTTGCGGGCTGCTCAGAGAGCTTCAAAACAGGCGTCCAGTCCTGCTCTCCTGTCGCTCGGCGCGCTGAAAGCTTGTACACACAGCCAAGTGCCGGCTGATCAAAGCACGTAGCCAACTTAGTTCCTACGCCAAAGCTATCCAGAGGCGCTCTTTGATCAAGCAAAGAATGGATCGTGTATTCATCCAGATCATTTGAAACGGCGATCTTTACGTAGTCCAAGCCTTCAGCATCAAGACGAGCGCGCACATAGGTTGCTAGCTTTGCTAAATCCCCTGAATCGATCCGCACTGCAGAAAGCCGCTCGCCGCGCTCTTCCATCTCATGAGCCACAATAATGGCATGCTCTACACCCTCGCGCACATCATAGGTATCTATGAGCAGCGTGCAGTTATTAGGGCTCGAACGCGCAAAAGCACGAAAGGCCTCAAGCTCGGTATCAAAACTCATCACCCAGCTGTGGGCATGAGTGCCAAAGACCGGAATATTATAGCGTCTACCTGCAAGCACATTTGAGGTTGAAGATGCACCAGCAACATAGCTTGCACGCGCAACGGATAGGCCGCCATCTGGGCCTTGAGCACGACGAAGACCAAATTCAGATACCGGACGACCTTCTGCAGCACCTACCACGCGCGAAGTTTTTGTAGCAACCAGCGTTTGAAAGCCAATGGTATTCAACAAGGCAGTCTCTAATAGCTGACATTCAAGCACCGAACCAGTTACCCGAACCATAGGCTCTCGTGGAAATACCAGCTCCCCTTCTGGTATGGCATCGATCGTGACCTGCATCTTAAAGGTGCGCAAAAACTCAAGAAAGCCTGGCTTGAACATAGAGCCGCCACCTGGCGCAGCCAAGCTTGCAAGATAGGCAATATCTGTATCACTAAAGCGAATCGACTCAACGAGCTCAGGCAGCTCAGCAGTTCCACACATGACACAAAAGGCAGAGCCGAAGGCGCTCTCGCGGAAAAATGCTGTAAAGCAGGCCGAGTCATGCAGCTTGCCGCTCTCCCAAAGCCCTTGAGCCATCGTTAGCTCATAGAGATCCGTCAGTAGAGCTACATCGGTAGCAGAAGTTTTATCAGTGAGAGCCATGGAGCTCCTTCCTGCATGTATTGCTCAGCGCCTGAGGCTTCTCATCCTAGCGCTTCTGTGTGCAGCGCTACAAGCAGAGCGGTTAGGGAGCAGTGCGCGGATGAGAGCATGCAGGTCCTTCAACCGACATACAGGTTCATCGACCGGCATGCAGGCTCATCAACCGATATCAACGGAAAAAGATGTAACGAACCATCAAGAACAGGGCGATCAGAGCAAAGGCGATAATGAGCTTTTGCGCTGGTGCCATAGGTGGAAGCTCATCAGGGTCATGAGGCTCTGGCGTGAGTACCATTTTTTGCCCAAAGGTCAGGTTATCAGGATCGACGATCGGGTCGTCCTTGATGGACTGAGCCGGAGCGGAAGTAGGCTTTTTGCCTGCCGGATGCGGCGCAGCCTGTGTGGGCTGATCTGTTGGGAGCGGAAGCGATGAGGCTTCTTCTTGAGCCTCTGCCCGCAAGGCCTCAAGCTCTGCACGCTCTTGAGCTGCACGCGCGGCTTCGCGCTTGCGCTTTTCTGCTCGAAGCACCTCAAGCTCTTGGCGTTCGTCATCACTCAATGGAAGACCGTTCTGATCAGCCATATAACTCCTTCAGCTCCACGTCTCAACTGTACTTCTCGCATCACATGCTGCATGAGCACCAACGGCAGACATCCACGAGATCTAAACACAAGCCGAGATCAACTCATGTAGCCAAGTATAGCTGTCGTGCGCTTGAGGTTCTTATGCAATGCCCAAGAGCTCAATAGAACCTCAGACCATGATATGACCTCGACAAACAGACGCCGGCACTCGCCTGAGCCATGAGATCTCTTAGCCTTAAAACCTCGACACGCATGGTATAGCGTGCGACAATAAAACAAGCCAAGACACGGCTGGTAACCACAACGAAAGGAAATCCATGTCACAAGACACCATGCAACTCGTGATCGTTCGTCACGGTGAGAGTGAGTGGAACAAGCTCAATCTCTTCACTGGCTGGACCGATGTGGATCTGACCGATACAGGCCGCGCTGAAGCTGCTGCTGGTGGACGTGCCCTTAAGGCCGAGGGCTTTGACTTTGACGTCTGCTATACCTCACAGCTGAAGCGTGCCATTCATACCCTCAATATCATCTTAGCTGAGCTTGATCGCGAGTGGCTCCCGGTCATTAAGAGCTGGAAGCTCAATGAGCGCCACTATGGTGCCCTGCAGGGTTTGAACAAGGCCGACGCTGCTGCTGAGCACGGCAATGAGCAGGTAAAGATTTGGCGCCGGAGCTTTGATGTACAGCCTCCCGCCCTTGAGGCTGGCGATGAGCGCGATCCGCACACTCAGGAAATGTATCGCGATATCCCCTCAGATGAACTGCCCTATACCGAGTGCCTGAAGGACTGCATCGCTCGCGCTTGGCCATATTTTGAGGACAATATCCTGCCTGAGATGCGTGCTGGCAAGCGCGTGCTCATTGCTGCTCACGGCAACTCACTTCGTTCTCTCGTGATGAAGTTTGAGAAGCTGACCCCTGAGGAGATTCTTGAGGTCAACATCCCCACCGGCGTTCCTTGCGTCTATACCTTTGATAAGAATATGAACGTCTTGGATAAGCGCTATATCGGTGATGCCGATGCAATTGCTGCCAAGATTGATGCTGTTGCAAACCAGGGTAAGGCCAAATAAGCATCAAGTGCGGATTTGTATGAGGCATTGCAAGCAGGGTTTGAGTGAGGCTGAACCGAGTCTTCAGTAAGACGTACGGTAAGAGCTTATCGAGGTTGAGACGACCTAAAAACTCAGTGCAATGTCTGCATTGATAGGAAGGCAGTCGGCTTAAAACCGGCTGCCTTTTTTATTGTGAACCATAGCGTGCGTGCATTTTGGTGTCGTGAGGAGCATTTTTGCCCGCACTTCGCGTCAAATCTGTGCCTCACGGACAATAAATGTAATAAATTGAACCCCCTCTGTACCCTTTCGGCATTCCGCGCTGCTATTCATTTCAATATGTGGCAATGTAATCCTTGGCACTTCCGGTTCAACGTCCAAGGCTCGGAGTGAGAACGATGAGACGGATATCGTCCACAAGCTCAACACGCATCACCCAACAGCACAACGCGTCGCCCCGCAGCGCACGTCACGCGTCGCATCCCACTCAATGCTCCGAGCACATCGCACGTCACAAGTCGCACCTCGCTCAACGGCACAACGCGTCGCACCTCGCTCAACGCTCACCAACTCAGCGCTCAGTGCATCCTAGTCATCACGATCGTAGTTCACGAAGGTTTCCGTCTTTGCAGCAGCAATTGCTTTAAAGCGCCGGATCAAAGGATGCTGTTTCGTGGATCCCAACGCATCACTTACCAAAAAGCTGAGGGTTTGTATTGCTGGCAAAAAGGCTAACGATGCGAGGTCAGCAGAAGGAAGCTCAGGCACCGCAAGAACCCCTAGCTCGGCCGCTAACTCAGGTCGTGTCGTCAGTAAATAGGCGCGATCAGTCACCTCAGCCGTTGCTCGCCAAATTTGGCAACAGCGATCAGAAGCACCATCTGGTGCATCAAAGAAAAAGGCAGTGTAGGCAGGCGTGAGTTGAAGATTAGGGCCATGAATAAACTCTTCGAGCTCATAAAGCGGACTTGGAATATGAACCGTCTCGCCCATTTTCAACGCGCCCTCAGCCGCAACTCCCCAAGTAGGGCCTGCTCCCATGAAATAGGCAACGCTCATGGAGGTCAGATCCTTCATATGAGATTCAAAAAAGGCAACTGCTTGGCTACGCACGTCCTCCGAAGTCCTGATAACCTGTTCTATCTCTTGCAATCGCTCAGAACATCCACCGAGCTTTGCCGCAAGCATCATGAAAAAGACGGCAAGTGTTACCACACCTTTAGTTACATAGCCAACAAGCTCCTCACCAGCACCATAATCAATGACGTTCTCGGCATGCTCACGAGCATCTGCATGCGGATTGGCAGTTACACAAATTGTCTGCCAGCCACGAGCGTGAACGAAATCCAGAGCTTCAATCGCATTGGTAGAAAGACCACTTTGCGTAACAACGAACACAATATCTTCGGCTTCCACCTCATGATCGTAGTACATAAAGGTAGAAGGTGGAATGACCTTTACATCCACAGAGGGCAAGCAAGAGCGCATAAAGGGCAGGGCAATCAGGGCAGCATGTTGCGACGAGCCCGATGCAACAATCCAGATCCTGGCAGGCGCAGCACTTCCCATTGCCCAAAAAAGTGGCTCGAGAAGCTCATCTGATCGGCCGAGATTGTTGAGCGCCACACCAGGTGCCTCAACGATGTAGTCCCACATGGTCAGACGTCGCTCTTCTGTGATCTTAATGCCTGACATCTCACTCCCCTATTCATGTAAAAAAGATGCTGAGCTCAACTCGAGCCCAGCATCCTCTTCCCACCATCCGGTTTTTAGTAGTCCAGCTGGCGATAGTAACGACGAATCTCCATAGGATGGCGCGTTTCAATTTCCATATGCACATCAATCCGATTGTTGACCGCATGCATAACCAGGTGAGAAATATTGCCACGGAAACGCTCAGAGATACCCTCAAGTGGGTAGTCGCGCGTATCAATGACTGTCGAGTTAGCCGTAATGCGCGGTAAGAATCGAGCAACACGCTCAGACAGTGGGCGCTGGGCGTCCTCGCCGATATAGACCGTCACCGGAGTTTCTTTGGTCACAATCTCAAACATGCCATGGAAGAACTCACCAGATGTGATGCTTTTCGTTTTGCGCCACAGCTGCTCTTCCCAGTAGCACATTGCATAGGAATAGGTGGCACCCCACTGATTGCCGGCACCCACAAAATAATGGATTGGATCCTCAGCGTGCTTGCTGGCAAACTCAGCAGCAAACGCATCGGCACGCTTCTCAACCTCTACAAGGGCGCGAGCCAAATGGGCATCAAACTCAGCGTACTGCTCATCATACTCATCAAACTCGCCAGCGTTTTTCATAAATCGATCTGCCACCATGAAAAACTTGAGCTGCTCGTTTTCATCATACGAGATGAGATGATCCACCATGCGCGCAAGTTCAGTTTCGGGGCGATCAATGAAACCAATAACGATAGCTCCTGCCTCACGAGCCTTGCGCACTGCATCTACCACCTCCTGCGTGCTGCCGGTAACCGAAGACGTAATAACAACAGTGCCCGTACCAATGCGGCGATTTCCCGTTGTAAGATACTCCGCTGCATTCTCAGCCCACACCTCACATGCTGAGCGCTCCTTCATGTGAACTGTTGCCTGCATAGCGCTTGCCCAGGTTCCTCCAATACCAAGCCAGCATATATTGTGATAACCCTGCTCGAAAATTGCATCGACCACCTGCTCAATCTGAGCACGCAGGCCAAGAGCGCCTTGCACACTTGCAATCTTTGCTTGCTCATCAAACTTCACTAAGTCAGCCATGTAGCCGCCCTCTCTGTATCGCGTAAAAACAACTCATTGCCAACATATCTCGACACGCAGCTAGCGCCCTTCTCTTGCACTGCATTATGCACAGAGGAAGGAACCAATAAGCACCCTTCTGTGCTTCAGCACTCCAGCGGCTTGCACCATCGCCGCCCCCGAACATCTTGGGTGGCAAAAGTAGCTGTATGCCTGCCCTAGACTCCAAGGACTCCAAAAAAGGAGCCAGCAAGACCTATGACTACCAAGAGCAGCAATAACGTTGTTGTCTTAACGTTCTTCTTAGCCACCAACCAATAGAGTAAAAGAGTGAAGGCAAGTGGTAGCAAGCCAGGCATAATGGTATTGCAGATCTCACCGAGCGTGGTGGCGGCTTCACCCTCGCCAATTACCAAGGGAACCGTAATGGATACGTTTTCTGCCGTCATACCACCAATGACCATGAGGCCTAAGATTGATGCTCCAAAGGTTAGGGTCTGCATAAGGCCACTTGCTTGAATCCTTTGTAAAAAGCCACTACCCAGCTTATAACCGGCATGCATCAGGTAGTATCTAAGGCCTTGAGCTGGGATATTGAATAGTAGCAAAAACAAAATCGGTCCTAAAATATTGCCTTGGGCGGCAAGGCTCACACCAACACCGGTCGCAATAATGCGCAAGGTTCCCCAGATAAAGGAATCGCCAATGCCGGCCAAAGGCCCCATGAGCGATACTTTTACATTGCTAATGCTCTCGGTATCAAAATCGGGATCCGCTGCGTTTTGCTCCTCCATCGCCGTGGTAATGCCAAAGATCAAAGTTGACATATGAGGCGTGGTATTAAAAAACTCCAAATGTCTCTGCATAGCAGCTACTCGGTCGGCAGGATCTTGATAGAGCTTTTCGATGATGGGGAGCATGCCGTAGCAAAAGCCCATGTTCATCTGCCGCTCGTAGTTCCAATCCCACTCTATACTTAAGGAGCGACGGATCACTTTATTAAGATCGCTCTTAGTGAGCTTGGTCTGTTCAGCTGTAGCGGCCTCTGGCTTAGAAGTCGTCGTCATCATCCATACCCCCCTCAATTGCAGGACGCATATTTAGCTTTTGATGAATCTGTCCGAGCACAACGGCGGCAACGGCACCAAAAATGGCAACGCCGGTAGTTGGGATCTTGAGATAGGTGGCAATTGCAAAACCTAAAATAAAGAAGCAAGCAACCTCACGGTTCATAATCATCTTGAGGAGCAGTGCAAAACCGATAGCCGGTAACAGCCCCATCGTGATCTGTAGACCATTAGAAACCCATTCAGGAATGATATCCAGCAGAGCCTGAACGGCAGAGCCTCCTGCATAAAAACCAATACCGACGGCAAGGCCAATAATCAGATTGACACCCAAGAAGCCACCTAAAAAATGCATGCGTGCAACTCCTGCAGCATCACCTTGAGCTGCGTACGTGTCTGCACGGTGCACAAAGGGAGGCAAAATAAAGACCATGCCGATGTTTTTGAGGATCAAGACAAGTGAGGCTACCGGAATACCAATAGTGATAGCGGTTTCAAGCCCTGAACCCGTAGAGATCGTAAATGCCGTACCAAGCACGGTGCCTGAAATCATCTCAGGAGGAATGCTTGCACCAATAGAGAATGAGCCCATAAAGGCAAGCTCTAAGGTGGAGCCAAGCGTAACACCAGTGGGAATATCTCCCATCACGATGCCCGTGAGCGTACCCATCACCAAAGGACGGGACAAACACGAGGTACCCAAGAGGTACTCCGCGTTGCCGAGCATGGCGACGAGTCCGAGCATAATTGCTTGGACAATCATCTTCTTGCTCCTTTCTTTTTTACATGCGCATGAGCGAGTCATCACGCAGGACAGATACCCGTACTTTTTGCCGCACGGAAGCTACGGAAGGCACACATGCCATCCGTGAGCTTGATTATATGTTTGCCGCAAGAAGAATGTGAGACTACAAGACACGCATCACATCTACCGGTGAGTCATCCGGCACCATTTGAATCTCTACCTGCACACCTTCTGATACGAGCTCGCGCAAAATCCCTGCTTCTTCCTCGGTGATATTCATCGCCTTAGAAATATTTCGCGTGCCCGGGCGCACCTTGGTACCACCTAGGTTTACAACAGAGATCTTGCAACCTCGACAGAGCTTGGCTGCATCGGCAATGGATTCAACCACAATCAGAAGTGAGTACTTGTCGGTCACACCACTATTAATTGCCTCAATCGAGTCCGCAATGGTCTTGATTACCAGCTTCGTGCCAGCAGGCTTGGCTACCTTGAGCGCAGATTTACGAAGCGCATCGGTGGGTACAGCATCGTTTGCGATGAGAATACAGTCCGCATCGAGTGCACCCTTCCAAGAAACTGCAACCTGACCATGGAGAAGGCGATGGTCAACCCGTAAGAGCTTAATCATTTCTTTCTCTTTCTCTTTTTGATGTACAGGATACGAACTGAATACAAACCTGAGTGCCGCAACCGGTGTAGCAATAACGGCTTTTTGATGTACAAGGTACGAACTGAGTACAAACCAACTGCTCGTAAAACCTGAGCCCCAGCGCTCTGGAAAAGCCTAGAAAAGCTGTAAAGGTACAGGTGGCCTCGTTGCAAGACCTTACGTCAGAGAGGTTGCGCTAGAAAAAATCATACGAAACAAGCAAGGCAAGCTAGGACAGAGCACCAGCAGGCATCTGTCTTAGAAGTCCTCGTCTTCGTCTTCCGCAACTAAGGAGAAGCCTCCGATCCTAACCGTCATACCCTCGCGGGCTCCTGCAATGAGCTCTTCTGCCCGCTCAGCACTCACAATATCCTGAGCAGTGAGCGCAACTTCTAAGGCAAGTGCCAGGGTCACACCAGAAAAGATCAGCACATTTGGAAGATGGGTAAGCCTCAACAAGGTTGTATGAACACTGCCACCTAAGATGTCGCAAAGGATAATAAACTGCTCATCACTTGCTTTAATACGCTCTTCAAGTTCCTGCCGAAAATCATCAGCGCTTTCACCGGGAAGTAGCCCGTACGACTCAATACCGTCTGCTACTCCGCCGGCAATCATGCGAATAGAATCAACGATTCCTGCAGCTAAGCCACCATGTGATGCAATAATAATCTGTGCCATATGCTCCCCTTTGTGTGCACGCAACCCTATCGAGCAACCGCAATTCGTTCGCGTGGGCACTGCTTGCGCGCACTCGCGTCGTTCGCAATCCCCTGCGATCATTTCTGGTGCTCGCACGTGTTCGCAACCGTCTACAACCATAAGGCGTGCCGAACACGAAGCTCGACACATCTCACGCCTACGCTTACCACTACCGGCGATGTGCCCGATAAAACTCAATCAATGAGCGAGTACTTGCATCCTGGGCAGCAAGCGCCTCATCGTCATGGAAGGCTGGGGTAATCTGGCGCGCCATCTGCTTGCCAAGCTCAACGCCCCACTGGTCAAAGGAGTCAATGCCCCAAACCGCACCCTGTACAAAGGTAATGTGCTCATACAGGGCAATAAGAGCTCCCATAGTATGAGGAGTAAGTTCAACACCAAAGATCGACGTGGTAGGACGGCCGCCCTCAAATACGCGAGCAGAAACCATCCACTCAGGCGTACCCTCGGCACGCACCTCATCGGCAGTCTTTCCAAAAGCAAGAGCTCGAGTTTGAGCGAGGAAGTTCCCTAAGAAGAGCTCGTGCACGTCTTGCTCGCCATCCTTTGCAGGATGGGCAGTGTTTACGAACGCAATAAAGTCTGCAGGGATGAGCTGACTTCCCTGGTGAATGAGCTGATAGAAGGCATGCTGACCATTTGTTCCCGGCTCACCCCAGAAGATCTCGCCAGTGGCAGACGTAACCGGCGTGCCATCGCGGCGGACATGCTTGCCGTTGCTCTCCATCGTAAGCTGCTGCAAATATGCTGGGAATCGATGTAGATACTGGCTATAGGGCAAGACCGCGTGCGTGCGGATAGCAAGGAAGTTCACGTACCAAACGTTCAGAAGACCCATGAGCACTGGCACATTTTGCTCAAGCGGAGTCTCTGCAAAATGGCGATCCATCTCATAAAAGCCACCGAGGAACTCAGCAAAGCGCTCAGGGCCTAACGCCAGCACCAGCGAGAGCCCAACGGCAGAGTCGACCGAATACCGGCCGCCCACCCAATTCCAAAAGCCGAAGGCATTTTGAGGATCGATGCCAAACTCAGCAACGAGATCAAGTGCCGTAGACACCGCAACAAAATGCTGAGCCACAGCACGGGCGCGCGACTCCTCGCTGCCATCAATTGCTCCACACTGAGTGAGTGCATCCAAAAGCCACGTGCGGGCAGCGCGAGCATTCGTAAGGGTTTCTAGGGTGGTAAACGTCTTAGAAACGATGATTACGAGCGTAGTCTCCGGATCGAGGCCGCGCACCTTTTCTGCCAGGTCATTCGGATCAATATTGGAAACAAAAGTGCAATCGATCCCGGCATCGGCATAGGGGCGCAACGCCTCATATACCATCACGGGACCCAAATCAGAGCCGCCAATTCCAATGGATAGAACGTGCTTAATTTGCTTACCAGAAACGCCTGTCCACGAACCAGAACGTACCTGATCGGCAAAGGCATACATCCGGTTCAAAACCTCATGAACGTCTGCTACCACATCTTGGCCGTCTACGATAAGCGTACCGACATCAGTTGCAGGACGACGAAGCGCCGTATGCAACACGGCACGGTTCTCAGTCGTGTTGATATGCTCGCCAGACAGCATGGCATCGCGTTGCTCCTCTAGGCGCACATCGCGAGCGAGATCGCAGAGCAGTCCTACCGTCTTTTTGGTGAGCAGATTTTTTGATAGGTCGAAATGCAGGTCGCCCACGTTATAGCTTAAGGACTCAACGCGATCTGGATCGGCCTCAAACCAGTCAGACAAGCATGCTTTACTCGCAAGCATCTCATCTCGATGCGCGGAAAGTGCTTTCCAAGCAGTCGTTTGCACAGCGTCTACAGGTGCATGATCGGGTTGGACGGGAAGGGTTGACATGGATCCTCCTCCGGTACGGCGCGAGCAGTTTGCTCGCAGACTTTCTCTGGTTTCTATTGTAGCGCCTGTTTGGCTGGTTGTTAGGAGCGTGGGCGCAAGAAAAGCGGCACCGCGAGACGTGTATACACTGCAAGCCAAATAAGCGCTGCCATAAAGCCAGCAAGCACGTCGCTCGCATAGTGAACTCCCAGATAAATCCTGCTTACTCCAATCATGACAATGATGATGGCAAACGCCGCCGTGAGCAGCACGCGACGCTTTTGATCTTTTCCATAGTGCCAAACCAGCCAAACGATCAGGCCAAAAAAAGCCATGGCAACCATGGAGTGTCCTGAAGGAAAACTAAAGCCACTTGCTTCCGCTATTCGAAAACCTATTGGACGGGGACGCTGGACAATGCTTTTTAGACCGAGATTTAAAAGAGCTACAAGCCCAAGGTTGATGGTGCAGCACCAGCCTGGGCGGCGTCCCGGCGCAAAAGCAGCAATAACGAGCAAGAGAACTGCAAGAATAATGGGAGACGCAAGTGCCGAAAAGGCAGACATAATCGGCGTGAGCCAGGGAGCGCGGAGCCGTTCCACAATAAGACTGTAAGCCCAGGCATCAATCTTTATCGTCTCGGTGCGGGTGACCTCGCGAAGGAGCAGCAGAAAGATCGCCGCGCACGCCAGAATACTTAAGAGCAAGGCATTGGTGCGAATAAGAGATGCCAGTCGATGCGGTAAGCTTCGCCGCTCTTCTGGCGTAAGAACATCGCTTTGAGCGCTGATGGGAGCTGATGCGCCTGTAGACAGATGTACTGGCTCAAGATGTTTAAGCTCGCGGCGCTCAGTCGTTGCATTAACTGGCTCAGAGGTACTGTCACGTCTATTCATGTAACTCCCAAGTGCAGATTCGAAAACACCAATGATATACAATATAAATAGCAGGTAGAGTATATAATTTGATTATCAGGCATTATTCATTTTAACGACAAAGTAAGAGACGCATTTTCCGCAACCTAGGGACAAATTAGGGACGCGGAGAAAGCTAAGAAACCACCGAATGTATAAAAAGAGGGGTCGCCATTACAGCGACCCCCTACCTTAAGAACCTAATACCTACTCCCCGGAGTTCTAATAGCCCCCTCGTCCGGGTAGCGGTACTCCACATCAAAGCCCCGCATGCGAAGCACGCCTCCAGCAAACCGCGCACAGCCATTTACGAAGCCATAGCTGCCCGGGTCGCGCCCGAACTCATCATATTGTTCTTGGCTTCTGTAGAGCGTGAACACCACTGTTTCCGGTTTATGCTCTGCCTCTGTTACCTGCATGATCGCGTATGAAGCG
>NZ_JAIMFO010000006.1 GCF_019795105.1 Collinsella ureilytica | reverse complement strand
GCCAAAGTCATTTCCATATTGGTGGTGTTATACGCCGGAAGCATTACCCCACTTCTTTGAGCAATACCTACCAGAGTGTTCATATCGACGAGAGCCATGAGCGTTCCTTTCAGCTAGACACGCTGCAGGATCGTTCCTACAACGTAGCGGTTCGCACGTAGCCAGACGTTGCCCCATTCAGCCGAAGTGTTGTCCGCGTAAAAGATCTGCTGCTCAAGGTGGAGCACCGGAGCCTCTTCGCCCACATGCAAAATCCTTCCGCGAATCTCCCCTGCAATCTTTGCTGCATAGCGCGCGCTCGAGTATCCAATACGCTTGCCCGCACACCGCTCCATCGAAGGGAAGAGCGCTTCTTGGTTGAAATCGACTCGATCCAGCCCGGGAGCTTGAAGCAGATTGACGCGATTCTCGATATACATGATCGGCTCGCCATCTACGCTTCTTACTCGCCGGAGAAAAAGGACGGGTGCATTCACAGGAACCTGCATCTTGCTCGATAAAAACTCATCTGCCGGTATCGTCTGTTGCTCCAAAACGTGCGTCTCAAACTCAATGCCCTGCGAGTGCAAGGATTCAGCAAACGAGAGCAAGCAATTGCCCGCAGGGTGGGTAATGTTCGGTCGCGTAACGAACGTTCCCTTTCCACGGATCTGAACGAGAAGACCCTCGTCGACTAAGGCCTTGATCGCTCGCTTGACCGTTCCTCTGCTCATTCCCAAGATGCCTGTAAGTTCAAACTCTGTGGGAATCTGCTCGTCAACGACCCACTCGCGGTTATAAATCTTTTCCCGCATATAGTTGGATGCCTGAGTATGCAGTGGCAGTGCGTTAGTGGTCTGAAGCATGTCCTATCCCTTTCCCTAATTTGTATTTATACATTCATATACAAATAAGACAATACTGGACATGACTAGCTTTTTCGAGGGTGTTTTTCACTATTTGCTTGTACATATTTCATTGGTGAACTGCGGTTTTATGACAGCGATTAGACCTGAGTTTCTCCGAGCTGATTTTTGGTATGTATGTTGCTGCCAAGCCGATACTGAGCAAGTGAACAATTGCCCTTATTTTTGAGGATATGCGCGCCAAAAAAGACTGAAAGCCGAGGTGATTAGCGCCGCAAGGGCAAGGCAGGCGGTAGGAAAGCCCCGGTGAACGGGGCTACGCGTGGGGACGCCGAAGCTTTTTGCTCCGCCTACTCGTCATCACCACCCAACCGAGAAACAATCATGAGTGCTGCTTGCACGGGCCCGGCTTGCTCGGCATCAATGCCTCTGCCCACACCAGAACCCGCCCCCGCTCTCGCGCGATACGGCACGCTGAGCTTGCGGCTCTTGGGGAAGTTAATTGCTCCCAAGCGATCCCGAAGATCTGCTGCCAAATCGCGCGGTACATCCACGCCTTGTATCACCAGCTTGCCACCAGCAAGGCTCACACTCTCAATACCCAGTCGTGCAGCGCGAATGCGCAGGCGCATACGATCAAAAAGATTTTGAGCAGCATCGGGCAACTCGCCTAAATCATGCTCACACGTTGCCTCTATCTCATCTACTACCGAGAGCTCATCTGCAGCAGCAAGTCGGCGATACACCAGCACCCGGCGATCAACCGCAGGCACATACTCCTCATCCAAGAAGAAGTCTGCCGGCAGGTTAATGGTCGTCTGCGTTGCCTCTACCTCATCGCCCGCCTCACCTCGAGCCTCTGCAACGGCCTCGCCGAGCATCTGCGTAAAGAGGTCAAAGCCCACGTTAGAAAGGTTGCCGTGCTGCTCTGCTCCTACGAGCGAGCCAGCGCCGCGAATCTCAAGATCGCGCATGGCGATTCTCATCCCACTGCCCAGATCCTGGAACTCAGACAGGGCGGTCAGGCGTGCTGTCGCCTCCTCGGTCAAAGGAATCTCACCGGGGAACATAAAGTAGGCATACGCCTGAGTGCTCGACCTACCCACGCGCCCTTTGAGCTGGTAGAGCTGGGCTAACCCGAGGCGTTGCGAATCTTCAATGATGAGCGTATTCGTATGGGGGTTATCAATACCGCTCTCAATGATGGTTGTTGCTACCAAAACATCAATCTCATGCTCGGTAAAGCGCAGCATCATGTCTTCTACCTCACGAGCGCCCATTTTTCCGTGAGCTACGCCCACGCGCGCCTCTGGTGCCGCCTCGTGCACGCGCTCAACAGCATCGTCAATCGTTTTGACGCGATTGCTCACATAATAGACTTGCCCCTTGCGCGACATTTCTAGGCGGATAGCTGCAGATACGGTGTCTAGGTCGTACTCACCCACATAGACCTCAACCGCGCGGCGGCCAGTTGGCGGCGTGGTGATGAGACTCATATCGCGCACACCCGAGATAGCCATTTGCATGGTACGCGGGATCGGCGTTGCCGAGAGCGTGAGCACGTCAATTTGCTCACGGAGGTTTTTCAGCTGCTCTTTATGCTGAACGCCAAAGCGCTGCTCTTCATCAATGATCACGAGACCAAGCTTGGCTGGGTTCACATCAGATGAAAGGAGCCGATGCGTGCCCACGAGCACATCAATCTTGCCGGAGGCAAGCTCCGCCAAGGCGCGCCGCTGTTGAGCGGGAGTACGAAAACGCGAGAGCACGTCAACCGTCACACCAAAGGGGGCAAATCGCTCAAAAAACGTATGGTAGTGCTGCTGAGCCAAGATGGTTGTGGGGCAAAGCACCATCACCTGCCGACCGCCATCCACACATTTGAAGGCTGCGCGGAGTGCCACCTCCGTCTTTCCAAAGCCCACATCACCGCAAAGCAAGCGATCCATGGGGCGCGTGCCTTCCATATCCGCTTTAATATCGGCGATGGCATCGAGCTGATCGCGGGTAGGCTCGAAGGGAAAACTCTCTTCCATTTCAATTTGCGCAGCGGAATCTGGCGGAGCGGCAACACCCACAATAGAAGCTCGGCGTGTATAGAGATCGACCAGGTCAAAGGCGAGTTTTTTCGCAGACTTTCGCGCGCGAGCAGTTGCCCGCGACCAATCTGCAGTGTTCAAGCGCGTGAGACGTGGATTCTCTCCATCTGGGCCCACATAGCGCGTAATGCGATCGACCTGCTCAAGCGGAACATAAAGCTTATCGCCGCCGGCATACTCAAGCAGGAAATAATCTCGCTCACGACCCGCTACCTCTTGTCGGGCGATCGAGGCAAAAAGCGCAATACCGTGAGTTGCATGAACCACGTAATCGCCAGGCTTGAAGGGAAAGGTAATCTCGGTGGTATCGAGGCGGCGACGCGCACGCCCCCGAGCGCGCCGAGCATCCATGCGCGCGTTCAGGTCTGAGAGACTAAAGATGGCAAGACGAGCTTCTGGGATCACCGTTCCTGCAGGAAGCACGGCATCTACAAAGGTAACTCGGCCACGCGTGATGGTTGGCACAGCAGCGGGAGTCGCCTCTCTAATCGGAGCCGCGTTCAGGCCATCAGCCTCGCGCTTGCGTGAAGCTACCAAGACCTTCTCGCCTACCCTGCCAGCGTTTTCTGGAGCTGCGGTGAGCGACTCCTCAAAGACAATTCCCTCATCGGAAAAGCTCAGCTCCATAGACTCGCGAGCTCCCCGATCGGGAATAGCAAAAATGCAGGCAAACCGGTTCGATACGACCTCTTGTATGCGCGAAATGAAGCGCGAACTCGCGCCCGCAATGGCGGTTTGTTCCACCTTGAGCTCTGCGGTAACCGTACCTCCCGCACGAATAATACTGACAAGATTCAGCCGCTGACGCGACCCAAAATCGAGCTCTGCCGGAGTCGCATACAGCCCCTGCAAGCTCCTCACACCAGATTCGGCCGCGCGCTTTTCTATCTCCTCATAGGCGCGCGTGCAATCATCAAACAGAGCTCGCGGCTCAGAGAGCACCACCAGCGCACCCTCGCCCAAATGTGTCAGCGGGCTTGCTGTCTGCTCATACATGAGCGGCAAGAACCGGTCGAGCTCAGGACTTGCAATCCGCTCCTTTGCAAGCTCAAGCAAGGCTGCAAGCTGGATATCGTCTTGCGCAGGCTTATAGAGTGCGCGGGACAGGCGCGCAACCGTCTCATCCGTTAAGGCAAGCTCACGACAGGGATAGATCTCAACGCTTGTAAGATCGCCAATCGTCTGCCCTGTAGACGGCACCATTTGGCGAATGCGATCGATCTCGTCTCCAAAAAACTCCAGACGAACCGGTGCTGTTGCTTGCGCTGCCCAGATATCAACGCTATCGCCATGCAGCCGAAAGGTTCCTGGAACATTCGCCTCATCAGCGGGTGTGTAGCCTAAGGCAACCAGGTCACGCGGCAAGCTTTCAAATGACGTTTCTTCATGGAGCGTATAGCCTACCGACTCCCAATAACGGCTCTCGCGCGGGGGCACGCAGCGCAAGAGCGCACGTGTGGCAGCCACCATGACACACGCCTCTGACCGAGCAACACGGCCTAGGGCAGCCGATCGTGTGGCAATAGCTGCATCATCTGCCGGAGTCTCATCCCAGGGGAGATCGGCTCTCTCCGGAAAGCGAACGACGCGATCTTGTCCCAGGTATGCCGCAAGTGAGGCGGCCGCACGGGCTGCAGCATCTTCGCCTGACACCACGTAGACCACAGGGCGTGGCGTACGCGCAAACAGGGAAGCCACGATGAGCGTGCGCGCCGACTGGGAGACCGCAAGGGTTGCATCCTTGCCTGCGGAAAGCGCGTCCTCTATGACCTGAGGCGCTTCGGCAGTCATGAGCTGGGCGGCAATGCGATGAATGAGCATAGGATCCTCTGCAGATAGTCGCACGTCTACGGCGTAAAACCCGCTCGAGAGCTGCTCGCGCGGGTTCAATCTAAATATTGCTGAGTCGGGCGATTGGGCGAGCGGATTGGACGAGCGCGGAGCTCATGTGAAGCATTGGTGCTAACCGCCACGACTTGGCTTGATTATACCGCCTGAAGCGCGAGATGCCCGGTGCCATGTGCAATGCCGTCTTGCACGATAACGGGTTCAATTGCCTCGGCTGACACAGTTTGATAGCGGAGCCTCAACTGTCTCAGGAGCGCGCGCATCTTTGCAGCAGTATCTAAAAAAGGGGGGCTGCGGCTCTGCCTTAGCAAGCGTAGTCCGAGCGGGCTTTGCGGCGGTGTCGCCGGAGAGCCACGCGTTCTTTGCGTCGGTGCCTCACACTCCTTACGCTGGCATAGGCCGATCGTTCTTTGAGTCGGTGCCTCAAGAAAGTGAATCGCTCTTAGAGGACGAACCACGTCAAGCAAGCCTGCGCACGGGGAAGCTTCCGCTCGGAGAGAAGTCGCTGTTAGAGCACATGCCACGTTATCTGAGGATTACGCGTGCTGGGACTTAATGAAATTTCCACCCTACGTAAATGACCCTTAGGGCGCTGGTCGCGTTTTCTGATTATAGGGGGTTACTATTAGTACATTTATTGCCCATGAGGCACAGATTTGACGCGAGGTGCGGTCAAAAGTGCTCCTAACGACACCAAAATGCACGCTCTCATCCACGCGAGCCCAGGAGCGATAAGTCTAAATTGAAATTTTGAGATAAGTTTCTTGCGAAGGGGTTTAATAGCAGGGCGTAATCAACCTGACTTCCGCAGCAAATCCCAAGCCTCTATACTTGAGAAAACATGCATGATACTGGCCTTTTGATCGCAAAGCGGCGCACTGGAGAGATAGCTAATTTTTGCGATTCCCCTACGTTAGAAAGAAGCAACCAAAAGGTAACCGAGAAAGCCCCTGAGACACCAGATCCCAAGGGCTTCCATTCTCAGTTGACTCGAGCGAATCGAGTGAGCAGGGTTCCCTACTTACTTGCGACGCTTCGTCATGTACATGCTAACAGCAGTAGCGGCAATGCCGGTCAGAGAAGCAGCGGAAGTGATCACGAAGACTGGATCGCCGGTCTGAGGCAGATTGGCCTTCTTCTTTTTGCGCTTCGTCTTCTCTTTCGTTTGAGGCACAGCGACCTCGCCGCCCGGAGTCTCCACATCAGCAAACACCGGATAGAGCACGAGGCTTGCAAAAGGATCGTCGGTGGCAGCAAGCTTCGCGCCACCCTCAGATGCAGTCCAGCCAACCAAAACCTTACCAGCAGGGATCTTCATGTCGGTAGGCTGATAGTTGAACCAGTTCTCCGGCGTTACCACGTGGGTGTGGTTACCATACTCACCAGCGGTGGTCTCGTAGCGATAGGTCAAGGTGAGAGACTTGTTCACCTCGGGCTTCTGAACAGGAGCCTGCTCAAACACCGGGTACAGAGCAAAGATCATGCTCGTGTCAGCGTCGGCAGCAAGCTTCGCGCCACCCTCAGATGCAGTCCAGCCAACCAAAACCTTACCAGCAGGGATCTTCATG
This sequence comes from Collinsella ureilytica, assembly GCF_019795105.1. Lineage (GTDB taxonomy): Bacteria > Actinomycetota > Coriobacteriia > Coriobacteriales > Coriobacteriaceae > Collinsella > Collinsella ureilytica. Next base: position 351,150 of record NZ_JAIMFO010000006.1, on the reverse strand, counting down.
TCGGTAGGCTGATAGTTGAACCAGCTGTCAGCCGAAACAGTGTACTGCTTGCTCACGTTCTCGCCAGCAGTATTCTCGTAGCGGTAATTCAGTGTGACTGACTTCTTTACCTCAGGCTGCTGGTCTTTGAACTCGGCAGGATTTGCCTCAGCAAATACCGTCGCGGGCATGACTCCCAGAACCATACTGAGACTCAAGCCAGCCGCAACTGCAAGAGTGCGTGCTTTCTTCATTTTAGGCGTCCTTCCTGACTTGCTCCTCATCTCGGTAATAAGAAGAGCACTTCCTGTTCCCATGAAACCGAATCTTGGAAGCAATCAGTTGCTCAACCCCAAGAAATAATTTTTGCGTCATAAGCTGCGGCAAGAAATTGAGTGGAATCTCTCTATTTGAGTATTTAAATTGTAGGGGGGCATTTACGACAGAGTGCTCTTCATAGAGCGTGAGGCTCCATAAACTCGCAAGCATGTACCTACGCATACAGCCCGTACCATATGCGCAAGGCCTGCTCTACAGGAATCGATAAGGGGTCATCGGGCGCGTTCGACAGCTACCATTGTTCGTGCACAAACTTGCATGCTGCATACTGTTTCGACTATTCGTCACTATCTCAGCACGTATGCATTACTTATATATAAGAGAGGCCACAGGCACGCACAAAGCGCCGCTACCTAGGCAGACTGAACACTCGGGCAAAGATCAGTCATTGGGCACTCGGAGCAGCGCGGGGAGCGGGCATGACAGATCTCACGCCCAAAGGTAATCCACTGGTGGTTCACGTTCTCCCACCACTCGCGAGGTAAGAGCTTTAACAAATCTTGCTCGGTTTTCAGTGGCAGCTTCTCATGCTTTTTTAGCGAGAAGCGCAAGCGATGTGCAATGCGGTTGACATGGGTATCCACTGCAATGCCCTCCACAATGCCAAATCCCACATTAAGCACGATGTTTGCAGTTTTCCGGCCAACGCCTGGCAGCTGTGTGAGCTCATCCATCGTACGGGGAACCTCTCCCCCAAAATCAGCCATGATCATCTGTGCAGCTTCTACGGTGTGGCGCGCCTTAGTTTTATAAAAGCCGAGCGACTTAATTACCTCAGCGACCTCTGCAGCCGTGGCTCCAGCCATAGTTTCTGGCGTAGGCCAGCGGCGAAAGAGCTCAGGTGTTACCTTGTTCACCTGGGCATCTGTTGTTTGAGCAGACAGCAGTACCGCAATAACGAGCCTGAATGGCGTAGCGTGATCCAAAAAGCACTCAACCGGCCCATACCGACGGTCGAGCCGCTCGCAAAATTCAATCGCCCGCTCTCGCTTAGCAGCATTTGTCTCGCGAGCCACGACTATGCCTCCTCACGAACCTCAGCATCATCGTCAAAATCTCCTGCGACACCCAAGCTGGAAGCGCCACCGATTCCGAGCAGGTTGGCCGCCTCAGCCGGATCCTCCATCGCTGTGACGCTTTTGAGCTTTCGCTGCATAACGTTTGTACGAGTATTGATAATGCCATCCACCGTGCGCTCGGCAGTTTTTATCTGCTTGAGTGCGCGCGCAAGCTCTTGCTGGTAGCGTGGGAATTCTGCCTTCACCGCAGCAAGCACGCGCTGAATCTCATCAGCGCGCTTTTGGAAGGCAAAGGTCTGGTAGCTCATCTGCAGACTATTAAGCACGGCTGCCATGGTGCTCGGGCCAGCAACATTTACGCGATAGTCGCGCTGCAAAACTTCAATCAGCCCAGGCATATTTACAACCTCGGCATACAGCCCCTCAAAAGGCAAAAAGAGAATGCCAAAGTTGGTGGTATGCGGCACGCTCACATACTTAGTTGAAATATCCTTTGCTTCCTTCTTAATTTGAGACTCGAGGTTTTTGCGAGCAGCAACAACAGCTTCTGCGTCGCCTTCCTCAAGTGCTACATGCAAGCGCTCGTACGCGTCTCCTGGGAACTTTGAGTCAATAGGAAGCAAAATTGGCTCTCCGCCCTCAACCGGCAGACGAACCGCAAACTCCACGCGCTCAGTCTTTCCTGGAATCGTTGCCACGTCTTCCAGATACTGATCAGTCGTTAAGATCTCACGCAAAATTGCCCCGAGCTGTACCTCACCGAGGATGCCACGCGTCTTTACATTTGAGAGCACACGCTTGAGATCGCCCACACCTGAGGCAACGGTGCGCATCTCACCTAAGCCCTTAGAAACCACGTCTAACGACTCACTCACCTGCTTAAATGAGGTGCTCAGGCGCTCGTTTAAGGTGCGAGACAGCTTTTCGTCCACCGTTTCGCGCATCCGATCAAGCTGAGCTGCGTTATCTTCACGGATACCGGTCAGCTGGCGCTCAACCGTTTGGCGCACCTCGCCCACACTTTTTGTGGCCGCATCAGCACTTGCTTTCAAACCTAGCGTCATCTGCTCTTGAAAGCCTTGGATTTGTGTTTGGAAACCACCAAAGCGCTCATCAAACTTTGCCAGCTGATCACGCAGATCTGCCGACTGACGAGAGAGCGTTTCGCTCAGCTTGCTATCAACCACCGAGCGCATCTCGCGCAGCTGATTGTCAGAATCTCGACGTCCTGCTGTAAGTTGTTCGGAGAGCTCGGTGCGCAGTGCCTCTGAACGATCAGAAAGTTGTAAGGATTGACGCAGAACCGCGTTGTGCCGTTGCTGGTCTGCAGCAGCTGAGGCGGTTTGCTGGCGTGAAATGTCTGCAACTGCACCCTCAAGGCGATCTACCTGAGCAGTTATTCCAAGCAGCACAGCGTCAAGCCGAGCAGAAGCTGCCGCAGCCTCCTCTACCTTCTCTCTAGAGGTGCGCGTGGCTGCAAGCAAGCTCCGCACGCTCACGGCAAGAGCCATCACAATCGCCACTAATAAGAGCACGCATATCCACATGAGCACCGAGAGATCCATACCGAGCCTCCAACATTATTGATATCCGGTGCCATTATACGGGGATGCGCAGACACACGCGAAACAGCAAACCCCGTGGACTCGATGGGAACGGGTGCCCGGCAGCGGCTCCTTATGGCTGCTTCCTCCCGGACCTGACCAGGTTCGGAACATACCGTCACCCGCACCCATCGAACGCACGGGGTGGATGCCCATCATACCCGCTCTAACGCCTCACGTCGAGATGGGGAATTAAACGCGTGTATATGGGATCAGCTGAGAAAGGCTCGCCCATACCTTCAGTCCTCATCCGAATCAATATTTCTCACTACCAACTTATGACTTTATTCTTACTGAATAACCCACTACTATGCTACAGACAGCACGTATAGATAGCTGAGACATGAACTAGGAGTGGTATTATTTATTAGAATATTGTATAGGATTGATCTTATGTTAGATACAGCAGCTCTCTACAGCGGAAGGAGTCATTTTGAGCAAACGAGATCTTGGCGCAATCTTTAAACCATATGGCTTCACCATTACTAAAACGCTCTTTGAAGCTCCTGTGCTATCGCCCCTTCCCAACATCTATCAAGATGATACTTCCCAGCACTGGGCAGCTCTATATCGAGGTTCTGACCCGATCATCTTTGCCTACAGCGATATCACCAACGTGGACCTTATTGAGGTTCGAACACAGAATAATGAAACTGCACTGGATGATAAGTCCTTGTTCAAGCGCATTCTTGTAAACCCCCTTTTAGCTTCTAGAGCAAATTTGGAAGCTGACCAGTCTATGTGCCCAGGTATAACTCTACGAATTTCAGTTGCATCTGATCACCCAGAAGAGCAGCCGATACACATGAGCATTCCCATTATCACAAGGCCTGTTCGTAAGAGCTCCGTCACCTATAAGCGCCTTGAACGATTTGGATCTAATCTAAAAGATGCTTTTACTAACATGCAGGAATTAGGATCAAAAGAGACGAGCTCTTCATGACCTTAGGTAGTGGCAGCATTCCTCCAAAAGAACGAGCTATCGAAGGCATCATCTGGCGTATAGCGAGCAACTCACTCAACGCTGGAGATAAGCTCCCTGGAGAACGTATTTTGTGCGAACAGCTCGGGGTATCTCGCACTGCTCTCAGAGGTGCAATTAAACAGCTCAGCTCACAGGGATTACTTGAGAGCAGGCATGGATCAGGAACCTATGTGCTCCCCCCGAAGCCAACTCACATCTTTCAACGCTCAGGTAGCTTTACCGATATTGTAAGCGCAGCTGGAAGACGCGCCCACTCTCTCGTCATTCAGTCGGAATGCACGGTCATGGATGAGCTCGTTGCATCCAAAATGGAGGGAGAGAAGGGAACACCAATCTTTAAGTTAAAACGTGTTCGCTACGCTGATGATCAGCCTATTTCAATTGAGCTATCACACATTAATCTTGAGTATTGTCCAACCATTGCCACTCATGACTTCTCTCGGGAGAGTCTGCTAGCAGTCATACGTAAAGAGCATGGCCTTACGTTTGTCCATGGAGATGAGCAGCTCTCGATTACTACCGTCACTGCAGAAGAAGCGAAGCTTCTTCAGGTTGAAGCTGGTACTCCAGCCTTTTTTGAGCAGTGCCGAAACCGCACTCAAGATGGCATCATCGTTGAGTACTGTCGTGCCATCGCCCTTGCAGATCGATTCCAATATGCCAGCGATGATACGCAAGCAGGCTCAACATCTCAGAAGGTAGAAGCATGGCTCAAGTTTTAAATTCGAAAAATGAGACGACACGCCCCGTCCCTCTCTATCAACAAATCCGTGCTGATCTACTCAATCGGATTGCTCGGTCTGAATATCCTACAGGTGCCGCCCTACCATCAGAAAATGAGCTAGCCAAACTGTACGATACAACACGGCTCACCATACGAAGCGCTCTTGAGGGGCTTGTGCAACAAGGAATACTCCGACGCATACAAGGCAAGGGCACATTCGTATCCAATTTATCTGGAGGAAGAGCGGGGGAAAGTAGCTCACTGAGCGGCTTTAGAAACTCAATGCGCAAGCGTGGCCATACACCCAGCGTGAGGATAATTGAAAAGTCAACTCGGCTAGCCGGACAGTACTATGCTGATCTTTTTGATATTGAGCCAACGGATGCCCTCTATTCGATCCGCCGCCTGAATAGTATTGATGCTATTCCCGCAACGATTGAGCAAGCACTGATCCCTCTTACCGTATTTCCCACTATTGAATCGATCGATATCACAGCGTTTAGTCTCTATGAGACATACGGAATACTCGGCCATCCAGTTTGTGAGGCTCACCAAAAACTAAGCATCACACGGCTTGATGTACATAACGCTAAGCTTTTGTGCACCGATGCGGATAGCCCGGCGCTCGTGCTTGAATGTCTTACCGTCGATGAAAGCGGCCAAATTATCGAGTACGCGCGCTCAATCAACTGTGGCACACGCGCTGGCTTTAGTTATCAGTTCTGAGGCATACGCCTTTAGAGCTCTTCCCTCGTACAGACGCTTGAAAAGGCAGCGAATAGGTAGCGAACAGCCTGCACAACAGCTAAAACTCCAGCTATTGCACAGGCCGTATACTTCACGCTGACTCTAAGCGCCTACAATCTAGTATGCGCTCCAGCTCTCATTACGCTAAGAAGCCAAAGTACGCCCCTATAACACCAAGTGCCATCGTTCCTAAAATTAAAATCGTGGGACTCACTTTTTTCGAGAGCAGCCAATAATATAAGCCGAAGGCACCAAGTCCTAGCAGACCGGGCATGATGCTATCGAGAATACTCTGGAGTGTTGCCGGATCTTCTCCCCCACCAATCGGAATAGGCATGGTAGCCCAAAACATTCCAACCGTCATGGATCCAATTACCATAGCTCCAATAATTCCAATCGCAAGCATGACTTTTTCCATAAGTCCTGACTTAATTGCCTGCTCAAGGAAGTTAACACCTAGGTGATAGCCCTTTTGAATGCCCCACACCCGCAGCCAGAAGCCGGGAATGTTATAAATGAGAAGAAAAGCAATCGGGCCAAGTAAGCTCCCGCTCTGGCATAGTGAAATACCAATCCCTGCTGCTAAGACGCGCAACGTTGAGAGAAAGATAGCATCGCCAACGCCTGAGAGCGGACCCATAAGAGCAGCTTTGACTTCATTTACCGATTCAGGATCTGCTTCACCTCGCGCAATACGCTCCTCCATAGAAAGGGCAATACCGCCAACAAAGGGAGCAAATTGCACCGTAATATTGAAGAACGCCATATGACGAGAAAGTGCCGCCCGATAGCCTACTTCGTCGTCTCGATATATTTTCTTAAGCAGCTTGGCGACCATTAAGCAGAAGGCAATATTCATCTGCTTGTAGTATGTCCAAGAGAACTCCATGCCTAAGGAGCCTATATTCAGTGACGTCTTGATCAGATCGGCTTTCGTTATCTTATGCTCCTGCCCAGCATCGTTCAGGCTAGGGCTGAGCTCATTAGAAATCGTCGTCATCGTCAGCAGCTCCTTCCACGCTAAGGGCAGGCTGTGCACTGCTGCCACTATTGAGAAGATCGAACTTAACAACAGCAATAATGATTGCGGCTATCGCTACACCAAGAACAGGGATACCGGCATACGATGTAATGAGGAAGCCCAAGAAAAAGTATGGCATCACTTGCTTAGAGAGAACGAGGCGACCAAGCATCGCAAATCCCATAGCAGGCAAAATATTAGCTGCAACTCCGAATCCATCGATTACGAACTGTGGCACTAAATCCAACAGACCCTTTACCGCATCGACACCCATATAAAAAGCTGTTGAGCAAAGGATAAAATACAAAACGCACCCGAGCATATTTCCAAGTAAGAAGTGAATCGCGTACACGCCTTTCAGGTTCCCCTCTGCTGCAAAGCGATCAGCAAGATCTACAAAGAATGGATCGAGCGCACGCAAGATATTTTTCAGCGAGAGCGACAGAACTGCGATGGGCATTGCAAGCGCTATCGCCGTCTCAGTACTTTCACCAAGTGAAATAGCGAATGCACAGGCAAGAACGCCACCTATCGTCTCATTTGGTGGGACATATGCTCCGATAGAAATTGAACCCATAAAGAGCAGCTCAAGACTAGCTCCTACCGCCAATCCTGTTTGAATATTTCCCAGCGCAATGCCGACCAACGGACATAGCACAATAGGTCGGAAAGCATAAAGCGTGCCAAGTTGATAATCCAGCGCACCAAAGGCGGCTATTAAGCCAACCAAGATGGACTGCACAAGCATAGCTCCTCCAATCTAAATAATTCCTCAGTTCATACGCTCTCGCTACAAAAATGACCGCGCATCTATCTTTGGATCATCCGCAAGCGCCCTCACCTCAACTTCCACACCTTTGTCGATCAGCTCGCGAATCATGTCGAACTCCTCAGGCTCTAGATAGATTTGGCGCGCTACCTCCTTTGTAGTCGGGCTCGCTTTTGTATTGCCTAAGTTGATGCTCTTAATTTGAGGGCAGCCTTCAACAAGCTGCTTAGCCTCAGCAATGGTTTGAACGCTAATGATCATGCGGTATTTATCAGTTACGCCACTATTTATTGCTTCAATTGCATGCTGCATATCTTTGATTACCAGTTTGCAACCTGCGGGTTTACCAAGTTTCAGCGTGGTCTTCCAAACAGAATCATTAGCAATCTTGTCACCGACACAGAATACACAATTTGAATTTAGACCCTGCACCCACGATACAGCCACCTGGCCGTGGAGCAATCGATGGTCAACTCTCAGTAGCTGAATCATGCGCTTCTCCTAATCCGCGAATCATGTATTAATAATCAAACTGGTGATAGTAGCGGCGATATTTCAGATTGTGCTTGGTTACCAGCTCATAGTGACGTGAGAGACGGTCAGTGATGCAAACTGAAAGAATCCACGGTGAGACAATCACTCTAAAATCCGGGTCGAGGCCAGGAATAGCAAATTCTGCGGTATCAATAATTTCGTAATCGCTATTGCCAGTTACACCGCTTCTCAAAAATGCCTCAACACGATTATCAAGCTGGCGGCATTCGTCCTCGCCCTTAAATAGAAACACGGGAACGCCCGGCTCAACAAGCTCCAGAGTTCCGTGGAAAAAATCGTGCGATGTAATGTATCGCGTACGCTTCCACTGCATCTCTTCTAGGATGCACATCGAGTAGAGGATTGTTTCTCCCCAAAGGGCTCCCGATCCAATAAACATGGTGTAGGGCGCAAGCGCATATTTTTTCGCAAGCTCTTCAGCTCGAGGCTCAAATTTCTTGCGTATATCCAGCATATCTTTCCAGATATCCTGAGTCTGCTCTAGAAAAAGCTCCCATTTCGGAAAGCATCCACGGCGATTAAGGAGACGCAGCCCAAAACAGTCCGCAAGGTAGTAGCCCTTCTCACAACCACCAGCTCCATGGTCGGACGCCATTTTGATACAGTTCCTCGCGCCAACAATATTCCCAATGGCTCCCGCAGGATCTGTCATAGCAATGACACGTATTCCTTTGGCTTTCATAGCTTTGCACGCAGTTAGTATTTCAGGTGTTGTACCAGATTCGGAAGCAGTAAGAACCACTGAGCGCTCAGTCATACGCTTATGTCCAAGCACATTCCACTCTGCAGCATGTATGAGATGAACCTCAAGGTCACGATCTCCAAATTTATTCATGAGATACTCGAGTTGCATCAACTCATCCCAGGTGCCACCAACGCCCATGAGGAAAATGGCGTCATAGCCTACATCGGCAACTGAATCGGCAAGCTGAGCCATTTGTTTGCCTGCTTCGTACAGCGCTCTACCATCCTCCAAATAGCCCTCTTGATCAAAATGCATAATCTCAATCTTTTCAGGTTCGGACATGAACTCTCCTTTCCTCGTAAGTCGGCCTTATTTCTTGAATAATTGCTTGGTCATTACACTTGAGCTGAATAAGGCGGAGTCTTAAGCACAGTTACATCCCGAACTCCACGCGAGCAGCTTGCTCCAGCTTGTTAATCGCTTCATCGTAACCGTGTGCTTTTGAACCAATCTCCTCTCTTAAAGCTCGGACATAGGGATGCATCTCCCGGCGCTCGAGCTCCTCCATTTTTTGCGCCGCTAGGTATTGAATTGCTGCAAGACTGGGAATCGCCGCCATGTGCGGATTAGGAACTGCAGGAACAGCGAGCTCACAACTACCGCCACTTGGATGGCCTGTAATAAAATATGCGCTTGACGTAATCTGGAGAAACATGTTGTGCAGACTTGCAAGACGAGGTGAGCCCTCTGGGTCATCCATGATGAAAATCAGGCTGTCAGGCGTCAGTTGCATATGCGGCCCGTGCACAAACTCCTCTCCTTCAAAATACATGGAAGGAGTTTTTAGGCACTCGTTAAACTTAAGCGCGCCTTCCTGTGCAACGCCATAGCAAGACCCATTTCCTATAAAGCAAACTGGAGCGTGCCGTGCTATTCCAAGCCTTTCATCCTGTGCAAACTGTTTGCTTGCAAGTACGGCACTGCTATATCCATCTATAACTTCGCGGAGATTCTTGAGCTCACGCTCCATGCGCTGCCCGGTAATTAATCGACTTTTGTGTCCTAAGAACAGCGCAAATAGCATGAGAAATACCATGAGCGCTTGAACGCCCATCGTAACGAAATCGACAGACTCAGCCCCTACTCCAAAATCAAACACTGCATCAGCATGCTGAGTGATAGGCGCTGCTGCATTCGCAGTTAAGACACATGGGCTTTCGCCACGTGAACGCATGAAGTCGAGGGCGGCAATGCTATTGGTTGAAAATCCGCTTTGCGAAATTACGAGGGTATATGCATCAGTTGGAAATTGATGCTCATGTGTAATGAATGCTTCAGGGGTAACTACAAGCACTTGCTTGCCCAGCATATCCTCCATGAAATGCCGAGCACAAAGTGCCGCGTGCCGGGACGAACCTGATGCCACCAAGCGAAGCGCACTACATGGAGTGCATGAGACAACCCCAACCAATGCTTCTACCAACTGATGTGCATGCTCAACGTTTTGTCTGAGACGATCTTGCGTAAGCATCACGTAGTCGAGCATTCTCATACGTATCTCCTAGATGGGATGCATACTAATTAATACCACTTCCACCTATATAAGATACCTAATATATAATACCTGTTAGATGAGATTGGGAAAATGAGGTGAACGGTATCAGAAGCCCGGCAAGCGTGTAGCCTAGCGCCTACAAGTGCATTTTTTGAAAAAGCCCAAAGAAGCATGCCCGCTCTACCGGCGCTTTGCTCTGTGCTCGCTCATGGCCACCCCACGAACTCCATAAGATGCTTTGCCTTTGTAAGCCGCAAGCCTTATCAACCGTGCTATCGAACACAATTCATCAAGCTCAGCGCAGCAGGAATGCTTTCATTGCTGTTTCTCCAGCGCAGATCAGGTTTGTTCGCACGGCATCTTCTTGCATGGCAGTACGCAAATCCATAGGTTCGAGAAGCACGGGCAGCACAAGTCCAACGCCGGCCGCATACACAGATCCAAGCTCCTGGGCACGCCCTCCCACCAGAGCAATAACCGGTCGCCCCAGCTTTTGTGCCCGATGAGCTAAAGCAAGCACTGCTTTTCCTGATTTTGTTTGATCGTCGATATGCCCCTCACCCGTAATAACGAGATCGGCTGCTCTGCATACCTCATCAAACTGCAAAGCATCAAGTACCGCATCTGCACCAAAGACGATCTCGCCACCCAACGCGAGCAAGGCAGCTCCTAGACCTCCGGCTGCCCCAGCTCCCGGTACTGCAGCTACGGCGCGAAACGTTCTGGGTTTACGAGGCTGTGCATAAATATTGGCGTTCGTATGGCGGGGTAGATTACCGTCGCGCGTAAACGCTTGGGTCATATCCGCAGATGCTTCATGCACATCGTCTTGTGCCTCGCGATCGAGCGTGCTCGCACCCTCGCTGCCACCAGCATGCGCATCTACCTTGCATGCAGCATCACTCTCATCTGCGAGGTTTGCACATGCACCGCCTTGACGAGCAGCATCCAACAGCTGAGCAAAACGAATAAACGTTGCATCATGAGATGCTGGATCTTTTAACCCTTTTTGAGGTCCAAAGACCGCGAGCGCACCCCGCGCTCCTACTAAGGGATTGTTCACGTCACTCAAAGCGAGGATACGTACCCCAGACACTGCCTCTAACGCTGGTTGTAAATCAACCGACGCAGCCTCAGCGAGACCAGCTAAGCCCGGTGTAATCGGCCTGCCTTCTACATTCAAAATGTGCGCTCCTAAAGCCTGCAGCAAGCCAGATCCGCAATCATTTGTGCATGTACCACCGAGACCCACATACACCGTTTTCGCGCCTGCGGTAATTGCTGCGCGCAACAGCTCACCAACCCCATATGACGAGGCTCGACGAGCTTGTTCATCACTGCCGTCAGTCATACAAAAACCTGCAGCAGAAGCAGACTCAATAACAGCAACCTCACCAGAAAGCAGATAGCGCGCTTGAATTGGCCTGCTCAACGGATCGTTCACCGTGCACGTGTGGAGGTCTCCCGCAAACGCTGACGACAGGGCATCAACCGTGCCCTCTCCGCCATCTGCCAGATGCAACGAGACGAGCTCAGCTGCGGGCGCTACACGACGCACACCTGCGGCAATCCACGCGCCAGCCTGATAACTCGTGGCCGAGCCCTTAAAGGAGTCAGGTGCAATAAGAACACGCAAGCCAGCACCTACCTGCTGAGCAGCTTGCGACGCACCGTTCTGCAGTGCGCAAACTTGGGACGTACTGGCGTGAGGAGCATCTCCATAAGACGAGCTGACTCGAGCTGCACCAACCTGGAATGCATCAGTCTGCATCGCAGCATCATAGGAAGAGCCGTCCCGAGTTGCAGCGGCTTGAGGAGCATCGACCTGGGATGCATCAGCTTGCAACGCGTCACCAGAGGACGAGCCGCCCTGAGCTACGCCAGCCTGCAACACATCGACTTGAGACGCACAAGCACAAGATGCACCCGCTTGAGCCGCATCGTGAGCGCGGTCTCCCAATGACACACTCGCACGACCACGTCGGCGCTCAGTAAAAAAAGCCTGCAGCTCTTGGGCACACTCATTGCCTAATACCCCGCCGGAAACCTCAAAGTGATGATTTAAGCGTGGGTCGTGGTGCAGCTTAAGTAGAGAGCCCGTGGCTCCAGCCTTTGGATCCGCCGCTCCAAACACACACCTTCCCACACGCGCGTTCAGCATCAGGCCTGCACACATGGGACATGGCTCGAGCGTCACATACACCGTACAGTCTTCAAGCCGCCACCTTCCCAGGGTATGAGCAGCAGCAATGAGGGCAGAAAACTCAGCATGAGCCGAAGGATCAGCATCCTGCTCGCGCGTATTATGGCCGCGCGCCACAATGGAGCCACCCGCAACCACCACCGCGCCGACGGGAACCTCTCCTTCAGCAGCAGCAAGGCGAGCCTCAACAAGAGCCTCTCTCATGAAATGCTCGTCTGTGGTAAGCCTGCCCATCTGAAACTCCTCTTCGCCTGTTGAGGATTTTCCCACAAATGCGCAGCGAACGCCTTGCCTGAAGTCAGAAGGAACAACAGTGACGAAGCGGCTACGAGCAAGCGTGCTCTCATGATTCCGCAAGGAGATCTCGACGGTGCAAACACGCGCTCACGTGCGCCCCTAACCGAAGTAAACACGAACCCAGCCGTGAACACGCTCGCGTGTGCCCCTAACCAAAGCAAATACGCACTGCCAACTGAGAGCACACACGCGCGCCGAGCCGGAGCCCACACACGCACCCAGCATCCTCACCATGCAGCGCACGACATACACAACATCATTCAATTGATCAAGAAACTGGCGGAGAGAGGGGGATTCGAACCCCCGAGACGCTTGCGCGCCTAACGGTTTTCAAGACCGCCGCATTCAACCGCTCTGCCATCTCTCCGACGACACGTAATGATAACATCCCGCGCGTATTCGCGCGGGATCACATTCTCATGCGCGTACACATGCACGGTGCGCAAGCAAAACTCGGCTCATCACCTAAGCTTAAAACTTAACGGTGGGAACGGTGCGAGCTGCCTCAGCAGCCTCAAAGCCAGAGCGCTCCTTAAACTGGAAGAGGCCAGCAAAAATATTGGCTGGGAAGGTCTGGATCGCGTTGTTGTAATTGAGCACGCAGTCGTTATAGCTCTGACGCGCGTAGACAACCTTGTTCTCAGTATCTTCAAGCGAGGACTGCAGCTGCGCAAAGTTCTGATTTGCCTTCAGCTCAGGATAGGACTCAGCAAGGGCAAACAACTGATGCAAGGCACCCGTTAAGGCATTATCTGCTTCAATCTTTGCCTCAGGGCTGCTGGCACTCACCGCAGCATTGCGCGCACGAACCACAGCCTCGAGCGTTCCGCTCTCGTGTGCCGCATAGCCCTTAACCGTCTCTACCAAATTTGGAATGAGGTCATTGCGGCGCTGCAGCTGCGCATCAATATACTGCCACGCGTTATCCACACGGTTTCGCAGCGTGACCATCTTGTTATAGATGCCAGCAATACCAATTCCGATAAGAGCAATGACGCCAATCAGGATAAGCAACCAAGGCATCGTATTTCCAATCTCTTACGTGCCGCTTCGCGTATCGAAGACGGATGTAGCACCAGTATACCCACTCTGAGCAATCACTTCTTCCACGCGAACGCGATACGATACTGTTATCAAATCAACAGGTTCAAATATTTGTGATGCTATTGGACATTCGTACTTTACTCTAGCCATACAGATTTGAGATACTAAACGTATAGACAAGCCACACACGTTTTAGGAGCGATCGTTATGGATCTACGTATTCAAAAAACCTATCGTGCCCTTAACAACGCCTTCACCGACCTGCTTTCCAAGAATCGTTACGAAGGGATTAGCGTGGCGGCTCTGTGCGATGCTGCCATGATTCGTCGCACAACGTTTTACAAGCACTTCCGTGATAAGGACGATTTCTTCGCCTTCTATATTGATAACTTCCGTGCTGAGGTTCTTAATTTTGGCGAAACCATCCCCGCCCGCTCCGAGGCACCTTCAGATCCTGAGGAGTTCAAGCGCGAGTGCGTCTTGATACTCAATCGCTTAACCGACACGCTTATTGCCAATGAGCCTCTTGTAGAGAATATCTTGAGGAGCTCCATGATTGGCACAATGATGAACGTCATTTGCGATGGCGTTGCCGATACTTTGCGCGAGCGCCATCGTATTGATCCAACGGACACCTTGAGCTTTGCAAATGCTGCCGTTGAGTTTACTGCTGGCGGTGTGGTGCGCCTCTTGATGAGCTGGTGGATGATGGGCGAAGCCGCCTCGCATGCAGATGAGTTTGCCGAGAACGCGTGGCGTTTGATTGCCACCGTTATGGGCGAGGGACCGTGGATCAAATAAGTCTCCTGCTGATCCTAGCTATTTCTTGCGGTTTGGGCGCTGGCCTCTATTGGCTTCGCGCCCACCGTCGCTAGTAGCCCATAGCCTGCAAGGCAAACATTACCACCGTTAAAATCGTGATCAGAACAATCATGATCCAGGTAATTGCTGTCCAAATACGGCCGTTGCGGTACTTGCCCATAATGTGCGCGTCTTTGGCAATGAGCACCTGGCAGACCAGCAGAATTGGTAGCAAGACGCCATTAATAACCTGTGAACCCATCATGATTTGAAAAAGATCAACGCCAGGCATAATAACCAAAAGCGCTGAGGCGGCAATCACTGCCGTAATGAGACCCCGATAGATTGGTGCCTCATTCCAGCTACGATCTGCTCCGCGCTCCCAGCCAAAAGCCTCACATACCGCACTTGAGGTAACTCCGGGCAGCACGCAAGCCGCCAAGAAGCTTGCAGCAACCAGGCCAGCGGCGAAAAGCACGGTAGAGAATTGACCGGCAATAGGCTCGAGTGCCAGGGCAGCATCTGCCGCATCCGCCACACGAACGCCTGCTGGAAACAGTACCGTGCCGGTGGTGACAATAATGATCCAAGCAATAATATCTGCCACAACCGAGCCCGAAATTGCATCAATACGCTGAAGCGTCAGATCTGCCTCATCTGCATTCTTATCTACCACGTTGCTTTGCGCTAAAAAGATCATCCACGGCGCAATCGTCGTACCAATGGTTGCTACAACTAGAGACACATACGCGGGTTCTGCCTGAAAACCCGGAATCACCGTTGCATGAGCCACCGCGCTCCAATCAGGTCCTGCCAAAAATGCCGCCACAATATATGTCACAAATACGCAGCTGATGAGCAGAAGAATCTTCTCGATTCTCCGAAAACTGCCAGACATGGTAAGCATCCATACGAGAAGTGCAGCGAGTGGAACCGACACTGTTGCTGGCACTCCAAACAGAGCAAGACCACTGGCAATGCCTGCAAACTCAGAAATGGTCACTGCTGTATTTGAGATAAGCAGAGCACACATTGCACCCGCACTTTTACGCACGCCAAACTTTTCACGGATGAGCGAGGCAAAGCCTTTACCCGTTACCGTTCCACAGCGAGCTGCCGTCTCTTGAGCAATGATCAGAAGGATCGTCATGACCGGTAGCATCCAAAGCATGCCGTAGCCATAATCTGCTCCAGCACTCGAATACGTTGCAATGCCGCCAGCGTCATTTCCCGAAAGTGCAGCCAAAAGACCCGGCCCCATAGCTCCAAGAATTGCCCCGATGGTCAGCTTTCTCTTTGTGCCTTCAGTCATGGCTCCTTACACCCCTGCAATCGCTATGAGCGCAAGCGCGGAAGCAACAGAGAAGGCTCCGGCGGCAATTAAGGTAGCAGAAGCAGAAAGCGATGTTCCCGAGCTATTCAAATCGTGTTCATCACGCCAGAACAAAATCTTGAGATACACAACCGAGCTAATATATGTCCCCAAAATCACGGCAGAGGCAATTCGGGCACAGCGATAAAAAGCCAGGGCATCGAGGGTGGTTTGGTCTGCAAAGGCAGTAGTTCCCACCAACTGTGCGCAAAGCTCAATAACTCCAGCAACAATTACGCCAACCACAATGTTTTGCACTAAAAACCCAAGGTAGGGCTTAGAGTCATCCTCGGGCTGGACATACTCCAAGAAATAATTCTTAACAAAAGACACCATGCGTGCAGCGCCCAGTAAGCACACCGGCATAAAAGCCATCGGATAAATAATCAAGGGCACTCGGACGCCTGCTGCAGTAAGCACTGAGGCTATGGCGGCAGAAGCTATTGCCCAGACGACAAGCCAATACTGACGCTGAGCAAACCAGGTGAGTGCATGAGAGCTCTCTTTTGTTGTAGAATCTCCGGCTCCAACGCCAGCAATATGCAGATCCTTCGCGTGCTCTTCAATCATGACGTCCATCGCGTCATCCACGGTCACCACGCCTAAAATCCGCTGGTTCTCATCACAAACCGGAATGGAAGCCAGGTTGTACTTAGCCATCTCCTCGGCAACTTCCTCCTGATCCAGCGAGGGTGCTACCCAAATCACCTCACGATGACAGAGATCACGAAGCTGTACTGTAGACTCAGCAACAATGAGACGGCGAAGCGAAAGCACGCCTGAAAGCACGCCTGAAGCATCTTCGGTATATACGTAGTAGAAGCTCTCAAAATCTTCGTCGAGAGCACGTATTGCCTCCACCGCATCCGCTGCTGTGGCAGTCTCGGGAAGTGATACAAACTCCGAGGTCATAATGCGGCCAGCCGTATCCTCTGCATAACCCAAAAGCGTTCGGATAGCTGCTTCCTCTTTCACGCCCATCAAATGCATTAGTTTTTCTGCCTTACTGTAGTCCAGCTCATCAATTAAGGCAGCTGCATCATCAGGATCCATGAGCGCCAACATGGAGGATGCATCTGTGTCTGAAAGACCTTCAAACATCTCTGAGCGCAGCTCGTCATCATCCAACTCAGAGATAGCCTCTGCTGCCTGTGCAACATCGAGCTGATTAAAGACCTGGCCGCGCAGGCGAGGATTCAACCGTTCGATAATGTCTGCAATATCTGCTGGATGCAGCTCGCCCAAGGTTTTATGAGAAACCGAAAGCTTAAGATGCTTGGTACTCCGCTCAAGCAAATCCATATAGCTCCAGGCAATGATCTCCTCAGACAAAGGATGGCCTACCGCTTGCGCAATGCGGACTACAAAGCGCTCAAGTAGAGGATGAAAAGCACGCAACAGGCCGCGGACACCCACCTCAGCGCCAAGAAGACGGAGCTGGTTTTCGCCTGAACTTGAAAGCTTAATATCGTTTACGCGAACTACCTTGAGCCCTTGTGTATCCACGATCTGCTTATTCATGATGTCTCGCGAAAGCAATACTTCAGTGGGCTGCAGATACGAAAAGCGGATGTCTGTTGCTGGGCGATTAAGGTAGACCCCATCGTCTCCAACATGGTCAACGTATTTGCGCCAACTGATCATGAAGGGAGTCTTACCCGGGCCTAAAAAGGCAAGAGATGTCACATGTGGAAAGACCTCGCCGGTAGCAATCCCGAGGTCATTTGCAACACCGATACGCTCACCAGCTGAATCAATAACTGGTATGCCGAGCAGCTCGGAGAGGTAGTTCATGGCGATCCTTTGCACAGCCGGGCGACGTGTACACAAGATGCAAGCACCACCTTTGATGCGTCTTGGCAAACGACAACTCGGATCTCGATTCCAAACAGTGCTCCAGCACGATACATGCCAGATTGCGCGCGCTTGTGAACGTGCGCTGATAAATAACTATATCATCTCCACTCATGATCACAGCAGCTGCGCCGATGAAGAGAGCTCTTTGACCTCCCTTGGTGACCGACTTGTTTTGAGCGCATGTAGCACAGAGCAAAGCGACTGCACTGCGCGCAGCGCTCCACCAACTCTGACACACCGACACTGCATGAATGAGTCCATGGAATAGCGCAAACGAGCAAGGTGGCTACAGAAGCCACGCCCTTGCAGCGCCCCTAAGCGTGCTCAGGAATCACAGCGTCTTTTGGAGGCTTTACGCTTCCTTTAACTACATCCTCAGGAAAACCGCCATCGAGCTTCATGAGTTCTTGAACGGTAACCAGCTCATAACCGGCCTCGCGAAGACCATCGATAATTTTTGGTAGCGCCTCTATGTCTTGGCTACGCTCGCCTCCGCCGTCGTGCATGAGAGCAATTGCTCCGTTGTTGGCACCAGCAAGCACCGACTGCACAATCTTGTCTGCTCCCGGGCGCTTCCAGTCGAGGGTATCGATATTCCACAAGACATTGCAAGAAATAAGATCGTTTGTTTGCAGCCAGCAATTAAGGTCGTAAGCGCCATAGGGTGCACGCAGCATCTGCACATCAACGCCGGCGCTCTCCTTGAGACTTTGTGCAACCGAGGTAAGTTCCTTGCGCATAGCATCACGATCCAGCTTAGTCATAACTGGATGCGTGGTTGAGTGGCTGGCTAACTGGTGCCCCTCATCATGTACACGACGAGTCAGCTCAGGATGAGCATCTACATTGTTACCCAAGTTAAAGAATGTCGCCTTAACGCCTTTCTCCTTCAAAATATCCAGGATCTGCGGAGTAAAGGAGCTCGGTCCATCATCAAAGGTCAGCGCCATGTACTTGCCGCCATCCTCAGGCACGCAACTCTTAGATGCCACTACCATGTTTTGCACTTCGGTCAAAATCTCATGATCAACGACCTCACCAGAGGTTTTACCCGTCCTGACCAGCTTCTCCCCGGGTTTGCCCCATTGTGCCACATACTGGATGGCACCACCGCGCTGCATCTCAGCCACCGGCTGAATGGCGACTTTTTCTTCCGTATACTCCTCGGTACCCTCTGCGCCATCAGAAACCGTAATACTTGCCCCAGAGGCAACCTTGTACGTACTCAGCTCTGAGAACGGCACATCAGATCCGTCAATGGTAACCGAGCATCTCGGGCCGCCCGTCTCATCTAACAGGGCGCCCCCTACCGACTTCAAAGGTCCTGGTTTTGCGCCAAAATAATCATGATCATGAAGCATCTGAGCAAGCGGGGTACCCACGCGAGCGGAAACAGATTTCCCATTGACAGTAAAGCGAATTGAGCGCCAAAATGCCCACCAGCTGCCAACGCCACCGAGTCCGAGCACGGCAGCAAGACCAATGCTTGCAGCGGCGATCGCATCTTTGCGGCTCACATTCTTTTTGCGCAAGGATCCATAGGGTGAACGGCGCTTGAGGGGCTTCAGTGCACTCTTTTTGCCACGGCGCTGCCCGCTCCCAATTGTAGGCACCGACTGAAATCTCTTGCCAGAACCAGGATCCTTCCCAGAAGCCTTCCCGGAAGCCGAACGATGTGCGGACATCTGGTGGGGTACCTGCGTGTGCGCTTCTCCTTTTGGAGCCGGACGAAAATGCGGAGTCTGACCATGTTGGGCAGATGCCGGACGGTGGTTGTGCTGGGCAGGTACCGGAGTCTGGCCATGCTGGGCGGGTGCCGGTTGATGAGCATGCGGTTGCTCCACACGCTCAGTTCCAGCAGCTCTATCGTTATGAGCAGCCCGAGCGGTATCTACCTGCTGCGGTTGAGCTTCTTCATTTGTTTGACCGACACGTGGCAGAGCCGGGTCTGTGATCCTGTGATCTTCCTCAGTCATGCCACTATCACCTCTAGCTTTCATCCTTTTGAGACTCAGCTGGGGCAGGAACTTGCGGTAAAACCCAGCCCTTTGGAGGGGTCTGTCGTTTGAGTGAAACTTCCTTAGCCATATCAGGATCACTTGCTATGAGCTCGCTTAATGTAACCAGCTCATAACCTTCATCTTTAAGTCGGCGAATTATTTGAGGCAATGCCTCTAAGGTCTGCTTCCCTGTAGCGTCTGTATCAGAAAGAACCACGATATTGCCGGTGTTCACCGTTTTTACCACGGTATCTGCTATCCGATCCGCTCCTGGTAGCATCCAGTCTCCCGAGTCTACACTCCAGGTGACAACCGATCCTACCAGATCCATGGTTTCTGACCACTCACGCAAGTCAAAGCGACTGAGCGGTGGACGCACAAGCGCCGTCTCTCCTCCACCCGCTGCCTTTACCGCATCAAAACTGCGGCTTAAAGATGAGCGCAGATCATCGCCAGAGAGCTTGGTAAGATCATCCCCGGTGGCCCCATTCACACCAATTTCGTTGCCACCTTCTGCAATTGCACCCACAGCAGCGACATGCGAGGAGACCTTATCTCCAATGAGGAAAAAACTTGCCTTCGCGTCTTCTTCTTTAAGCAGCTTAACAATGGCCTCGGTGCTCGCGCTCGGCCCCTTATCAAAGGTAAGAGCAACGAGCTTTTTACCATTTGCCGGCGAAACACCCCGTGCTGATATCACACAGTTCACCGGCTCTTGCACCACGCCCTTATCTACCGTAAGGCCCGATTGCTCGCCAACCCAAACCTCACTTCTACCAGCAATTCCCCAGGTTTTAACGGTCTGGATAGGGCCGGTACCTTTGAGAGATATTTGTGGGGGGATTTCGGTTGCACGTACCTGGTGCGCCTCATAGGTATCCTCACCATTTTTGATGGTGAGCTTTTCTCCGCCTTCAATTTTGAGCTCAGCAATTTCTTTAGCATCGAGCTTCTTTTTATCCAAGCTCACCGCATATGGCTCGCCGCCGTCTTTACTCATGACCGAATCATCGACTGCGAGTAGACGACCCGGCTTTAGCTCAAGTTTGCGATCTTGAATAAGCCGCTCAATACCTGCATGAATAGGCACGGACACTTCAGCATCATTGAGGGTAATTTTGACGCTGCGATTGGCGTACCAAAGAATTGATGCGAGAAACACCAAGAAGGCACAGCCCACCGCAATAAAGGCATAGGGCCTGCGATCATTTCTGCGCCCCAGACGCCCACGACCTGAGCGCTTGCCAAAGCCTTGCGATCTACGCAGATACATTGCCCCGGGTTTACGCTGACGACGAGCCGTCGCCCGTGGCAAAACCCCGCCAGGAGCCTTGCGCATCCGAGGACGGCGGCGCTTCGACGAAAACGAGGTTGTGTACTGCGGCACGCTTACTCCAAAATACACCGAGCCAGATGGCTCAAAACTCACCAAGTCAAGGCTACCACTCAGCGCATACACTCAACGCTTGACAGAGCGCTAGGAGGTCTCATCTGAGCGCGAGGCCTTCTTATACTCACTCATAAAGGCACCAAACATGCCTTTTGTACGGCCGAGCTGTTTTCCCAACGCCCGGCTCCCCTGATCAAGTGCACGCGAGCCCTGCTCATCCAAGACGCGTGCACCCTTTTTTACCCCAGCGCTCACCTGAGCGGTGACCTCAGCTGCTCGCGCAGCAGCGCCACCAGAAAACTCAAGCTCAAGTGCAGCATCAGACACGATCATGGCACCATCTCGATACCCTTTGAGGTGAGAGACGGGAATCTCAATATCTCCCACCAACGCCGACGAGGCAGATCCAGCCGTTGCCACAAAACTCCGCACTTCGCCAGTCTTAGGATGGCAATCCGCGTCTTTACAGTAGCCCAGCGACTCACCAGAGACGCTGCGCACATCCATGCCCGTCCAGATCAAGCAGCTATCGAGCGAAACACCGAGGCGCTTTGCAGCAGGCGTGCCCATAGCTTCACGGTCAGCAGGAATAACTAAGAGATCATCGTGGACACGCACCCGATCAAGAGCCACAAAAAGATCGGCCTGCTTGATCATACCAACCACATCGGGTCGGCTGACCATAAAGCCCACGAGGCGCTTTCCATCGGGAGAAAACACCGGAAAATGGATCTTGCCGAGCCGCTTTGGCCGGCGCTGTCTTCCATCACGCGTATGCTGTTTTCCCTCGGGAGCCAGCCGATAGAGGCGAACGCCCTGGAAATCAGAGACGTGCATTAGCTCTCGTTAGTAGCCTGCTCATCTGAGCTGCCATCAACCAACACCTCAGCGGCAGACTTAATGTCTCCCGTAGCGATGGCATCGTTTAACTGCTCACGAAGCTGATCCATACGCTCACGTGCGAGATCGACCTTAGCACGCAGCTCATCGGTTGTAGCATCAACCATAGGGCCTAAGTCCTCAGCTGCAGCTCGTGCAGCCTCAACACCTTGCTCATACATATCTTGAGCGGAATCCCACGCATCATTGGCCATGTCTGCAGCCATTGCACGCGTCTCAGCGCCCGAACGAGGGGCAATCATGATCCCGATTACCGTGCCGGCCGCAGCTCCCAAAATGGTTCCGGCAAAAAATCCCAGACCCTTACCCATGTATCCTCCTCTAAGCGAACTGAAACAGTCGGGTACTATTATACCCTGCTATGAACGTTCAAACGCACAGATGCAGGGTGGAAGGCGGCTCAGATGAACAAAACTGCTGATAACGTCCTCATTCGCTCTACTGGTACGCTCTATTTGGGAAATGAGCGAGTCGGAACCCGCGTTACTGGCGTTATTTCAAAGAGCGGGATTCGACTGTATGCCGCAGACGATGCTGTACCCCCTACTGAGGAGCTGGCGCAGAATTCTGAGGCTGCAGCAAAAGCTCCTGTGCTGCACACGCAGCATTCCGAGTCGCAGGCGAAAACATCCGAGCAGCGAACACAAGATCCCGAGCCGCAAGCACAGGAACCCGAGCAACGACCACAAGCTTCCACTCAGCGAGCACAAGCTTGCAAGCCACAGGTGCTGACGTCCGAGCAACGAGCACAAGATCCTGAGTCGCAGGCGAAAACTCCCAAGCCGCTCTTAGATATCGCATTTTCCGACCTTGCCCGGGTGTATCCCAAGCTTGCTCTTTTTAACCCGCCGAGCATCGTTTTTGAAACAGCCGATGGTAACTGGTGGCGTTATACCGATGATCGAATTTCATCAGGCATGCCAGACAAACAAACCATGAGATTGTTGGCAGAACTGCAGGCTGTTATTAAGAAAGCAAATCCAAGCGTTGCCTTTTCCCGACGCTAAGCCTCGTGACGAGCCTCTCCGTCGGACTCATCAGCCTCGCCCGCAGCAATGCGATCCTCTACACCTGTCGCTGTATCTTCGCTCGCAGGCTCATCGTCAGCACGCTCAACTGCCTCATCTAATGCTGCAGCACCGATTGAAGATGCTGACTCCTTGTTGTCAGGCTCGCCCGGCTCTGCTTCCTCAGCCTTTTCTGCATCCGAGCTCTCGCCACGCAGGCTCAAAACTAGGCCCTTCAACGCCTTGACCGTTCCTTCAAAATCAGGTGCAGGAGCTTCTCCATTTGCAAAAGCCCATTGCAGCATAAAGGCAGCGGAGGAAAGCGAGCCAATTGCAAGCACATCATCTGGACAGGAAAGCTCAATGTCAAAGAGTCGCTCATCAGCCGGAACAGCGCGAGTTCTCCCTGCAACAACATCATCTACGAGCCCCGTTTGGCGCATCACCTCAACGCTCATATGCTCGAGCAAATGAGCAAGCTCTGTATCGGCCATGCAATCCTTAAAATGCTCGCCGGTATCACCGAGGCAGGCATGATCTGCAATGGAAGGAGCCAGATAGTACGCGCGTGCCGTTGCTTCAATATCCTCAGATGTCCTCAGGGGCATCCCGGGATTGACAAGCACTCGAGCCGTAAGCTTTTGAGCGCCTATCGTGATCTTCATGATGTTAAAAAGCTCTGACATGTCGATCCTTCCGAATCTGCCGATCATCAACCTACTCAGCATCTACAGGCCGAGTATCTACGCCCCGATCAGCTCCTTCATCTTCTGCTATCGCAACGGGGGCCGCCACTGCAGGAGCAGCCTCAGGGCCAATGACGCGAATAAGCGAAATACGCTGACCGCGCATTGACTGCACCTTAAACTTATATCCCTCTACGACAAAGATCTCGCCAATATCAGGCACAGAGTCAGACAGCTCGAGGATCCATCCGGCGATGGTTTCGTAATCGTCGCTTTCCTCAATAGGCCAACCAAGCTCGATCGCATCATCGCAGCTAAAGCGCCCGTCTACAAGCCATTCGCGGCGTGAGAGGCGGGTAAGATACTTATTGTCGGGGTCAAACTCGTCTTCAATCTCGCCAACGATCTCCTCAACAATGTCCTCAATGGTAATGATACCGGCTGTTCCGCCATACTCATCAACCACCACAACGATCTGCTCATGAGCAGTTTGCATCTCGGAGAGAAGCGGCAAAATATCTTTCGTATCAGGAACAAAGCTCGTGTCACGCACAAACTCGCCCACCGGAGCATCGACAAAGTCTTCCTCGGACAGCACGCGGCCAACCAAATCCTTAAAGTGAGCAATGCCCACGACACTATCCGGATCCTCGTGATACACCGGCACGCGACTATAGCCCGTTTCAAGCATCAGCTTCATGACATCGCCAATAGGCTCGGTATCCGGCACCATGCTTACATCAACGCGGGGCACCATAACCTCACGCGCCACTGCATCGCCCAAGTCAAAAACCTCGTGGATGATGCGCTTCTCTTCATCGAGCAGCGTATCCTGCTCGTTAATCATGTACTTAATCTCTTCCTCAGACACGTTTTGACGATCATCTGCACTCTTAATGCCCAGCAATACAGAGATGCCATTTGCGCTCGCCTGAGTTAGCCAGACAATTGGCTTGGCAAGGTTTCGAAACGTGGAAACAATGCCTGCAACTGACTTTGCCATGCCATTCGCATCAGACAAACCGATCCGCTTTGGCACAAGCTCGCCCACCACGATTGAGAGATAGGACACAACAAGCGTGATGATGACCGGAGCAACAATGGGAGCAAAGGCAGTCAACCAAGAAACTCCAAAACTCGAAAGCCAGCCTGCCAGAGGCTCTGAGAGCGTATTGGAAGAAACCGTTGCTGAGAAAAATCCCACCAGCGTAATGCCGACCTGAATGGTCGCTAAGAAGTCGGTCGAGTTGCGCGCCAGCTCGAGTGCCATTTTTGCACGGCGATCCCCCGCTTCAGCGTCTTGCTCAAGCGGCCTGCGCTTCGCGGTGGTGAGTGCCATCTCTGCCATAGAGAAGTAACCGTTTAAGGCGGTTAACAGCAGAGTGATGATAATTGCAAGTGCCATGTCCATGGGGACGGCAATACCTCCAGATTCTCGGTGGATAGCAGGTTCTGAGCAGCGAGTGCTTCGGATGATTAAATCACGAAGAGGATCACCGCCATGAACTGAAAGATACTACCCGCCAGCACCCACAGGTGCCAAATGCTGTGCATATATCGGATATGTTTCATAAGGTAAAAGCCCGTGCCTGCCGTATAGCAAAGACCGCCAACAGCAAGCAGCGCCAAGGCAACAGGATCAAGCCTCTCGATGAGCTGCGGAAAACGGAAGACCACAAGCCAGCCCATGATGAGATAAATAAGAATAGTTACCCAACGAGGTTGGCGCTGGCGCGCGGCGAGCTCAAATGAAATGCCGGCAATGGCAAGCGCCCACACCAGCACAAACATGGGGATGCCCCCGTCGTCTGCCAGCGTGACGAGCAGAAACGGCGTGTAGCTACCAGCAATAAGCAGGTAGATACAGCTGTGATCGATAATTCGCAAGATGCGTTTTGCAGCAGGAACCTGAATGGCATGGTAGAGCGTCGAGGCCAGATACTCCAAGATGAGCGAGATGCCAAACACGATAGCCGATGCCAACGCAGGAGCACCACCTGTGCCAAGCGCAGCTTTTATGATGAGCAAAACGAGACCAGCAACAGCCAGCAGAAACCCAACGCCATGGGTAATTGAATTGGCAATTTCTTCACCTACGGTGTATTGAGGAAGCTTGCCCCCGCGACCCGGCGTAGATGAACAGCCTGGCTCATCAGGCTCCGTGGAGGACGGCTCGGAGCCGTGATCTCCCTGCGTAGCGGCCAAGACATGAGCCTCAGGCACGTGTATGTCATCTTGATCGGGCATCGGTGGCGGCTCCTCAGAAAATCGCTTTGGCTCACTATAGCAGAATCAGCCATCTAACTGCGGTCACGCCCGATCAGTGCGCCTGATCAGCACAGATGGCTACGAGCAGATCGAGCTTTTTTTCTCTTGGCTATTCTGTGTCGGACTGTGCAGGAGCAGACGTCCCCGATGCAGGTGTTTGAGCTGGCTGGACAGGCTTTTCAAGGGCGGGCGCTGCGGTGGACTTTTCGGAAGGCGTTTCGGCTGGTCTTGCATCAGGCGCTGCAGTGGGCTCCCCAGTTGGCTTTGCAGCGGGTGCCGCAGCGGATGCCGCAGCGACAGGCTTCTCAGGAACACGTGTTGCAGCTGACTTTGCAGCAGTTTCCTCAGCTGGCGTTACTGACTTAGCTGCCGCCTTGGCCTCTTTGGCTGCTGGCTTGGCTGCCTTGGCAGGCTTTGCCGGCATGTCTTTGTGAAGCGTCACCTTTGCCATCTTGCTTGCTACGGGAGTTGACTCACGCTCCATTGAAAGCGACGACTTAGGACAAGCACGCACGCAGTTGGCACACTGTACGCAGCTATACGGGTTAATCGTCCAATCTCCAGCCTTGCGATCAACCTCTAAGGCATCTGCCGGACAGACTCGAACACACATCCCGCAGAGAATGCATGCATCAATATCGTTTACGATGTGTCCGCGCATAGCTGGATACAGCTCACGCTTCTCATATGGATAACGCGTAGTTGCTGGCTTGGTAACCAGCGAGCGCAGCGTCATTTTTCCAAGCTTAAATCCGCCCATGATCGCCTACCTTTCTGCGCAGCTGATGCAGGGGTCAATAGTGAGAATGATCATCGGAACATCTGCAATGTCCACTCCCTGCAAGGCCTTTACCATGCCGCCTAAGTTTTGAGACGTTGGCGTCCTGAGCCTAAAGCGATCGAGGAACTTCGTGCCGTTGCCGCGTACATAGTAGAACGCTTCGCCACGTGGCTGCTCGATCAGCACATGAGCACGAGATCCTGCCTCGGGTTTAATCTTGGGAGCAGGAGCTTGGCCAATACCATCATGCGGGATTTTAGCTACCAGCTCGGCAATGATATCCATCGATTGGAACACCTCAAGGCAGCGCACCTTGCAGCGAGCGTAGCAGTCTCCCTCTTCGGCAATAATGGGTTCAAAATGCTCAAGGTCATCATAGGCGGAAATAAAGCCTGCCGTGCGCATATCATGGGTGACACCAGAGCCTTTCGCAAACGGACCCACCATCGAGAGATCAAGTGCTTGCTCGTAGCTAATCGTTCCCACGCCACATAGACGGCTGCGTACCGAGTCATCGTATAGCATGGTATTTACGATCTCGTGGTACTCTTTGCGCATATCCTCAAGCTTTGCTACAGCGCGGCGCAACAGCTCATCGTCAATATCGTGGGTCATGCCACCCACCATGGTGATTGAAAGGATGATACGGCCACCACACGTTTCTTGGAAAATATCCAAGATGGTCTCGCGCAAACGCCAGCAGTGGTTAAAGAGGCTCTCAAATCCAAAAGCATCAGCGAGCAAGCCAAGCCATAAAAGATGCGAGTGAATGCGTGAAAGCTCTTGAAGAATGGCACGCAAATATTGAGCACGGCGGGGAATTTCAAGATCAAGCAAGCGCTCAGTTGCCATGGCATATCCCATGCCATGGCCAAAGCTGCAAATGCCACAGATGCGCTCAGCCACATACACGAACTGATTGAAGTCTCGCTTTTCTACGAGTTTCTCAAGGCCACGATGTACATAGCCAATCTGCGGAATAGCCTCCACGACATGCTCATCTTCAACCACGAGGTCAAGATGAACCGGCTCAGGAAGCACGGGGTGTTGAGGACCAAAAGGAATCACAGAACGAGTAGCCATACTATGCTCCCTCCTTCTGGGATGCTTCGCGAATAGATTCAGTCGGCACAGCGGGTTCAACAGCGGGTTCAACAGGTTCCGTCGGCTCAGCTGGCACAGCGGGCGCGGCGGGCGTGGCAGGCACTGCAGGTTCAGCTGACACAATGGGCGCGGCGGACGTTGCCGCCTGAGTCGGTGCTGCGGGCTTATCTGGAGCTGCGGATTGCGTCTGCTCAGATCCTCCCGCAGCCTCCGCGCTCGATGGCTCATCAGATGTGCCTCGAGCCGGACGAAGCGCTGCCACCTCCGCCACCGCAGCAGCGTCTGCCTCGGCTGCAGAGGTTGTCAGTGCGCGATCAGCGCTCTTCTCCTCAGCTGCCTGGCGCGCACGTGCTGCAGCCTTTGCCTTAGCCTGAGCCGCTTTCTGAATCTTTGCCTGCTTATCTTTGGCTGCCTTTTGTTCAGGCGTCAAAATAGTCATAGGAGCATCAGTGGCTACATTAAAGAAATGCCCACCAAAATCGAGCTTCATATTTGTAAACTCAAGTCCAAACAGGTCATGTGTTTCATTCTCATACGCAAAGGCAGAGAAATACATGCCTTGAATAGAGGGGATCTTGGCATCAGCAGCAACCGGCACAACCAAGGTGGTCGCCGCATCTTTAATCTCGTCGTAGAAGGTATAGAGCACGTAAAAGTCATCCTGCTCGTCCCGCTCTGCAAACAGTTGCACGAAACGCAGTCCCTCATGGCGCAAAGTCTGCACCTTCACGAGCAGATCCTGAAGGGAAATCTCTACAAATTCAGTCGTATACATCTATGCTGCCCCTCCCTTCTGAACCTGATCATCACCGGTGGTCTGGCAAGCGTTCTTATTCGCGTCCGAAGTAGACGCGAGCGGAGCTTCAGTAGGCGCTTCAGGCACTGCAGCTGACTCTGTCGAAGCCTCAGCAGACTCATTCACGTCTGAAACAGCCTCTGCCGAAGCTTCAACAGCAGGCTCGTTCGTACCTGAGGCAGGCAAGCCGCGCCGCATGCGGTCTGCTTTCTCATCAAGCACGCGTACACCTTCAAGCACCGCGTCGATAATCGACTCGGGGCGAATCGCACAACCAGGCGCATAGACATCAACGGGAATGGCCTTGTCCACACCACCAATGACGTTGTAGCAGTCTCTAAACACGCCGCCGGTACATGCACAAATGCCGCAGGCTACGACAACTTTAGGCTCAAGCATCTGTTCATAGATCTGCTTGACCACACTGATGTTTTGGTGATTAACCGAACCAGTTACCAAAAAGATATCGGCATGCTTGGGGTTTCCAGTATTTACGATACCGAACCGCTCAATATCGTAGAGTGGCGTGAGTGCATCGAGCACTTCGATATCACAGCCATTGCAGCTCGAGCCGTCATAGTGGATCAGCCACGGCGATTTGGATGAGTAGCCCATGATCCCTCCTTACATGAACGGCGCGATGAGCACGAACGACAGGTTGACCGCTCCAGCAACGAGAGCCACCAGCCAAGCCAACTTGAGACAGGTCTGCCATTTCACGCGCGCATAGTTATTGTCGATCCAGATCTCAAACAGCCAAATGAATGCCACCGCACCTGCTGCGAGTGCCCATGAGGCCGGATGCGACCAAATGAAGAACATGCCAATCCACATCAAAAAGAGCACGGACTCGCACCAATGCATGATCTCAACTTTGGCAAGGGTACGCCCGCTCATCTCAGTGGTAATGCCTTTCACAATCTCTTGGTGAGCGTGGTGGCTCGAAGAGAGGTCAAAGGGAGACTTTCTCAACTTGATGGTCAGAATGAACAGCATTCCTAAAAAGATTGGAGCCAATACGATAATGATGGGGGCGTGAAGCCCTACAAGGCTTGCCACATCAAAGGATCCGGTTGCGGTATAGAAGCCAACCGTCATGATCAAAACCATTGGCTCGTAGCTCATGACCTGCAAGCACTCACGATCTGCACCCGTATCTGCATAGGGCGAGCGGGCAGAGTACGCAGCAATAATGAAGAACAGCGTGGAGAGTGTGATCAAAAAGACCGACATGAGCAGACTTGAACCTGAAACAAACATGCCTCCAGCAACCACGCTAAAGATCAGCGCACAGGTTACATAGGCCTCATCAACTGCGTTGACACTCACGTCTTCTTTGCGCAACAGCTTGCGCACATCGTAGTACGGCTGCAACACGCGAGGACCCACTCGACCTTGCATGCGTGCAGAAATCTTGCGATCAAGCCCATCGAGCAAACAGCCCGCCACAGGAGCTATCAGCGCAAAGCCCAACGTGCCTACGGCAAGACCAAACAAGCCAGGTCCTGCCAACATCACCGGGCGCTCTGCAAAGAAGCCACCCTGAGCCCCCATACCAAAAAGCGCATTTGCAGCAAGTGAAACAAAAAGAATCGCGGAGCAAAGAATAATTCCTGCACGCGTAATGAGGCGTTCCCCAAAAATATCTTCCAGATACCAATTGCGCTTAACCGAGGTCATGGTACGCCCCATGGAACCTAAGAATCGCCGGTCATCTGCATCTAAGCCCTGACCACCAAGGTAGACCGGGACACGGCGCTTGTGCGTAGCACGACCCCAGGGCGTGAGCAGCACAATCGCGATGAAGGCAACAATGACCACCATGATAATGAGGTTATCCACGCCAATGAGTACCGGGGCTTCCCCAAAAACAGAGCCCAGATACGGCGAGACAACCTCTTCAGAGAGCAAAGGGAGTCCTGCGCAGCAAGCCAGCAAAAGCGCAGCTACGCTACCAACCGCTGCCCACTCTGTACGATGAACTCCTGCCTCAGAATTGTCGGCACGCTGAGGCACACCACTGAGCTTCCCGAGCCACTTTGCCCAGAAGAAAAAGGTTGCAGCCGAGCCAAAGGCGAGCAGAAGCAAGAAAACAACATTGCCCGTTTCTGCAAAGGAAACAAGGGTTGCCCATTTTGAAATGAGCATGCCAAAGGGAGCTACAAACATACCCATGATGCCGAGCATCATCAGCCGTGTGAGGTGAGGCAGCCGCCCAAACAGGCCATCCATGTCCTCAATATTGCGGCTCCCAATGCGGTGCTCAACCGTGCCTACGCACAGGAAGAGTAGTGACTTAGACACGGTGTGGAAGATAATCAAGAAGACGGCAGCCCACACTGCCGGGGCGGTACCAACACCGGCACACGCGCAAATCAGACCAAGGTTTGCCACCGTGGAATACGCAAGCACGCGCTTGGCGTTACTTTGCGAGATGGCCATAAAGCTGCAGAGCACAAAGGTAATGCCACCCAGGCCTACCACCATAAAAGAGGCCACCGGAATAATCCGATACAGCGGTGCGAACTTCACCAGCAAGAAGACGCCAGCTTTTACCATGGTAGAAGAGTGCAACAAAGCGCTCGTAGGGGTTGGTGCCACCATGGCACCCAAAAGCCAGCGATGAAACGGCATCTGAGCTGCCTTTACTAAGCCAGCAACCGAGAGCAACAAGAGTGGCAGTACGAGCGGGCGCGTCCCTACCGCTAAGGTAGATGTAATCAAGCCGTTCAGTGAGGGCGGCAGACCAAAACGATGCATTAAAAGCACTGCTGCATGAAATGCAATGCCACCTACCATATTGAGGTTGATCTGCAGCAAGGCGCTCTTTCGCGCTTCTTCGGTGCGGGTATAGCCAATCATTAAAAACGAGCAGACCGTGGTGATCTCCCAGCCGGCCAGCATCCAGTCAGTATTGTCTGACAAGATAATGACAAACATGGCCGAGAGGAATAAGAACATGAGCGCCAAGAACTGATGGCGATAGTCGGGAGCATCTGCTGGCTCATGAGCCTGATGGTCTTTCATATACCCCAAGGCGTAGACGCAGATCAAGCTACCCACTACACCGACGATCAGGATCATCACCACGCCGAGATTATCAATAAAGAGCGGATCGATGACGGCTTCAGGCTCTTCTATGGCCAACATGCCGCACCAGATAGCGCCTCCCAGCTGCACCAAGCCGAGCGCAATTGCCCATACGTTTTTCCAACGGAATGCAAAGCTTAAAACAACCCCGGTCAGCAACAAATCAAGCAACACGGCCACCCAGGTTCCACCAACATATAACGCGTCTGGCACGGCGATCGTTGTCGGCGTATTGAGATACGTGGCAGCAATGGATACCGAAACACCTGCGGTCAGTGCAGCCGCAACGATTGCGATCGGATCACGCAAGGAAGCCTCGCGCACAAAAAAGAGCAAAGCAGCTGCCACCACTGGAATGGCGAACAGCATCACCAGCATAGCCATAGACACCCCTTTATCCCCTCTTGGGTCTGGCAAGCCTTTCCATGCTACCACGGTGAGAAAGCGACATCGACGTGCTGGTACAACAAACGCCCCACATCTTTAGATCATATGCGGGGCGCGAGCGTACTTCCCAGGAAAGGTGCCAGGAGTACCGGCGAGTTCTTGCGAATGCGGGCGTTTCCAAGCCTTATGCGTGCTCGGTACGACGCCGCAAGCGCGGAGCTACGCTTGGCGGCTCTCTTCAATCATGGTGCGCACAGCCACTTGCAGCTCAGTAAGCTTCTCTTCGCTCGGGATCCACTGCTGTGTGATGACCGGCACAGGAAGCTGGAACTTCATATTCTCAAGCTCGGTATACACCTGTTTTGGCCCTAGAGGTGCCCAGCCGTAGCTACCAAAGGCTAGGCCAATACGCATGGAGTTATTTGGCGAAAGCCCCCGCATATAGGTAAGAAAACCAGCTACCGTTGGCAGCATATTTGAGTTTAAGGTCGGCGAACCCACAGCTACATAGCGGGCATCCATCATCTCGAGAATGATGTCTGAAATATGCGATGCCTTAACGTCTAAGAGAACTGCCGGAATATCTTCAGCAATAAAGGCATCGGTAATCTCGCGAGCCATTTTCTCGGTTGAGTGCCACATTGAGTCAAACACAATGACGGCCTTCTCTTCTGTTTGGTACGTGCTCCATGCTTCGTAGCACGCAAGAATCTCTGGAATGAAACTTCGCCAGATGCATCCGTGGCTCGGTGCAATCATCTCAATATCAAGGCCTGCTACCTGCTTGAGTGCACGCTGTGTTTGAGCGCCATAAGGTAGCACAATATTGGCGTAGTACTTTTTTGCCTGGCGGAATAGCTCGCAGCGGTCAACCTCATCATCAAAGCGCTTGGTCGTAGCAAAGTGCTGACCAAAGGCATCGTTTGAAAAAAGCAGCTTTTCTTCCGCTACATAGGTCACCATATTATCTGGCCAATGAACCATCGGAGTCTGCACAAAGGAGAGTGTTCGGCGGCCAATTGAGTGGGTATCCCCGGTTTTCACGCCTTCAACCTCAATGCCAAAATGAGCCTTGATCTCGTTGACTCCGGCAGGGGCTCCTGCATAGATCGTGGCATTGGGCGCGATCTTTTTGATGAGCGGCAAACTGCCCGAGTGATCCATCTCAACATGGTTGACAATAACGACATCAATTTTGGACGGGTCAACGACCTGACTGATGCGCTGAATAAACTCGTCAGAAAACGTGGCCTTTGCGGTATCGATCAGCGTAATTTTCTCATCGAGAATCAGGTAGGCGTTATACGTAATGCCGCGCTCGGTTGAGTAGCCATGGAACAATCGCTCGTTCCAATCAATCCCACCAACCCACCAAATATCCGGCTTAATTTCAATGGCGTTTAACATGGCAACCCCCTCTTAGAACCTGCAATTCGCACGATTATCATACCACCGGCGAGGCGCGGTGATGTGCGCTTCGAAGCGCTTGCACCCCGCGGTGAGCGGTAACTAAAAGTATCTATCGGAGCTGCGGCACAGCTGCGAAAGCCTGTGCATCACACGCTGAGCGGTCACGAAGAGAAGCTCTGGAGCGACGGTACAGTTGCGAAAGGCCGCGCACCCCGCATTGAGCGGTAACTAAGAGGGACTACTGCAGCGGCAGCACAGTCGCGTGAACACTCCCTCCCGCCCCGGAAGACAGCTAAAGGATTGAGATAGAGAGGCGCTCAGCCGCTCAAGCATACCGCCCTCCGACCACGGGACAACTATCACGTGATCAGGAGGGCGGATCGGTGCTGAGCATCCGTGCGCTCAGGACAAGGCGGATTGTTTATTCGGACTCTTCCGGGTCGTGCTTCTTAGGCTTACGACCACGTGGCCGATCGATGAGAGCCTCAGCCCCGTGCTCGCGATATTGGCGGCACCAGGTTTTAACCGAGGACTCACTCGGCACTCCGTACTTGATCATGACATCACGGACGGACATACCATGCTCAAAGCGATCTTTTACCACGGAGAGCTTGAGCTCATACGGGTAGATGCGGTGAGTGGCACCGGCGTTCATTACAGCGGAGGCACCACCTACGGCATACGCGCGCGCCCATTGGCGAGCGGTCGCCTCGGGAAGCCCGAGCGCGCCAGCGAGAGCCCGGTGACCCGATCCGGCAGCAAGCGCCTTCACCGCACGACGGCGGGTTTCGGCATCGTAGGTCTTCCTGTTCTTCTGTGGCGACATCGTTACCATGCTTTCATCTCGGTGACGTGAAGCGTACTTCGCTTCGGTATCGTAACACGCTGGTCAACATCATAAAACAAATATTATGACAATGTGAACGACTGAGTGTCGTCCACGGGTTGGAAGCCTACCCATTTTTGCCGTTTGCCAATTCGGGCTGAGGCTCTGCGACGGATAATCGCCGCAGAGTCCTCGGAAAACATCCTTGTATCCTTATCGCCCTTGAGCGCGCCGCTCTTCGTAGAACTCAACGAGGTGCTTCTGAACGTCGTAGGGAACCTGTTCATATCCGGCGGGCTCCATCGTAAAATCTCCATTTCCGCGTGTCAGCGAACGGAGACGCGTGGCGTAATCGGTGAGCTCAGCATAGGGAACTGTTGCTGTGACGACAGCATCTCCCCGCTCATTTGCATCCATGCCCGTGACTCGTCCACGCGACGCAGAAACATCGCCCATCACCGCTCCGGCATAGCTCTCCGGAATGGTGACTGTAATATCGTACATAGGCTCCAAGATCACCGGATCTGCCTCAGAGCAGGCTTTGCGAAGTGCCAAGCGGGCAGCGGCTCTAAAGGCCATCTCATTTGAGTCAACCGGGTGATACGACCCGTCATAGCAAGCAACACGAATACCCGTGAGCGGATAGCCTGCAATAACACCCTCTTGCATGGTCTCTTGAACGCCACGATCAACCGCAGGAATGAGGGCACGCGGGATACGCCCGCCTACAACCTCGTCTACAAACTCATAATTGGTGCCATCGGTGAGAGGCTCAACCCGCAAGTAGCAATCTCCAAATTGTCCAGCACCGCCTGTTTGCTTCTTATGCCGACCTTGAGCGCTGGCAACACGTCGGATGGTCTCGCGATACGGAATGCGCAGGGGCACAATGCGCGCCTCCACACGCGTGCGGTCTTCTAGGCGATTGAGCAAGACGCTCACCTGAGCCTCACCCACCGCCGAGATGACCGTTTGACCCGTCTCCTCATCACGTTCAATGCGCATGGTGGGATCTGCCTCGCACGCCTTATCAATAAAGGTGAAGAGCTTCTCTTCATCTCCGCGATTTACTACCTCAATCGCAATGCGATAAGGCGAGTTGGGGAAGGCAAAGGCAGCGGCTTCCACCTTGCCAGAAACAGAGAGGGTATCGCCCGTTTCTGCAGATAGCTTCGGCACCACAATGATGTCTCCGGCGTGAGCACAGCCAACCTCGGTCATTTCCTTACCGCACATCACATTCAAGTGAGCCAAGCGATCAGAGCGCCGTGTACGAGCGCAAATGAGCTCCATGCCCGGCTCAATCGTGCCGGTAATAACCTTAATGAAGGAGAGGCGACCCTGAGCAGGATCGTTCAGAGTTTTGAAGACAAAGACCACCGGGCGGTCATCTTCTGCTGAAATCTTTAGGGTGCTGCCATCGATCAGCGGCATCTCACCATAGTCGGTTGGTGAGGGGAAGTAGGATGCAATATCGTCCATGAGCGAGTTCACGCCCTGCTCCTGGATGCAGCTTCCCACAAAGACCGGAACAAACAGACGGCGTGCAATGGCTTTTGCCATGAGGCTTTCTATCTCTTCTTGTGTTAACGTCTCGCCCTCAAGGTACTTCTCCATGAGCGTATCGTCTGCCTCAGCAACGAGCTCAGTTAAGGTTTCGCGAGCTGCCTCAGCTGCTGCCCGATACTCTTCAGGAATCTCAAACTCTTCTTGCTTGGTACCCTCACAACGCCGTGCCTTCATGCGCACGATATCAATGATGCCTTGGAAGTCTTCGCCCGTGCCCCAGGGCAGGGTTACCAAGCCCAAACGCATACCAAAGCGCTCGCGTAGCAGCTCCATACAGGTCTCGTGATCGGCGTCTGGCCGATCAATGCGATTGATGAAGACCGCACGAGCGAGGCGCAAATCTTCTGCTGCATACCAAAGCTTAACGGTCGTTGACTGAGGACCGGCTCCTGCATCAACAACAAACAGCGCTGCTTCCACCACGCTCATGGCCGCATACGCGTCACCAATAAAGTCTGGGTAGCAAGGTGCATCGAGCACATTGATGCGGGCACCCTTCCAGTCGATCGGGGCAATTGCGGTGGAGATCGAGAACTCGCGTTTGACCTCCTCAATATCGTAGTCGAGCGTGGGCTTCGTGCCATCACGGCCGCCTAAGCGGGCAGTCTTGCCAGAGAGGTGGAGCATGGCCTCCGCGAGCGAGGTCTTGCCCACCCCGCCTTGGCCTACGAGCACCACGTTCCTCACATTGCCAGTAGTGGGTGCGCCCATAAGAACCTCCTTCTCGCTCCGGTTTGCGGCCTTACCTTCGCCACCGGAGCGCTCGGCTCCGCCAGCGGTTTTGTGGCCGACGGCGGAACGAACGGCATACCTTTATGTACCACCCTACCCAGCTCTACCTAAGTTAGATACAGTCTTTCCGCCCAGCGGGAACCCAGATCCCGTGATCGGCAAAACCAGACATGTGTTACGCAAAGCCCGAACCCTTGCAGCGTGATGCGAAACGACCCAAGCGAATTCGTGCACGCTCGCTCGCGTGGCAAGCCCTCTAAACGTGAGTTGCAAGGAATTTTTTATCTGGACACACACCTGAAGCAGCAAGCGCTTCTAAAAAGGCCTGTTTGCCTCTGTTTGCAATCAATTCTTGAGGAAAATCGATCTCTTCCAGCATATCGAGGGCAGCCGGCATCTCACCGATGCGTGTAGAAATATGTGCATCAGTATTCACGCAGATTCCTACCGAAAGCTCCGCGCATCGCTCGGCAATTTTTCGACAGGTTGCATAGGGCTCTGAGCCACCGTTCATCTTGAGACTATGCTCATTAATCTCAATGAGCTTGTGCTTCTCTTTTGCATACGCAAGCACGGTATCAATGTCGTACGCCACACCTGAGCGGCCGGTATGGCCAAGCACCAGCACACGCGGATGATCTAAGACCTTGAGATACATCTCGGTACCCTCAGCAACTGAAGCGCCCTCTGAAAAGGCTCGGTTGTGCACGCTCGCAATCACATAGTCGAGGTCGCTCGTTATATGGTCAAAAAGGCTTCGCGCCTCACGATAGGGGTTTCCCACGATATTTTCCGAAATGAGAATGTCTTCACCGTAGAGCTCCCCTGCAAGCGAAACAATATCTGCCTCGCAACCACGCAGCAGCGTAACGCCCATCCACGTTCTTGGCCAAATACCCTGATTCACAAAGAACTGGAAGTCTCTCAGATCGTGCCCAGCGTGAATCATAGGGCTGAAGTGATCGGTTGATCCGAGAATCTCAAGGCCGCGCTCAGAAGCAGCCGTTACATTTTCTTGCAAGGTTGAATACGCATGTCGAGAATACAGCGTATGCGTATGCATATCGCCAAGAATCTGAAGCATGAGTGTCCCTTCTTCAAGTTAGAGTGAACGATACATGCGGGCGAGTTCGCACCAAGCGGGCAGAGAGGCGCGAATGGTATTCGTGTCCACGCAATATCCCACGCGCACCCAGCCGCTCACGCCAAAGCTATCTGAAGGAACCGGCAAGAGCTCCAGCTCTCGCGCTCGGTCACAAAACGCCTGCGCATCAGGCTCAAGGGCACGAACCCAGAGGTAAAAAGCACCTTCTGGCTCGGCAAAGGTATAACCCACATCCCCCAGCGCGCCACAGAGCAAATCGCGGTTTTGCCGGTACGCCTCAATATCTGCTGGCTCATCTGCGCAAGCTGCCACAACACGCTGGAAGAGCGCCGGCGCGCAAACAAAGCCAAGAGCACGAGCAGCCCCTGCAACAGATGAGCGCACGCGTTGAGCATCGGGCAAGGTATTGGGTACGAGCACCCATCCGATACGCTCTCCCGCCAAGGAAAGCGCCTTGGAATATGAGTAACAGACTACCGTATGCGGATAGATGGACGGAATCCAGCTCACCTCTTGGCCATAGCTAATCTCTCGATACGGCTCATCAGAGATCACATAGATTGGTTGCTCGCGGTGGGCATTTGCCTCACGCAAAACATTCGCGAGGCGAACTAAGGTTTCACGCCGATACACACGCCCGGTTGGATTATTGGGCGAGTTGACAATAATCGCCGCTGTGCGCTCTGTGATGGCTTGCTGAACGTTGCCAACGGACAGCCTGAAGCTCATTTCTTTAGAAGGCACTTCAACACAGGTTGCACCCGCCGCCTCAATCCACACGCGGTATTCCGGAAAATACGGCGTAATCACCATGACCTCATCTCCGGGCGAGGTAAGTGCCCGGATAGTCATAGCCATTGAAGCGGCAGCGCCGGCCGTCAGAAACAAATCGTCTCCGCTATAGGTCGTGGCAAAGCGGCGGTTCAGTGAGTCTGCAAGCGCTGAGCGTACCTCGGGCAAGCCAGGCGCTGGTGTATAGCCATGCAACTGCGTTGAGGGCACCTCTTCAAGCGCGCGAACAATCGCATCTCGCACCGCAGGAGGAGCAGGCACACTCGGATTACCGAGGCTAAAGTCAAAAACGCGATCCTCACCAATCTCAGCCTTACGCGCTGTTGCGTAGGCAAAAATCTCCCGAATCGCCGAGCGTTCCGAGCCATATGCAAACATTGCCTCGTTGACCATAGCCTTCAACCCCCTCAGTTCTGGCTACCATCCTCCTCGCCGTCGCGCTCAGACTCCATAGCAGCCTGAGCAAAGGCGGACGCCTCAGCAGCAATTGCCTCTTCCTGCTCTGGCGTAAATACCTTTTTGCCGCGCGAAGCAGGTACTGTAGTGCCTGCAGCCTGCTCGCGCTCAAGATAGGCATCCCAGGTGCCATCAAGCAAGGCATCAACCGCATCGCCATCCACCGTCTCGCGCTCAAGCAAAACAGACGCCATCAGATCCAGCTGATCACGGCGGGCATCCAAAAGATCACGGGCGCGTTCGTGGGCTTCGCGAATAATCCGCTGCACCTCAACATCAATTCTGCGCGCCGTCTCTTCAGAATAGTCCTGATGGTTTGCATAGTCACGGCCAAGGAATACCTGATGCTGAGCCTCACCAAAGACTTGGGTGCCCAAAGCCTCGCTCATACCAAGGCGTGTAACCATTTCACGAGCGATCCTCGTTGCACGCTCAAGGTCATTTGATGCACCCGAAGTCACATCATCGCACATGAGCTCTTCTGCTACACGCCCAGAAAGCAGCACCGCAAGCTCATCGAGCATCTCGCCCCGCGTCTTCAGGAAATGATCCTCAGTGGGAAGTTGCATGGTATAACCCAAGGCCTGGCCTCGGCTCACAATGCTGATCTTATGCACCGGATCCGCATTTTCAAGTAGATGCCCCACCAGGGCATGGCCGCTCTCGTGATATGCAATAACACGGCGCTCTTTCTCCGTCATCACGCGGCTCTTGCGCTGAGGACCGGCGATCACGCGCTCCATCGATTCCTCTACCTCAGCGGGCGTAATGGCTTTGAGGTGGCGACGAGCTGCCAGAAGGGCTGCCTCATTCAAAAGATTTGCCAGATCAGCGCCGGTAAAGCCCACGGTCAGGCGAGCAAGCCGATCAAAGTTCACCTCTGGTGCCAGCACCTTGTCTGCCGCATGCACGGAAAGAATCCGCTCACGCCCGCGCACGTCTGGCCGATCTACCGTTACTTGGCGGTCAAAACGACCGGGGCGAAGCAGCGCTGGATCTAAAATATCAGGGCGGTTTGTTGCAGCAATGAGGATAACCGACTCATTCCCATCAAAGCCATCCATCTCAACGAGAAGCTGATTGAGGGTCTGCTCTCGCTCGTCGTGACCTCCGCCAAGGCCTGCGCCACGCTGGCGGCCAACGGCATCAATCTCATCAATAAAGATGATGCTTGGGCTTTGTACCTTTGCCTCCTTAAAGAGGTCGCGCACGCGCGAGGCACCCACGCCAACAAACATCTCAACAAAATCTGAACCAGAAATGCTGAAGAATGGAACATCAGCCTCGCCAGCAACTGCTTTCGCAAGCAAGGTCTTACCAGTTCCCGGAGGGCCTACCAGCAACACACCACGAGGAATACGGGCACCGAGCTTGCGATACCGGCTCGGATCGGCCAAAAAATCGCGTACCTCTTCAAGCTCTTCCACTGCCTCATCTATACCGGCAACGTCTTTGAACTTCACCTTAGGCCGTGTAGCCTCGGCCGTTTTTGCCCGCGTTTTACCAAACTGCATGGTACGACTATTCGCACTTGCCATCTGGCGCATGAAATAGACCAGAAGCGCAATGAGGGCAAGTGTGGGCACAACCGTGATGAGCAGGTCGGATAAAAAGCTCGGATCGTTTGCATCAACTTTATAGGTAGCCTTGGGATGATCGGCCATGAGCGTGGCGAGTGAATCTTGACCCGCATAGGTTGACTTGAACTTCACAAGCGAGGAGCTGATGCCCACCTGATCTTGCTTCTTCCAATACGTACCCTCAACACGCTTGGTAGCAACGGTATAGGTAGCCGAGGCCACCCGGTCTTCTTTCACCGCCGTTACAAACTCACTCGTTGCAAGATCTTCTACTTTTTGGTTTCCGCCCCACACAGAGCCCATGTTCATCACCAGATAAACAATGAGCGCAATGGCGACAACCAGATATATGAGATTCAGGCGCGGTCCACCGGGAAGTCGTGGAGTGGATCCTTGAGACCCGGGAACACGAGGGCGCTGCGGCCTCCCGTCGGTATTGCGATCTCCGCTCATATTATCGGTGCTCATCTTACGAATAAACCTCCGGCTTAAGAACGCCCACCTGCGGCAAGTTACGATAACGCTCCGCAAAGTCCAGGCCATAGCCAACAACAAACTCATCCGGGCAATGTGCGCCAACATACTTGGGCTCAACGGCGGTCTCTCTGCCCTCAACGTCTTTCCACAAGAAGGCAGCCACCTCAAGCGAGGCTGGCTTGCGATGCGACAGGCTCTTCATGAGGTAGTTAAGTGTGAGGCCAGAGTCGAGAATATCCTCAACAATGAGCACGTCACGACCCTTAATATCCATATCAAGATCTTTGACGATCCGTACAACACCTGAGGATTTTGCACCTTCTCCATAGCTTGAGACTGCCATGAAATCGATGGCCAAAGGACAGGTAATCGCGCGCATCAAATCGCCCATAAACACAACTGCGCCGCGCAACACAGCAATGAGCACGAGATCCTTTCCGGCGTAGTCCCGCGAGATCTCGGCACCCATGCGCCCAACAATCTCTTTAATATCCGCCTCTGAGAACAAAACCCGCTCAACGTCAGGGTGTGTTGACTCCATGGTGTCTCCCGATCTACTCGCTCATTCATATCACGCGCAGCGAGCGGCTCTATGCCGCCCGGAGTCGTAGCAAGCATGAACCTGCTACAGAGAATCCTTATCTTATCAGCAGCGCTCCATCTACAGACCCAGAGGGTTCGTGATGTTGTGAAGGTATGTATATCCCTCACGAATGACGCGCGTACGTAAGCGGCTACTGACCGGGATGACGTACGGTCAGGCTCAAAAACAGGTGTGTATGCACAGTTGCCTTAAAGCGATCATCTAGCATGACCCCTGCAACCCAAACCACCGCCCCGCTCGGAGCAGTACGAATCACAGGAACCGCCGGGCGCTCCGCCACCGGAATTTTTTTCGAGCCCAACAAATCAGAAATTTTCTTTTTTCTGCCAGCCATTCCAAGCGGGCACATCACATCTCCGGGCTCAGGACCGTCCACCCAAAGACGTGCCTGAGTATCACCAGCCGCTAACGCGCGAGGATCAAAGCCCAAAGCCTCTATTTCAACCAGCGTAGACGATGCATGATCTCTGGCATATGTGCGTGCGTATGCAACGGGGTTAGTACCTGCAGGAACGCTTGTGAGCGCCGCCTCAAGTACGTATCCATTTGCCAGCGCCATGGTGCCTGGAACCTGAATCCAACCAGCAGCAATCTCTTCTTGTGCATCGGCGGAGCGCAGCGTCAAGATTCCAAATTCCATACGCACATCAACGCCGCCTGGTAGCGTTGTTGATCCAGAGCCCGTCCCCACACACACAAGCACTGCCTCAATATGCTGAACATGAAGGCGAATCTCCGGATCAATTTCGCGTGCGGCCAAGCGAACAATACGGCGTGCGATAGCCAGCTCACTCGAAGCGAGGCGAGTGCCATCGAGCGCTAACAGGCCTGGTCGACGACGCCTCACGCACGACCGGAGCGCCTGCCCTGCGAGCCGAGAAAGCAGACGATCTTCATCGGAAAGAATGTCGCACGCCGTTCCAATTGCCCGCTCAACACTCGCATTCAGCTCGCGAGCCTGCGGGAGCACCTTGTGGCGAATGAAGCTGCGTGCGTAGGTGGTATCGGTATTGGTTTCGTCCTCGCACCACGACTCTCCCCGCATGCTGAGGTAAGACACAAGCTCGTCATGCGTGCGATCGAGCAGCGGGCGAACGATTATTCCACGCCGACGCGGAATGCTTGACAACCCAGAAGAACCAGAGCCCTTAATGGCATTTAAGAAAAACGTTTCTGCCCGATCGCTCGAGGTGTGAGCGGTAACAATTCGTGCAGCAGAAATTGGAGTACCCGCTGCTTGCGACAAGTCACTCGCCAGCGACCGAGCAGCTGCGTAGCGTACCTCGCGTGCAACAGCTTCAAGATTTTCCGATCCGATATGTTGAAACGAGGCGTGGTGCACACAAAGTGGAAGACCGAGGCGGGCGCAGAGCGAACGCACAAAGCCCTCATCGCGGTTTGACGCCTCGCCCCGTAAGTGATGATTGATATGCAAGACATGCAGCCGCTCCCGAGCAATGGTTGCCACGCCGCGCCCATCGTCAATGTCGAGCCGTGATGTGCAGGCAAGCAGGGCAAGCGCGGTGGAATCAGCGCCTCCAGACACCATGAGAAGAACCGGAGCGTTCAGCTTTTCGTCAGCTGCAGGAGCAGGTCCTGTCAACGGTTCGCGAAGCTGCTTGTAATGCTGAGCCACAGTTGGCATAGATCCTCCTCGTCATTCATACGTATTGTATCCGTTCGATTTGAGCGGCTTAAGCTGATGCAGCGTGTGAGCAGAATCCCAGATCTAGGTGAGCGTTTTTCTCGTGTATGAAGTGCAATCTTTTGATCAGCGGTTCAAGGAGAACAGCTATGAGCGAAAGCGTGCCTCAGGCGTGGAACCGTTACGAAAACGCACCTCAGGCATGAGACGATTACCATGCTTTGCCACGCTGAATCCGCCGAGCGACCACGTATGCCTCACACGGCTACGCATACGTAAGGGCTCGAAGCCAAGCCCC
The DNA here is from genome assembly GCF_019795105.1 of Collinsella ureilytica. Taxonomy (GTDB): domain Bacteria; phylum Actinomycetota; class Coriobacteriia; order Coriobacteriales; family Coriobacteriaceae; genus Collinsella; species Collinsella ureilytica. The sequence goes on along the minus strand of NZ_JAIMFO010000006.1, from coordinate 307,691 downwards.
GAGCCCTTACATTTCTAGACTACCTCTGAGATCAAGCTAGGCAATGTCTCGCCATCATCTCACAAGCATCTCGCTGAATCGCGTGCGTTAGTCGATCGCAATCTTAGTGACGTTTTGCTTCTCCACAATCTTGGGAATCGTGACGGTCAAAACACCATCAACATATCCGGCAGACAGCCCCTCGCTTGATGCGTCCTTCAGATAGACACCACGCGTTGCGCTGTACGCAGTAAACTCGCGCTGGAGATAGTTCTTCTCCTGCTCCTCCTTTGAGCCTTCCACCTCAACCGAAATGGACAGACGACCCTCATTGAGCTCAACATCAATATTGTCCTTGCTCACACCCGTGAGATAGGCCTTTACCTCATAAGACTCGCCCTTATCCTCAACATCGATGGGGAAAGCCTTGGTCGCAACGTCGCTACTCAGATCCAACATGTCATCGAACGCATCAAACAGCGATGCTGGGATAACAGGGCGCAAGGTTGGACGTGTGCTGAACAAGGAACGATACGGAATCATGCTCGTCATATCAATCACTCCTCTGCATTTCGGTGCTCTGGCACCGGATCTACGGTCGATCTCCTTATGCCCTGACAGTCAAGATATATACGTTTTGTCGCAGATTATTTTAGCGTCATAATATCATCAAATCTAAGTCGATAGGACTAAGGTTCTTATTGAATGATATGGCTTTCAGTCAAACCTCGAATATCTGCTGGACATCGATGTACGTAAGCCACCCGTAAACGAGCTGGATGTTTTGCAAGGCCTCGCGACCAATGGCTGCTTTGGTATGGAAACGCCCTGATATTCCCTGTTTGAGCGCAAACTCTTTAAGATCGATCCTATACTTGAATTTCCAGATCACGGGTCTCTTGAGAGAAGCACCTATGGCGTATCGCGACAACACGATGCCTGACTCCGCTAGTGAGCCCTTAGAGCCTCACCGCTCAAGCCAGCCCGTCGCACACAATGCACACCGCCACATTACTCAAGAGCCTATTGAAGATGCTGCAATTCCCTACGCTACCGTCGAGCGCTACCGCAGTTTAGACGCCAAGCGTCCGCATCGTCGGCATATGGGAACTGCAAGCTCAGATGCTGAATACATTGAGCACCAGCCGCACCGAAACAGTCGATCGTATGGGCATACAGATGAGCATCACCATCGGGTAAGCACCATACACTCCGGGCGGTATTTGCAAACTCCCAGCTCGGGTAAGACAATCTTTACCGCCCGCCACGACCGCTGGCGCAGGCGCACCACCCTGCTTATCTCAATCCTTATAGTTGCGTCTATCCTGCTCGCGCTCCTTTGGTTTTTCTTCTTGCGCTAAAACACCTTCGATGTAAAGGAATGAGTATGACCTCTTCTGGGGCAGATACTTCCTATATCTATGCCGATAATGCCGCAACCACTCCGCTCTCGCAGAAGGCACGAGCGGCGATGATGCCATATTTGACCGAAAATTTTGAGAATCCAAGTGGCATTCATCGCATCTCACGAGAAGCTGCCCAGGCGCTCACCGACTATAGGGGTCGCATTGCTGCTCAGCTCGATGCGCGGCCAGGAGAAATCTATTTCACCAGTGGAGGAAGCGAGTCTGACACCTGGGTGCTTCGTGGTGCGGTTCAGCGAATGCTTGATCGTATGCACGCGCACAGCGTTTCGGGTTGGCCGCTCAGACCGTGCATCATTACGAGCGCCATTGAGCACCATGCCATTCTCAGGACATGTGATGCACTTGCAGCAGAGGGCGTGGAGATTATCCGTCTGCCTGTAAACGAGATGGGAGCTGTCTCAGAAACCGCACTTGAATCAGCCCTTGACCAGGCTGAAAACCGGGTCGCATTGGTGAGCATTATGCTGGCCAATAACGAGATTGGAACGATCCAGGACATTCCACGCCTTGCGGCTCTTACTCACGAGCGAGGTATCCCGTTTCATACCGACGCCGTCCAAGCGCTCGGGCATATTCCAGTTTCGGTAGCACAGCTTGGCGTGGATGCCCTCTCGCTTTCGGCTCATAAGTTTCACGGGCCGCAAGGTATTGGTGCTCTGTATCTCAAGGAAGGCTTTTCTATTCCGCCACTTATCTTTGGAGGCGAACAGGAGCGGGGCAGGCGTGCGGGAACAGAGAATCTTGCAGGAATAGCAGGCATGGCAACAGCTCTTGAGGAGGCCACCGAGGCGCTTGAGCACAAGATGAGCCGTTTGCACACCTTGCGAGAGCAACTCACTGCGGCTATAACCGCAGTTGACGGCGTGCAAGCAACCGGTGATACGTACCGGAGTCGCCGCCTCCCCGGCCTTGCTTCCTTTATTTGCCACGATGTTGACGGAGAGCTGCTCACGGTTATGCTCGACCGCGCAGGCATTGCTGCAGCAACCGGATCTGCCTGCTCTACCGGATCTACCGAAGCATCCCATGTCATCTTGGCACTCGGCTATGATGACCCTCGTTGGAATAGAGGAAGCCTTCGCCTCTCGCTTGCAGATGATGTTACCGATGAAGAGGTAGATACCCTCTGCACGCAAGTACCAGCCTGCATTGTGCGCTGTCGTACTATGAGCGGTCTTCAAACGACGTTCGCGCTATAAGACAAACGCTGCTCGTAGCTCTATAGCCTATCGTCCCGGCTTTCAAGCCCTTCAGCCTGCACTGCTCAAAAGATGAGGTGCCCCGAAGGACACCTCATCGATACTCACCGTGCTCCGCACCTCTGCTTATGGATGTGTGCCAGTGCAAAGAACACGGCCGCGTGAACGCCCAGGTGCTGGCACAAAAGCTGCGTACGTGAAACTACGCACGCGCTTCCTACGAAAGCAGCTCGCGACCTGCGGCCTCAAGCTCATCGAGCAAAGCATCGGCCTCAGCAGCTGTCTCACCCTGGGCAAAGAGGTAGAGCTTGATCTTGGGCTCGGTGCCAGAAGGACGCACGATTACCTTGTCTCCGCTCGCAAGATCGCACTCAACCACATCGGCTGTAGGAAGACCGTTCACTCCAGTCATATAATCCAACACAGCCTCAACTGGGCGACCAGCCAGCTCGGTTGGCGGCGTTGTGCGCAGTGCCTTCATGATGCCATCCATCTTGCTCGCACCCTCAGCGCCCGGATATGAAAGTGCTACGGTGCGGTTGTGATAGAAGCCAAAGCGCTCATACAGCTCACGCATGGCATCTGCCAGATTCTTATCCTGCAGCTTGTAGTACTGAGCCATTTGGCAAATCAGCAGCGATGCATTCACCGCGTCCTTATCGCGCACATGAGCGCCTGCAAGGTAGCCGAAGCTCTCCTCAAATCCAAAGAGGAATCGATCCTCCTCGCCCGCATCAGAAAGCGAGGTAATAATGTCGCCAATATACTTGAACCCTGTCAGGCAACGACGCAGCTCAAAGCCGTACTCCTCAGCCAGGGCATCAACCATGGAGGAGGAAACAATTGTAGTAACAGCTACCTTACGTGACAGATCCTCACCGCGCTCGGCACGCATACGACAGAGGTAATCCAGCAGCAAAACGCCAATTTCGTTACCCGTCAAAATGAGATAATCATCCTTGTTCTTTACCGCCACGCCTACGCGGTCAGCGTCTGGATCAGTAGCGAGCAAGAGATCGGGATGCACCTGCTCGCAAAGGTCAATACCTTTCTGCATAGCCTCGCGGATCTCAGGGTTGGGATATGGACAGGTTGGGAAATCTCCGTTGGGATCACGCTGCTCAGGCACAACCGTAATGTCTGTAATACCGGCGCGCTCCAATACCGAGGTCACCGGGATGAGGCCTGTTCCGTTGAGCGGCGTATACACGAGCTTGAGCGGAGCATCTGCGATCTGCTCGGGCGTGAGCGTGGAAACAGACGTTGCAAGTACTGCCTCGTAATAGGCATCAAGCACTGCATCGTCAATCCAAGAGATAAGACCCTGCTCAACTGCCTCATCAAAATCCATGATTTTAATGTCGCCAAACGGATCCGTCTCTTCCATGGCCTTTGAAATGGCCTCAGCAGCAGCGCTGGTAATTTGGCATCCATCTGGTCCGTAGACCTTGTAACCGTTGTATTCAGCAGGATTATGTGAAGCGGTCATGCAAATGCCACCTGAGCACGCAAGCTCGCGCGTTGCCCACGAAAGGGCGGGAACGGGCTCGATCTTAGGATAGACATGCACGCGAATACCGTTCGCCGCTAAAATCCGGGCAGTTGTTTGTACAAAGAGCTCGCCTTTATTACGGCTATCGCGTGCGATAGCAACGCTCGGCTCCTCAAAGTGAGAGACCAAGTAGTTCGCAAAGCCCTGAGACGCGCGTCCAACCGTATAGATATTCATACGATTCGTGCCCGCGCCAAGCGTTCCGCGCAGACCAGCCGTTCCGAAGGCAAGATCACGATAGAAAGCGTCAGTGATTGCCGCTTCATCCCCCGCATCGCGCATGTGCTCGAGCTCGCGCAGCAGCTCAGGATCCTTTACGTTCGCAATCCACCGATCAAGCTGGGTGTGTGCGTCGGCCATGACAGACCTCCCTCTCTTCGCGGGTCGCCACCGACGCCTGAGATTGGAGCGGCACCGGTGGGCCACGTACCTTAGTTGCCCCTCATGATACGGCATACCGAGAACAGTAGGGCGCTGAAGAGGGGTTTTATTGAAAGATGTTTGATGAGGGAGTGAAGTGAGGAGCTAGTGGCTACGTAACGTTGAGCGAGCCGATTACTTTGATTACCGAGGTCTTCTCATATTCTTGCCGCAGACAGTGCAGGCACCTTAATTCATATCGTGCGCTAGCTACAAGAGAACTTTCAAGCGCGAAATAGTGCGGTTTACCAGGGAGGACACTACAAGAAAGAGCACACATTTTGTCCAGCCTCAAAGTTGGTTGAGCACAACTTTGAAAGCAATGTTTTAGCAGGTAGAGATAGGTACACCAAGATCAAAAGAGTATACTTTGAATTCTTTAACCCCTCTATCCGGATGTTCGATTAAAAAAATAGGGCACCGAACACGGTACCCTACCTGCGGTTATTTGGTGCGCCGTCAGGGAATCGAACCCTGGACCTTGGGATTAAAAGTCCCCTGCTCTGCCAGCTGAGCTAACGGCGCGCGATCAGGATTGTAACATGCAACGGCCGTCGAGGTTGCGCACACAATACGATCGTTTGATGCCTGCACGAGAACCATCGTCCACGGCTATAGCCCCAGCCCGCATCAGCGCTTCCTCATGCGACCGCGCACTCACTTGACCTTGCGCTTACCCTTATCCTTTTCTTTGCGAGCGCCACGCTCAAGCACGGCAGACATCCGGCTCTCACTCAAGCCCTTTGCGCGCGCCTGCGCTTCCGTGCGGATCGGGCGAATTTTGATGAAGTCAAATGCAAAACCCGCAATGATACACACGTAGGACATGCCGACAGTTACGTATTGCGCAATCTTCATCGGCTCACTTGCACGCTCGCCAATAAGCGCCAGCAAGGCAAAACCAATCGCTACAAAGACCATGCCCGCTGCCATAAGACCAATCCAAATGCGGCGGTACCTGGGATAATCAGGATCTTCACGCATCAAAATCGTAGATGCCGTATAGATGCGATCCTCACGTCGGCGCAACTCTTGCTTGCGCGCGCGCTTCTCTTCACGGCTGAGTCCTGCTAAAGACTCGCCCTGATCCACCTGACGACGCTTTGCCTTGGCGCTTGCTGGCACCACGCGCACAGAAGAAGCAGCGGCACGCGTTGGCTTAGCAGAAGCAGCAGAGCGGCGTGCCATACCTGACTTACCTTCGCGCATCTGCTCTTGGGATCGTTGATTTAAGGGGCTTCGGGTGCTCACTTACACGCGCTCCTTCATGGCCTCGAACGTCTCTCCAGTAATAATGACATATGCCTCGCGATACCGCGCGGATGTACCCTCAATAACCTCTGCAGGAAGCTTTGGAGCATCGCCTGAGAAATCCCAATGAGCCTTCAGCCAATCGCGCACGTATTGCTTATCGTAGCTCGGCTGTACGGCACCCTCCACATACGAATCAGCTGGCCAAAAACGACTTGAATCGGGGGTCAAGCACTCATCGATCAGCGTAACCTTGCCGTCAATGATGCCAAACTCAAACTTGGTATCGGCAATGATAATTCCGCGCTGGGCGGCATACCGAGCGGCTTCCGTGTAGATCGTAAGCGAGAGATCACGAATTGTCTCTGCGGTTTCTTTTCCCACGATATCAACGGTTTGCTCAAAAGAAATATTCTCGTCATGCTCCCCAATAGCCGCCTTTGTAGACGGTGTAAACAAAGGCTCAGGCAACCGAGACGCCTCGGTAAGACCTGCTGGAAGCTGGATACCACAAACAGTGCCATCCTGGTCATACGTTTTTTTACCCGAGCCGGTGAGATAGCCACGCACAATGCACTCAATAGGAATGGGACGCGCCTTCTTTACCAGCATCGTACGACCCGCAAGATAGGTGGAGTACTCACTAAATTCAGGGGGAAAATCTGCCGGATCAATTGAGATCATATGATTGGGCACGAGATCAGCAAAGCGCTCAAACCAGAAAGCAGAGATACGATTGAGCACCTCTCCTTTGAATGGAATCTCATCAGGGAGAATGTAATCGAATGCCGAGATACGATCCGTTGCAACCATGAGCAACGCATCGCCCATGTCGTAGATGTCGCGCACCTTGCCACAAGAATCAGGACGACGACTCAGTGATGTCACGCTGACCAGCTCCTTCGAGATTAGCGAGTTAGGCTGCTCATTTGATCGCACCATCGCAGCAGCCCGCTCATCATTGTAGTAGAACGACGAATAAGCAGGCTCCTCAAGTAGTGTGACATTTTGTGCGTAACATTTTGTACGCAGTCTATTCCGCCGCTTCAGCCATATGCTCGCGGGGCAAATTGATCGTAAAAGTGGTTCCGTGGCCCAGTTCAGATTCAACCGAAATAAAGCCCTGGTGACGCTCAACGATCATCTTGGTTACCGCCAGACCAACGCCTAGGCCTCCCGCCACGCGCGCACGGCTTGCATCTGCTCGCCAAAAGCGGCCAAACACTCGCGACAAATCCTCTTTTGCAATACCAATGCCTGTGTCTGAAATTGAAATCTGAACCTGTTTTCGCTCGGCAACAACCGAAACAACAACCCAGCCGTCCTCAGGCGTATAGCGCATGGCGTTACTCATAATGTTAATTACGGCCTGCGAAATCATGTCAGCATCAATCTCGGCCGTAGCGCCCTTACCCTGCGTTTCATCGTTAAAGCGCAGGTTTAAATCGCGCTGAATAAAGAGTTGTTCTTGGTTCGCCACAATAGATCTCACCAGCGAAACCACATCAACCGACTTAATATTCATCGGCTCATGCGCGCTTTCCATACGAGAAATATCCAGCATTTTTTGAACAAGCCGAGCCAGGCGGCGCGTCTCAGAGGCAACGGTTTCTAGGTGCTCAGCATCGGTGGGATAGACTCCATCTTGCATAGCTTCAACCGTTGCGAGCATCGCCATGAGCGGCGTGCGCAGCTCGTGAGCAACATCGGAGGTGAGACGACGTTCGTGGCGCAGATCCTTCTCCAGCGATACCGCCATCTCATCGAAGGTCTCTCCGAGCCGATCGATCTCGTCATCCCCGCGCATACCCGTACGCGCCGTGAGGTCACCATCGCGAATTTGTTTTGCCGTGCCTGTAATCCGGCGAATTGGATTGGTGAGCATGCGCGATACAAGCAGGCCAATGAACACCGAAATAATGACCGCGACCAGCGCAGCGAGACCCATGGCATTAAACGTTTTTTGCCGAAACGCTGCATCGGCCTTTGTCAGCAGCGCATCGCTGCCTAACACCCACATTCTGAGGGTGCCAATTTCCGTTCCATCCGAGGTCAGAATGACCTGAGAAATGGCTCCTTCTTGGTCGGTTGGAGCCTGGGAAACGAGGGCATGAGCCGGCTCGTCGCGCTCCTCACGCATGCCACGACCAGAGGCGCTTTCTGAAGAAGTATTTGCAGTCGCTCCCGAGGGGTCTCCGGGCAGCGCCCCCGTCATCCCTGAAGGATCTCCGGGCAACACACCGGTCGCAGCAGAAGAGGCACCTACAGCTGCACCAACATGCGTATCCGACTCCGGCGTAGCAGGAGCGGTTCCGTGCGCACTATCTTGCCCCACTTCCCCGCCACGAGCCACAGCGCCAGTCGTGCTGCCCGCTGCACTCGATGCAGCATCGCTCGACGCACTACCGCTCGGCGCACCAGACGACGCTTCTCCTGTCCCTTGACTACCCTGAGCGGTAGCACGGGCAGCAGCCTCAGACTCCGCCTCGCGCTTGATCTCGGCAGCAACGGCAGCAGCCGGCCATGTATCGTCATACAAAACCGTGCCATCAACATCGAGCACCTGCATACCAATGTCTTCAGAAACCACGCCTGATCCGGCCAGCTCATCCAACAAACGTATCGTCCAGCGACCCTCACGCTCATAACCATGAGCAAGCTTGATGGACGCCAATCGAGCAAATTCTTCTACATTGGCACGGGTGTAATCAGAAAAGGCACCACCCCACACCACGGTTACCACAAGCGCCATGATGAGCACGGTCATAAACGAAGTCAGTGCAAATGAAACAGCCATGCGTGAGCCATAGCTCATGCCAGTACGTGGGTTTGTGCGCGGCGTATTCCAGCTCGCTCTTGAGCCAGACGTGTTGGGTGTCTCTCTATCAGACATAGCTCCACCAGATATCTTTGAGCTCAGCAAAGCCGAGGCAGACGTCTCTGAGTCGGACGAGCTTGAACAAGACACACGGTCTCGTCTCGAAGAGCCGGGCGAGTCCGTCTCGTTATGTGAGCACAAGCCGTCAGGCGCACTATCAGCGCCTGACGAGCGGTCTTGCTCTTCGCGCTTCCCGCCGATAAGACTGGCAGGAGGCATCATTAGGAATTAGCCTGTGCGTCCTCAGACTGCTTAACTGGAGCCTCAAAACGATAGCCCACACCGTGGACGGTATAGAGCCATTTGGGATGCTTGGGGTCGTCTCCCAGCTTGGCGCGCAGGTTCTTTACATGCGAATCAATCGTGCGCTCGTATCCCTCAAAGTCATAGCCGAGCACCTTCTCCACCAGCTCCATTCGGTTATACACACGGCCAGGATGGCGGGCAAGGGTGGTGAGCAGCTTGAACTCAGAGGCAGTAAGGTCAACCTCATGACCCTCGACGAGGATCTTATGGCCAGAAATATCAATAACCAGATCACCAAAGTCGAGCACCTCAACAAGGGGTTCCTCAACCAGGTGAGTACGACGGAACAGCGCCCTTACTCGAGCAATGAGTTCACGTGGAGAGAACGGCTTGATAAGATAATCATCAGCACCAAGCTCAAGACCGATAATACGATCCTCAACCTCGCCCTTGGCGGTCAGCATAATAATGGGCACATCTGACGTGTCTCTAATAGCGCGGCAGACCCGCTCACCAGAAAGCTTGGGAAGCATGAGGTCGAGCACAATGAGATCAAATTGGTGCTTCTCAAACTCCTCAACTGCCGACTGGCCATCCCCCACGCCAACTACCCAGTAGCCCTCACGCTCGAGGTAGGCAGCCACCGCATCACGGATAGACTTCTCGTCCTCTACCAGCAAAATCTTACGCGCGTCCGAAGCCATGCTCGGCCTCCTTACCACTTACGTTCATACTCCGACCCATAGTACCGCAGGGTGCTTTAACATTTCTACCCCGGCAGCGAAGACCTCAAACCCGGCGGCCGTATATTGACGGTGGACGGAGCGAATATCTCAGTAAATGGGCTCGCCCAGGCTCACCATACACCACCCATGCAGCACGAAACAGGATGAGCGTCTGACCCAGTGACCGCGCCTCACACTCAGGCACGCGATGCCTCACGGCATATCAACGCATGAGCCTCAGCACATGGACTCGTTTGACCCATTCAGGCGCTCTGCAAAAGTTATGCTTGCAAGCTCAACCATCGAGCCATGCCACTTGCGGGCGCCCCTTTAGCATCGCGAATCGTCGCATACGTTAGAACGCCTGTGGCTTCGCCCTCACTTGCGGGAAACTCTCCAAACCCAAGGGAGCGATCTGGACCAGAAACGCCTTCGATCTTTTCATTTTCTATATCTAAGGCGTAGTGAGCCGACTGCGTTTTAATCAAAAAGCGTGAACCAGAAAACATAATTTGAGCCAGTGGCTCACGGGCGAAAAAGACGAAGGAACCACCCTCACGTCCAATAAAGGTGCCCATTTTTCCCAGACTTCCGCCCGACTCATAGCTCGCCTCGATAGAAAATGCAAAGCGATCCTGGGCATACACCGCCTCAAATGGTCGAATACCTGAAGGAAGCACCAGCTGATCAAGCATCCCATGGGAAGTATCATCAAGATCGATTGCCGTCATGCCATAAAACGTACCCTCGTCATTGCGAACGCGTGGAGCAATCGTCAAAGAACGACCAGCAACCCGAGGCTTCGTAGCAAAGCGACCAGTTGACTCCCAAAGCACGCTGCCTTTTTCGTTTCCGGAAGTCCACATTAAACATTGAGAGGTCTCTGCGCGTTTTTTGCCAGTCGGCTGCGGCATCTTTTGCCAAATGACCGACGAACCTCGGCAGGTAAAAGACGCCGGTTCCCAATCCTGGTCTCCTGAGTCTAAGGTAATTGGATTGCCTGAAATGGAGCCATCAGTAAAAGGGCAGGCCAGCAAAGCCCAAGCACCAGCAATATAGTCAATCTCAAGCCAGGCAAAGATACTCTCTGACATGCGCACATCGTAAAAACTATAGCCGCGCCCGAGGCTTGCTTCTTCCATCAGCGTGAACGTGCGGCCAGATGCAGTAGAAAACGCGCCGAGCGTATTGGGATGCATCGCGGAATCTGGGGTGAGCATACAGGCAGCCCAGGATCCACCCGTGTGATAGAGCTTCGTGCCGAGAGGAACTTCCCACGTCTGTGCAGCTGAAACACCAAGATCTGCCTCTTCAAAATCTGAGAGCGCATCAATAATCTTCGAGGCGTCGGTAACAACTTGGGGCTCTCCGGCCTCTTCGCGCTTGGCCTTTGATGAGCAACCGAGAGCAGACAGTGCAGAAATACCAGCACCTGCCACAGCAGCTCCAGCGGTAAAGGCTCGCCTTGTGATGCCGCCCGAATGCAGCTGCTTCTCTTTTGATGCCTTTTTTCGCACGTACATTCCTCCCATGCAACAGATCTGCTCCCAGTATAGGAAGAGCTTTAATCAGACTCCACGCTCACTGTGAGAAGCACGCTATTCATACCCCTCATTTGAGGATACTGATCAAATGAATGAGGTTAGTCAAAATCCTATGAGGTAGGCAGGCTCAGTAGTTTTCGCTATCATGCTAGCGCCTGCATTTCAAGCGCTTACAAGCTAGGCTGTAAGACCTAAAACTCGAGAGTCTCCAAGCGATCAAACACCACATTGATACGTGTTAAGAAATCCCAGGGATCAAAGATCTCATCAAGCGTTTTTGAGCTGAGCGTGCACTCTGGATCTGCCTCTAGGCGCTCGCGAAGACCTGGCCCTTGTACTGCGTTGTGCACATCATCCCAAACAGTCATAGAATTGCGCTGCACGATCTTGTACGCATCCTCACGCGTAATACCAGTATCTACCAGAGCAAGCAGCACCTTGGATGAAAAGATGAGTCCACGCGTCAGGTCGAGATTTGCTCGCATGCGCGCCGGATAAAGCACCAGTCCATCCACCACACGAATCAGGCATTGAAACATATGGTCAAGAGCGATAAAGCTATCTGCTTGAGCCACGCGCTCAGCAGAGCTATGAGAGATATCGCGCTCATGCCAAAGTGCTACATTATCAAAGGCCACCTGAGCATTTGCCTTCACCACACGCGAGAGGCCGCAGACCTTCTCCATCGTAATGGGATTGCGCTTATGCGGCATTGCCGAAGACCCCTTTTGACCCTTCTTAAATGGCTCCTCTGCCTCTAAGGTATCGGTCTTTTGCAAGCTTCTAATCTCTATTGCAATACGCTCAAGGGTAGCCGCGCAGGTAGCAAGAACTCCTGCTAGCTGAGCGTGATGATCGCGACTAATGACCTGCGTGGACAAAGGATCGTGCACAAGGCTAAGATTTCGGCATACGTACTCTTCAACATAGGGATCAATTGAGCTATAGGTGCCAACAGCGCCAGAAATAGCGCCATATGCAATGCCTTCTCGCGCACTTATAAGGCGCTCAAGCGTGCGCTTCAGCTCCCAAGCCCAGCTTCCAAACTTCATTCCAAACGTCATTGGCTCAGCATGAATACCGTGAGTACGGCCTACGCAAAGCGTATTACGCTCCTCAAGCGCTCGACGCTGACAAATTGACCCCAGACTACGACAATCTTCAATTAAGAGATCACAGGCCTGAGTAAGCTGATAACACAGAGCCGTGTCTCCTAAATCTGAGCTCGTCATGCCATAGTGAACCCAGCGACTTGGCCGAGGCTTACCATCTGGCACCTCAGCATCAATATAACTTGCCATATTAGTAAGAAAGGCAATAACGTCATGATTTGTCACAGCTTCAATCTCGTCAACCTCAGCTGTATTGAATGCAGCATGCTCACGAATCCATGCTGCATCCTCACGCGTAATGCCACAGTGACCTAACTCAGCTTGAGCCTCACAAGCAAGCACTTCAATCTCTTGCCAGACAGCATATTTATTTTCGAGCGAAAAGATGTGGCCCATCTCAGGACGGGTATAGCGATCAATCATGCATGCCCCTTTGCCGCTATGTGAAACAAGCTATCGTACAGCTATTGTACACATCACTCATGTATGGCGTGTGCTGGGGCTTATGTTTCCTTTTGTGGCCTATCAGCCTCAGCCATATAGCTTGTATGACGACCAAGCTATATACGCTTAGCAACTCATTACGAACTTAAAAACGCTTTATAGCTAAAACGCTAGAGATGAAACGAGAAGAAGCCTCAATAGTGACAAAAAAATGCAGCCACCGAAGTGGCTGCATTCTGTCTTTTGTATGTAAGCTAATTACTTGAACTTACGTACCAGGACAGCACCCATGGTGCTTACGAAGCCAGCCATGCCAGCTACCAAACCTACGATGCTATCGCCAGTTGCAGGAAGCTTCTTGGCCTTGGTTTCCTTTTTAGTCTTAGCACCAGAAGACTTTTTGGAGTCAGGAGTCTCGGTCTTCTCATCCTTGGAACCAGGCTGCTGCTTATTCTCAGCGTTACCAGAAGGCGTCTGAGTACCGTTATTCTCAGTGGTATTGGACGGATTCTCGGGCGTCTCCGAAGGATTCTCGGTTGGTACCGACGGACGCTGATCAACGGTAATGCCGAGCTGCTTACCAGGGTTCAACTCCATCACGCGAAGGACATTCCTCATCTGACGACGCTCTTCACGAAGCTTCTCGAGTGATGCCTTGTTATCTGAAATGGACTTCAGAGCTGTTGGAACACCAGGAATCTCAGCATTGAGCTTAACGTTCTCTTCCTCAAGTGCTTTCTTCTCAGCAATCTCTTTCTGGAGGTAGTACTCGGGGGGAGTGCCGGCCTTTGTATAGGTGGCGATCATATCATCGATCTCGGCAATACGAGACGTGTTCTTATCGATCTTTGCCTGATTCTCAGCAGTCAGCTGCTTGATGAGATCAGTAGATGCAACGATTGCCTTCTCAAGATCAGCAATATCTGCATCGGCAGCAGCGACCATCTGCTCGAGCATTGGCTTGAGCTTCTTGTTCTGCTCAATAAGAACCTTGGGACGGTCCACTTTATTGACATCAATAACAGCCTGATCGCGAGCGGCAATAGCAGCCGGGCCACTACCAAGCTTATAGTTGTTCGCAGCAAATGCAGCAGGAACAATATTTGCAATCAGGAAACTCGCCGCTACTGCACCTACAGCAACTTTTCTTTTAATGTTCATACCTAACCCCTGACTCCTTCTACAGATCAGCCTACATTTCTCATCGACTAAATCGACAACTGGGATGACCAGAGAATAGCCCCCCCCCCCGCTTAAGTTGTCAAGCGATTAGCGAGATTTTTTTCAGCATCTCGGTTTTATTTTGTTTTCAGCTAGAACATTTTAGATAGACCATGCTGCCTGACTAAGTTTATCAGGGGTTTCTTTAAGCTCTTTACTTTTTTGAACGTATAGACGACACATAGTATGTCCATTTTTGACCGCTGTATATCAACAACACAGGCATCCAATCTGTACGCTTTATGCCCACAACACAGCCATCCAAAGCGCGCGTAAGACTTCTTTCACAGGTACTTTCTTCTTAGCTAAATACCCTTATCCGCTCCTGTAAGATATGAGGACAACATATATTAGTAACGAACAATAGTCTCGTGTGTCAGCATGCAGCCGTAGCTGCAAGCGGAGATGATGGAGAAAGAGTCTATGGATAACCAGGCCTCTACAACACAAATAACCGCCTCTTCTCAATCACAGACCTCCATGTCATCACATATAAGCGATCATATAGGTGACCTTATTAGCCTTCTTTCTGCCCTTGCTGGTATGTCTGCGCTCGTGGCGTATTTCTATCATGTTGGAATTGCACTGTCTGCAGGCTACCCCACCAGGCTTATTACTCCCGCTCCAATTGATCTCATTGAGCCAGCTATTTTGCTCATTGCCGCCGCACCGTGGATATTTATACGTTTCTCCTGCATTCGTCGAGCAAGCATTACTCTCCAGAAGGCTTCCCCGCAGATATTGAGTGATAAGGTGGGATCGCTCACAATCGTTGCGTATGCAGTGTTTCTCTTTCTGCCTATATTGTCCCTTACCTGCATAATCACAGATGAACATCTGCCTTTACTCGTAAGCGCCTGTTGTGGCCTGGTCTTTTCTCTCGGGGGGCTATTTTGGCTTTCTAAGAAGCGTCCCAATAAAGGCGTAGTAATTACGCTCCTTTCGCTTCTTGTGGCAGCAAGCGCCATAACACTTTTGACAATAGCGGCCTATATTTCTGCAAATCACACATTGAGCGTAGAAGGGACTGAGCGGCTGCCCTGGGTCGCTCTTTTTGCCTTGTGCATTCTTTCTGTTCTACTTGTTGTCTTCGGTGCTCTATCCACTCGATTCATCTGCGATCAGAACGTATTTGCCGCATCGGCTCTCTTATCAGTTGAGCTTATGCGTGCGGTTGGCGAGGCTTTTATATTAGTAATGTTTGCAGTCTTTCCATATAGCCTTGCCCAGTCTTTAGGCTATACAGGATCGGCAACCATACCGTTTTTGATAACAATGATGATCGGTATGATGCTAAATATAGTGTTAAGCAGACTAATAAGTGGTAGGAATGATCTTTCAACCGCCCGCTCAACCTTTGAAGAGTGGCATCACCGACTCCTGCGCATTAACCGTATTGCACTCATCTTATATGCAGTTTTTATCATTGCGGCAGGCGCAACACTCTGTGGATGGCACTTAGGTGGTGATCTTGGTCCTAAGATGATTGTTCACCAAATCCCAGAGGGAAGTATTTACCCTGACCGGAATCGTCCTCTTGAGGTGGTAGATATGTATGGTGGTGAGCGGGCTGTAGTAAAACTACTATGCAATAAAAAACAGGAGACTCCTGATACGGGCAGCTCTTGTGAGGGTACATCTAATCAGTTCCAGGTGATAAACCTCACTGATGGATTTGTTATCACCGAAATACAACCCGCGCCATAGCGGGTTTAATACCGTGGCGCTCTATCTCCTAAATAAACTAAAGATAAACATCGTGATACAAGAACAATCCTCTGTTTTGTGAGGGCTCCTCTGTGTGCGTCTTTCTAATGTCCTCAGCGCTGTGAGTGTGCCTTTACGTGCGTCTTTCTTATAAGAATTCCAATGAATATCATCTATCTACAGATTCGTCTCAAAAGGCAAGATTATTGAAAGAAGGAAGGCTTTCAAACGACAGGAAGCACAGATGCGGTATACTCCATGATACTGCTTTTGCGGGCGTCGCCAAGTGGTAAGGCACGAGCTTCCCAAGCTCGTATCCGCGGGTTCGAGTCCCGTCGCCCGCTCCATCTCATTGTCTTTGTGCTGAACTCTATGGTTTGTATCTCTTTTCTTTTAGATCTGCATAGCAACAGCTGCATCGGATATCAGGTTGTATAGGTAGTTTGCGCTCGATAGACGCGCGGGCTACCCATAACACCGTTTTTTGATGATGGAAGTACACAATGAGTTCTGTGTATGACTTTTCAATAAAAGACCGAGAAGGACAGGACGTAAGCCTTTCGGACTACACCGGTCAGGTTCTTTTTATTGTAAACACAGCAACAGAGTGTGGTTTTACCCCTACGTACGCCGATCTCCAAAAGCTTTATGAAGAGCTGCACGATAAGGGACTTTAAATTATTGATCTCCCGTGCAACCAGTTTGGTCAGCAGGCTCCAGGAACAGCTGAGGAAATTCACACGTTTTGTACAGGACGCTTTGGGGTCACATTCCCTCAGTTTGGCAAGATCGAGGTTAATGGCGATCATGAGGATCCGCTGTACACATGGCTTAAGAGCGAGCGCGGGTTTGCTGGCTTTGATCCAAACCATAAAATCACGCCCATCCTTGTTGATATACTCAGCAAGGCAAATCCTCAATGGCAAGAGAGTTCCGATATTACCTGGAATTTCACAAAGTTTTTAGTTGATCGCACCGGGCATGTAGTTGAGCGCTTTGAACCAACTGCCGATATTGAGACGGTAGTTAAACCTGCTGTGGACGCGCTTCTTTAGCATCTGCGTCCTTTGCACGCCTGTGCTTCTCCAAAGTGTATCGAGGATACTTGTGGCGTATGCACAATGAGTGCTTGTATGTTTCTCATAGTCTCAGCATAGTAACCCCAGGGCTAGATAATAGCTTTAGGAATATATGCTCTGCCAAACTTCAGAAACCTTGTCTCCTCTATAACAAAGGTGCCTACAGCATAAACACTGCAGGCACCTTTTTACACTCTGTATACTCTGCTACTTCCTGCGACGGCGGGAGGTAAGAACCCCTGTAGTCAAAACTCCTACTGCACTGAAAAGAGCGGTTGCGGCTACACCAATACCATCTGAAGTTTTAGGTAACTTAGTAGCTGGTTTTCCCAATCCTTGCTTCTTTGAATCCTTTTTCTGCACGTGCTCGTTGTGTTTCCCGGAGAGCGGTTCTTCGTTTTTCTTGAACACTGCAGTCAGTACGAGATCTTTCGTAACAGGCAGCGAGAAGTCGTAGGCTTCAAGCGTCTGTATACCCAACAAGTTCAAAGGAGCAGATATAAGCAGACGAGCTCCTTGAGTATGCACGCCGACTTGTACAGCCTTTGGCGTTGCCCAATACATAAAGGTATAGCCAGGCTTTACTGGGTCTTGCGGGCGGGGCGCGAGCTCACCTTCTTTTACCTGTATTGTGGCATTAACCACACCATCGACCACAAACTGAACGCTGTATTCTTTGACGCTCGGGGTTTCAGTACCCGGATTCGGGTTCTCGGTGCCCGGGTTTGGTTGCTCGGTACCTGGATCCGGGTTTTCGGTACCCGGGGTATCGTGAGGATCAGGCGCTGGAGGCACCGGATCCTTAATTTCTACAGCATCAAGCTGGAGCATAGCATTCAAGAGGCTGGTAAGCGCATGGGTCACATCAGCGGCTGCAGGGCTAGCCGCTTGGACAATAGCTTGAGCAGCTTCACGTGACTCAGCAAGCTTTGCCCACGACGCGGGCGTGTAGCTCTTTTCCGCAAGGCTCTTTGCTTGCTTTAAAGCTTCTTGCAGCCGTTGTATGTCCTTCTTGCTCTCATCAACCTGAATCTGAATCTCTGCAGCTGATGCAAAACGATTGCCAGGCTTCGATTTGGTAAATACCAACTTCACATGCGTGACATCATCTACAGCGTCGAAAGAAATGGTAGTGGGGCGCGCTGGGTTGCTTACAGCACCTTCAGCAACGCTCTTATAACTCGCACCATTGTTTGTGCTCACTTCAACACGATATTGCTCAAGCCTGCCATTTTCTCCATCAGAGCGCGGTACATACACCATGCCTGTCACAGAAGATGGCTCTTGAAGCTTCGCTTCAATCCAATATGTTGGGCCCTGATCCGGTTGAGATGACCAACGAGTATGCCAGATCGTGTTTGGATCCCCGTCAAACGCCGCTGAAGCCGGTGTATTCTCTTGGGCGGTTTCTTCGCTTGAAGCCGTTGCTGAAACAACAGAGGCGACCATTTCATCTGCAGGTTTTGGCGTAAGTGCCTTAAGTGCACGAGATAGGCGGGTTCGATATACCTCAACCTGCTCTTGCATAGCCGCCGGTAAGTCACGCTCAATGACCTGTATGGCTTCGTTGAGCTCATGAACGCTCTCTGCGCTGAACCGCGACAGGTCTTTTGGAACAGCCGCAAGAAGCGCATCGACCTGTTCGTAATTTGCCTTTTTAAAGGACAATTCCGACAATCTTTTTGATAGAGCTGAGAGAGCCGTCTGTATAGCCTCACCCTCCGGGTTCATCTCTTCAACTAAAGGTGCAGCTTCCTGAACGAGGCGGAGCAACTCAGGATCATTCGTCTCTGTTAACACTGCCCGAGCTTTTTGGAGTGCCGCATCTAATTTCATAGTGGAAGAAAACGCTGCGTCACTTGATACACGAACATCGTCGATAAAGCCCTCAAAGCCATGAGTTTTTGACCCAATTTGCTTCAAAGGAAGCATGGAGGTTGCTTTGAGCTTGCCTCTTCCGTTTTGACCAAGTGTCTCTACTTTTGTTCCGTTTACATAAAGTGTTGTGAAATCTTTTATATTCTTAAACTCAAGCTCAACCCACTCACCCACGGGCAGCTTGTAATTGAATGAGTAGTCTCGTCCCTCACGTGAGAAACCAACTTTCCCTGTTCCGCTTTGTATGGCCTTGATTGCACCATAAGCACTCTCAAAAAGAATCTGCTCGTCAGTTGAAGCGTTGGTACGCTTTACTTTGACACGTAGATTGTTGCCAAGACCAACAGTATCGAGACCTGTTTGAACAACAGAACCAGTTACGAGCTTAAGAGCGTTCCTGCCGTCCACGGTAACAAGCTGAGCCCCTCCGTCGAGCGTCAAATCTTCGACCATGCCAGATGAATCCGACAGGTTATTCATCTTATAATGGGCAATTACACCAGATTGATCTTTTTTAACCTTATAACCAAAGTTAGTATTTGGCGCATCTCCCAGCTGTGCTGCACGCTCAGTCAGCGCATTTAAGGGAAGTGAAGTCTTGCCCCAGCTTGCGGCCGCATAATAAGCTGCTGAATGACGAATTCGATCATAGATATCATATTCAGACATGCCATTTTCGCGGCGGCCTGTCATATCATTCCACACTGCAAACGAGCCACCGAGCATCTGTTTGTCGCCTGCCGGAATCGTAGTGCGCCCGATAGTGTTAATAGCGCTGTTATACACCGTTGCCGGATTGAGATAGTCGCCATAGTAAGTAGCATTCGGCACCATATAGTACGTTCCATCATTACTGTTAATGAGGCCGAATCCGAGCTTGTACATCTCTTTCATATCGGCCCATGTGCCGTTCCACAGATTGATCTCGCGCAGTTTACCTGAGGCTGATGTGCCCTGAACTGCTACATTACCGCTTCCGCGAATGTGAGACAGGCTTCCCCAGATACGTGTCGTTCGCCCTGTAGCTTCAATATGTGCAAACAAATCATTTACGAAACGACGGTATGCGTCACCATCTGCTTCAAACTCATCAGCACCAATATGGAGAGTTGTTTGTTCATCAAAAACAGGGTTTTCACCGCTTATATATTCATCCCACACACTTTTCACGAAGGAAAGTGACTCATCATACTTTGTCGCAATATTCAGATGATCATTTCCGCGGTGCGTCATGCTTCTTGGTGTTCTTAAATCGGGGCGCACTTTAGTAAACGCCAACGAATGCGCCGGGGTATCAAACTCCGGAACCACGTTGACACCAATAGCCCGTGCTTGAGTAATAAAATCACGGAAATCTTTTTTGCTATACCAGACATCTTTGCTGGTGAGGTCTGCCTTATTACGACCGCTATCGCCCCCGGCCTTTATATCAGACTCAAGACGAAATCCTGAGTATGCCTCATCAACCTTGTCGTCGGTATACTCTTCAACCCAGATATAGTTATCGTTGAGATGAACCTGCAGATCGTTCAGCTTATACCAGGCAAGCTCACGGCTGAGCTGTTTCAAAAAATCAAGCGTAAAGGTTTTACGCCCCACATCTAAAATAAGTCCGCGCACCCTATACAAAGGATAGTCGCGAGCAGTACCTTGCGGAATACTCTTGGTATTTGAGCCTACCAGCGCCTGCAACACCGTCCGCGTAGACCAGTAAGCACCCTGAGGGCCTCCCGCACGGACAGTAACCGCATCGCCAACCTCCATATAGTAGCCCTCGTTTCCCAATTCATTATGGTCAGTGCCTGCTGGCGTCAATAAGATGTCTCCTGCTTGCGCATCAGAACCTGCAACTACCTCGAGCTGTGTACCAAATAGATCGGAATAATCATTGGCAAGCTCGTCAGCTGCATGTTTATAAGCTGGATCAGCATAGAGAATACGTGAGGTTGGACAGATCGAAAACACTCCAGATCCACCCTTCCACTCACGTAGCTCAGGGATAATTTTTGGCGCTGGATTATCTTCAGCCTCCACGGTATGAGATCCAGGAACAGTAACGGGGATCTCGCGGAAAATCATATTTCCGGGGTTCTCTTTCTCAACAACCTTAAACGACACAACAACCTGAGTATCCACGATAGGCTTGTAAATCGTTAGATCGTCTCCGATCACCTGCTCATAATCAGTTCCGTTATATGTAGCCATAAAACGCTGCGACTGTGGGAGCTGTATGTTGAGCTTAGTGTCTGTGGGCCCTGGCGTGGTAAGGCTGATAGCTGCAGCCACATCTTCTAAGGTCTCAGATACAGGCGGTTCACCACCATAGGCTTCGATTTCAAACAGCGAGATATTTCCCCAGGCAACGCCACCATCGGGGTCTGCATAGGTATTTTCATCCACATACAGCCTCAAATAACGACCGGTCGCTACCTGATTCAGACGGATCATATCTCTGAGTGCCGATGGATGAGACGGATTTTCATACACCGTCTGCCATGCAGCGCTATCAGCCGCTGGCATCTGATCCCCTGTTGCAATCTGGATGCGGTATCCCTTGGCTTTACGCATTTCCCAAAAGATACGGACGGTTTTAATGCTCCGCTCTTTGCCAAAATCAATGGCAATCCAATGAGGTCCGCCGTTTCGGTTTTGGCTGGCATCTACCACACTGGACCAACGTGAAGAGCGAGAGCTGGTATCCCCATCCACCGCTTTTGATGCGGGCAAGCTCGGTGCTTCTACAGAATCAGCTACAACCTGCATACCTCGAGCGATATTTTCTGCAGGATCTTGTGCTTCGGCAGGAGCTGCTGCTAACACGGTATGAGATTTTTCGTTTTGCGATGCTTGAGCATCTGAGGATAGGGCGTCTGCGTGCGATGCTGTTGGTGCGAAAGTTGCATCAGATAATGCAGTGACTTCCGCTTCAGCAGTGGAGGTAAGTACTGCGGATGTATCGAGCGCAGAGGCTACTGTTGGTTCAGATACCGCTGCTAAAGCCGGACGAACACCTGTGGGGCTCAGAGCAAGGAGAGCTGCTACAAAAAGCGTAGCAAGACCGGAGCGTATACTCAGGTTTTTCGGTCGGCGTTTTTGTAACCACAGCTGATCCACTCTCGTGGAGCTGTTGCTTTGTACCGTCTTCCTTGCATCGCCCATACCGTACACCCCTTGTTATTCTCATGCTCTGTCTGCACATACGACGAGACCTCATGCTGCGACCTCATGTTGCGCAATCCTCATAATTTTCTGACTGAGGGTAAGGACGCTTAGGTTGTACGGAAATATATTTCGGTGAACGGTTTTATGAAGAGTATCAACGGTATTGAATTCCCGCCTAGATTCATACAGGTATTGCAGACTTATTACCAGTAGAACCGCTCTTTCATGCATAGGTTGGACACGCCTGTTTCTTGATCTTTCATCCATGGGCTGGGCGCGATGGGAGCGTTCTAGGACTGAGACTCTGTGCCCTCGGCATTTGTGAGCAAGAGGATGAATAAGGGCTGGCGAGCAATGGTGGCTTATGCGCCTTGCTGTTTTGTTTACAGGTTTTCTTACGCGCAGCTCATTGTTGTAGTCCATTGTTGTAGTCATCGCTGTAGTCCGTTGTTGTAGCCCATCGCTACATCCCATCGCGGTAGTCCATCGCCCACCCATCTCATCTCCCTCTGCAAAACAGCAACTCTCCTGCTGGCGTGCATAGATAGAAGAGCTTCCGGGCAAGAGAGATACAGGTTGGGCACGGAGGGTGCCCTCGTAAAGTCGCCTCGCGACTAGAATGGAGAGATCAGATGAGCTCCGTCTACGATTTCACCGTACAAGATATGCAGGGCAATGATGTACATCTTGCCGACTACCAGGGAAAAGTACTGCTTATTGTAAACACGGCTACCGAGTGTGGGTTTACCCCCACCTATGCTGATTTACAAAAACTGTATCAAGATCTTGGAGATCAGGATTTTGAGATTCTTGATTTTCCTTGCAACCAGTTTGGCAACCAGGCACCTGGTACCGCTCAAGAGATTCACACCTTTTGTACAGGGCGCTTCGGTGTCACCTTCCCGCAGTTTGCCAAGGTAGAGGTGAATGGCGAGCATGAACACCCCTTATTTACTTGGTTAAAGAAAGAGCAGGGTTTTGCTGGTTTTGACCCGAACCACAAACTCACACCCATCCTCACGAAGATGTTTGATGAAGATGATCCTCATTGGAAGCAAAGCGCTGATATTAAGTGGAATTTCACGAAGTTCTTGCTCGATAAGAACGGCCAGGTTGTTGCACGCTTTGAGCCTACGGCAGATATTGCCACCGTTGTGCGTCCTGCAGTGGAAAAGCTGCTCTAGGCTTTGAAGCACACCCTCGCATGCCAAGCCTACTCAGGCCTAGTAACCTGTTCCTGTTAGTGTTGCAGCTTTGTAATGTGTTTGTACACGCACTCGCTCAGGTGGACTCAGGGTTCAACCACCGCATACATACATGCTGTCCCCACTCATACGGGTATGTGGGCTCAACCATCACAAAGCACATGCACCCATGAGAATTGCAGCTGTCTGTTTATTGGCACGCGGTCAAAGGGTCTACGTAGATGCAGACACCACCTCCAAGAGGTGGTGTCTTTTTTGAAGAGACTCCGCTCATGTAATGGATCACTTTTTTCCTATATTCCATATGAGCCGACCCAAGGTACTGGCTTGTTAGTTTTTGCTGAGTTGTCGGATCATCCACTGTGAGCATTCTGCCCGTCTCCACCTCTATTTTGTAAGAACTCCTACGGTACGCTCAGCCTCCAATCTCAGTGAAGAAGGGGGCTTGTTGTGGTTAAGAAAGCGTATCTACCTGCATGTGCACTCATCGCACTACTTATTGCAGGAATTATGTTGCTCAGCCCTGCACGTGTTCGTGCGGAAGCTGATGAAACAGTTACCGTCACCTCAATTACGGTCGGGTACTCTCATCGTGACCCACCGCCTCAGTTCATCCGTGTAGACGGCAACAGCGCAGGCAATATTGGTTACTGTGCACAGGGTTACTTAAAGATTCCCCTTGAGGGACAACGTCTCACATCTGGAGGAAAGCTCGGAATTCCAGAGGTCGATTATGTGCTCTACCACGGATACGACGGTGAGATTGTTCGTGAGATAGGAGGACTGCAAGGTGAGCGTGCGGAGCTTGCAACCGCCTTGGCAGCGTGGCTCGCTATTGCAGATCAACGGCCAGATCTTTTGACCTTCACCGGTAAGACGACAAGCTATCACGGTAATCGCTACTACTATGAGCGTTGGGCAAAAGAGCCTGATCCCGAAGTGAAACAAGTTGCGTGGGATTTATACCAGGCCGGTCTTGCGTACCGCAATCAAGGTGAGAAAGCTCCTGAACAAGGATGTGCCCATCTATGGCTCCAAAGCGAAGGGAGCTCTTCTCCCCATCAATCAATCCTCACTGCCACCAAAAAGATCCCCATTATCATCGAGAAACGCTCAAGCTCACCTGAACTGACTGGTAACAATCCATCGTATTCACTTGCCAACGCGCAGTATGAAATCTTTCGTTCAGACACCCATGAGCGTGTAGCACATCTGATAACCGACGAGCAGGGAAATGCTCACTGCTCACTTGCTCCGAATCAAAACTACTACGCCGTTGAAACGGCGGCATCCCCCGGCTATCTCGTAAATCCTGAACAGCTGCGTGTGAATGTTGAAACGACTCCGCTCACGGTACACGCGCCTGAGCAGCCAGCATGTGCCCGTCTCGTTATCAGTAAACGCGACTCTGCCACGCTTGGAATCGCTCAGGCTGGCGCCACGTTAGAAGGTGCTGTCTATCACATCAGCTCACGCTCAACCCCAGGCTGGGAAGCCACGGGAGCAACCTCAGCAGAAGGTGTAGTAATTTTTGAAAATATTCCTTTAGGCACCATCGACGTTCGAGAGCTTAAAGCACCGGTGGGCTATCTCTTAGATGAGCGTGTGCATACCTATGAAATTACCCCGCAAGGTCAGAATGAGGCGGGCATCATTGAGCTCATTCCTGAGGCAGACTTTGTAGAGCATCCCCTTACCTTTGATATTGAGATTTCTAAATTCCTTGATGCCCGTGATGATCAAGGATCCAAACTGGAGCGTCCTGGGGTTGGGATCTCGTTCGACATCATCTCTGGAACCACGAATGAAACGGTAGGAACGATTACCACTGACCACGATGGCCATGCTACAACTGCAGGCCAATGGTTTGGTGCTGGGGATCACCACGAACACATCCACGGTGCCTTACCTTACGATCAAGCAGGCTATACCGTGCGAGAGCGTGCAGAAACCGTACCAGAAGGCTTTGCTCCTGTTTCAGATTGGACAATACCGGCAGATCAGATGGTTAATGGAGCAACGCTGCGCTACACGGTAGGCAACCGAGCGCGTGCGTCACGTCTACAAATCATTAAGACTGACGCAGAAACAGGAAAGACTGTACCGCTCGCTGGCTTTTCATTTCAGATTCTAGATTTTGAGGGAAACCCTATTGTTCAAAAGGCTTGGTATCCATCACCTTCGCATCTCGATACCTTTACCACCGGCGATGATGGAACAGTCACGCTTCCCGGCCTGTTGCAGGCAGGCTCATACAAGCTGCGTGAAATCGCCGCCCCAGCACCTTATGTAGTCACAATAGAAGAGCTTCCTTTCACGGTTGAGGGAGAAGACCAGGGCGATCCCTTCGTGGTCATACGCGTGGCTAATGATCGCGCTTACGGTCGCCTCCATATCCTAAAAACACCTCAGAACAGCGACGAACCACTTGCTGGCGCTCGCTTTGACATTGCCGCTGCGCAAGACATCGTTTTACCAGATGGCACGGTCATAGCCACAGAAGGCCAGGTTATGGATCATATTGAAACGGATCAAGATGGCAGAGCCGAATCTCGCCCCCTGCCACTTGGAGGCCATACAACCCAGTTCCACCTCATCGAGCGCAAGGCTCCACTCGGATATGTCATGCAAGCTGAGCCGATTCTAATTGAGTTCACATGGCATGATCGGGATACAAAAGAGGTTGTGTTGGAGCAGGTTGTTGCTAACGAGCCGACCAAGACTGAATTGAGCAAGCGTGATGTGAGTACAGAAAACGAGGTTGCCGGAGCTGAACTTGCTCTTTTTGATGCAGAGGGCAACGAGATTGCTTCTTGGACCTCAACCACTGAACCACATCGGATAGAAGCGCTGCCCCCGGGAACATACACACTCGTTGAGCGCATGACACCCAGAACCTATGACCTTGCTAACCCTGTTGAATTCAGCATTTTAGAAACGGAAGAAATTCAAACGGTCGTAATGCATGATGCTCCGCTCACGATTTCTGGCGAGGTGGATAAACAACAAGAGGTAGCACGGCCCTTGGCTCAACACGTAGAAGCAGCCTGTGAGGGAGGTGTTCCTGCGCAAGAATCCGAAGATGGATCGTATGCCTATACGATCGCCTTTCGGAATACCTCGAACTCCTGGACAGATGAGTGCACCGTTGAAGACGAGTTGCTTGCAGTAAAAGAAGGACGGGCAACCTTAGTTGCCGTCACCACTCCAGTTACGGTTGGCGACGCTGACAATAAGATGAATCTGTGGTTTCAAACCAACCACTCGCAGAGCGAAGATGCAGTCCAGGCATCCGATGCCAATGCAACGCTTACAGACGGTGTAGACAATCCTTGGCTGAGCCATCCTGAAACCAAAAAGACCTTGGGCGACGATGGGCGTGCACTTGATTACACCGGCTGGAGGCTGTGGAAACAAGACCTTCCAACGGATAGCAGTACGACACTGTTCGTTAGCGATCTTGGGCTGGACCCAGATGAGCACGTAATTGGACTTAGGTTCGAATACGGACGAGTTGAGAAACATTTCACCACTATAGGCACAGACTGGAACCGTCCTGATCGAAAACGCCCTCATGACGATATCAAAAGCGCTCAAAGCCAACGCGCACATGATGCAGAGGCAGCAGAGCCGGCACGTATTCAGCTCAAGGTTACCGACTCCTATACCGAAGGCTCACCTTTGGAAAACTATGTACAGCTGTCTTTGTATCGCAATGGGGGTGGAACCGGCCTTGAAGGACACGATGAAGACCATGTTATTCAGCGTGCCGTGCCCAAACATACGCCTTTGCCGCAAACCGGCACGACGAACCTGCTCCCAGCCATCGTCACCACAGCCACCATTGGTTGTGTCTCCGTTATACAGCTCCTCTTGCATGTGAGACCAAGACTATGAGACGTACGTATACGCGTCGCATATTTGTAGCAGGGAGTCTTTTTGTGAGTGGGATTTTGGGAGCATGGGCAACGCACTCAGAATCCCACTCCACAAAACCCGAACATGCCTCACATCCCAAGAGGCTGCTCGATGAGAATACCCCTCCAGAAACAGGAGCTGATTGGGAGAATCTTCAGCAGCTCAACCCGGATATTGTTGCCTTTCTCGAGCTCACGAAAAGCTCCCTATCCCAGCCTATACTTACCCCTCGTGACACAGATGACAAAGAGTTTTATCTCTGTCATAACCGTAATCGTCAGCCCGATCCCTATGGCTGCCTCCAGCTTGACTACCGTTGTAATCTGTTCAGCGATCACGCGCTGGTGTATGGGCACCATATTCTCGATGATGAATATGTGGGATTGGGCACCATCTACCGAGCATATGAGCCAGAGGTATTTCAAAGTTTGGGTACGCTTAAAATCACACCAAAAGGCAGCGCTGATCCTTTGATATATTTCCCACTGCTTGCATGCAAAGTTGATGCCTCATACACCACAATTCAGCGGTTTGAGTTTGAGAGTGCACATGAAAAAGCAGCCTGGATTGGCGAGTTGCAGCGCTACGCTTCAGCTCGCGCCGAAACGTCACCTTTGTCCGATCACCTTATTACCCTTTGTACCTGCTCTTCTGATGTCACTGGGCAACGAGACCGCACCCTGGTAGTTTTTGCTCGCTGAGTCTGTGACTATACCCGCTCAGCGTAAATCCTCGTAGGGGATCTACTCACACACAGCCAATTGATGTACGTGTTAGCTCGTTCACTTACTCAGCTGAAGCGTTACCTGATGCCTCACTACCGACCTTAGAAGAAGGTTCAGCAGACCCTTCAGCGTTTGCTGTACTGGAAGCCAAACCTTCACTTCGCTCAAGTACTGTTTGTCCCTGCTCGGCTGCTATGCGCTTTGCACGCAACTCAGGAGGCGTAGATCCTTTTACACCCACAATATAGGCTGCCGCTGCACCTAAAAGGACTGCCGTAACAGCCAAAAAAACGTACACTTTCCAGTGCATTTTAATAAACTGAATCACGGCACCTCCTTTTGTTCCATCTACATCCATTATCTACCGAACCAGCAAGCATGCATACAAGCAAACATGCATACCAGCATACGCAGGCCTCACCTCCTGCGTATGCTCAAAATTCTCTACCTATGAGCGACGAATTACCTCAGTAACTACATCAGCCACAACCTGAACATTTTCTGCATCAACGTTGAACGTTTGGTCTTCATCAGTTCTTGCACACGCCAAGCGAGTGCCATCCATACCAGCGATCGTCAACGAGCGCAGGCTCATTTGCATGGCAGCATAGGCATCGGTATCAAAGGGAAGGTGTGCGGTTGCAAAATCATGATGGAAGTCTGCAGACACACGCGAGACCAACTTCATGATACGACGATCCCCCTTGAGCTGGCGCTTCTCCCCTTCGGTGGTAATGATTGAAAGCTGGCCAGCACCCACCGATTCAAGGTTGATGAGAAAGACCCCGCGCAACTTATCGCGATGTTCAGCTAAGAAGGCATTGATGCCAGCATTGCCCCACTCAGATGAGCCGGTTGCTACAAACCAAATATCGTGGCCGAGAAGCTCATCGTCGCCAAGCGAGGTAATTGCCTCAACCAGATCAGCGGACTCTGAGCCTTCAGGGGCGGCGGCACCGCCCTTCCAGCTTGAGTCATCATCCGAGTCAAAATTGTCCCAAGATCCAATCTCTCCACCGGTTTTCTTAGCGTTAAAGTCCTTATCAACGCCGAGCCACTCACTCATGCTCTCGCGCTTCTTTTTCTTTCTTCCACCAAACAGGCGCGCGAGCCCCCGAGGCTCGGCAGGCTCATATGGCTGTACTTCATCTTCAGTATCTACCGCAACAGGAGGTATTACAGCAACAGGCTGCTGAGCCTCAGGCTTTTGCTCTGGTGCCTTCGCCTCCACGTGAGGCGTCCTCTGACCAGCATCCACAACCGAAAAACCAGCGCGCGATGGTGTGTGTAGTGCTGAGAAAGGATCTACTGTAGTATGCGATGGATCGGGAACATCAAACAAGACATTTCTGGTCGCTGAGTGGCAAGTCTGCAGTGCAGAGGCATCGGGAACGACTGGTGGAATCTGACGTGGAATCGAGCGGGTACTATCAACCCCTCTTGTTCCTGTCTCAGCGGCGTTGATCTCTGCCATCAATGAGTCAACGGTCTCTGTTGGATGATAGAGCTGCGTTTTCCCCGGATCAGCAGTAGTTGCATCCTGGTCATCTCGCGCGGTTTTCATATCCCGTGCGGCCGGGCTATTCTTCACCTGAGCGACTGGTTGAGAAGCCTCGTCTTGCTCAACACCGGCAGTCTGATCAGAAGTAGCATCACCAGCCTCATCTTCATGCGCATGCTGAGCCGATGCTTCATGTTGAGCCTCACAATGCTCGTCGGCTGCCACAGACGCCTGGTTGTCCTTGACCTCCTCGTGCAGCTCTTCACCCTCAGCAACCAACTCAGCCACCGAGCTGGGAACAGAAAGCCCATCTTCGCCACGTGACGCATCTCCCTCGAGATACTCATCGTTGGTCACATCAGCATCTTGATCGATTGCGTGCACATCTGCCGAACGATCATTAGCTGCAGCTATAGCAGAAAGATCTCCGGCCTCATCGGGATCATCTTCAGTGCTCTCATAGACAATCCGACACGCATCTGACACCATACCGAGCGAACGAATAATATCTTCACCAAAGCGCAGGTTGCCATATGCATTTACTGGGAGCGACGAGACGGGATGATCCTCAACTTTAGCGTCTAAGCCGCCCTCGTTTGAAGACCCACCATCTTCATCTTCCGTAGTCGCCATTTCAACCGTTGCATCAGAAGACTTTATCTCAGCATGTACGGTGGAGAAAGCTCGCGTTGATGCGGCGTCTCCATCACTCATGCTCCGATCTTGATCGTATTGATCATCGGATGCCGCTTGCGCGCCCTCGTCATCAATATGAGAAGCAGCATCGGAGATGAGGCCGGTATCAGAAAGGTCACGTTCCACCTGATCAATCTCCTGCTCTTCTTGCTCATCATCTAAAGCAACTGCTGCTTGTGCAGCAAGATTCGCTGCCAACTCTTGCTGTTCGGCCATAAACTCATCAAAGGGCATGTCATCAGGAAATTCCACTTCTCCTTGATACGGAGAGGTTGCTTCCATAACACCCAACATGGCTGCAACAGATGACTTATTGCAAACTGCGCCTGAGGTGTAGGGCAAAATGAAGCGATTTGCAATAATCGCCACTGCATATGACAAAGGTACAAGCGCCACCAGCAAAGAAAGTAACCAGAGCAGCGTCTTAGCAGCACCCGGGAGGGGCAACAAGTTGAGAACGGAAACTGCAGCAGGAATGATCATGGCTGGCAAAAGCGCGCGCATCAAAAGCGAACGATATTGAGCAAAGGGCATCTGCGCTAAGAAATCAACCCGAGGAGAGTCGTAGTGGGCAACAATGACCACCGGGCGATTGCGCGGGGAAGCCATAGGCCCTGAAGCCTGGTGGTAGGCAATAACATTTTGAGAGAGTCCACCGTTGCCCAGATGCGTTAACACCGGACGCCCCATGCGCTCAAGGCAATATATAACTGCTGCTGCAAGGTTCAGCAAAAAGCCAAAAATACCAACTGGCCCGCCAAAGCCCATGAGCAGCGTGCCGAGAAATACAGCCACTCCCAAGACAGCTTTTGCATAGGTAGCGGTTGAGCTTGAGGTGAACTCTTGAATTTGAGGATCAAAACCATGGTGCTTGAAGATCGCGGCAAGACGCTCAGCTGCTGAGCGCTCCTCCTCACTGCATGCTGGGGTAATACCCACCTGCTGGAGGAGATGGTTAAGATACTTCTGCGTACTGGCCATACGGGCTCCACATCAGCTGTTCGTTATCCAGACCATTGCACATTCAACAATGGATGCACATATGAAAAACTATACAGCTAGCATTCTATCAAATGACATAGCGTCGCTGAAATGCAGGAATTCTATCGCGTGGCTTTCGTGTAATAGAATGAGTACGCCTCACTTCTATCCCCTTCTTGCTGGAAGGTTTGATTTTTATGCGTCATAGGCAAACAACCAGATCTACTGATGCGATTTCAGCAGCTCAGCGCCTGATGAATCTTATTTTTATGGTATCGGTCTCGCCAGTTCCTCCAACAACTGAAGAGATTATTGCCGACTCGGATCTTGGCTATGGATCAGAAAATCCTGAGTCTGATAAAAAGAAGTTCCAGCGCGACCGAGCAAATCTTCGCGAGCGCGGCATTATTATTCGAGAAATTAAGCCTGATGGGTCGCTCCAAACTGATTCCAGCACCTGGATGCTTGATCGAGAGGCTACCCATGCTCAAATGGGTGTCATCCTTCCTGAAGATATTGCTTTGCTTGAAGACGCCCTTGAGCTCTATCAGAGGCGCTCTGATATCCCTTATTCACAAACGCTGGATCGCTTGCGTATTAAACTTGCTGCCGCCCAATCCGGTCGAGTTGATCTTGGTCACAAACATCTGGATACAAACAAACAAAACGAGACAGATGCAGGTGTACGTGAGGCTGTATGGGCAGCGCTTTGTATGCAAAAGCGCCTGCCTTTCTCCTA
Source organism: Collinsella ureilytica (assembly GCF_019795105.1). Taxonomy (GTDB): domain Bacteria; phylum Actinomycetota; class Coriobacteriia; order Coriobacteriales; family Coriobacteriaceae; genus Collinsella; species Collinsella ureilytica. The sequence continues at coordinate 276,102 of NZ_JAIMFO010000006.1, read as the reverse complement.
TCAAGATGCTTTAGGTAGAAAAACTGATCGCACTGTAGCTGTCTATGGCATCACGATGCAAGATGGCCATTGCTATTTTGTTGGTGCTGATGATGAGAACAACATACGAACGTTTCGCACAGATCGTGTTTTGAGCGTGCGTGCCCCGCAAAAACACTACGAAATCCCAAATGACTTCACTGCTGCAGACTATCTCTTCTTACCCTTTGATTTTCCTGCTGAGCAACCAGCTGAAGTTGTTTTCTCGTTTCCAAGAGGCACTGGAAAGCAAGAGCTTGAAGCGCTTATACAAGGTCGTGGCATCCTTACATCGACCGATGAGGAGTGGCTCTGGAAGACTGAAGTGCAGAACCTTACGGCAGCTGCGGCTTTTGCTTTAAGCCATGCCTCAAGTCTGGGTATGCGTCCCGTAAGCCCACCGCAACTGCAACAAGCATGGAGCGAGCACCTCAGAAAGGTGGTTGAGGCTCATGTCTCATAACACGCAAGACACGCGGCGCACACAAGCTCACTCTGACGACCTTACGGTCGCGCTTGATCTTCTCACGATGCTCTCTGCTGCTCCTCACCATACGCTCGATCGCACAGAGATTGCCCGTGTCTTACAGCTCGATCAAGACCAGATTGGCCAGGCGCTCAAGATTATTGGCTCGTTGGCTGATCGTATGAGCGGAGCACGAGCTGCTGTGCGTGATGAGGATGGCACCGTTGAGCTGATAGGAGACGCAGCTCGTATGAAGCCTATGCGCCTCACCTTGCCTGAAGGTATGGTGTTGAGCCATCTCTTAGATGTGCTTCAGATTGACGAGGCTGTTAAAGCACGTATTTTACGGTCGTTACTCCCACTTGATGCCTCACCTTCCACCGCTCATCTGTCGCAAGGAAGTGAGCCGGGGAAATACTACTCCGTCCTTACCGAAGCAATACAAGATGGCGTGCGGTGTTCTATGCTCTACCGCAAACGTGGAGAAACAGCACCATCTTGGCGTTCTATTGATCCTGGTTATATTGAATTCGAAGCAGGAACGGCGTATCTCATTGCCTGGGATATTGATGCAAATGCTGAGCGTCGCTATCGGATAGATCGTATCGCTGAGCTTTCCTATACCGAAGACTCGGTCATATCGCACGATTGGTCACATACCAGCACCGCAGAAAGCCTGCACCAATCCGGCCAGGTCGCTCATATACGGTTTTCGTCTGCCGAGCTTTTAGCATCGCGCACCTGGGCTGGCATGGGCAAAACAACTGCCGAGCTGCAAGATGACCACCCTACCGGAGCCCTTACAGCCGAGCTTGCCTATACATCTGAGCCTTGGCTTTTCGATCAAATCCTCGCTGCAGGGGGAGAAATTCAGCTCATAGCCCCACTTGATCTTACCGAGCGGTTTATATCCTATGCACGCGCCCTCATAGATAGTGCAAAAGAGCTCGCCTAGTGTTGATCAAGATATTGTTGCCAGCGAACAATGCGATCTCCCACCTCTTCTACGCGAATACGCTCAAAGCCTGCCGGTAAAGACGATAAGAATTTCTTACCGTAGCCCTTACTCACGAGGCGAGAGTCCGCGAGCACTAAAACGCCCGTATCGGTTGACGTCCTCAGTAAGCGACCAGCTGCTTGCTTCACCGCAAGAACTGCCTCTGGTAGGTCGTAATGAGCCCATGCGCGGGGATCTCGACGGCGGCGCTCAAGTGAGAGCGGGTCGGTGGGAATGGCGAAGGGTAGTTTTGGAATCACTACACAGCGCAGGGTGTCTCCAGCTGCATCAAAACCCTCCCAAAAAGACTTAAGGGCAAACAGCGAGGAGGCTTTATTGTGGATAAACTCATCGCGCAGACGACGCGTGCTTATTCCTCTCAACTGACACGTCAGTGCTAAACCCTCCCGAGCAAGCAAGGGCTGGATGCTCTCAAAAAGCTCCTCCATATCGCGGCGATTCGTAAAGAGCGTGAGCACCGAGCCATTCATACTCCGATGAATATCAACCAGCATGTCTTTGAGAACTGCCAGATATGCATTCCGATTGCGTGGATCCGGCAGATCTTCTGCAACAAAAATCGCCATATTCCGCTTAAAGTCATAGCTTGAGTTGAGGTGAAGCGACCGATGAGCGTTGCGTGTTAGCCGACTCAAGCCAATCGAGCTTACGAAATGCTCAAAGGAGTCTGACACACTCATCGTAGCTGAGGTAAAGGTAACGCTTTCCATCTCTGGAAACCACTGATCAGCGAGCATTTCCCCAACGTCGAGGCATTCTGCGCGAAACCGCTCTCCCCCGGCTCTCACACGAAGGGGCACGGTGAGTGAATATACATACCGTTGGTCAGTACCTGCACATATGAGATTTAAGGCTTTTTTCATCTCACGAATACGGCGCACACAGTCTGCCACATCACCGATCATCTCGGGTTTTTCAGCGCCAACTGTTTCAACAAGTGCCGAAAGATTTAAAACAAGCTGATCAAGCGCACGAATTGCAAGCTCCTGTGCTTGCGCAACCGGTATCCACTGTGGTTGAGCTCGCAGCTCTTCTCCTATCCATATGCTTGGCGCGGATGACTCAAGATCTTGAGCCACCTTGCGAGCCTCCTCGAACAAGGAAGCCATAGCAGTTGAAGCCCGAGTAGCTGCTGCTACTGTTTTAGAAGAGATGCCCATGAACAGCGTTGCTGCATCTGAGCCTGCGAGTTCACGAATCAGATGACCTAAGGCACCACTTCGCTGTCCACCCACATGCTCAAAGATTGACCGGGTTTCATCAGCTGAAACCTCCAGCGCCCATTGTCGTCGTGCTTCAGCTTCTGCAGAATGTGCCTCATCAATTACCCAGTGCCGAATTGGTGGCAAAATCCTGCCTTCTGCTGCAACATTGCGAAAGAGCAGTGAGTGATTAGTTACCACCACGTCAGCTGAAGCCGCGCGTCGGCGCGTACCATGGATAACACAGCGATCAGGAAAGAATGGGCAGAGTCTGCGCGTACAATCTTTTGAGGTAGTTGTCAGCTCTGAACGATCAATGCGACGCCACCGAATCCCAAGGGTATCCAAGTCAAAGCTTGATCCCTGGCAAGCTGTGGCAAAAATAGTAGCAAGCGCTGTCATAAACGCTTCAGGATCCTTTAGGCTCGCTGCATCTTGCGCATGAAGGGCACGTTCCACCTTCTTTAAACAGGGGTAATGGTCATATCCTTTAAGCGCAACAAAAGACAGATCATCTCCTAATTCCCGCGCTAAACGTGGCAGCTCTTGATTCATTAACTGATCAGCAAGGTTATTTGATTTGGTTGCAATTCCAACCGTAATCTTATTGAGGCGAGCTGCAGCAACCAGAGGTACGAGATAGGCAATTGACTTTCCAACACCTGTTCCTGCTTCAATGACTCGATGCGTGCTGGTCGCAATCCCATCACGTATCTCGGAAGCCATCGTTACCTGCTCGGATCGCATCTCAAATCCTGGATACATATGTCCTACGAGACCATCTGCATCAAACTGCGACTTCACCTCATCACGACTTGGCATGAGAAGGCCTGATACATCGGACGCATCCCGCTTAGGTTCTCGCTCCGTTTCGCGGATAACCTGTCCCCGCTCATCAAGGAAAGAGAAGGTGGCACCGGGGTTTTGTCCAGCTAGAAAAGAAAAAATTGGGCGATAACTCCAGGTATGCTCAGGATGCATATTCGCAAGCGCGCGGAGCAATCCGCTTGGTAACTCAGACAAGGCAGTCAACAAGATTCGCCACACACCCGCCAAGGCACGAGCGTCATCAATTGCCCGGTGAGACACAGCAGAGATATCAAATATCTCTGCTAAAAATGACAGACGGTGCGAGGTGAGACGTGGTAAGGCAATACGTGAGAGTGCCAGTGAATCTATCCATATTGAGCTTACCTGCTCACCACCGGCAACCGCCTCGATAAACGCTCGATCAAAACTTGCGTTATGAGCAATGACTGGTGCCCCACCAACAAAGGCTTCCAATTGCTCAATAACATCCGTTGCTGCAGGAGCATCTACAACGTCTGTATTGCGAATGCCGGTGAGCCTTGTTATTTCTGCTGGTATTGAGGAATGAGGCTTCACAAAGGTACTGAAGGTGTCGATCACCTCACGACCACGAAGGCGCAAGGCTCCAACCTCAATCAACTCGTTTTCTGATGACGACAGACCAGTAGTTTCGGTATCAAACACCACGACATCGTCTTCGATGAGGCCAAACGATCGAACTTTTGACCATTCACTCAGATTCTCATAGATCTCCCGCACGCGGTCAGGAGTATCTGGCAATAACGCCTCTTTAATTCGTTGCATCCTTACCGTCAAACGATCAAAGTCCCGCACGGCGGCGTGCTGCGTGTATGAGTTGAGCGCAAGCTTCAGGAAATGTCAGATCTCCTGTGTGGGCAATCTCATCTGGAAACAGCGACGCGTCCGTCATACCAGGAATACTATTGGTTTCCAAAATTACCGGACCATCATCAGTCACAATAAAGTCGCTGCGTGAGAGACCCGAGCATCCAAGCGCTCGGTGAGCACGACAGGCAAGCCCTTGCACCATCAGATTGTTTTCCTCTGAAATCTCCGCAGGAATACGATGAATTTTTGCTGGATCGATATACTTCACATTTAAGTCGTAAAACTCAGCGCCCTCATTCTCGCAGCATACTTCTACGACTGGCAGCGCACGCAAGTCACCGGTATCCAAGACACCAACCGTAACCTCAGTGCCACACACACGCTTCTCTACCAGCACTTTATCCCCGTACTCAAATGCCTTGCGAATAGCAGCATCGAGATAGCGTCCATCCTTAACCAAGGTAATACCGTAGCTGGATCCATTATCTGCGGGCTTCACAAAGCACTGGTCACCCAAGTTCAAAATGATCGTTTCCACGTCATACGACTCATCTTTTACGATTGCAACGCTTGGAGGCGTTGGGATACCCGCTTTGCTATAAAGCAGTTTTGCTAAATCTTTATCTGCACACGCAACGCTTGCAGCTACGTCCGAGCCAGTATACGGAAGACCAATGAATTCCAAAAATCCCTGAATAATACCGTCTTCTCCCCCTGCGCCATGAAGTGCGAGAAAGGCGGTATCCCAGTGCTCGGTTGTGATCCTGGCAACAAAATCTGTGGCAGCGGTATCAAGCAACTCAACATAACCAAACCCAGCTGTCTGAAGCGCTCGTGTAGCGTTTTGACCTGATGCAAGCGAGATCTCGCGCTCACTTGATGAGCCGCCGGCAAGAACCGCAATCCTCATCTCAGAGACCCTCATCGACCCTCACATCCTTTCTCGTTCACACATGTGTAAACGATGCGTCAAGTATGGAGCCTGAGACCCAAGACCTATGGCGGGCGCAGGCAGCTGGCTGTTCAAGTATTGTAGAGGTACACGCGCGTTTTTTCCTTGAAAGGAACGGTATGCAACGATCCACCACGTACCAAGATATTCGTACCCTCTCACAAAAAGAGTTAGAAGAACTCACCCATGAGCTTGGACAACCTTCTTTCCGGTCTAAACAGCTTATATCGTGGCTGTTTGAAAAGAACGTATGTTCGTTTGATGAGATGACCAATCTACCAAAGTCTTTTCGCAACCAACTCGCAGAGCGCTTTTCCTTTAATGTGCCAACCGAGAAAGCTCAACAAGTATCCCGTGATGGATCACGTAAATATCTTCTTGAGTTTTCTGATGGCACCTCGGTAGAAACAGTCGGTATGCCGAATCGCAATCGCTTGGCGGTATGCATTTCCACACAAGCAGGATGCGCTATGGGTTGTGCATTTTGTGCCACTGGTTTGCACGGTCTTGCTCGATCGTTGGCCGCCCGTGAGATGGTGGACCAGGTTCTCCATGTGAAAAAAGACTTTAACGAGCGTGTGACGAGCGTTGTGTTCATGGGACAAGGCGAGCCGTTTGCTAATTTTGATGAAACACTTGCTGCACTTCGCATACTCAACGACCCTCAGGGCCTCGGTATTGGAGCCCGGCATCTCACCGTTTCTACCTGTGGACTCATTCCTGGAATTCGAAAATTTGCCACGATAGAAGAGCAATTCACCCTTTCCGTCTCGCTACACTCCGCTGTGCAAAGCACACGCAACTTATTGATGCCTGGTGTAAAGAGGTTCACGCTGCTACGCCTTTATGAAACCCTACAGGACTATACAGAAAAGACCGGACGTCGCCCCAGCTATGAATATGCCATGATTGATGGAGTGAATGACACAACCCCTGAGATGAATGCGCTCATTGATTTTTGTCAGGGTACCCTCTGTCACGTGAATCTCATTCAGTTAAACGATATTGCTGATAGCCCTCTTAAACCCTCTCCTCTTGAGAAGGTTAAGCTCTTGCAACGTCGTCTCAAGATGCACGGTGTTGAGACCACGATTCGAAACTCTCGCGGGAGTGACATTGATGCTGCTTGCGGACAGCTTAAACAGCGCTTCTCGGTGCCGAATCTTGGCTACCTTCCATCTATAGTGAGTTAACCTTCTCTATTACACCTTTCACTGGTAACAATAAGTTCATGAGGACGAGCGCACAGTCGTATGACTTCAAAGAAAAAGAGAGCAGGATACAAATACCTGCTCTCTTGTTGATTGAATATTAGTTTGGTACCTAACTAATAGCTATAACCAAACTTTTTTTATATGCCAAACTGATCCCATTGCTTTGCAACCCATGCTTGATTTGCATCCGCATCATTCATGAGCTCAGACTTAATACGCACGATTGATTCATCAACGGTCTTCATGACTCCATATGCCTGGCTTTGAAGCCCCCGGATAGTATTTGCCGCTTGCTCACGCCGCTTAGGATTCTTTAATACCTCATATCCAAGGAAAACACCAATTCCAACCGCTACCGTACTAATAATAAGCTTCGATATCAACTTCATCTCTACACCTCCTCTGACGAGGCTCCAACCATAGTTTCCATAATCCGCGTAAGGTCGTCTTCGTCTTTAAACTCAATCTCAATCTTATGCTTTCCGCGTAAGGTTTTAACACGAACATTCGTATCAAAAAGCTTTCTTAATACTCGTGAAGCCTTTTTAAAGGATTGAGGTGTTGGAGGTCTTCCAGCTTTTTGCTGATTTCCGACTGAAAACAATGGAGCAAGGTTTTCAGTCGCACGAACCGATAGACCCTCAGTTACAACTTTATCAGCTAGCTTAACCCTTTGTTCATCAAAAGGAACTGCAAGGATTGCACGAGCATGACCAGCGGTGAGCGATCCAGCAAATAGATAGTCCTGAACTGCTTGTGGTAGATCTAAAAGTCGTAAAGAGTTTGTAATCGTCGAACGTGATTTTGAAACGGCTTGGGACAGTGCCTCTTGAGTCATGCCGCTTTGTTTGATTAATTGCCTGTATCCACGCGCCTCTTCAATAGGATTTAAATCCGAGCGCTGGAGATTCTCAATCAATGCAATCTCGAGCATTGTTTGATCATCAACATCTTTAATAATTACAGGCAGTTCATCAAGCCCAAGCTTACATGAAGCCTGATATCTACGCTCGCCAGCAATTATTTCGTACTTCTTACCCTTTTTGCGTACTAGAAGCGGTTGCAACACCCCATGAGCTTGAATTGAGTCTGCTAGCTCTTGTAGTTCATCCTCATTAAAATGCGTTCTTGGTTGGTTGGGATTTGGGTTGATTGAACCGAGTGGAACAGACACAGGCCCACTTTCACTGGTAAAGCCTGTTTCTGATTGCGCTTCTCCCATCAACGAACCAAGCCCGCGGCCGAGTGAAGAGCGTTTTTTTGGACTAGGCACGTTTGATCACCTCCCGAGCAAGACTAATATATGCCCGCGCACCTTTATTCATGGGCGCATACGTAATGACTGGTTCACCAAAAGATGGAGCTTCGGATACTTTCACCGATCTTGGAATAACAGTTTTAAAAGCTTGATTTCCAAAATATGCTCTGACTTCCTCGACGACCTGCTTTGATAAGCTTGTACGAGAGTCAAACATAGTCATCAACACACCAAAAGTCTCCAGGCTTGGGTTAATGCGCCCTTTCACCATGCGCATTGACTCTAGCAGCTTGGTAACACCCTCAAGTGCGTAGTATTCACATTGAATTGGTATTAATACGCTATCAGCAGCAGCTAATGCATTAATAGTGAGAAGACCCAATGATGGAGGACAATCAATAAGGATAAAGTCAAAGTCATCACGAATCGGGTTTAAAAGGTCTTTTAAGCGTGATTCACGAGCCATTGCTGATACAAGCTCAATTTCTGCTCCTGCTAACTGGATAGTAGCTGGAATAACAAAGACTTTTTTATAGGCGGTATCTTGAATAATCTCTTCTGCTGCAACATCATGTAGCAATGCATCATATACGCAGTATTCAAGCTCTTCTTTATCTATTCCAAAACCACTCGTACTATTACCTTGAGGGTCAAAATCTACGAGTAGAACTTTTTTATATTGTTCACCAAGGGCAGCAGCTAGGTTCACTGCTGTTGTAGATTTTCCTACTCCACCTTTTTGGTTAATGATTGCAATTATGCGAGTTTCTTTCTCGTTTTTTGATCGCGGAACTTCTTTGAAACCCACGATCCCTCCTTTACATGCAGTATTGGATATCATCACCTATGTTTCACGTGAAACATCTTTCTATCCTTTAGAAGAATACTTTAACTCATTATGTTTCACGTGAAACACTCAAGCAAGGGGTTTCTTACGAGCTAATCCAGTAATGCGCGGTAAGCTCACTGAAGAGTCATCTATCACCTTAAATGAAAGCAAAGTCCGATGTCCTAAACCAAGAGGGAGATTAAACTCTTTTGAATATACTGAGGAAAATCCAAGAACCTGTACAACCTTATAAGCAGATTCAAGTTCATCCTGCTCAGGGATACCCTTAGAGACAATCAGCTTTCCACCAATTTTTAGAAATGGACGTGCATATTCCAATAAGACTGGCAGAGGAGCAAGAGCTCGTGCAGTAACAACATCAAACTGAGCCTTCTGCTGTCTAGCAAAGTCTTCAAGTCTTGCATGCACAGGAACACAGTTCTGGAGCTCCAACTCATTACACACTAAAGATATGGCAAACACTTTCTTCTTTACTGAGTCAAGCAGTGTCCATGTACCACCTTTTGCACGAGCGAGCGGGATACCTGGAAAACCAGGACCTGTACCCATATCAAGAGCGAAGGAAAAAGTATCTGGCATGAGTGAAATAAAAAGAAGGGAATCGAGAATATGAAGCACTAACGCGTCTGGGAATTGCGTGATCCTGGTAAGATTGATGATCTTATTAAGCTGAAGTACATATAACAAATGCTTCACACAAGATTGAACGTCCTCATACTCCAAATCAAACTCATAGGATCCGTTTTGTATGAGTGAGAGGAGCATCTGGGTATAGTCATCAACCTGCTTTTGATCTAGCTCGGATAAGGATAATGGTTGGCGCTCATTCATAATCTTCCTTCCATTCTTTTGCCTCAACTTAGCGTACCAAGAACTTGAGACAAAAAGAGGGGTGACATGCACCCCTCAAGAGAATCTCTGTATGTAAACGAAACTGATTAGACCGGCTCAACTACCACATGACGCTCGGCATCCATACCCTCAGAATGAGTTACCACATCTGCACGCTCGCGCAAACTAATATGAACAAGCCTGCGCTCATACGCGCTCATCGCTGGAAGTGAGATGGAACGATCCTGACTGACCGCACGATCAGCTGCAGACATTGCCATCCCAACAACCTTGTCATGGCGACGCGCTTTATATCCCTCTATATCAACAACAATAGGGAAGCGGAAACCAATCTTTCTGCTCACAATTAATGAGAAAAGCATCTGGAGAGATTCAAGTGTCCGACCATGGCGACCAATAAGTACCGCAAGATCAGATCCATTGATATCAAAAATCAACTCTCCATCATTACCTTCAAACTCATCAATGGTTACATGATCAACCCCAAAAGACTGAAGCAGCTCTTTTAAAACGTTGAGAGCGAGATCTGCAATACGATCAATATCCTCATCCTGAAGGCCTGCTCCAGAACGATATCGTTCAGCAATCAGCTCAAAGAGTGATGCGTCTGTATCTAATGTGTCTAATTCCTCGTGCAACTCTAATTCTTGTTCATCCATAGTTACCTCCATAGTAAGGTACCTAAATATATATGCTTACTTCTTTTTTCGGGGGCGAGGAGCGCGTTCACGACGTACAACATCGACCTCGATAGGTTCGTCTGCAAACCGTGCCTCTTCATCTTGCTTCGCTTTTTCCATAACACGCTGGGTGACCAGAAGCTGTTGCACAACCTGCCAAAGCGACGATACGTCGTAGTACAAAAGGACGCCCGCAGGAAGATTCCAGCCCATCCAAAGCATCATAATAGTCATAACGATAGCCATTACACGCATACTTTGAGCCTGGGTACCTGTTTGATTGCGCGACTGATACAACGTTGGAATCAGTGTGAGGACTGCAAATAACAGCAGCACCACCACATACGGAAGAGCCACCTCGACACCGTGCGTAAACGCAAGCGAGGGCGTCATCGTTAAGTCAGGAAGAATATTGTAAAAAGAGAAGTGACTGGTTGAATCGGGGAAATAGTCTGGAAGGTTACGTAAGAGTGTAAATAAGGCAAAAAGTATTGGCATCTGCACCAGCAGCGGTAAGCAGCCAGCAAGCGGATTAAACTTATTCTCACTATAAAACTTCTGCATCATCTCTTGCTGACGCTGAGGATCGTCAGCATAACGCTCTTGAATCTCCTGCAGCTTAGGCTGCAAAACCTGCATGCGCGCAGAAGCCTTGGTAGACTTCAGAAGCAGTGGGGTTAGGATCAAGCGAATAATTAAAACAAGAATGATGATTGAAAGTCCCCAGTCAGTTGCAAAGCCCTGAATGAGCTGCAACACCTGGAAGATAATATTAACGATCCAATCCCACATGAGATTCCTTCCAAAGAACTACCGTGCCGGAGGCACTGGGTCAAATCCACCAAGATGAAATGGATTACAACGAAGAACACGGCGAAGAGCAAGCCATGATCCACGAAGAGCCCCGTGAGACATAAGGGCTTCAACAGCATACTGTGAACAAGTCGGTATGTATATACAGGCGTCTGGAAGCAAAGGAGAGATAACCTTTTGATATAACTTGACAAGCGCGATTAATGCGTGCGTACCAAGATTTAAACGGTTCTTACACATCTTCTACCAGCATTCTTTATTCGTATTCAAACACTGGTTAACCTGAGCTGTAGCTCCTGAGCGTCTCACGAGCTTTTGCAACGCTTGAGAGAGTTCATCTATATGCGCCGCAGCAGTGTCTTTCGTTGCAAAGAGAATGAGGTCATACCCCGGTAGTGGGAAACCGCATTGATATGCCGCTGCTCGCAGCATACGTTTCGATCGGTTTCTAAACACCGCTGTTCCCAGTCGCTTTGCAGCAACAAAGGCGACCCGACCAGGATCGCCTTCATCTAAACACGTTTGAATGACCATACGGAGTAAGGGATGGTTATATCGTTTACCCCGTGAAAACACCCGCTCAAAATCTTGAGGGGACTTGATGGTCCTCATAGGTTCGCGTTGCTCTTAGTTATCGCTCACTGTGAGACGCTTGCGTCCTTTTGCACGACGACGAGCGAGTACCGCGCGGCCGCCTTTCGTAGCCATACGTGCTCGGAAACCGTGAGTTTTGGCGCGCTTGCGATTGTTCGGCTGATAGGTGCGCTTCATGGTGGACATCCTCCTGGTGCATATGGATAGCCTGTTATTAAGGCTCGTGAGCTAAGAGATTGTAGGGAATGCGCTGTTCGACTGTCAAACGAAGGTGAGGAAATACCGAGATGAATCGCAGTGTCCTCACAGAGATCTCATTCAGTCTTTTTTTCTTTTCATGATTCTTTCAAGGTTTTCCACAGGTATTTCCATATATGTTGATAACTTTTCTTTCTTTTCTTCATCTTTCCACAATTTTGGAAAACATGTTGAAAACTTTGGAAGCCTCGGTCGTTGTATCCTAGACGGGCACCTACGAAGAATGAGAGTGTGATGACCGACACGTTCTATCCGTTCGTCGATTCAGGCGATCCGGTACCAGACAACTCACATCTCAAAAGCCTTGCAGTACAGCAGGGTACGGAACGTGCTATCGAAGTTAATTATGACAAGCATGTCAACGAGGGTACTGATCAAGATTCTGACCTTGTATCTCACCTAGCTACAGAAGCCACATCTGGAGCAGACGGCTCAAACCAATCAGAACAGCATGAGCTCAAAACAGCTGAACAGGTACGTTACGCCACTCGTATTGCAGTGTATGACGATATGCTTTCCACCCCGCGCGTCATCATTATTGAACCGCGTGACGTCCGAAGCTACCTAGAAGACGTTACCAATACTGTTTATCGATGCATGAGAGAGCAGGGTGGACGAATCTCACTCATGGTGATCCGAGAGATTGTCGAGAACTTTATCCACGCGCACTTTGTTGAACCGATTATTTCGGTTTTAGATGATGGAAACACTGTTCGGTTTGCAGATCAAGGACCAGGTATTGCAGATAAAGAGCGTGCCTTTGAGTTTGGTATCACCTCTGCAGATCGTGAACAGAAGCGCTATATCAGAGGAACTGGCGCTGGGTTTCCGATGGTGCAACAGTATTTAGAAAACGCCGGTGGAGCCATCTCGATTGAAGATAATCTGGGAAAAGGGACCGTGGTTACCGTCACCATTGATCCTGCTCGAAAAGACCAAGTCACCCAAGCAGGTGGAAGAGGTGCTGCTGTTCGCGGAGATCACACACATACTGCAGTTACCGCAAGCCCTACTGATATAAGTAACACGAATCATCAGACTCCGGCGCACGTATATGGCACAACCTCACCAGATACACCCTACTCACCAACACAGGTAGTATATCCAGAACAGACTACATATCCAGAAACCGCACCCGCTGCACCATCATGGGTACCTCCTACACCACCCAACCAATCCCAGGTACCACCTCGCACAATTTGGGATCCCATCACACAACGATGGTATACGCACAACGTACAAGCACCTCCATCATCAGCCCCTATAATGTATCACGGATCATATGGAACACCGTATAGCTATCCTGCTCCGTATGAAGTTCCGGCTCACGCAGTCTCACCGACTATCACCGAACCACAGATTTCTGAGCGCGGCATGGCTGCTCTTCAGTTTCTTGCAACTCACACCACTGCAGGACCCACCGAACTTACCGCCGCACTTGGATTATCAAATGCCACATGGTCACGCGAGCTTGAAGCACTTACAAAAGCAGGCCTTGTTTTGAAGTCAGGACAAAAGCGGATCTTGACCGAGATGGGCAAGATTTGGATAGAACAACATGCAGGTAGATGACGTTAAGATGATAAAGGATTGATATGGAAAGCGAAGCGAGTATCCTTCTCACTGATGCTGTGGCTTATCTTCAACACGACGGACACGACGAGCGTCTGGTACAGATGCTCGCTCAATCTCGTGCGGCTCACCTCACCGATCATAAGCTCACCATTGAGGCACCGAGCCGCTTTGCAAGCTCATATCTCGAACGTAATAAGAACCTCATTGAGGGTTATCTCGAGCAAATTGCCTTTACTCCACTCACATTGGTTATCTCAGAAGAAGGGGTTATTCCTCCTCCAACCTTGCCAACTCCCCAATCCTCACCAATACGTACACCAGATCAACGGCAGCGCGTAACGCATCAAACAGCACAATCACAGTCACCTCTTTTATCTGTCAGCAATACCAACACGGGTGAGTCGCACGCAGAAGACGAGCTCTATGACACACCAACAAACGCGCATGCTGGATCAGTGATAAACGCACGGGCAACACTTCCGGTAGCACCTCATCAAAAGAGTGGCTTTGCAGATCAGCCCGAGTTTGAGCGCGATCAGCAAGAACGTGTAAAAGAGCCGGCAATTAAGGTTCAAAACACGCTGAGTCATGAGGACTACCTCAGGATGATTAAACGGGTTCAGGAAAGTCCCGCAGTCGAGGTAACTCCTACCACAAGCACAAAGGCACCGTCGGTTCATATCAATTCAAAATTTACCTTTGATACCTTTGTATATGGTGATGAGAATAAACATGCCTATCATTCGTCTCAGCGCTTTGCCGCCTTTGCAGATGAACCAGGTCAGTGCAACTCTCTTTTCATCTATGGGGGGTCAGGTCTTGGAAAGACGCATCTATTGCTCGCAATCAAAAACTATCTTGCCGAGCATAAGCCTCACATCCGCGTAAAATACGCTAACTCTCAGGCGTATATTGATGACTTTATTAATGAAATCGCACGACAAAAAACTGAGAATCGAGCAATCTTGCGCGACTACCATGATGCAAATGTTTTGATTATTGACGATATTCAAAACATCATTGGTAAGCAGGCCTCAATTGAGTACTTCTTTAGCCTAATGGATGAATTTATCCGCGAGAACAAAAAGGTTGTTATTGCCTCAGATCGAGCTCCGAAAAAACTCGGTATGGATGAGCGACTCACCAGCCGTTTTAACGCAGGCATGCTCTGCTTGGTTTCTGAGCCGGGCTTTGAGATGAAGTACACCATCTTAAAGCGCTACTACGAGACTATTATTCTCGGGGGTGATAAGGCTGCTGAGATGAATGTTGACGCAAGTCTTCTCGGAGCCTTCCAGACTCATGAAGGCAAGCTCACCGACGAACAGCTTCGTCATATGTCTGAAATTTCAGGAAATAACATTCGAGAGCTTGAAAGCTTCTGCGAGCGTTGCGCAAGCCTCTCGTTTGAAAGAGAGCAATCCGGTACAGAGCTTACTGCTGAAGATATTGAGCGTGTCGCAGATGAGTACTTTGATACAGCTCATAAGATCATTCATATCGATACCATCCAGGCGGTGGTAGAGGAGTTCTACCATATCAGCCATGAAGAACTGATTGGGCCTCGCCGCTCACGCGATATTGCGTTTGCGCGCCACGTCGCAGTCTATCTTGCAAATAGCCTCTGCGATTTAAGCTCAAAGGCCATTGGTGAGCAGTTTGGAGGACGCGACCATTCAACGGTTATCAATAGCTTGAAGGTTGTTGAGAAAAAGATTAAAGAGGATCGACGAATCTGTGAGGATCTCCAGCAGCTCAAGAACAAGATCACCCTCCGTTCATGAGAGCTGTTGAAAAGTCGGTGGAAATGATTGGGAAAAGTCGTGCATAGATCACGTAAGCTAGGGGAGAGATACAGACGCATGTCAGAGATGTTGAGAAGTCGAAAAGTTTCCCACACCTTCGTTGGGTATCTTTTCCGCGTATGAAGTGAGGGAATGCTCCTTATCCACAAGATTAACGCCTTTATTATTATTGTTACTAGTATTTACTTAAGGAAGGAAGAATAGGGATGCAGTTTACGGTCAGCCAAGCCTCACTCGCCAGTGCTCTCTCAGTTGTTATGAAAGGAGCTTCTGGAACCTCAACCCTTCCCATCCTAGCGGGCGTTTTGATCCGTGCTGAAGATGGAGTTATTGAATTTCAAACATCAAACTACACGATCTCGATTCGTCATCGCATTGCTGCGCGAGTTGATGAAGCAGGGGCTGTGGTTATACCTTGCAAAATCTTAGCCAATATCACCAAAACCCTTCCGGATGCCCCCGTGTCTTTCACCACTGAGGATCGTCAGGTTTCTATCACCTGCGCTAAAAGCTCATTTCGCTTAAGCACCCTCGATGTGGGCGATTTTCCTGAGTTTCCAGCGTATACCCTCGTGAATTCAGTAGAGCTTCCTGCAGGGGTTTTATCTGAAATGGTCGGGCGTGTCTGGCGTGTGACATCAACTGATCGCAATCGTCCTGTTTTAAATGGTGTGTTTACCACTGTCGAAAACAATACGGTGCGTCTGGTTGCTACCGACTCATACCGGTTAGCGGTCTGTGACACACATGTTGAGACATCCTCGCTTGAGGGTGCTTTTGAGTTGAACGTTCCAGCAGAAGCCTTATCTGATGCACTCTCAATAACGGGTGGTGAAGGATCAATTCTCATTGGTGCCACTGAGACACAGGTTGTGTTTGTTGCAGGAGACACCACCTATATCGCTCGAAGAATTGAGGGTACCTATCCAAATTATCGAGCTCTTTTGCCGTCTACCTGTGCGACCATGGTAAAAATTGACGTCGAAGCGCTGAAAGCTGCTCTTAAGCGTGTGGCAGTCATTGCTCAAAATAACTCCGCCGTGAAGTTTGATATTGACGCTGAGGCAGGCATTCTGGCACTTTCCGCCATCTCAAATGATCAAGACGCTGCACACGAGACGCTTGAGGTTGAGGTTCAAGGGGAGTCGGGCGTTATTGCCTTTAACTACCACTATATTTTTGGCTGCTTAAACGTGTTGTCTCAAGAGAAGGAGATGACGCTCGAGTTGCAAAGCTATACGCAGGCAGGTGTGTTTAAGAGCGCAGATACGATCAATTATCTCTACCTCGTTATGCCCGTGCGTATATAAGAGCAGTACATGTCGTTAATTGCTCGCACGCTTGCTCTTAATTTATTTCGCAGTTATACAGCGTTTGACCTTGCCTTAGGGCGTGGTACAACCATTTTGGTGGGACCGAACGCTTCCGGTAAGACCAATCTTATTGAAGCAATTCAGCTGTTAACAACCGGTCAGTCGTTCCGCCGTCCCGCTCCTCAAGATTTGATTCACGTAGGTGATATGCGAGCAAACATTGAACTTCGCCTTGAGGGTGAGGGACGACAGATTGATATGGCATGCGAGATAGAAAAGGCAAGAAAACGTTTCACGATAAACACGAAGGCAGTTCGTGCAAACGGCGTGCACGGCATATTACCAAGCGTCCTGTTCTGTCCTGATCATCTTGATATGATCAAGCGATCTGCTCATATACGGAGAGATGCGCTTGATGATTTTGGATCTCAGTTAAATGGAAAATACGCTGAGCTCGTGTCTACCTACACAAAAACGCTTGAGCAGAGAAATGCACTCTTGAGAGATGGTTTGACTGATCAGTCTCTGCGAGCTGCGTGGGATGAAGCGTTGGTTTCTGCAGGGTCCCAACTCATGATTCACCGAGCGCGTCTTCTGACTCGGATTGCTGAGCGGATGCATGAAGTACATGCTCGTTTCGCACCTCAGGAGCGGCTATCGATACAGTATGCTCCTTCTGCTCCTATAGTTCAGCACGTGCATGAATACGATGAGTTGTCTGGTGAAACAGATAAAGATCAGGTATATGAGGGCTTACAAGACAAAGAGTATCTATTCAATTGCCTTCAGCTGGACTCGAATACAATCGAGCTGAATCAGGAAGAGATTAAGCGAGGGTTTTTAGATGCATTGCATACTCGCCAAGCTGAAGAAGATCGTCGTGGACTGACCCTCACCGGCCCTCATCGAGATGAAATTCTATTTCAGATTAACGACTGTGATGCACGGAGTTTTGCGAGTCAAGGTCAACAGCGCACCTTAGTACTTGCATGGAAGATAGCCGAGGTCATGGTCACAAAAGATATCCTCGGTCACTATCCTATCTTGTTATTAGATGATGTCATGAGTGAGCTTGATCAAACGCGAAGAGCTGCCTTTATGACACTGCTTGATGATGGGATTCAATCGGTTATTACAACAACAAACCTCGGGTATTTTGAAAGCGATATGGTAGAGAGGGCTCAGGTGGTGAAGATTCATGGCACATCGTAGTTCTTCAGCATCTGAGCACAGTACTTTTTCTCTTGGTGATGTTGCAAAAAAGATGGCTCAAGACATCTATCGCCAAGCAAAGCCTAAAGAGCAAGCTCAGATGGATGCGGCACGTCGGAGAGTTCTGGTCTTTCGTGCGTGGAATCACGTTGCTCAACATACTCGAGAAGGCAGACATGTGACTGGTCTGCATTATCTGCCAGAAGATAATGTGCTGGTGGTATATGCTGACGCAGCTGCGTGGGCGCAAGAGCTCTTTATGATGCGTGAGATTATTCGAGCGCGTATGGCTCACTATGGAGTGCATATCAGTTCGATCCAGGTGAAAACTTCACGCCCAGGATATGTACGGCCAAAAACCTGGGCTTCAAAACCTACGAACTCACAACAAAAAGCTCCTGTTCTTACCACGCCACTTACGCAAAAAGAAGAAAAGCAGCTCGATCAAGCACTCTCGGTGGTTTCTGACAAACGCCTCCGTGAAGCCTTAAAAAAAGCCGAGAAGGCACATCTTGAGTGGAAAAAGAGCCAAAAACCGTAAAGCAAGGCGTAGAAGGCATTGTGTTGTCTTGTAGCCCTATTTCCAACCAAGAGACAGTACGGCTGTTTTCCGGTAAACTAATACAGTTGTGAAGATAGAGAAAAAGATTTTGAGAGGAGCTGCAGGCGTGGCAAAGAAGAACGAGTACGGCGGTGAGGAGATCAAGATCCTCGAGGGCCTTGATGCAGTGCGCAAGCGCCCTGGCATGTATATCGGTTCCACCAGTGCAAGTGGCCTGCACCACCTCGTCTACGAGATTGTTGATAACTCCGTTGATGAGGCAATGGCAGGATATGCAACCCGCATTTCAGTGACCATTCATGCTGATAATTCCATCACGGTTGTTGATAATGGTCGAGGTATTCCGGTTGATCGTCATCCCGTGAAAAAAATCCCAACCTTAGAAGTGGTTATGACGATCCTTCATGCTGGAGGTAAGTTTGACAACTCAGCCTATAAGGTGTCTGGTGGCTTGCATGGCGTGGGTGTTTCGGTGGTAAATGCACTCTCAAAACATATGGTTGTTCAAGTCAAACGTGATGGCAAGATTTATGAGATGCAGTTCTCACGTGGCCATACAACCGAGAAAATGAAGACCGTTGGAACCTCGAAAGCAACGGGTACTACAACAACGTTTTGGCCTGATGAAGAGATCTTTGAGACGACGGTCTTTAACTACGACACTTTGCGTGATCGCCTACAAGAGACAGCATTTCTTAATAAGAGTTTAAAGATCACCATTACCGACGAGCGTGAACTCGCTCCCCGGGTTGAAGAGTTTTGCTATACCGGCGGCATTGTTGACTTTGTCAAATTTCTCAATGAGGGTAAGTCAGTCCCTGATGGGCTCAAGCGGCCAATCTATCTCACAGGTGCTTCTGAACCGGATGCTCCGGTTGAAAGAACCGGTGAAGTAGAAGTTTCTATGCAGTGGAATACCTCGTATTCCGAGACGGTGCTCTCATTTGCAAATGACATTAATACGCCTGAGGGTGGCATGCATCTAGAAGGGTTCCGCACTGCGCTCACCAAGGTGATTAATGACTATGCGCGCAAGCAAAATATCCTTAAGGAAAAAGACTCAAACCTTACCGGTGATGATGTTCGTGAGGGTTTAACAGCGGTTATTTCCGTCAAGCTTTCTGATCCCCAGTTTGAAGGTCAAACAAAGGCTAAGCTTGGTAGCTCGTTTATGCGTACACTCGTACAAAAAACCGTTACTGAGGGTCTGACGGACTACCTTGAGGAGCATCCCAAACAAGGTCGAGAAATCGTTAAGAAGGCTCAACAAGCAAGTAAGGCTAGAAATGCCGCCCGTAAAGCTCGTGAGGCAACACGGAGAAAGAGCTTGCTTGAGACCGCGAGCCTGCCTGGCAAACTCGCTGACTGTTCCGTGCGCGATCCCGAGATGACTGAGCTGTTTATCGTAGAGGGTGACTCGGCAGGTGGCTCTGCAAAGGATGGTCGCCGCCGCGATATTCAGGCAATTTTGCCACTCCGTGGAAAGATCTTAAATGTTGAGCGCGTAGGCGATCACCGAGCCTTTTCATCAGAGACGATTCAGTCGCTCATTACCGCCATTGGTACTGGTGTGACCACGGGTCTAGGTGATGGGGGAGACTTTGATATTACCAAGGCGCGCTATCACAAGATTATTATCATGACGGACGCTGATGTAGACGGTGCTCATATTCGTATTCTTTTACTCACCTTCTTCTATAAATACATGCGTCCGCTCATTGATGCCGGCTATGTGTATGTGGCATGCCCGCCTATTTTTGGCGTGAAAGTGCGTAACAAGATTCACTACGTCTACCCCAATGGACGCCAAGCAGAAGATGAGATTTTGGCTGAGACTATCACTGAGCTTGGTCTTGCACCTGAAGAGCCTGAAGAAACCAAAGATGGTAAGCCGCAACGCCGCCGCCGTGGTTATACCGTTCAGCGCTATAAGGGTTTGGGTGAGATGGATCCCAAGCAGCTCGCTTCTACCACAATGGATCCGAAGACCAGGATTTTACAGCGCGTCACCATTGATGATGCGGTGATGGCTGAGCGGGCAGTTCGTGAATTGATGGGTAGTGAAGTGAGCTACCGCCGCGACTACATTGAAAAGCATGCTCGCGACGCCCGATTCCTGGATGCGTAAACACACCCAAGTCCTTACCTAAGGCACTTGAACATATGAGCGATCTGCTAGGAGGATGCAGTGGCAGACGATATCGTCAATGATGGAAATGAGCACAACACCGAGGATACTCATGAGGGTATGCCTGAAGATCTTCGCCGCTTACTTGAGCGAGCGGAGCATGATGAAGATAGTGATGTGTATGATCCAGACGCGCGCGCAGAGGATGAGATTGATCAGGATGAGGAGCTCGAGGAGAGTTTTGGCGAGGTAGATCGTGGTGAGCACGCAGGAGAAGATCTTCACGGTGGTCGCTTACAGGTCTCTGAGTTCGGCCAAGAGATGAAACAAAGCTTCATCGAGTACTCCATGTCGGTTATTACTGCTCGTGCGCTTCCTGATGTTCGAGATGGTTTAAAACCGGTTCATCGCCGCATTTTATATGCCATGAATGAGAGTGGTATCTTCCCTAACCGCGCGCACAAAAAGAGTGCGTGGACGGTTGGTGAAGTAATTGGTAAGTACCACCCACACGGAGACTTGGCTGTCTATGACACGATGGTGCGCCTCGCTCAATGGTTTTCGATGCGCACACCTTTAGTGGATGGTCATGGTAACTTCGGAAATATCGATGGTGACTCTGCGGCTGCCATGCGTTATACCGAAAGCCGCCTTGCTAAGCCTGCCATGGAAATTCTCCGCGATCTTCAAAAAGAAACGGTAGATTGGCAACCAAACTACGACGAGTCGCTCTTGGAGCCTCAGGTTCTACCAGCGCGCTTCCCCAATCTGTTGGTGAATGGTTCCAATGGTATTGCGGTTGGTATGGCAACCAATATGCCGCCGCACAATCTCTCTGAGGCGGTTGAAGCAACCTGCTATTTCATCGACAACCCAGAGGTGAGCGTCGATGAGCTGATGAAGATTATGCCTGGCCCGGACTTTCCAACCGGTGCCCTCATTATGGGTAGAGACGGAATTCGTCAGGCGTATGAGACGGGTCGTGGATCGATTACTATCCGCGCGAAAGCTCATGTTGAGTCAACTAAAACCGGTAAGAACCGCCTCGTGTTCACTGAGGTTCCTTACCAGGTGAATAAGGGCACCTTACAAGAGAAGATTGCTCAACTGGTGAATGAAAAGCGCATTGAAGGTATCTCTGATATGCGCGATGAGTCCACCTCAAAGGGCATTCGTCTGGTGATTGAGCTCAAGAAAGGGATTATCCCTCAGGTTGTTCTCAATAACCTCTATAAGTACACCTCGCTGCAAACGACCTTTGGTGTGAATAACCTTGCCTTGGTCGGAGGCGTACCAAAATGCCTCTCCCTGCCCGAGATTTTGCATCACTATGTGAATCACCAGGTAGATGTTATTACTCGCCGCACACAGTTTGATCTGAAAAAAGCACGCGCACGCGCTCATATTCTGGAAGGATATTTATTAGCCCTCGATCATATCGACGAGGTTATCTCAATCATCCGGTCTTCTCAGACGGACTCAGAAGCATCGAGTCGCCTGCGTGAGCGTTTTGGATTCTCACCGGAGCAGACAACGGCGATTTTAGAGATGAAGCTCCGCCGCCTCACCGGTCTTGAGCGTGACAAGATTGAGGAAGAGCTTGAAGGTCTCCGCCGGGCGATTGCCTACTACGAGGATCTCTTGGCTCATGAAGACAAGATCTTGGCAGTTATTAAGGAAGAGATGCGAGAGATCTCAAAGAAGTTTGGGGATCCGCGTCGTACCGAGATTACGCAAGCCGAGCGCGATTTAGATATTGAAGATCTCATCGCTGATGAGGATATGGTGGTGACGATTACTCACACGGGCTATGTGAAGCGTATTCCTGTTGCTACCTATCGCAGCCAGCGTCGTGGTGGCAAGGGTGTCTCGGGTGCCAACTTAAAAGAAGATGACGTGATCGATGAGATGTTTATCGCGAGCACGCATGAGTTTGTTCTCTTCTTCTCAAATCGTGGCAAGGTATACCGCTTGAAGGTACATGAGCTGCCCATTGGATCTCGCCAGGCGCGCGGTACCGCTATCGTGAACCTACTGCCGTTCAGTGAGGGCGAAAAGATCGCAAGCGTGATCTCCTGCCGCGAGTTTCCAGATACTGATTTCCTGATGTTCTCAACAGCTTCCGGCATGGTGAAAAAGACGGTGATGAGTGCTTATGGTCGCGTGCGCCGCGATGGCATTATTGCCATTAAGCTTCGTGACAACGACCGCTTGCTTGGTGTTCGCCGTGTTCGTGAGAACGATAAGGTCATTCTTGCAAGCTCTGCAGGGAAAGCCATTATGTTTGAAGAGTCTGATGTACGTGCAACCGGGCGAGATACCTCAGGTGTTCGTGGCATGACCTTAAAGGGCAATGCTGAGGTATTAGGTATGGAAATTACCAACGGTCGCGGTGACCTCTTTGTGGTAACTGAGCGCGGCTATGGTAAGCGTACACCGATTGAGGATTACCCCACGCAAGGTAGAGGTGGACAAGGCGTCTATACGATCCAGATGACGGATCGTAAGGGTAATCTTGCTGCTATGAAGGTCATCGGTCCTCAGCATGAGCTGTTCATTATTACGGAGGAAGCAACGGTCATCCGCGTGAAGACCGCTGAGATCTCTCAGACTGGGCGTGCAACACAAGGCGTCAAAATGATGAATGTGTCTGATGGTGACAGTATCGTGGCAGTCGCTCGTATGACGAGTGCAAAGAAAAAGCCTAAGGCAGCAGGGGTCGCTGAAGGTCAACGTGCGCTTGATTTAGATGCCGCAGGAGGAGATGGATCTGATGATGAGCGCGTTGATATTGGCTCAGGTGATGAGGCACTCGAGGATCTGATGGATGAATAAACCAGTGTTTGTGTAACAACATGGTGCAATAGGCACTACCTCTCATATAGGTAATAATCGTCGCCCGCCGTACGCTCATTCTGAGGTGTATGGCGGGCGATTGGTATGTGATATGCAGGTACGCCCGGTGCTATACTTATAGATACACCAAACGTGTTGCGTCATATGTTCGCCGTTGCGCACAGAGGGCTATTACGGGGCCGATTCGGTGCCCCGTTTGTAATTCGAAGGCCATGTGGCCTCGGAGTGGGAGGGAATCGATATGGGACAGTTTACTAACCCACGCGACCTGTTCTTTGGTGAGGGTGCTCGCCATGAGGTCAAGAAGCTCAAAGGTGAGCGTGCCATGATTGTCACCGGTGGTGGCTCCATGCGTCGCGGTGGCTTCTTGCAAGACATTGAGGCTGACTTACAAGAGGTTGGTTTTCAGGTTGAGATTTTTGAGGGCGTTGAGTCTGACCCTTCAGTAGAGACCGTGATGCGTGGCGCAAAGGCTATGCAGGACTTCCAGCCTGACTGGATCATTGGTTTGGGCGGAGGCTCACCGATCGATGCTGCAAAGGCTATGTGGCTCTTCTATGAGTATCCTGATGAGACCTTTGAGCAGGCCGTCGTGCCCTTTAGCTTCCCTGAGCTTCGTCAGAAGGCAAAGTTCTGCGCTATTGCCTCTACCTCTGGTACCGCAACTGAGGTAACGGCCTTCTCTGTTATTACTGACTATGAGAAGGGCATCAAGTACCCGCTCGCAGACTTCAATATCACGCCTGACGTGGCTATTGTTGACCCTGAGCTTACCTATACGATGCCGCAAAAGCTTTGCGCACACACCGGCATGGACGCACTGACTCATGCAATTGAGGCATATGTATCCACTGTCTCCTCAATGTTTACCGACGCCAATGCTCTGCACGCAATTCGTGAGATTGTTGAGTGGCTGCCCCGTTCGTATCAGGGTGATCATGAGGCACGCCGCCACATGCATGAGGCTCAGTGCATTGCAGGCATCGCCTTCTCGTCAGGTTTGCTGGGCATTGTTCACTCTATGGCTCATAAGACCGGTGCTGCCTTTACGGGTGACCACATCATCCATGGTTGCGCAAACGCCATGTATCTTGGCAAGGTTATTCAGTTCAACGCAAAAGATGATCGTGCTCGGAGCCGGTATGCCTATATCGCTCGCGAGGTCTTGCATCTTGATGGCGAGACTGACGAAGAGCTCGTATCCTCTCTGGTACAAAAGATCCGTGAGCTCAATGATGCCCTCAATATCCCGCAGGGTATTAAGAACTACGGTGCTGGTGGCGTGAAGGCTGACGAGTCTGTCATCGACTATGAGGAGTTCAAGTCCAAACTGAGCGACGTGGCAACAAACGCCATTGCAGATGCTTGCACGCTTTCCAATCCGCGCACACCTACGCAGGAGGAAATGGAGCGTCTCTTGGAGTGCGTCTACAACGACCAGGACGTTGACTTCTAAAACAACTGAGTACGCCTGATCGCTCTAGGAAAGAGTAGCGAGCGTACACAATGAGGATACGCTCGCCTTAGATGTGTTGGAGCTGTGGGGGTAAGCCCCGCAGCTCCAATTCGTTTGATGAGCCGTTTTGAGAGGACAGATTAGGGTTATAGGTTGAGTGCGAAGCTAAGAGCGTATTCGCACCCACAACACTCAAAACGATATTCAGATGCATGATGTAGGTGTAAGAAAGAAAAATGGTGGAGGTTAGGGGGATCGAACCCCTGACCTCAGGCTTGCAAAGCCCGCGCTCTCCCAGCTGAGCTAAACCCCCACGGTAATAAACACTCCAGCGGCGACTCGGCTCTCGCTGGAGTGTTTATTGCGAAAGAAGTGGTGGACCTGACAAGATTCGAACTTGTGACCTCCCGGTTATCAGCCGGACGCTCTAACCAACTGAGCTACAGGTCCATCGCTCGATCGATAGTAGCCTAGGTGTTCTCGATTCGTCAACACTTTTTTCTGGGTAGATGAGAAACATGGGTTGAATCACAGAAATCGGGTACGATACCGTCACTCTATGAGACCGGATGGAGCAAGGAGGAGAGCATGATCCGCGTCGATATTGAAACTATTATCATGGCGGACGGCCCTGTGCCATCCGTTGTTATTCTGCGAGAGCGGGGAGACCGTCCAGATCCCACGACGCCCCTTCGCGCCTTATCAATCAGAACAGGTACGGTGGAAGCGGCCTCAATTGGTCGAGGGATTGACCGATCTGCCAGCAAAAGGCCGATCACGCACGATCTGATGACTGAGGTAATTTCTAAATTAGGTGCCAAGCTGGAGCGCGTCGAGATTGACCGGGTCGATGCTCCCATCTTTTATGCCAGCCTTATTATGGTCGACGCAGAACAAGAGCATGGAAGCTCTACTCGTGAACTTCGCATTGATGCGCGCCCAAGTGATGCCTTGGCACTTGCTGTACGTTCTAACACGCCAATCTATGTTGATGATGATGTGATGAATCGTGCAGGAAATATCGTGAGCGGCACTGATAGCAATACTGATGATGAGATTGGTCGCTTCGATGATTTCGTAAAAAACCTCTCTCCAGATGACTTTTAAGGAAGATGGCGTGAAGGATCACAGCGAGAGCACCGATAAGGTTTCGCTAGAGCTTGATACCATGGTGCAAGACATGCTCAACCATATGCTTGATGCGCTTGCAGAAGGCGAGTGGGATGGAGTCATCTTGTGTTATGAGGACGCTCAGGCAAATCGGTATGACGCGACCTTTACCGAAGATGGGCTAGAAGCCTGCCTTAGTGCTGCTGAGCGTATGGTTGTTCATGATGCTGGGAGTACTCCTTCGCAAGGGATCGGAAAGATTGTGCGCTATGCCATTGCCTATGTGGGCATGGTGCAAGATGGCGATACCTATCAAGATGCGATCCTCGTGAGCTTTTACGAGCGTGGGCAAAAGAGTGGATACTCTGCCTACCTTCCCATTGCAAACATTGGTGAGGGTGATCGGTTTGTGTGGGGAGATCCACTCCCAGCTGGCGCTGAAGATCCGCTCATCTAAGTGTGAGATACCAGATAACACCCTGAAAGAATTCCGTGAGAACCGTGGTGGCTCTGTGATGGTCAAGTGAGGGTAGCCTCCTTGTCTTGCATCGAGCGTGCTCGTCGGTATGATTTTCACGTTTGAGTGGCAGACGGCCACCATATTTTGAGTAGAAGGATATGCATGCGCATCGAGAATCTTCGTAATATCGCAATCATCGCTCATGTCGATCATGGGAAAACAACCATGGTTGATAAGCTTTTGCGCGCAACTGATGCATTCCGCGCCAACCAACAGGTGCAGGAGCGAGTACTTGACTCAAATGACCAGGAGCGCGAGCGCGGCATTACAATTCTCGCAAAAAATATTTCAATCGAATACAAGGGCGTCAAGATCAATGTGATTGATACGCCTGGCCACGCCGATTTTGGCGGTGAGGTTGAGCGTGTGTTGCGTATGGCAGACGGTGCCTTACTGTTAGTGGATGCCTTTGAGGGACCTATGCCGCAAACTCGTTTTGTCTTGCGTCACGCCATTGATACTGGCTTAAAGATCATGATTGTGATTAACAAGATTGACCGGCCAGGTGCTGAGCCTGAGCGTGCGTATAACGATTGCTTGGATCTGATGGCTGATCTGGGCGCTACCGACGAGCAGCTTGAGTTTGCAATGGAGCACGTTATTTTCGCCAGCGCGGTGAATGGTTTTGCCCGCCTGCATCCGTCTGATGAGACGATGGATATGTATCCTTTGCTCGATATGATCTTGGATGACATGCCAGCTCCTGATGCAGATCCAGATGCTCCTTTGGCGATGCAATGCGTAACCGTTGATCATTCTAATTTTGTTGGCCGTATTGGTATTGGACGTGTGTGGTCAGGCACGATTCATGCAGGAGACACCCTGCTTGTGGTCAAAAACGATGGCAGTACACAGACAGCACCAGTAAAACAACTCTTCACCTTTGACTATCTAGGCCGCACGGAGTGCAATTCGGTTTCTGCGGGAGATATTGCTGCGGTTGTGGGAATTGAAGGTACGGATATTGGAGATGTGTATACCGATCCTGCATCCCCGGTTGATCTGGATCCTATTGAGATTGATCCACCAACACTTTCTATTGTATTTGAAGCATCAACGTCTCCTTTGGTGGGACGTGAGGGTGATATTGTTGGAGCTCGCCAGCTCAAGGAGCGCTTGTTTGCTGAACGTGAGAACAATGTCACGATGAAGATAGAAGAGTTGGAAGATAAGAGTGGTGTCGAGGTTTCTGGCAGAGGCATCCTTCATCTTTCAGTTTTGATGGAAACCCTTCGTCGTGAAGGTTTTGAGTTTCAGGTTGGCCGCCCTCAGGTACTCATCAAAAAAGATGAACAAGGGCGTACGGTGGAGCCAATCGAGCAGGCAGTTGTTGAGTGTCCCGATGAGTATGCGGGCAAGGTGATTGAAGTATTTGGTAATGCCGGTGGCACAATGACTAATATGGCAACCGGCACAACGGTTACCCACTTGGAGTTTACGATCCCCACACGTGGAATCATGGGACTAAAGAATCGCGTGCTCAATGTCACACATGGTGAGGGCGTCTTTTACCATAACTTTTTAGAGTATGGTCCGTATGCCGGAGATATTGGTGGCCGCAATAATGGTGCCATGATTTCTATGACAACCGAAAAAGCGGTTGCCTATGCCCTAGGTACCCTGCAAGAGCGCGGCTCGCTCTTCGTGTCTCCGGGCACCGAGTGTTATGAGGGCATGCTGGTAGGAGAGCGCAATCAGCCAGGAGATATGGTCGTCAATATTGCCCGTACAAAAAACCTGGGCAACCAGCGCTCATCGACTGCGGATATTTCCGTTCAATTGGTGCCACCTCGTACCTTCTCGCTGGAAGAAGCACTCGAATACATTATTGATGATGAGCTGGTCGAGATTACTCCGAAAACGATTCGGATACGCAAGCGTCTCTTGAATGCAACCGACCGCAAGAAGGCAGCTGCTCGCGCCCTCAATTCCAATCGGGCGTAAGTTTTCCGCTCACTACTGCTGTCGTTACTGTTGTGTGAGGCTTCTGCGTAGCTTGATCTGCATGCAGATATACGGTCTGCGGCTGAGATGTGCCTGAGATATATGGCTGGCTGTGCACGTACGTTACCGAACAGTGAGTGAGGCGTCAGGTAGTTGCCTATTCAGCCTTCGATTTTGCCTGCCCTCGCCGTTTTGAGCGTCGGCGGGCAATTTCTGCTTGAACTCGTTCACGACGCTCATCAAGAGCTTTTTCTGATCGCGGAGGCTGTTCAACACGGGTAATGGGCTCAATGGTTTTTCTGCTACCAATTTGGCGGAGCGGTCGTGTTATGCGGCCAAGATCAGCCTCGGTAGGGCTCAAGATGTTATATCGAAGGGACAGCCAACGCAGCACCATGGTGAGTGCCGTACAAAGAATCAAAGCAGCCATCTTTGGCATACCAACAAGCTCAACTCCACCTACGAAGGTGATCGCCCCAGCAATAGCGGCAATTGCATAGAGATTGCTCTGTCGAAAGATTACAGGAACTCGGTTCAGCAAAACATCGCGGATCATGCCACCGCCCACTGCGGTAAAAAATCCCATCATGACGCAGATGAGTGGTACATGCCCAAATCGCATTGCCTTCTCTGCTCCCATGGCTGCATAGAGGCCAACGGCAAAAATATCCAAAATTGCCAGGCTTTTATCTGATCGCTCCACCAAATCGGGAAACGCAAAGGTAAGTGTGGCGGCACCGATAGCGATAGGAAGCGCTAAGGGTTGACTGATGATATAGACATCGCCTTGCTGCAAAATCATATCGCGCAGCAGGCCTCCGCCTAAACCGCAGGCAATGGCAATACCGACCGTTCCAACATAGTCTAGATCATCTTTTCTCGCACTCATCACGCCTGCCGCTGAAGCGGCGATCACCGCTAGCATCTCGATGGCCACGGGTACCGAGACAGGATCAGCTGAGATATGAGGAAACACCGCAAGCAATGTGGGGAGTGAATGAAAGAGCGCCATTCTCAATAACCTCCAAAGCCTGTTGCCATGAGTGCTCTATACGCACGAATCTATGGTGAAATACGTACTGATGGTAGTTCATATACGGTATGCAAAGTGCTACGACTTGTCGCGATTCGGAATATGTGTAATCCGACCTCTTGCGCACTGCTCCGATTCCGCTAAAATTACCTGTGCACTTCACGGAGAGTTGTCCGAGTGGCCGAAGGAGCACGATTGGAAATCGTGTAGGCGCCAAAAGCGTCTCCAGGGTTCAAATCCCTGACTCTCCGCCAGTATTTCTCGTCATGCTAAAACGCATACATGACGTTCACCCCATGCGGAGGGGTGGCAGAGTGGTTGAATGCGGCGGTCTCGAAAACCGTTTACGGGTGTTCCCCGTACGAGGGTTCGAATCCCTCCTCCTCCGCCAGCTTTTTCATGTTCTCGCACTCATACATCGAAGTATCTCTATATCGAAACGGTTCTGACTCAATCGAGCCAGTCGTATTTGACGATTAACCGTATCTGATCAGGATTTATAACTCGTCTAATGAGCTGGAGTTTACTGAGTGCTGAATTGTTTCTTACGTTTTATAAATATAATTAAGAAATGTAATGTATGAGAGGAGCACCTATGCAAGCGCAGAATCCAAGCTTTATGAGCTCTTGGAAGTCACTGACGCGGGATAAAGGTTGGATTAAGCCCGTACTAATACTTGCCGTATTATCATGGATTCCTATCTTTGGATCGATCGTATTTTTAGGCTTTGCAAATGAGTGGGCTCGTCTGAGTGCCTGGGGTGTAAATTCTGCACCTAAGCAGTCTGGTGTTGATCGGAACAAGATTCTTACTACCGGAGTCCGCGTATTTTTGGTTCGCCTCAGCATGGGTTGTGCGCTTGCCATCATTCAAAGCATTCTCTTATTTCATTCTTTTGACTGGCTGAGCTTGGCATATGGGAATACTGATCTTCTTCCCTTAGCGTTTGCAAGCAAAGGCTTGTCTTACGCTATTGTTGCGGTCGTGTTCAACTCACTGATTTCTGTGGTCATCATGGCCGCCTCGCTGCGCGCGGTTCTGTATGACCGATTTCAGGCCGGTTGGCGTCTCGATCGTATCTTTGAAATGATTTCTCGCGATGTTCGGGGATTTTTTAAGACCTATTTAGTTGCGGTGATTGCAGGCGTGATTGCTGCTGTATTCGCAGCCTTTGTGAGTTTTCTCGCGATCATTGCGTTCTCACTGTTCTTGATGAACAGCCTATCTGCTGCCTTTATTGTGCAGTCTGCTGAGTTGAGTAGCAGCGAGTTTATCTCTCTTTTAAGCCGTGAACTTCTTACATCAGGGGGAGGTGCGGTGATGGGATTAGTTGTATTGGGCATCGTAGTGCTCTTTATTGGGGCTGTCTTAAATACCGCGCTGAACTTGGTGACGGTACATGCTGTGGGACAGTGGTTTTCTCGCTTTGATGTAGAGCATTGGGGTAAATCGGAAGATCCACTGCCAGCAGGTGTGCCAGTGCAGGTCCAGCAGGCATCTACAGCTCCTACTGAGCCAGCTCAACCTGTGACCCCTGTTGCGCCCACTGTCTCAAAGCCTACAGAAGATGTAAATGTAGCAAACGTAGCCTCTTCTGCAACACCTACTACCAATGAGCAAGCAACAACCGTGCTTGCGCCAGAAGCTGCCGGAGATGCTCAGCAACAAGATGGTGTTGAGAAAGCTGAGGAAACCGAGGGATCTCAGGAGCTTGATGGCGACGCTCAGACGGAGCACATCGTGAGCCCAGCGAGCTCGCTGCCGCTACCTCAGAACGATAATGAGTCTTCTCAATCCTGTGGAGATGTTTCGGAAAAAGAGTAGCTAATCCGATGCTCACGCCTCGCACGCCTGCCTGTGAGCTGTGGTGTTAAAACACCGTGAGACTACCGTGAGAACATGCATAGGCTCTACAGGTTATCTGTAAGTTCTTGCAGGTAAGATGGCTGATGTGGTATGGAAGAGAGCGTGTGAGAGCGCGCATAAGCAC
Source organism: Collinsella ureilytica (assembly GCF_019795105.1). Taxonomy (GTDB): domain Bacteria; phylum Actinomycetota; class Coriobacteriia; order Coriobacteriales; family Coriobacteriaceae; genus Collinsella; species Collinsella ureilytica. Next base: position 244,763 of record NZ_JAIMFO010000006.1, on the reverse strand, counting down.
CTCGCTTGCAGAAGCTATGTGTACATAGGCTGAGCACATGGGCGCTTTGATGAAAGAACAGCTCATATGCTTGCAGGCAGCAGGGTAGCCGTCTATACTGTCCTGCGTCTTCCTGCTCCAGGCGCACCTTCACGACCTGGAGCCTTATGCCCAGAGGAGGTGACACTATGAAGGCTTATGAACTGCTGTTCTTCGTTGACCCGTCCCTGGATCCCGAGACTCGTCTCGCGGTCATGAAGCGTATCGATACCACGATCACTGAGGGTAACGGTAAGGTCGACAATGTTGACGAGTGGGGCAAGCGCCGTCTCGCCTACGAGATCAACAAGCTCACCGAAGGTGATTACACCCTCATTAACTTCCATGCCGATTCCTCTACGATCGCTGAGCTCGATCGCGTTCTCCGTATTACCGATGCGGTTGTACGGCACATGATCGTCCGTCGTGAGAATGTAGCGGAGTAAATACATGGAAGTGGGCGCGTACGCGCTTTGATTGAGAGGCAGTGAAACAAGATGAGCATCAACCGAGTTGTCATATCTGGAAATCTCACCCGCGATCCTGAGATGCGCGCCACATCTGGTGGTACGCAAGTCATGTCGTTTGGCGTTGCCGTGAATGATCGTCGGCGCAATCAGCAGACCGGCGAGTGGGAGGACTATCCCAATTTTGTGGATTGCACCATGTTTGGCACCCGCGCTGAGGCTGTTTCTCGCTACCTCTCCAAGGGCGCGAAGGTAGCAATCGAAGGGAAGCTGCGTTACAGCTCCTGGGAGCGTGATGGTCAACGCAGAAGTAAACTTGAGGTCGTTGTAGACGAGATCGAGTTTCTTTCTCGCAACCAGCAAGGTGGCCAAGGAGGGTATGCTCCGCAGGGCAACTATGTTCAGCAGCAAAACTCCTATACCAATCAGGCTCCTTCCGCTCCTGCACCCGCTGCGCCTGTACAGACCCCACCTACGGTTGAGGTCTATGATGAGGATATCCCGTTCTAGCCTAACGGCGCGGGGTGTCCGAGGTACATGAAAGGTATGTAGACATGGCTAATGATTACGCAACACGTCAGCCGCGTCGCAAGTACTGCCAATTCTGCAAGGAGAACACTGAGTTTATCGACTATAAGGATACTCAGCTTCTGCGCAAATATATGACTGATCGCGGCAAGATCAAGCCGCGTCGCGTCACTGGCGCTTGCACACAGCATCAGCATGACATCGCGAACGCCATTAAGCGCGCTCGTGAGATGGCACTGCTTCCGTACACCGTCCCCGTGGTTTCCTCCCGTGGTAACCGCAATCGCGACTAGGGAAGGAGGCAGCTATGAAAGTCGTTCTTCTTGACGAGATCAAGGGCAAGGGCGGCGAGGGTGACGTCATCGATGTTGCCCAGGGATACGCCGAGAACTACCTGATCCCCAAAAAGCTTGCCGTTGCCGCTACAAAAGGTAACCTAAAGCAGCTTGAGCAGCGTCGCCGCAACATCGCAAAGCGCGAGGAGGTTCGTATCTCCAACGCCAACACGATGCAGGAGGCACTGTCTGGCAAGTCTGTAAGCGTTGACGTTAAGGTCGGCGAAGAGGGTGTGCTTTTTGGTTCAGTGACTGCTCAGATGATCGCTGATGCCATCAAGGCTCAGCTTGGGGTTGAGGTTGACCGTAAGCGCGTTGAGCTGGGTCGCCCTATTAAGCTCGCTGGCGTGTATCCGGTTGAGATCTCGCTGTATCGCGAGATTCGCGCTGAGGTAACTGTGCTCGTGGGTGCTCCTGAAAAGGATCAGGATGAGGAGGCTTCTGAGGAAGCTGAGGCATCTGAAGAGGCAACCGATATGCCCGCTGAGGCAGCTACCGAAGAGGTAGAGGCTCCCGCCGCTGAGTAAGCGCTTGCTGATATACACTCACAGAGGTGGAGGTGAAAGGATCCAGGTGCTGAGCATCTGGATCCTTTCCTTATGAAGCAAAGTCTGTCTCTTTGCTTTGGCGTGTATGCAGCATCATGCCAGTATGGTTGTAAGTCCAATCTCACCGAAAGAGGGCAAACTCATACACCCTCATACGTATACAGTCACTTCATTCCGTGTATCCGTTTTATTGTTGCTGCCTTGGGTACGGCCACATAATTTCGCTGAGTCATCGTATTGTGGTCACCTTGGGCACAGCACACTGGCTTAATGGTGACATGACACGCGCTTGATTCAACCAAAGTATGCTCTGCGCGATTCTGCTTGACTTTTAGATGGTGATAGATTTCCACAGGTAGAAACCGTAAGAAGTGGAATAGTGGCTACAGAGCACGCAACCCTCATAATTCCTAACACCAACGCTCTGACCATAGGAAAGACGAAACGCGATGAGTTTCAAGGAATACTTGAATACGTTTACCAGCTGTTTCACGAAATACACATATACCTGTATCATCCAGCATTGCTACCTGTCGGTGTAAAAAGAAGCGTCTCAGGCCTAACGATGAGCCTGTGGAAAACTTTTCCTCCAGCAGAGATCTCCTGTGGAAAGTGTTGATAAGTATCATTTCCCCCGCTCGTTTGCGGCAAGCTTATCCCCAGTGCTCTGTGGAAGATGAAGTCAGTAAACTGTTTTGAAAACATTTTGACCGCTTTGTTATAGGGCACATACGTGGCACGCCGATGCACCAGCTCTGTGAAAACCTGCATCCACCGAGCCGCCTCGGAGTGCGTGACTTGCGTAACAACGCAACCCTTCCTACCATGGAAACCCTTTCTCGCTCCGTGCCGAAAAGGCTGCAGGCGTAATCTCTGCTTGTTTAGCTTTGAGTGTGTGGGCAAGAATGGAAGCAGTGAGAAAGATGTTTACTCTTGTGGTAGGTGTGACGGGCATATAAGAGTGCGGCTCAAGACACACGGCAGATGCACAAGTGAGCATCAAAGGTCGTAAGCTCAGGCTCGAGTGAGCCAGAGTTTTAACATGCAGGTAGACACGCGGGGGTCTCGTATGGATGCAGCAGAATACGCATGGGCACCTTCAGGCGTTGCTGAGCGCGGTGCTCGCTTGCAACCTCCCCATAACCTTGAGGCGGAAGCCACCGTGCTTGCAGCCATGCTCTTGGCACATGAGGTCGTCGAAGAGGCCTTGGTTGAGCTTATGCCCGATGACTTTTATCGTCCGGCAAATCGCACGCTCTTCTCTGCGATGCATGATATGTATGAGCGGAACCTTCCGATCGATTCAATTAGCCTGATCGACTACCTTACCTCGATCGATAAGTTAGCTGCAGTGGGTGGCGAGGCGTATATCCTCGAGCTGATTGGGAATACGCTCGCCCTTGTAAACTGGCAACACCACACCGGAATCATTCGCCGCGATGCCATGCTGCGCGAGATCATCGGTGCGACCAATCAAATCAATGCCCTTGCATACGATGCTCCAACCGATACCAAAGAGGTTATTGAGCGTGCTGAGAGCATGCTGCTGTCTGTTACCGCGCGTGAGGTAAAAAGCTCATATAAGCCTCTGCAAGAGTTTATGATCGAGGCATATCAAGAGGCAGAAGAAGTAGCAAATGCAGGGGGAGAAATCCAAGGCGTGCCTACGGGATATCCGAGCCTTGATCGTATGCTCATGGGTCTTCGTGAGGGACAGCTGGTCATTATTGGTGCTCGCCCAGCTGTTGGTAAAACCTCATTCGCCTTAAACCTCGCGCTCAATGCTGCTGCAGAAGGATATACCGTTGGATTCTTCTCGCTTGAGATGAGTGGAAAAGAAATCGCACAACGCTTTATCTGCGCACACGCTCAGGTTAATATGTCCAACTTTAGAACCGGGCGCATTTCACCCCAGGAGTGGGCAAATATTAATGAAGCAACCGAAGAGCTCTCAAAACTCGATATTTTGATTGATGATACGCCGGGTACGACCGTGACCGAGATTCGTGCAAAAGCGAGGCGTATGTTGCACAACCGCGAGAAATCGATCGTGATCCTAGACTATTTGCAGCTTGTGAGCCCTCCGGCAGGCAGACGCGCTGAGAGCCGTGCCGTTGAGGTATCGGAGATGTCTCGCGCCTTAAAAATCATGGCCAAAGAGCTTGGGGTACCCGTCGTTTCGCTCTCCCAGCTTTCCCGTCAGGTAGAGAGCCGAACCGGTAAACGTCCACAACTTTCTGACCTGCGCGAATCGGGATCTATCGAGCAAGATGCAGACATTGTTATGTTCTTGGATCGTTCGAGCTCTGAGCAAGAAGCCGCTCGAGACGATCGACCTGATGAAGGAATTACGCGCGTTATTTTGGCCAAGAACCGTTCAGGCCCGATTGGCGATGTTGATCTGGTCTTTATGCCAGCCTCAACCAAGTTCTTTGAGCTGAGCGACCGAGAAGTGTAGTAGTGTCGCCGCGATTCGTACTGTATGAAGTGCGAGCGCTGCACCGTATGCGCCAGACGCTACCCTCACCAAAGCTGGAGAATTGTGAACGCTCGCCCCTTGATATGTGCGAGGAGCCAAATTAAGCCCACTCGCGCATCTTGCCTCTATAATAGGTATGCCAAAGCGCGGCCGGTAAGTGCCTTGGATCAGATCTTTTGGGTATCTACGTAAAGGTCTGAGTGCGAGCTAACGATCAAGGAGATGGCATGGGATCAACGGTGCTGGTTGGAACCCAGTGGGGAGACGAGGGCAAAGGGAAAATCTGTGACCTCATCGCACCTGGGTTTGATGCCGTCGTGCGCTATCAAGGCGGTAATAATGCGGGGCATACCATCGTAGTAGGCGAGCGTAAGTATGGCTTGCACCAAATTCCATCAGGCATTATGTATCCTGACTGCCTCTCAGTTATTGGTAATGGATGCGTCGTAAATCCCAAAGTTTTGCTTGAAGAGATTGCCATGTTTGAGCATGATGGCATCTCAACTGCAAATCTTAAGGTTTCAGGTAACGCGCATATCATCATGCCGTACCATATCGCGCTCGATGGTGCCTTTGAGCACCGGCTTGGTGAGAAACTGATTGGTACTACCAAACGCGGAATTGGACCGTGCTATCAGCATAAAATGGATCGCATTGGTCTGCGTATGCAAGACATGCTCGATGAACAGCGCTTTCGCGAGAAGCTTGAGCTAGCTTTAATTAAGGTAAATCCCGAGCTTGAGTATATTTATCAGCTCCCAACCTATACGGTTCAAGAAATTTGTGATGAGTACCTGCCGTATGCAGAGCAGCTGCGTTCGTATATTGCAGAGACGGGCATGATCTTAAACGACCTAGCAGAGTCTGGTGGGAGCATCCTGTTTGAGGGGGCTCAAGCAACGCTGCTCGATATTGATCATGGTACCTATCCGTTTGTAACTTCGTCCAATTGCACGGCAGGTGGAGCGGTTACCGGTTCAGGCGTTGGTATGGGTCATATTGATCGCATTTTAGGAATCATGAAGGCTTATATCACACGCGTTGGCTCAGGTCCTATGCCAACCGAGCTTGACTATGATTCCGATCCAGCAGGACACACCCTCACCGAAGAAGGTGGAGAGTACGGTGTTACCACTGGTCGCCGCCGGCGCTGCGGGTGGTTTGATGGCGTCATCGCAAACTATGCTGCCCGAGTAAATGGCTTGACCGATATTGCCCTCACCAAGCTCGATGTCCTCTCTGTTTTTGACACGATCAAGGTCTGCATTGCCTATGAGTGTGAGGGTATTCGCTATACCTGCGTTCCCGAGCATCAGGATCGCTTTGATAAAGCGGTGCCCATCTACCAGGAAGTACCTGGTTGGAAGTGTGATATCACGGGATGCAAGAGCTTTAATGAGCTTCCTGAAGAGGCTCGTTCCTATGTGGGCTTGATTGAGGAACTGGCGCATACTCCCGTTTCGTATGTCTCGGTAGGTCCTGCCCGCGAGCAGACCATTATTCGCTAAATCTGTCCGAGTCTCGCTGCCTACGGCGGAGAGGCTCGCCGGCTTTTATCCTGACCTGCAAGGAGTGATCATGAGCGCCACCGAGCAAACCAGCGACCCCATCGATATTCTCATTGTTGGAAGCGGAGGAAGAGAGCATGCCTTAGCGCTTGCACTTGCTGCGAGCCCACGCTGTGGCTCTCTCTATATTGCTCCGGGCAATGGTGGTACCGCTGAGGTGGGAGAAAACGTTGCGCTGAATGCGGAAGACCCTGAGCAGGTGGCTGCATTTGCGCGGGAGACCGGCTGTGGTTTGGTAGTCATCGGCCCTGAGGCCCCTCTTGTTGCTGGCGTGGCAGATGCGGTGCGAAACGAAGGCATTCCGTGTTTTGGTCCAGGTGCTGCTGGTGCTCAAATCGAGGGCTCAAAGCGCTTTTCAAAGCAGATGATGGATCGGGCAGAGGTTCCTACTGCTGCCTGGGCTTCATTTACCGATGAGGATCAAGCTCTTGCGTATGTGCGCGAGCATGCTCATCCGGTGGTAGTCAAAGCCGATGGTCTCGCTGCTGGCAAAGGTGTGATCATTGCTGACCATACCAAAGAGGCGGAAGAGGCCATTCACTCATGTTTCTCGGGTGCTTTTGGAAGTGCTGGAACAACGGTTGTGATTGAAGAGATGCTCACCGGTCCTGAGTGCTCGCTTTTGGCATTTATAGATGGAAAGAGCATGTATCCGATGCTCACCTCTCAAGACCATAAGCGTGCGCTTGAAGGTGATGAGGGTTTGAACACCGGTGGTATGGGTGCCTATAGCCCTGTTCCGATTGTGACAGACGCTGAGTATGAAGCCATGGTTGATGCGATGGAGCGTACGGTTGCAGCCATGGCAGATGAGGGCATTGATTATCGAGGCTGCTTGTACGGGGGCTTTATGCTCACTCCTCAAGGACCTCAAGTGCTCGAGTTTAATGCACGCTTTGGAGACCCAGAGACGCAAGTGGTACTACCGCTCTTAAAAACCGATCTCGTAGATGTGATGCTTGCCGTTGCTGATCAGCGCTTACACGAGATTGAGCTTTCTTGGGACGAGGGGTCTGCACTGACCGTGGTGTTAACGAGTGCGGGCTACCCTGGGTCGTATGAGTGTGGCAAGCGTATCTCAGGCATTGATAAGGCATCGTTGCTTCCGGGGATAACGGTATATCAGGCAGGAACTGCCCTGACGGATGAGGGTGATCTCATTACATCCGGCGGGCGTGTGTTGGCAGTTACCGCTGTTGCTTCAAGCCTTGAGGCAGCGCGGGAGAGGGCGTATGAAGCCTGTGATCTCATTGGTTTTGAGGGAAAGACTCTGCGCCGCGATATTGGTGTTCGCGCCTTAGCTGGCCGATCTGCCTGGGCATAGGTAGCAGCTGAGAAGCAGCTTAGTTTGCTGATACGTGTGGTTATGAGGGGACGAGCAAGGAGACTGGCATGGAGACGCCCAGAGATGCAAAGATCGTCGACGAAGAGAGTGAGGCTCATACCGAAGAGGTAGGCCTCGTGCTTGGGGATGAGGATCCTGAGGATGCTGCCCTGCATGAAACAATTTTAGACGAGGAGCCATCCTGGAAAGGGAGAATCCTCGATGTACGCACCGTGAAGGTTGAGCTACCAAATGGCCGCATCACCACCCGCGATGTCGTGCGCCACCCAGGTGCGGCGGCGGTCGTTGCGCTCACAGAGACAGGAAAGATTGCCCTGGTGCGCCAATATCGCACAGCAATTGATCGGGTAACGGTTGAGATTCCAGCAGGTAAGCTTGATCCTGGCGAGGATCCTGAGGTATGTGCCGCGCGTGAGTTGCATGAAGAAACCGGTTTTCGAGCAGGCAAGATGCGTCATCTCACCAGCATTCTTACTACCTGCGGTTTTTGTGACGAGATCATCCACATCTTTATGGCAACAAACCTTACCTTTGATGGTGCCACGCCTGATGAGGATGAGTTTGTAAACGTGGATCTCGTGCCTTTAACCGAGCTCATCGATGCGGTGCTTGATGGCAAGATTGAAGATGCAAAAACCGTGGTAGGTGCCCTTGCCTGTGACGCAATTGCTCATCGCCTCTAATTAGGCAGGCAATTGAACAAGGGAGTTTCGTGTGTGTTGTGGGAGGTATGGTGGCTAAAACATCGAAGCTTAGCGATGAGGAAGTCATCGAGCTCTTCTCTCAACTTGATGAGACGGGTGTGGTTAACCCGCAGGTAGATGGTGCGGCCAAAGCCGGTAGTTTGCCGCAGGTTGATCCGCTTTCAATGGCAGATCCTTCCGGATCGCGCACAGGTGAGGCAATCTCTCGTACCGCACTTGTGGTAATTATCGCAGCTATTTTGCTCATTGTTGGTTTGCAGGTGGGCTATGGTGTGAGCCGCCGGTTAAATACCGCCAATTTGTCTGCCAGTGCCACTACCGACTCGGTACGCCATGCCCTTGAAAGCGGTGTGGAATGGGGAAATGGATTTACCCAGTTTCCAGAGACCTTTGAAGTTAACGAAGCAAATGAGAAAACGGGTGCGGTAGAGGTTTCGGTCACCGATACCCGTTCGCACAATGAGCTTGAGCTGCTCTCAAACTCACAGATTCAAGCAGCAGCTCTTGCTACCAATGCGTTGCTCAATGACAAGATTAATCGGGTTACCTATCGCGTGTTTGCCTACGTACATGAGGATGGAAGCTATCAAACCGATCAGTTCTTTGGTTTTCTGAAAGCGAAGGGGCAGCGTCGTCCCATTCTTACCTTTATCTGGACAAAAGAACGCGCTGCATTTACGGGCGATATTAATTGGCAGCTGAAGATCATTGGTATGGATGACAAGACTGCCCTTCGGATTCAAAAGCAGGTGAACGCGGTGAGCTCGCTGATTGAATACAAGGGTATCTCCCAGCGCAAGCTTGACAAAGAGTTCGATGAGGTTCGCCGTGAGCATCTCCTGCATGGATCAGAGATCTTCTGGGGAGGAGCGCCAGAGAAAAAGCCCGATAAGAAATGGGCAGAGCGGCGCTAGAGAGCTGTGTTAAGAGATGAGCTGTCGAGCAGCGGCAGGAAGCTGCGCGCAGAGCACCGCAGGCGAAATGCGTTCAAGGAAAGTTCAGAGCTGCGTTCGGAAGAAGTGCTCAGATACGAGAGCTAGAGAAAATCTCAGAGCCAGGCTAGGAAGAAGCGCTCGAGAAAAGCGCCAAGCGCAGCTCCAGTCAGCAGTGTCAAAGCCGCGCTAGAGATGAGCTAGGAGGAAGTGCTCAGAACCACCAGCCCAGAGCCGCACGCTCAGAGCCTCACCTCAACCCACCAGAGCAGAGCCGCATCTAAAGAAATGTAACAGATCAAAACACAGTGCCCGCTCATGCTGATCGTGCTATCCTGAACGCTCGTACGCAGGTCCATAAGTCCGCGGATGAAAGAAGGAATCCATGACCAGCCGAATTGCAGGCGGCGATTCTGCCGTCCTCTACCACCGACGTGGGACGTATATCCCGCGCGTTGCCGCTGTACACGATATGTGCGGCTACGGGAAATGTTCGCTCACGGTGGCAATACCTGTGCTCTCTGCAGCAGGTATCGATGTATGCCCGGTGCCAACAGCACTTTTTAGTGCGCATACCAAGTTCCCTACCTTTTATATGCATGATACGACCGAGATTTTGTCGGACTATCTTGATGCATGGAGAAAAGAACAGGTAGATCTTGATGGCGTGTACTCAGGGTTTTTAGGTTCGGCTGAGCAGGTAGGAATCATTCGTCGTCTCTATACGGAGTACCCCCACGCTCTTCGCATTGTGGATCCCGTAATGGGAGACGCTGGAGAGATCTACCCCACCTATACCGATGAGATGTGTGAGGCAATGCGGAGCCTGGTTGCAGGTGCTGATATCCTGACTCCAAATCTCACGGAAGCCTCAATCCTTACTGGTCTTGCGTATGAAGGCCAAGATATTTCGTCTGAACAAGTACGTCGTATCACCGATGCTCTGCTTGATATGGGCGCTGGTGCTGTGGTGCTAAAAGGTATTATTCGAGGCGATGAGTCGATCATTCGTAACTACCTTGCATGTGCTGACCGCGATGGCGGAAAGCCTGTTGAGGTTGCTGGCGAGTTATTGCCGTATATGCTCCATGGAACGGGAGACTTATTTGCAAGCGCGCTTTGCGCTGCCGTCTTTGCTGGTCATAGCCTTGATGAAGGCGTGGCATTTGCAGGAGAGCTGGTGCGTGAAGCGATGCAAGTTACCCGTGACCAGCCTGAGTATGAGATGCGCGGTGTGAGCTTTGAGACAACCCTTGGAAAGGTTGCAGCACTGCTGAGCTAAGGTAGAGAGAGCCTTTGATTTACCTGCCTGGGGAGCTGTCTTCTGATTTCCCTACTGGGAGAGACTGCAGCATTGCTGAGCTCGGGGAAAGTTCCTTTTGAGTTCCCTCTGGGAAAGGTTGCGACACCGCTAAGGTAGGGGAGCTGCCTCCTGATTTCCTTACTGGGAGAGGCTGCAGTACCGTTGAAGTAGGGCGAGCTGTTTTTTGATTTCCCCATCACGTTTGTTTATATGAGCGCAAGCGTACCCGCGTGGCAAGCCGAGAGAAATGGTTTTGCGGGTGCGCTTGCATTTCTGTGTGCGTGATCGTGCCTGCGCGGCTGGTACGTTTACGCACGCCTAAGTTTATGCCACACGTGGAGCTGCGTGTGTGCACTACTCGCACACGCGTGCGTGTCTGCTAGTGCGTTGGGCTGCGGTGTGTGCACCTCTTGCCTATGCGGTGTGCGTAGTTGTGGGTGTGTGATCACATACGTACGCTCGCGAACACGTGTGTTCATGCTTCCCGCACCCTTCTGAGCGGATGCGTCGCTCCCATATACCGTGCGTGCATTTTGGTGTCGTGAGGAGCATTTTTGCCCGCACTTCGCGTCAAATCGTTGCCTCGAGGGCAATAAATGTACTAAATTAAACCCCCTATGCGAGATGGAGATCGATAGCTCACCTGAATTGTCGTGAAATTCAGCTCCTCTCAGGCGCATCGCGTCGTCTGCCAGGCATACCTCAGCCACCCGTCAAGGCATCGCAGCTTCATGTCAGGCCATCTCATCTCCTCTCAGGCGTGTCTCTGCCATGATCATGCTAACGACAACATCACAATAAAATAGAATAATACTGGAAGAAAATCAAAGAAAACGAATCAGAGGTGACGAACTGAGAGCTCAGAAGGTATGATTTCCACCATACCTGCTGGCTTTATCTGCCCATACCACCTGCCATTCACCGCGTCCAATCAACCGTTTACGGGTCGACAGACCTCAGCATCTACGCGCGCATTTCTACACTTGCTTTATCCGTATGTTGGGAAGATATATCGATCCTGGCGCAGATTCACAAGCGTCTGCGGCAGGAGTTTGGGAGAAGGAGACCCATGGGCAGGCATCTCACGTTTACGCGCGCGGCACGTCTTGCGTTCACGGTGCTAACGGCGTTTTTCGCCCTTGTTTTAGTGCGACCGGCAGCTGCAGAGACCAGTGAGTATCAGATCTATCCTACTCCGCACGATATAACGTATAACGAAGGTACCGCTACCTTAGGTTCAACGGCTACCCTTGTTTTTGACGCGGGCATTGATGAGGCAACGCAGGCTCGAGCCACGGAAGCCTTGCGCGTCAAAAACATTGAAGGCACGGTTGCAAATGCGGCAGGAGAGGGCACGAACCTCCTGGTCGGCATTGTGGCAAAAGATGGAACTGCGCAAGGGGTAGCTGAGCGTACGCTCGTGGCCGCAGGCATCTCTCATCCGGCAGAGCATTTTGCCAAAACCGATGCATACTCCCTAGACATTTTGGCAAACAAGGATGGGTCGGCCACGATCGTTGTGATTGGTGCAGATACCGATGCAGCCTTCTATGGCCTTTCCACCCTCTATCAGATTTTCCAGCAACTCGACGGTGCATCAGTTCGCACCCTGACGCTCGAGGATCACGCAGACATTATTACGCGCGGTTTTATTGAGGGCTACTACGGTGAGCCGTGGAGCACTGAGGATCGCGTGAACCTTATGAAGTGGGGTGGCTACTACAAGCTCAATGCCTATATGTACGCCCCGAAAGATGACCCTAAGCACAATAGCGCTTGGCGTGATCCCTATACTGACGAAGAGCTTGTTGAGAAGATCGAGCCTCTGGCAACGGCTGGCAATAATTCAAAATGCCGCTTTGTGTTTGCCTTGCATCCCTTTATGCACAACCCCATTACCAGCGCAAACTATGATGAGACCGTGCCTATTTTGAAGGAAAAGTTCAAGCAGGTCATGGATCATGGTGTGCGCCAGATCTGTATCTTGGCAGACGATGCACGTAACCAAGGTGCTGATCTGTATACACGCTTGCTGCGCGATATGACCGATTGGGTTCATACCCAGCAACAAGCTACCGGCCAAGATGGTCAACTTTTGTATCCCGGTCTTAAAGACACGATCATTTTCTGCCCGGTGAACTACATGGGCTTTGGCGAGGGCTGGTATGCCAACTTGCCAGCGAATATTCAGGTCATCAACACCGGTGGCCGCGTATGGGGCAAGGCAACGAATAGCTTTACGACCCGCTTCCAGTCCACCTCTGGTGTAGCTCCTTTCATGTGGATCAACTGGCCGTGCACCGATAACACCAAGAACAGCCTTTCTATGGGAGGCTACAAAAACGCCTTAGGTGACGATGTGCGCCCGGGATCTGTGAAGGGCGTTGTGCTGAATCCCATGCAGCAGTCTGAGCCTTCTAAGGCCGGCATCTTTATGAATGCAGACTTTAGTTGGAACCTCTGGAAGAGCTACGATCACGCTGATCAGGTTTGGCAAGACTCCTTTAGCTATGTTGATCACGGCTCACCTCTTCCCACCGAGGCCTCCAATGCGTTGCGGGCACTCTCAAACAATATGCGCTACTACAAAGGCGGTGGGGTCGACTTCGTTTCTGAAGAGTCGGAGCTCGATGTGGATGGCCGTCCGGTAGTCGAAGGTGCGCGCTCAGTGCGTGCTCGGATTGAGGCGCTGAGTGCCAAGCTTACTTCTGGCTCTTTAGCTGCTGAGGATATTGCTGAGGGCAAGGCACTCTTCTCAAGCTTGCTTGCACACGTAGATGCCTACACCAAAGATCCAGGCAACGCCGCTATGGCTGCTCAGATTGAGCCCTTCATGGGAGCGTGGCGCGATATGTGCACAGCTGCCATTGGGTATTTTGATGCCTATGAGGCCTCGCTCACCAATGATGCCACGGCTCTAGCCGAGCGTTACTTTGCTGCCCGTGCTGCCTATATGGCCATGGACGGACACGGATATCCGTATGTCAATCACACCGAGTATGCCTCGGTGGGTAACCGCTATATCAAGCCGTTTGTGAAGGCGCTCAATAAAGAAGTTACCGAGCGCGCACAGCGCGGCATTGATCCGATGCCCACTGCCCCTGCTCCAGAGTCTCAGGCTACGGCTAGCTTGGTTGGCCTGAATGTGTACAACTCCAACTCAGTTGACCGTGTGGTAGACGGTAGTGAGTCAACCTATGGCTGGTTCCACCACAACAATGGCAATATTCAGACGAACGATGCCGTGATGGTGAGTTATGAGCCGGCAAAAACCATCGGCTTTGTGCGCTTGGTGCAGGACTCGGGCGATAAGCTGGTAGCTGGTGCTCTTGAGTACACCGAGGATGGATCCTCCTGGCATAAGCTCGCCGATATTTCTGGTGAGGCAGTTCAAGAACTTCGTTTCCCCAACGTAGTTGCAAAGGCGATTCGTGTTCGTGCAACACAAGGAACTGATCGCTGGTGGAAGGTGGCAGAAATTATGTCTGCCGCTGGTAAGAGCACCGGCGATGCAGGAGCTATTGTGTCTGATGCTTCCGATGAGCCGGGAATTTCTGGAGAAGTCCGGAATGGTTCGGGAAGCATTCACGATGGTACGGTGGAGCTGAAGGCCAATACCTATCTTGCTATCGATCTTGGTGCAGTTCGTACTCAGGTGATGGTGAATCCGCATGCTACGACCCTGCCTGATGGGGCTCAGTTGGTCGCATCAGTGAATCGTCTTGAGTGGACGCCACTTGTTGCAAACAAGCCGCAGACTGCTCGCTTTGTCGGTGTGCGTATGGGCAAAAAAGATGGCAACGTTGCATTCAAAAACTTCGCACTCAGCTACGCGTTTGCCACCGATCCATCCATCGATGCTTCATCAACGCTTCGCCGCACGGATGCCATGGATGTCAACGCCATCTTTGACGGCAAGCTTTCTACCGCTGCGAAAAACGCTCAAACACCGCGTACTGATGACACGATTGTGTTCGACCTGGGTATGGAGCGAGAGATCAACTCAATTGCGTACTATATTACTGAGGCAAGCCTAGATCCCGTCCGCAACGGTGTCATTGAGGCGTCGATGGATAAGTCGAGCTGGACGCCCGTGCTATCAATCAATGGAACAACGCCGGTATCTGAAGACGGCTGGCAAACGGCCACCGCCAAAGACGCCCCGTGGTTGACGCACGATGCGGATAATCCGGGTTATATGTACACCGCAAGCCCCAAGACCGAGGCAACGAAGGGGAATGTTCAAGATCCCAACGGCACCGATCCGCTTTCGGTTAAGGCTCGCTACCTGCGCCTGCGCTTCACCGCTGGCTTCTCAAAGCGCTGGGTTGAGATAAGCGAGATTGTGATTAACAACGGTGAGTATGTTTCAAACTATCGCGATGCCGACATCAGCGCGTCGAGCCTCGAAGAGCGTGGACACAGTCCTCATAACGCCATCGATGGTGATCTGAATTCAACGTGGGTCTCTTCTGGTAAAACCGCTACCGGTGAGGACGATACGACCAAGACACTTACCTATAGCATTTCTGAGCCGCTTGATTCAGATGACAAACCCATGACGGGCGTGCGCATCATTTCGCTTCCGTCTGCTGCTCCGCACCGCGTCCGCCGCGATGTGTCTGCTCAAGCGCAGATCGAGGAACCCCGGGTCTATGCTGATCTGTATACCGATAACACCTACACCAAGACAGATCGTGTTGAGCTTGGCTACCTTGATGGCAGGGTGAAGGACTTTGGTTTTGGTGGCAAGGTTGCTCAGCGTGTGGTGATCGATTGGTCTCATGGTGGAGCTGCGGCTCCAGAGGTCGGCGAGATCTACTTAATCGGTGCCGCTTCAAAGGTTCAGGCTCCGGCCTTGCCTGAGCAACCCGTCTTCCCGAAGGACGCGCCCGATCCAGGCGAGACTCCCGATCCAGGCAAGCCGCATGATCCTTCAACCGATGAGCCGGGTTCAGGCGAGACCCCGAACCCAGGTGAGACTCCGAACACGGGTGAGACGCCTGATCCTCACACACCTGGCTCAAGCGAGACGCATGAGTTTATGATTCGCTTTATGGATGGCGAGAAGCTCTTGTACGAGGTACAGGTTGCTGATGGAAAGCAACTTGCAGTCCCAACGGCACCTACACGCGAGGGCTATAGGTTCGTTGGTTGGGAACTGCCAGATGGCACGCTCTTCGATTTCTCCAAGCCCGTATCTGCTGATATGACACTTGTAGCACGCTTTAAGAAGAAGGATGAGACTAAGCGGCCTCGCCGTAAGAAGTCAGCTGCTAAGTCCCAGCTGCCAAGAACCGGGGGTAACTCCTTGGTTGTAGTTGCAGTTTCTATGGTTGGCGGTATGGGAGCTCTGTGGGCAGCTCGCCGTCGCCGGAGCTAATCTCGCTTCACAGGGTATGACAGAAAGGAGTCCTTCGGGGCTCCTTTCTTCTTTTCAAATAAGCCCTCCTTATGAGTGGGGGCTTTGAGGATGTGAAGATGAGAGCCTGGGACAGATGAGTTCTCTGTACTATCGTATGTGCAGGTACGCTCAACGTATAACTGGAGGAAGTATGGCTGAAACCGGAAAGACTCCACTTGTGGGTATTATCATGGGCTCTACGTCCGATATGCCTGTTATGGAGAAGTGCACCGAGGAGCTTGATCACCTGGGTATCCTGTATGAGCTCATCATTGCAAGTGCTCATCGCAGTCCTGCTAAGGTGCACGAATGGGCATCGACCGCAGCTGATCGTGGCATAAAGGTCATCATTGCTGCCGCAGGTAAGGCAGCGCATTTGGGAGGCGTGGTTGCTGCATATACACCGTTGCCTGTCATTGGTGTTCCCATGAAGACCTCGGACTTAGGCGGCATGGATTCTTTGCTTTCTATGGTACAAATGCCCTCCGGTGTACCGGTGGCATGTGTGGCCATCAACGGTTCTAAAAACGCTGCAATCTATGCTGCTCAGATCTTAGGCACTGGCATGCCTGAGTATCGCGAGCGCATCTTTGAGCTCAAGCAGCAGATGGCTGAGGCATAACACGTGCGTGTGCGGGTAGAGTCTGCCCGCTGTTGTATTCCTTACGAGAAAGAGATCCGCGATGACGCGCTTTCGCTCTGATAGTCAACCTGAAAACCCTGTAGGGGGTCGTCACTTTAGCTCAGATAAGGCATCTGGGCAGTCTGCAGGCAGCGTAGGTGGGCGACCGGCAGGTGCTCACCCAGCTGGGATCAAGCCTGTTGGAGCTCGCCTTGCAGGTGGTTCACGCTTTGCTCGCTCCTCTCACGGGAGTGTATCTGAATCCACCGCGCACACGCAGGCTCGAGGCGTACGCCCGGTCACGAGGTCAACGGGTAGGCGTTTTGCTACCGCCTCCGATGCCCAGTCTCCAAAGAAAGAGAGAGCGTCGCGAGCCACGTATGGCAGGCCTTCGAAAAATAAGCAAGGCAAAGGGCCGCGCGACATCATCTCAACTATCTTGATTGTCGTAGGCATAGCTCTGTTGTTGGTAGCTGGTGGCATCTTTATCCACGCTCAGCTTGGGTATCGTGAGGCGCAGGCTTCCTATAAGCAGCTTGAGCAGTATGCGGTAAAGGATAAAGAGGGCGATGGCCTGCCCCAGGTTGATTTCGATGAGCTTTCCAAGATCAACCCCGATATTGTGGGCTGGATCTATGTTCCAAATACCGTGATCAACTATCCCATTGTGAAGACCAACGATAACGAGACCTATCTATATCGGCTCTTCGATCGCTCGGGCAATGGGTCCGGCACGATCTTTATGGATATGGACAATGCAGCTCCGGGCATGATGGACGAGCAAACAACTGTGTATGGCCACCATATGAATGATGGCAGCATGTTCAACTATATTGACCAGACGCTCAAGCAGGACGCTTTCAATACCATCAAGACGGTCTACTACATCACGCGTGATGCAACCTATACCTGTACGCCGCTTTATACCATGCAGGTTGAAGACACGTATAACGATGCCCGCGTGCCCAATTTTGGCGATGGGAAGAGCTTGGAAGACTATCTACGCGATGGTCTTACCAAGGCGAAGGCTCAGGCACCAGACGCTGAAAGTCGTATTGGATCTACCAAGCAGGTATTCTCACTCATTACGTGCGCAGGCGAGATTATTCCGCGTACCACGCGAGCAGTGATGGTGTGCTCGGTGGATAAGAAGACCGATCGCGCTCCGGCAAGTCCAGACCAGACTCACGAGGGTGAAAACGCTGGAGAAGCTGCGGGAGGCGAGGGCAGCAACGAGGGTTAAGCTTCGTGTGCAAGATGGTGCACGAGTAGTTTTTAGATCATCCGATCTGATCGAGGGGAAGTTATGTCTCAAGAAACCGTCCGTGCGGCTGAATTGGCTGCTGCGCGTACGCAGGCTCTTTGTGCGACAGCAGATGATCTTGAGCGCGATGAGCTCCATGAGGAGTGCGGTATCTTTGGTGTGTGGGCTCCCAATCGCGGTGTTGCTCGTCTGACCTATTTTGGTCTTCGTGCCCTGCAGCATCGTGGCCAAGAGTCAGCAGGTATTGCAGTGGGAGACGGCGGAACGGTTATGGTTCGCAAAGATCTTGGCTTGTTAGGCCGGGTCTTTTCTGACGCGGATCTTTCTGCTCTAGCAGGAGATGTGGCCGTTGGGCACGTGCGCTATGGCACGGCGGGAGCGAAGAGTTGGGAGGCAGCTCAGCCCCATCTCTCAACAATCAACGATGTGATCATCGCACTTGCTCATAATGGCACCTTGGTGAACACCGATGAGCTGCGCCGTCAGCTCATTGAACTGGGAGTTCCCTTTCTTTCTAATTCGGATTCAGAGGTAGCCGCGAAGCTGATTGGCTACTTTACACAGCGCACGAGCCACTTACGCGAGGGAATTCGAAAAACCATGGAGATCGTCCGTGGCGGCTATGCAATGACCCTCATTACTGAACAAGCCTTGTATGCCTTTCGCGATCCGCACGGAATTCGCCCCTTGGTATTAGGGCGTTTGGTGGATCAGGGCCTCGATCAGCTCGACCTAGAGGCCGTCTCAACGCTGCCTGTTGATGGAGATCCGGCGGCTGCTGCGGCAGATGAGCCGGTGGTAGGCATTGGCGGCTGGGTGGTGGCTTCTGAGACCTGCGCCTTAGATATTGTGGGAGCCGAGTACGTACGTGATGTGCGACCCGGAGAGATCCTGCGTGTGAATGCCGAAGGCTTGATATCTGAACAGGGCGTTCCTGCTGAAACCCCGGGAGCAAGTTGTATTTTTGAGCAGGTATATTTTGCTCGCCCCGATAGCATTATGGATGGTAAGTCGGTATATGCCTGCCGCTATGATATGGGTCGCCAACTAGCAATTGAGGCACCGGCTGAGGCAGACCTCGTTATTGGTGTGCCAGATTCTGGCCTGCCGCCGGCCGAGGGCTTTGCGCATGAGAGCGGCCTGCGGTTTGGCGAAGGCCTCATCAAGAATCGCTATGTTGCCCGTACCTTCATCGAGCCCACTCAAGAGCTTCGTTCCATGGGTGTGCGCATGAAGCTCAATCCACTGCGCGATACCATTGCGGGCAAGCGCTTGGTAGTGATTGACGACTCAATCGTGCGCGGTACGACGATGGTGCAACTCGTGCGTATGCTTCGCCAGGCTGGTGCCCGCGAGATTCATGTACGTATTAATTCTCCTGAAGTGATCTGGCCGTGTTTTTATGGCATTGATACCGATGTTCAGTCTCAGCTTATTAGTGCCAGCAGAAGTGTTGATGAGATCTGCGAGATGATCGGCGCAGATTCACTCGCCTTTCTCTCTATGGAAGGACTGCTCAGGTGTATGCCTGAGCGTTCGTATTGTGCCGCCTGCTTTACGGGATGTTATCCCGTGGCAATTCCTGAAACATTTGGTCGGGAGAAGTTCATGGATGGGTATCGTCCGCGCAACCTTGGAGAGGACGCCGTGGTAGACGAAGATGCGGTTGTTCAAAAGGGGAAGGATCGCACCTGGGAGCTGGCACATCAGAGCTCGTAAGAGGGGCAACTTTCTGTATGGCGTGTGATTGCTCAACGGGGCACATGGTAGTATTAGCTCGTGTTTGCGCAGGTGAAAGGGGAGTTCATGGCTGATTCGGTCGGACATATTACCTATGAAGACGCAGGGGTAGACACAGCGGAAGGTGCGCGAGCGGTTGATGCGATCAAGCGCATGGTGAAAGAAACGGCTCGTCCAGAGGTGATCGGTGGTATCGGCGGCTTTGGTGGGCTTTTTTCCGCTGCTGCCTTGAAAGACATGGAAGATCCGATTCTGATCTCTGGTACCGATGGTGTGGGCACCAAACTCGTGTTAGCTCAACTGCTTGATCGTCACGATACCGTTGGCCAGGATCTGGTTGCCATGTGCGTGAACGACATTTTGGCCTCAGGTGCTGAGCCTTTATTTTTCTTAGACTATGTTGCCATTGGCCACATTGAGGCTGAGCATATGGCCAAGATTATTTCTGGCGTGGCAGAAGGGTGCAAGCTTGCAGGCTGTGCTCTTATTGGTGGAGAGATGGCTGAGCATCCTGGTGTAATGCGCGCAGATGATTATGACCTCGCTGGCTTTACTGTTGGTGTGGTCGACAGACCAAAGATGCTGCAGGTAGAGAATGTACAGGCAGGGGATGTAATCCTCGGTCTTGCAAGTTCAGGTATTCATTCCAACGGATATTCGCTCGTCCGGCGTGTACTGGGAGTGGATGGTCTTTTGCCAGGTACACCTGAGGCGGAAGCGAAGCGGAAAGAGCTGGAGCAGTCCCTTGCTGAGATTGGTGGTAGTTCGCTGGCCGATGCCTTGCTCGCGCCCACTCGAATCTATGTGCGGCCGGTGCTCGATCTTTTGCGCTCTGGTGTGGAGGTGCACGCGCTTGCCCATATTACCGGTGGTGGCATTTCTGAAAATCTCAATCGAGCTTTGCCGGGAAATGTCGATGCCTTAGTGAATCGCGGGAGCAAGACGATGGGTTGGGATGTTCCGCCCATTATTACCTATATTGCCGACGCCGCTCAGCTCAGCCTTGATGAGGCCTGCCGTACCTTCAATATGGGTGCTGGCCTTATGCTCATCGTGGCTCCTGAGGATGAAGCGCGTGTATCTGAGGCGTTAAGCGCCGCTGGTGAACAGGTATTCCGCGCCGGTGTTTGCGTGGATGGTACGGGCGAGGTGCGCTATACCGACCAGGCATAAGGGTATGCACAGTTGTATGTGAGAGGAACTACATGTCTACGCTTGATGAAGAGTATCGTCGGCTCATTGAGGAGGCGGGGCTTCCGGCAGACGCGCTGCCGAGCGATTTGTTTTATAGCGGAGCTGCTGAGCGAGAGGTTGATCAGGCTCGTGCAGATGCGGTAACTCAAGAGCAAGTTGGTCTTTTGCGCTCAGAAACGACTACGTGGGACGGGAGCTGGGAGACGCTCGCTGAGCTTGCGCCCGGCTCGTTAAGCAGCAATGATCTGCAGCAAGGTATTGCCGAGCGCAGAGCTGCTGGCGATGTCATGCAGCCCTTACCGATCGCTGTTTTGATCTCCGGTTCAGGTACCAATCTTCAGGCGATGATTGACCAAATTGCTGCAGGTACACTTAATGCAGAAATCAAGCTCGTCGTAGCAAGTCGCCCTGATGCGGCTGGTCTTAAGCGAGCTGAGGCAGCGGGGCTGCAAACACTCACCTTATCGCGAGAGATTTACAAAGATCCCATTATGGCTGATGAGGTGATAGCCACCGAGCTGTATCGAGCTGGTGTGGCCTATGTGGTTATGGCTGGCTATATGCGCAAGGTTCACGCGCCGCTGCTCATAAGCTTCCCGGATCGCATCATTAACTTACATCCTGCACTCTTGCCGAGCTTTCCAGGAGCCCATGGCATTGAGGATGCCCTTGCTCGTGGCGTGAAGGTAACCGGCGTGACCGTACATATTGCCAATGCAGCCTATGACGCAGGCCCAATTATTGCTCAGACACCCGTGACGATTGATGAGGGTATGGACGCAGAGGCGCTCGCTCAGCGCATCCATGCCGTGGAGCATGATGTGTATCCTCGGGTCGTGCAGATGCTGAGTGAGGGACGTGTGAGCATTCGGTCAGATCGCACTGTGGAGATTGCGCCACAGGTATAGCGTGCCTCAACGCTCGCCACGTTTGCTGTGCGACAATTAATCCAACTCTGAACATCTGCCCAGAGCATGCTGCCCGTCCATGAGAGGAATGTCTCATCTATGAAGATCAAGCGCGATCATTCCACCGAAACCGTTTCCGCCGCTTCTGAGAAGCGCCTGCCAAATCGCAAGCAGGTAAAGGCTGGCCTATCAAAAACAGGCAAGATTATTCTTGCTCTTGTGGGCGCGGCTGCCATGTTGCTGTCGGTAACTGCCATGGCGTGCTCTGGCGTGCTCAACCAAATCAGCTCAAAGCAAAGCTACCAGCTCACCGGTGGTGTTGCGGCTGTGGTAAACGGAACAAATATTACCGAGGATACCGTTACCAAGCAGATTATGAATGCCAAGATGACTGGTGGGTTTGAGAAGGATGAGGTGTGGGCGAGCTTTTTGGTGCAGCAAGGTCTGACGCCTGAGAGCTATCGAGAACAGGTCATCAAGAGCATTGCAAAAGAGTTCCTCACCAAGCAGGCAGTACACGAGAATCATGTGACGATTTCTGATGAGGAGATCGATGAGTCGTATAAGAAGGTTGTTGAGCAGTACGGCGGCATGGACTCATTTAAGAAAATGATGCAGGCCACCGGTAATACCGAGAAGAGTTTCCGCGAGTCGTTGCGCGAGAGCTTGCTGCAAGACAAGCTCCGCGACGTGGTAGCACCTGATCGTGAGCCAACGGACGGCGAGATTATTACCTTCTTTAACGAGGGTTTTGATACGTACAACAATGCGCGCCGCTCTGAAAACCTCCTTATAAAGGTCGATGCTTCAGCCGATGAGGCTACCAAGACTGCAGCACGTGAAAAAGCAACAAAGATCCTTGAGCAGATCCGATCTGGAGAGATCTCTTTTGAGGACGCCGTGAAGGAAAACTCCGATGATACGGGCTCAAAGGAGTCTGGCGGAGACGTGGGTTGGGATAAGCTCACCTCGTTTGTGCCTGAGTATCAACAAGCCTTAGCTCAGCTTGGAAAAGACCAGGTGAGCGATGTGGTTGAGACCACCTATGGCTTCCATCTCATTAAGTGCACTGAGGTATTACAGCTCTCTGATCGAGCAACCTCGATTGATCAGCTGCCTGAGAGCTTCCGTACCTATATTGCCAATGTTTTAAAGACGCGCTCCAAGACTGAGGACTATAACGCGTGGATGGATGACTACCTTAAGAAGGCTGATCTTAAGATCAATCCCATGCCAGAGAATGTGCCCTATAACGTGAGTCTTGAGGGTGTGAGTCCGCTCGACGAGAGCAAGCCTGACCCGGCTTCTCCAAATACTACAGACTCCTCGGCTCAGGTGAGCTCGTCCACTGAGGTGAACGCTGGTAAGGAAAACTCAGAGCAGAAGTAGGTGTGATTCACTGAACTGTTTGCAGGTCTAAATATCTGATACGGGTGCGGGCTGAGCATGTGTACTCGCTCGCTGCCGTTTGATACACGAGGTGTGAGATGAAAAAAGAAGAGCTTAAGAGCCAGATGATCGCCGCTATGAAGGCAAAGGATAAGCCGAGGCTTTCAATCATTCGCCAGGTTATGGGAGAGGTAACCAATATCGAAGTAAACGAGAGGCGCGAGGCTTCTGAGGCGGATGTTGACGCGATGATTAAGCGCCTTATTAAACAGACGGGCGAGACGCTCGAGATGTCAAAACAGGCAGGAAACGATCCTGATCGTACAGCTCTGCTGGCTACCCAAATTGAAATGCTTGAGCAGATGCTGCCCGAGCAGGTTTCTGGTGAGGCACTTGAGGAGCTCATCAGCCGTGTGCTTGAAGAGACGGGTGCCACAACCAAGCGTGAAATGGGTCAGGTCATGGGCGCGCTCCACGGGGCAACAGGTGGAAATTTTGACAAGCCTGCCGCTGCTCGCATATTGGGAGAGCGCTTGGCATAAAGCCTCTGCATCTCTGTTTGTCCAGGGCGTGCGTGACGCGATGTCATATCTGTTTGCGCATCTTGCGTGCGAGAAATTTAAACCGACGGTCATTATAATTTGAGCGATGTGCGCGAAGGTTTTCGTTGTGTGCTGGCGGGGCGATAAGCGGTCGCGTCAAAGGGTTTCGTTGCGTATGCGCGTAGCGCCCACATTCAATTCCGTAATTTTTGCCTCGTTGGCCAAACGCTGCGAGGCAAAGTCTTCTGCGCACCTGACCTCGTGATATTTCCATTCAATGGCGAATTCGGGCACGTAGACCCGCATGGGGTATAATCAACCGAACGCATAAGCTGCACCTGCGTCACCGGGCTCGGCCACTGTTTCGTAAGTTTGCAGGTCATGCATAGTGCGGGGACGTGTCCGAAGCCATACATGATGGATTGGGAAGCCTGACGGCGTGGTTTGGCGTGATGCAGATTGTATCAACGCCCTCTGTCCGGCAGCGTTATCCGGGAAGGAACATCTTCATGGCAGATATGATCCAGATTAAAGGGCTCAACAAGTACTTTGGCGATCTTCACGTATTAAAAGACGTGAATCTAAACGTTAAAGAGGGTGAGAAGCTCGTTATTATTGGGCCTTCAGGCTCGGGTAAGTCCACGCTTATTCGCTGCGTTGACTTTTTGGAAGAGCCCACAACGGGTGAGGTCATTATTGATGGTACAACGCTCACCCGCAAAAACCATCTAGAGATGGCTCGCCGCTATTCCAGCATGGTATTTCAGCAGTTCAACCTCTATCCCAATATGACGGTTTTGGGCAACCTCACCTTGGCTCCCATTAAGCTGCAGAAGAAGAAAAAAGCCGAGGCGAACAAGATTGCGATGGCAGCCCTTGAGCGCGTTGGGCTTTCAAACAAGGCGGGGGAGTATCCGCAAAATCTTTCCGGCGGCCAGCAGCAGCGCGTAGCAATTGCCCGAGCACTGTGCACGAAGCAGCCCATCATCCTGTTCGATGAACCCACGAGTGCTCTGGATCCTGAGATGGTTCAAGAAGTGCTCGATGTTATGGTTGAGCTTGCGCAAGAAAATATCACCATGATGTGCGTTACGCACGAGATGGGTTTTGCTCGCCAAGTGGCAGATCGCGTCATCTTTATGGATGATGGGCAGATTTTAGAAGAAGGCACGCCCGATCACTTCTTTACTGCACCGCAAAACCCGAGGTGCCGTGATTTCCTCGCGAAGATTCTTCACTAATACCTTGCCGCACATTGCGGTGCTGCCAGAAGTAATACCTAGAAAGGGGTATGGATATGAAACTCTCACGTCGTCAATTTCTACAGGTCGCTGGTATGGGAGCACTCAGCGTGGCAGGCATTTCTGCGCTGACCGGCTGCGGAGGCTCAAAGTCTGATTCTGGCTCCAAGCTGGAGACCATTACGTCTCGCGGCAAGCTGAAGGCTGGCGTTAAAAAAGACGTGGTAGGCTATGGCCTGCTCGATACGGCAACGGGTAAGTATCAGGGGCTTGAGATTGATCTTTGCTATCAGATTGCTGCTGCTACGCTTGGTGTGAGCTATGAGGAGGCAAAAGAGAAGGAGCTCGTTGAGTTTACTGACGTAACTCCTAAGACCCGCGGACCTCTTATTGATAACGATACGCTCGATATTATCTGCGCGACCTATACCATTACTGATGAGCGCAAGAAGAGCTGGGACTTCTCTACTCCTTATCGCACCGACCATGTGGGTGTGCTGGTGAAGAAGGCTGCCGGTATGAAATCGATGGGCGACCTAGATGGCAAGACCATTGGTGTCTCTCAGGGTTCTACCACCAAGGATCTTTTGATGAAGATGCTTGCTGATCAGGGCTTGGACGCCAAGCCTGAGTTTAAGGAGTTCCCGGACTATCCGTCCATCAAGTCTGCTCTGGATGCAGGGAATGTTGACGCCTTTGCTATGGATCGCTCCACCCTCAAGACTTACACCACCGATGATTGTGAGCTGTTGCAGCCCGAGATCGAGTTTGGTTCTCAGGACTATGGCATTGCGACCAAGAAGGGTTCAGACCTTTCTAAGGTGGTAGACGAGACCGTGGTTAAGCTCAAGGACGAGGGCTGGCTTGACGAGGAGTATAAGGTCTGGGATCTGCTCTAAGACCGAGCCTGCAGGTAGATCTGCTCGGTTTGTGTGATGGTAAGGCCTGATGAGGCGGGTGGCTTGCCCGAAGCTCGGAAGGGAACACTATGTTCGAAGGAATTCTTGATCCCATGCGATGGGAGATCACGTTGGCTCAAATGCCGGCCTTCTGGGAAGGCTTTGCATTTACGCTCCAGGTGGTCATCGCTGGGCTCGTGCTTTCGATTGTGCTTGGCACCGTGCTGGGCGTTTTCTCAACCACCCGCTCTGCTATTTTGCGTGGCATCAGCCGTGTCTACGTGGAGTTTTATCAGAACACACCGCTTCCGGTGCAGGTCTTTTTCATGTATATGGCAGGTCCTAAGATTTTGCAGGTCATCACTGGTGCTCCGACTCCGGTGCGTATCAGCTCATTTGCCCTTGGTTTTTTAGGCGTGGGGCTCTACCACGCAGCCTATATTTCCGAGGTTATTCGAACGGGTATTGAGTCGGTTCCGCGCGGACAGATGGAAGCCGCGCTGTCGCAGGGCTTTAGCCGGATTCAAGCATATCGCTACGTGATTTTGCCACAGACCTTCAAGATCATTCTTCCGCCTATGACCAACCAGGCGCTGAACCTTGTTAAGAATAGCTCGGTGCTCGCGCTGATTGCTGGCGGAGACCTGATGTATGCGGCAGACAATTTTGTTTCTACCTGGGGTTATCTCCAAGGCTATTTCTTGGCGTGTTTGATTTACTTCATTATCTGCTTCCCGTTGGCCATGCTCGTGCAATTTCTTGAGCGCCGGTCGAAGGAGCGCCCAAAGGCCAAGGTGATTCCTGGCATTACCGATGTCGCAGCTGCCGGAAGGGAGGCGTAAGCAATGGATTTCTCTATGTTTACCGCCGCCAACGTCAGCTTTATTATGAACGGCTTTTTGAAGACCGTTCAGATCTCTGCCTTGGCAATCATCTGCTCGCTCATCTTAGGCACCGTGCTCGCTATGGTGAAGCAGTATGCCACTGGAAAGCTTCGCCCGCTTTCTTGGCTGGCGAGTATGTATATCGAGCTATTCCGCTGTACACCTAACCTCTTGTGGATCCTGTTCATCTACTTCACGGTAAAGGGTTCCGATCTTTTTATTTCCGTGCTGGCGTTTACGATCTTTACCTCGGCAGTTATGGCAGAGATTGTCCGTGGTGGTTTTAACTCGGTTCCCAAGAGCCAGTTTGAGGCTACTCAGTCACAAGGGTTTGGCTTTTTTGCTGCCATGCGCTACGTGATTTTGCCGCAGACGTTTAAGAAGATCATTCCCGCGCTGTTCTCGCAGTGCACCACAGTCATTAAAGACAGCTCGTATCTTGCTGGCGTGAACGTTGCTGAGTTTATGTACTCATCACGCGTGGTCATGGCTCAGACCTCTGATTTGGGCGGAGTGCTGACGCTCTATGGGTTTGTATTTGCCATGTATTTTATTTTGAATTTCAGCATTTCGCTGATCGTTCGCGCCTATCAGCGTCGTCAGGTTGCTGCATAAGGTGGTTACGTGCGAGTGGGTGTATGGTAGGCTGAGCTTGCAAAGTACGCTGTGCGTGGCTGGGCGCTCACTCGGGCGTGAGAGCGTGTTTGGTTGAGTGTTCGGCTGGGCGTCCCGTTGAGTGTTCGGCTAGCCGTTCGGTTACGTGTTTGGTTGCCTAGCTGAGTGCGTGGTCGCGTTAGACTACACGCGCGCGACTTGAGTGAGATTGAGTAAGACATCGCCTTTCCCAAAGGGGAGCTGAGGAGGCACAACAATGGCTATGTTCAAGAAAAGCGTCACCTCTGACCGTTGGGGTATCGAGGAGCCGGTCATTCAGGGCGATGTGATGCGTGCTGGTCAGCCGGTCGTAATTACGATTGCGCGCGACTATGGCGCTGAGGGTCACGAGATTGGCAAGATGCTCTCAGAGGAGCTGGGTATTCCGCTCTACGATAACGAGCTGCTCGTCCGTGCATCACTGCGCAGTGGTGAGGCCATTGATGAGCTGGCAAATTACGATGAGCGCATGGCACCAGATTTTATGGCCTTCTTGCCTGATCGTATGGACACTCGAACCCTGTCCGATCGTCTTTTTAGCTCAATGTCTGAGGTGATCGTTGATCTGGGTGCGAGCGAGAGCTGCATTATTGAGGGTCGGCTGTCTGACTATCTGCTGCGTCAAAATCCCAATCATATTGCGGTCTTGGTCACTGCGCCGTTCGATGATCGAGTACAGATTGTGGCAGACAAGCGTGGTCTTTCTAAGCGTAAGGCCACGCGTTTGGTGCGCCGGATGCAGCGCGCTCGTGAGGCATTTTATAAGAGGTACTCAGCGGGTAAGTGGCGCTTGTCTGACGGCAAAGACTTAGTGGTAAACCGCTCAAAGTTGGGTCGTGCTGGTTGCGTAGAGGTTATTGCTGCTGCGTACCGCTCAAAACTTGCTGCCCTTGGTTTATCTGAAGCGCCTGCACGAGTTTCGAGGTTTGCTCCCTTGAATGCTCAGGCTGCTGTGGAGACTGCCTCTGCGAATGAGGGCACTGGCGGTAAGCCTGATGCTGACGGCTCTGGCGTTTTGAATGGGGCGTGCTCCAGCGCTTCTGAGCCTGAGGTGGCTGGTGAGGCGAGTGTGAGTGCTGCTGAATCTGAGGCTATGACCGAGTAGCGCCTTTGAAATTCCCCTGCGTGTTTTGCGACCACTCTGCAGCTCTGTGCTGGTACGAGTGGTCGCTTTGTTTGGTTCTGCACGAGCGACCGGCA
This sequence comes from Collinsella ureilytica, assembly GCF_019795105.1. GTDB lineage: Bacteria > Actinomycetota > Coriobacteriia > Coriobacteriales > Coriobacteriaceae > Collinsella > Collinsella ureilytica. Next base: position 216,595 of record NZ_JAIMFO010000006.1, on the reverse strand, counting down.
TGCATTGCGGATTTATGACCAATCGAGTACCCGATGAGGATTATCTACAAGCATATTCCAGTAATCGTCTTCGTTGATCTCCTTAAGTAGGCGATCTTTGAAGTCGGTCAAAATATAGTCAAGACCTGGCTTCCCGCCGTACGATTTGAAATAGCTTTTCTTCCCCATATCTCCTGCAAGGCATACCTGGCCACCAAAGCCTGACTCCACGAAATCGCGGAGGATATGTATCCGATCCTCATCAAATCGAACCAAGTCCCTACCGACGTGATCAAAGGAAAGTGATACTCCTCGTTTCATTAGCTTTTTCATATATACGGGATCCAATGTCAGATCTGTGTGGGAGAGGCAAACGTGAGCCAGGTTCATATCCTGGGCATCTAGTAAATCAATCTGCTCTAATCCCATTGTGCCCTTATCGCAATGGGTGATCATTGGGAGTTGGTAGCGCACCGCAATAGATGCAGCTAGTTTTATTGCTCGTTTCTCTCGGTATGTAATCTTAGAAAGTGAAGTTCCTATTTTAATTGCGGCGGGTTTTACTTTTGAGTAACCAATTCCCGTCTCAACCTCTCGCGCGAGCTCACTTAAGATTTCTTCGTCTGAAAGATCATCAAACCAGCGGGGAAGCCATTTATCTTTGTGAAACCCTGTGACGCAGAGAATGGTGACGCCAGTTTGTTGAGAAATCCAGCGAAGAGCCTCTGTGTTCCTGCCGTAGGACAGAGGTGTCAGATCCACGATTGTGCACCCTCCCGCATCCTTGAAAAGCTTCACCTCATCGACGCTTTTCGAGGGCACATCCAGGGTATAGTCATAGTATCGTTCAAGCTCATCAGGGGCGACGTGCAGATGTTCGTGGATATACGTCACTCCTAAATTGCTCGATGATCTTTCACCAAGCACAGTATTGATCATTGTCCCTACCATTCCGCAATGGTGCCATCATAATTCTTCCAGCTTGGATTCGTCCAAACGAGATTCTCAGCGGAGACTGCTCTAACCTTTTCTTCGTCAACGTGGAGACCCAATCCCGGCTCTGTAGGTACGGCAACATAGCCATCTGAATACTGGAATATCTCTTTGTTTTCCACGAAATCGAGAAGATCAAATCCTTGATTGTAATGAATGCCGAAACTCTGCTCCTGTATAAAAACATTAGGAGAGCATGCATCCACCTGCAGCGTTGCGGCAAGCGCGATCGGGCCGTAAGGAGCGTGAGGTGCCGCTGCAATATCAAATGCTTCTGCCATAGCAAGAATTTTCCGCATTTCAAGTATTCCGCCACACAGAGAAACATCAGGCTGGATGATATCTATGGATCCTTGAGTAAAAAGATGCTTAAAATCCCACCGTGAGTAGAGACGTTCCCCTGTGGCAATAGGAATGGGCACTTCGCGTGCAATGTGATCGAACGATTCCCAGTTCTCCGGGAGCACGGGCTCTTCGATAAACATAGGATGATAAGGAACAAGGGCATGCGCAAGCACTTTCGCCATAGGCTTGTGTACGCGTCCATGAAAGTCGATGCCAATCTCAATGTCGCTACCACAGGCTTCTCGGATGGAGGAGACCCTATCAACCACCTGCTTGACCTTATCATACGTATCAACATAATGTAGCTCTTCTGATGCGTTCATTTTCACCGCACGAAAGCCCTTTTGTAGCCTATCCATTGCACCGTCAGCAACATCTGACGGTCGATCTCCGCCTATCCACGAATACACGCGAACGCGATCACGAGCCTTACCGCCAAGCAATTCCCAGACCGGGACGCCGAAAGCTTTGCCTTTGATATCCCACAGAGCCATCTCGAGTCCAGATACAATTGTTCCGTTAATTGGTCCCCCGCGAAAAAAAGATCGGTGAAGCTCTTGCCAAATGCGTTCAATTTCAAAGGGATTACGACCGAGTATTCGCTGAGATAGCTCTTTCGCTCCCTCGACAACTGCTCGTGTCTTGGTTCCAGAAACCAGCTCTCCCCATCCGCTTATTCCTTCATCAGTTTCAACCTTGCAGAAAATCCAACGTGGCTTGACTTCAAAAACATTCACTCCGGTGATTTTCATCGTATAGTCCTTCCTATTAGAGAAGAGGGGTAAGGTTTCATACCTCACCCCTCATAGGATCGCGTGATTATCTAGACGAAGAACCCTGCAATCAGCTGTTGGAGGTAGCCAATAAGGTGCTCACCCGCATCTTCTGTCGAGATAAACTGCATGCCATCAGGAAGGTTAAAGCCGCCAGCAATTGCCAGTTCTGTATGAACGGGAGCAAGTGCCGTCGCGATCCAGAGGACTATGCAAGTGATAATGGTTGTGGAGAGTATCCCGCGGAAAATATTTCCTTTGCCGAATGCAACAGGCCACGCTGCTAGCCACATAGCCTGATAAGCAATATCAGCGATAGGTAGCAGCTTATTTCCTGGCAGTACTGCTGCTAGGATCAATGTGATAGGAACCATAATGATTCCAACCGTAATTGCCGATTCGTTGGCGACGGTAAGAGCCGCATCGATTCCCATAACAAAGCTGGCTCCGGGAAAACGTCTCTGAAGGATAGATTTAATTGCGTTGGCGAAGGGGAGCAGACCTTCCATAAGAATCTGCATCATTTTAGGAGTGAGGATCATTGTTGCGGATGTACTCATAGCAACGACGAGAATCTTATCGATTGAGTCTCTTGCGAGGAGTCCGATAGCGCCACCGATGATAAAACCCATGAACATAGGTTCGCCAACAAAGCCAAATCTTTTTTGAACACCTCTAGGATTGAGATCAATCTTATTGATGCCGGGAATTAAATCCCAAACTTTATTAAGAGCAAAAGCGAGTGGTGCCCAGATTACAGAATTCGATGTCGGGAAGTTGACCCCTTCGAGCTCGAAATAATCTTCCACTACAGGCGTTGTCCAGTCAGCAATTTTTATTGTAATGATGAAATCAATAGCTGATGCAATGATCGATAGCCATGGATTACCGTTTGTCGCGTACCAAACGAGTGCACCGGTAAAAATAAAGTGATTGTAGGACCAGAAGTCGACCATGACCGTCTTTGTTGATTTGGTCACTAGCATAAGAGCGTTAACTCCGAGCACGACAAAGACTACAATCGCAGCGAGAGGAAATGCCCAGGTCGCAGCTGCCCTAGCCGGCCAACCTACATCCATGATCGAAGTCTGAATTCCCCAGTTCATAACCATGTTGGTTACAGAGTCCGCAACTTGAGTTACGAACCAGTTGATCACCATGTTGACTCCGGCGAAGCCGATTCCGACCAAAAGAGCCGATTTCAAGAGGACATTTATCTTTACTCGGAAGATGAGTCCGAGAACCAGAATGATAATCGGCATCATGACCATAGGGCCCACTGAGGCGATTGTTTGAAGACCAATTACAGCAAAGTCCATTGTCGGTACCTCCTTAGTTGCAGCCTGGGGCTATGATTCAAACTGAGCTTCGATTTCTCTTACTACTTCTTCCTCTCCGACACCGGTAACAAAGGCCGTACCCTTAATTACAGGTACGTTGCCTGTTTCGACTCCTTTTAGCTTGCCGGTTGAAACAATAAAATCGACATCGTTCGATGCAAGATTTCCTTGAACCTCTGAGAACTTACATTGAATGATATGAGGTTCTGGCAGGCCGCATGAGTCTGCTATCTCCTTAACTTTGGACACCGCCATAGTTGATGTGATCATTGATGAGGCGCAACATACGATGACCGTTTTTTTCTCCATAATGGCATCCTTCCTAATTGAAAAACTCAATTACCTGTTGAGCGTTACTGGCGGAAATGATTTGCTTGACGAGGGTCTGATTCTGCAGAGTGCCTATGATTTTCTGAAGAGCTTCCAATTGATATTCAGGTTTATCAAATACGGATAAAACTACGAGACGTACAGGGATTGCCTCTTCCGCATCCGCCATGTTGTGCCAGCTAACTTGCGGATTAAGGGTCATTACCAGAATCTGGGTAGTATTTGCGTGTAGATAATCGGTATGGGGAATTGCAACATTGAAATTGCCCATTTTCAGTCCTGTCGGATACTCTCGCTCACGCATTAGTAAGCTCTCTGCGTAGGATTGCTTTACTTTTCCTGCTTTGAAAAGGTGGCTAGAGGCGATACGTAGCGCCTCCTCATAACTCTCTGCTTTTACATTAAGAAGCACATCTTCTAGAGGCAGCTTAAGAGACATTTGAGCCTATCCTTTCTATCGTCTACCAACGGATCTTCTGCTCAAAAATTTCGATATCTTCTTTGAGTCTTTCAACATCCATTCCAACAATATGTATAGGGTCGAAAATGCCGGAGCCTATGCCTGCATACAAAGCTCCCTCATCGAAGAACTGCTGACAGTTGTCTCCATTGACACCTCCAACAACCATGATTGGCATTGGATTGAGCGGTGCTTGAATATCCCTGATGTACTTTGGCCCGAGGGTGCCTGCTGGGAATATCTTCAAGATGTCAGCTCCCATTTCAAACATGTGCCATGCTTCAGATGGAGTAAAGGCGGAAGGAACGGTCAAGAGACCATTCACTTTGCAGATTTGAAAAATTTCATTTGTAAAACAGATTGGAGAAAGAGCGAACTTGGCACCGGCTTTGACTGCTTCGTTTGCACGATCTACAGATGTTACTGTTCCTGCACCGACTAAAATAGCATCACCAAACTCTTCGGTGATCTTCTTGATAATTTGGCCTGCGTCAGGCGTGTTCATTGCGACTTCGACAGCGCCGAGCTTGCTGCCAACCATGCTCTTAACGACGCAGCGAACCTGGTTATATTCGTATCCACGGAGGATTACTGTAATTTTAGGAAATTCAGTAAGGCTTGGATCTATCACTTCTGTCCTCCTACTCGGCCTACCATCAATTCTTGGTTTGAATCATTTCTTATTCTAATAAAAATAAGTCACATTATGAACATAACTAAGACTAGCTTTTTACTATTGAATTATTTCTTAGTAGTTTAGTATTAAATATTAGAAACAACTGGTAATAGTATTTAGAGTATGTATATAGTAGTTAATATAATATTGATCAACACACTATTTCTACATACTAATATATTAAATAAAGGATACCTCGTTTTTAGTCTATGAATAAAAATCTTTATTTTTGTATATTCGTAGGCATGATCAACCGTATTACAGTGACAGATCTTTTGCTCTACTACGCAACGAAGTTTGCATATGGCGGTATCAGGATCTCAATAGCTACAGGGCGCATTCGTCTTGTACTGAGATCCCCCGTGTCAGCTCTATAGCAAGCGAGGTTCAAACGCGGCTGCGTATGCTTGACTCCTAGTTGGTTGCTTAGAGGACAGTACAGGATGATCACTTGTCGTTAACGGGTTGACCGGTTAGCAACATAGATTCGTATAAGTGCTGGGGTGTGATGGGATCAGGCGGGTCGACCCCCGACATTACTGCAAGAATATTATCGACAACAATATTTCCCATGCGCCGGCTACTTTCATAGGTATTGCCTGCTACATGTGGGGTTACGAGCACATTATCATATTCATAATAGGGTTGGTGTTCAGGCGGCTCTGTAGAAAAGACGTCGATAGCAAAGCCTGATAACCGTCCAGATTGGAGAGCGTTGTCGAGAGCGCCGTGACGAACAATGCCTGCGCGTGCAGTATTGACAAGAATGGCTCCAGATTTAACAAGCCTAAGTTCACGTGCACCTATTAGATTTTTCGTCGTTTCGTCCAATGGTAGGTGGATCGTAATGATGTCAGCTCTTCTTAACAGATCATTCAGGGTAGTGTAAACAACCCCATAAACAGTAGCCTCGTTACGATGTACGATATCGTAGCCGAGAATGTCCATACCAAAACCCATTGCCCTTCGGGCAACGGCGCATCCGATCTGTCCAACACCGATGATGCCGATCGTCTTGCCATACAGGCTTCTGCCGGTCAGTTTAGTCCATCCACCTGAGCGGGTATCGATCACCATCTGCGAAATGTGACGCTCTAGGTCGAGAATGAGTCCGAAGGTGAAATCCGCCGTTTCTTCTCGGTTTGAAGCGGGGGCATAGGTCACTTCAATACCAAGCGCGCGGGCTTCAGCGACGTCCACCCCATCGAAGCCGACTCCGTAACGAGCAATAATCTTCAGTCTTTTAAGTCGGCGAATGACGCTCGTTGTCAGATCATCGTTACCTAGGATAATAGCGTCAGCATCTCCCGCAAAATCAAGCATTTCAGATTTTGTGAGAGGCCTTCCAAACGGATTGAGCCGTACCTCGCATCCGGCCGCTTTAAGACGCTCAATTGGTTCGCTTGATCCACGCCCGAAGGTTACTGCCGTAGAACAAACAATCCAATTCGAACCCATGTCTTTCTCCATAGCAAGTCATAGTAGAGTGCTCGTGTAACGTCTTATCGCTGTTGGCCTGATCGTATACTATAGATGAACTCATTGAGAGAGGTGTTTCGAGGTTTATCGAATGCCTACATATACAGTATGTAGCTGCGACGCAAGGTAAGAGACTGTCTTAACTTATCTAAGGTATCGACTTGGTGAAGGTATGTCCACCAATGAGTGCTGATCCTTACATGCTGCTGGGCTTCAATATGCTGTTTGCGAGAGCGCGCTCAATATCTCTGCCCCACTCCCATGCGGCTTACACCACCGCAGACACTTTCTCGATGCCCTAAACTTGTGCATTAAGTTGTACACACGTATACTCAAACAGCTTTGATATATACATGGATGGTCTCATTTCTGATGGCGTGCTCACGTCCGCTCAGATTTGACCGTTTCAACAATTGAAGAGATACATAGAAGAGATACGAGCCTCGAGATGCAGAAAAAACTAGCGGCGAATTGCAACGGGTGCGCACAGCAAGCTCAAGGTGATCGAGATACGGAAAAGCTCCTTTATCTCCAGCTTGCAGACTTTATTCGAGAAAAGGTTTATGCAAAAGAGTGGCGAGCGGGGGATCGGATCCCTTCTGAGCATGCACTCATGTCGATGTTTGAGGTGGCGCGAGGCACCGTGCGAAAAGCACTCAAATTGCTGGTTGATGAAGGGATGCTGCATCAAGTACGAGGGAGCGGAACCTATGTTTCTGAACCCGGCATTGCTCACCCCGTTGGCGGCAGACCGCTCTCGTTTGCAGATTCTTTAAAGGCACAAGGAAAAGACTTCACAACGCGCGTAGTTGATCAATGGATAGGTCCTGCATCAGACGATGTTGCGAGCGCTCTTAAGGTGCCGATTGGTTGCACGGTCATGTTTATGCGGCGCGTCAGAAGCGTGGATAATATCCCAATTATCTGCCAAGAGAGCTGGCTGAATCTCCGCGAGTGTGCTGGCTTGCAAGATATTGATTACACCCAGGAGTCTCTCTTTAATGCTGTGCAGCAATGCTCAAAAAGAAAAATTAAAACCTCTGATATGCGCTATACCGCTCGTGTTGCAGGCAGTGAGCATGGAGAGTTATTAGACTGTGATGAGTCAGCGGCCTTGCTCATGCTGGAGCAGGTTATTTCTCTTGAAGATGGAACACCCATTGAGTGGTGCAGCACTTGGTTTACGCCTGGCCAATCGGTTGTAGGCACTGCGGTACAGCCCGACTAATACAGCTCGATTAAGCATCTCAGAACACAGAGGCGCTTGCGTCCCGGAGGATATTGACAGTGACCCTGTATGCAGAGCCTCCGAGTCCAATTTCTGTACGCGTGCCTATCGGGTGATCCTGGTAGCGGCTCTCTCACTGCGCATTCCTGAAACAAATGCCCCGGTTATCGGTGATCCAATGCAGCCCAACTCAGTCTTTTTTGCTCAAATACCGCTCAGCGACAAACTCATACCGCTCGCGCTGATCCTCTTGATACGGCTAAAGTTGTTCAGTATGGTGTAGACAATTAGTTGTATAGAAGAAAATATACAACTTGTATTCCGTTGGATGTCGCCGCTGAAGATCGATCCGAATCAAGAGGGAAGGTCGGTGTCATGGAAAAGGCAAAGCTCAGAGCCCCGTTTTTTGTTGTAAACCCAAAGTCATACCTGTATGGAGAGGAGCTCCTGCGTCTTGCGCGCAAGGCGGATGAGCTCGCGGCAGCCTATGATTTTGACGTTTTGTTTACCGCTCAGCTCATCGATTTGCCGCGTGTGATTGATGCATGTCCGCATCTCATCCCCTGCGCACAGTTCATGGAGAGTTTAAAGCCAGGACGTGGCATGGGACATGTTTTGCCCGAGGCACTGGCAGAGGCAGGAGTGCGCGCTACCTTTTTAAATCATGCAGAAAACCCTTCCGGCGTGCATGAGCTGGCAGCGGTTATTGAGCGCGCAAACGAGGTTGGCATTCTTACAGTTGTTTGCGCTGATTCTGTTGAAGAGGGTAGATGGATCGCAGGGCTTAAACCTGATGTCATGGTCTGTGAACTGACTGGTTTGATTGGAACCGGCACGACAGCAGATGAGGCCTATATGCGAAGCTCTACCAAGGCAGTCAAAGCCATCTCGCCTACGACACAGGTCTTGCAAGCGGCGGGCATCTCGTCAGGTGAAGATGTGTATAACGCCATCAAGTTTGGTGCCGATGGTACCGGTGGCACATCGGGAATCGTGGCTGCCCCAGATCCCTTTGCTGCCCTTGATGAGATGTTCGCAGCGCTTGATCGCGCGCGTACGGATTTTTGTCAGGAGGCATAAACATGGCTGTGTACAAAGACGTTATCAGTATGGAGACAGAAGCCGGGAAGCCCACGTATGTAGACATTACAGACGAGGTAGCAGAGGTTGTAGCTGCATCGGGTGTGCAAGAGGGCATCGTGACGGTCATTTCATGTCATACAACCTGCGCTGTATTCTCAGAGGAATTTGACCACGATCACACGCCTTCGGGAGACACCTTTTTGCAGGCAGACTTAAGTGAAGGCCTGAACCGGATCTTCCCCGAACAACATGACTGGAACACCTACCGCTACCCAGGTGTGCAACATTTTGAAGAGGTTGAATCCTGGCCTGATCCAGAGTCGTGGCTACCAAATCTTGATCGCACCATGCTCTGGAACGGAGATGCGCATTTGCGCTCAACGCTTATTGGAAGCAGCCAAACCTTTGAAGTTGCAGATGGCAAGCTAGAAATGAACGGTCTTGCAAGCATCTTCTTCGTAGATTTTGATCGCACGCGTCCCAGAACGCGCCGCGCCAAGGTCTGCGTGATAGGGGAGTAGTACTCAATACTAAGGAGGAGCACGATGAAGAAGATATTGTTGGCCTGTGGTTCGGGAATCTGTACATCGACGGCGGTAAATAAAAAAGTTGAAGAAATGCTTAACAGCAAAGGCTTTGCAGGTCAATTTGAGATTACTCAATGCAAGGTCTCCGAGGCTCCGGCTAAGTCGGCAAACTATGATTTCTTAATCGCCACTACCATGGCACCGGCCGGGCTAAAATGTCCCTATGTGAATGGAATTCCTTATCTAACAGGCGTTGGCGTTGATGCTGCCGAACAAGAAATTGTTCGTCTCATGAACGAGTAGCTGAGCGATCACTCGTGTATCTCATCGGCTATTGAAAGCGCTCTGCAGTCGTGTGTGCACGCACGATGCAGTAAGTCTATCAATGAGCAGTCGATCAGCTAACCTAGGAGCTGTTCGGTACTCACAAACTTTGTTCTTGCATGGAACGGCAGCTGAGTCCAAGCAGGAACGCGATCATCCAGTATTCAAAACAGGTATTAAAAACAAGGATTGTCCGCTTCATGTGATGTGTAGCTGAGCGGGATAGGGTTTCGCCTAGCTATACATACGGCACTGGCATCACGGTACTGAGGGAGCCTTTCAGATAATTGGGTGTCTGACGATTGGCTTCGATATGGCTCCTCCAGACAAGACAAGGGGTCGCTGAAATGGATGCAGTATTAGGTTTCTTTTCATTCATTAGTTCTTTGGGTGTATCAGTGGTTATGCCCATCGTCATTACCATTCTTGGATGTGTGCTCGGCGCTGGTTTTGGAAAGAGCCTGCGCGCCGGTCTCACCGTTGGTATTGGTTTTATTGGCCTGAACCTCGTTATCAATAGCCTGCTGGGTACTACCTTGGCACCAGCAGTGCAAGAGATGATTGAGCGGTTCGGCTTCAATCTCTCAGTCATTGACGTAGGCTGGCCAGCTGCAGCAGCAATTGCTATGGGATCAGTTGTGGGAACGATCATCATTCCACTTGGTCTCATCGTGAATATCGTGATGCTGCTGACCAATACGACACAAACGGTTGATGTAGACATTTGGGACTATTGGCACTTTGCTTTTACCGGTGCCCTAGTTGCGATCGTTACCGACAACCTGGCTTTAGGTATTATCGCTGCAGTTCTGAATATGATCATCATCATGGTGCTCGGAGACTATACGGCACCGCAGGTAGAGAAGTCGCTCGGCATGCCTGGTGTTTCTCTGCCTCATGGATTTACCACGGCATATGCGCCCATTGCTATGCTTTTTAATGCCATCTTTGATCGTATTCCTGGCGTTCGCGATATCGATATCAACATCGATGAGATGCAGCAGAAGTTTGGTATCTTCGGTGAGCCGATGATCATTGGTTCGGTTATTGGTCTCACGATTGGCGGTTTGGCATATTGGGATTCCGCTATGGTGCAAGAATCGATTATTAAGGTACTTACCACGGGTGTATCGCTCGGTGCCGTATTGGTGCTCATCCCCAAGATGGCTGCCTTGCTCATGGAGGGCTTAATCCCTATTAGTGATTCTGCGTCGAGCTTTGTGCAGGAGCGCTTTAAGAATCGTGGAAAGATTTATATCGGTCTCGATTCTGCAGTTGGTGTTGGTCATCCCACCACGCTCACGATCGCATACATTTTGGTTCCTCTCATGATCGTTCTCGCCGTGTTGCTTCCGGGGAATAAGGTTTTGCCTTTCGCAGATTTGGCAGTCGTGCCTTGGATGTTTGTTTTGATTACCCCCATTGTGAATAACAATGGCTTCAGAGGCATTATTATCGGAATTGTTGTACTTACTATTGGACTGTATATTGCAACCGATTTGGCTCCGCTTATTACGCAGGCAGCAAACAATGTTGGGTTTGATATTGCGGGAGCTACGGGAGCTGCGGACACGATGATCTCTTCCATCTGCGATGGAGCGAATCCGCTGACCTGGATTATTACACGCATGAACGGCTGGTTTGGCTATGTAGGCGCAGCTGTTGTCGGCGTTCTCACGATCGCGCTGGCCGTGTGGAATCGTGGTCGTATTCTCAAGGAAGCACGTGAGATGCACGCAGCTGAAGCGTGAGACAGCGCGATGAAGGCTCGTTCATCTCTATAAACCCGATCGGCTCGGCAGATTTCACGTATACGTGTTGGCTTCGGCGCGACGCTTCATCTAAACGTTGCGCCGAGCTACGGGGAGAAGCATGAAACGTTATAGCTATATAAGAAGGTATTTTGTAATCGAAGTACTGCTCACAGGCCTGTTATCTGGTGCGGTAGTCGTTGTTGCCCCCATCTTGGCGTATCGAGGATTCTATCCAGGAATCATGCTTGTCCTTATGGTGCCGGCCGTCTATCAGCTGTGGAATACCTTTATTGCAATTTCGAACCCTCAGACTGTTGCACTTGATGAGGAAGCAATTGAGTTTTCTGCCTGGGGAAGAACTGATCACTGGGAGTTGGCACAGATTCAGAGTTTTCGTGTGCGTGAGTTTCCCAGTGCGGGAAAGATGTATATACGCATCAACGGCGGCGGCATGCTGCGGGGAAGATACTGGTTGCAGACGCGTGTGATGACAGAGGGACGAGAGCTCTTCCAAAAAATATGCGATCTGGAATATAAGATGCATCCCAATACGCTCAAGGCATACGCGCGAAGAACGAGCAGCGTGCAGAAGCGGACGAATCCTAAAGCGAAGGCCAAGGATACACAAGCTCAGACAGCAAAAGCACAGCCTCATATATAAAAGTACTGGAGCATTTCTGGGCTTATGTGCGCGCTCATGCTGCGTCTCGTTCTCATTCAAAAAGGAGCAAGAATGTTTGAAAAAGAAAAAGAGATGGTACTTGAGGCAGCGAAGAAACTCGATCGATATGGCCTCATTGCGCTCTCTGGTGGCAATGTAAGTTGGAGGATGTCTCAAGATGAAATTCTTGTCACTCCTTCTGGAATGATCTATGACGACATGGTGCCCGAGGATGTGTTGGTGGTTGATTCGGCGGGCACGGTTGTTGAGGGTAAGCGGAAGGTGTCCGTGGATACCGAGGCGCTCCTCTATATTTTTCAGCATAAGCCCGAGGTGCATGCAATTATCCATACACACCAGCCGTATGCTACTGGCTTAGGTCTTGTCATGGATGAAATTCCCTGCAACTTGTCAACGATGGCGAATGCTACCGAAGGGCCAGTGGCAGTGGCGGCATATGGGGATCCGGGCAGCTTGTCTATGGGTGTAGAGGCAGTGCGGTCACTTGGTGATCGGCTGGCGGTTGTCTTGAAGCACCACGGTGTTATAGCGGTTGGTCGTGATCTGAAGCAGGCTCTCTACTCATGTATTTATCTGGAAGAGGCTGCAAAAACGGTGGCAGTTGCTATGTCTACGGGACGCCCCATGGCCACGATGACCGAGGCACAGATAAAAGAAGCGGTTGCGGTATTTCATAGATATGGTCAAACACCTGAGGCTACTCAGTAAGAACGCAGTGTAAGAGTGCAGGCTTAATTTGTGAGTTGATAGTAAGAAGCAAGAGAGAATCTACGGTTGAAAGGGGTTTTCATGCTGATTAATTTACGTGATATCTGTGCGATAGCCGAACAGGCACAAATTGCAATTGCTGCATTCAACGTGCCGAGTCTTGAGGCTGCTCGAGCGGCGATTGATGCCGCAGAAAAGACAGGACTCCCGGTTATTTTGCAACATGCTGAGGTGCACGAAAACATTGTTCCACTTGATGTGATGGGCCCTGCCATGATTGCGTTGGCTGCGCGATCTGAAGCGCAGATCTGTGTTCATCTTGATCACTGTGAGCACCTCTCCTATATGCGTCGTGCGCTTGAGATGGGCTTTACCGGAGCCATGTACGATGGCTCCATGCTGCCCTATGAAGAGAACGTTGCAAATTCCGCTCGTGCTGCGGCTATGTGTGCGCCTTTTGACTGCGGGCTTGAGTGTGAGCTGGGAAGCATGGGTTCGCGCGAGGGTGATGTGGTTGAGGGTGAGCAGACTGCCCCGCAGCAAGCTGCTGTGTACACTGATCCTGCGCAGGCAGCTCAGTTTGTAGCAGATACTGGTCTGGATATCCTTGCATGCTCGTTTGGCACGGTGCATGGGCTGTATAAAGGAGAGCCTCATTTGTCATTTGAGGTGCTTGAGCAGGTTCGTGCTCACGCGGGCGTTCCGCTGGTTATGCACGGTGGTTCTGGCGTTTCTGATGCTGATTATCAAAAGGCGATTGCTGCGGGTATTCGAAAGATTAACTATTACACCTACGGCGCTAAGTTTGCTGGAGAAGCCGCTGCAGAACTGGTGCGCCAAGCTGGATCTGAGCGTGTGGTGTATTGGCATGATCTCACGAGGGTAGCCTACGAGCGTTTGCTTGTAGATGCAGAAAAGGTCATTACCACGTTTGCTGGTCGGGCGGATGGTAGTGAGCCAACCTGCTCAGTAAGCTAATGCGAGAGACGCTTAGACGATACGCGAAAGGGGCTCACCGATGAGCGCAGTAGATATTGATCTGTTCAAACCAGAGCTTGTCTTTTTTGATTTTGAGGCGAAGGATCGGGCGGAGTTTTTCCAGAAGTTAGCAGTTGAGCTCAGCACTCGTGGCTATATCAAAGATACCTGGCTTGATGCGATTGTTCAGCGCGAGCGCGAGTATCCGACCGGTCTTGCGTGTCAGGCAATGAGCGTGGCGATTCCGCATACTGACCCAGAGCATCTGCAAAAACCGTATATTGCAGTCATAAAGCCTCAACATCCCATTACGTTTGAAGCTATGGCGCATATGGGTGATGATGTCTCGGCAGAGTTGATTGTGAACCTTGGCCTGCTTGCTCACGCCGATGAGCAGGTAGCGGTCTTGCAGGCGTTAATGGGCATGTTTATGGATGAAGCTGCCTCACGAGAGATTCTTGAGCAAACTACACCTGAAGGTATGGTAGAGGTGATGTGCCGCCGCTGTCAGGCATAAGCACTGATAACGCGCAGTGCCTGGTGATAAGCAACCCCTTCACTACATTAATAGACATAAATAGAACTCTGTCATATTATCTACTCTAGCAAAACGGAGTATGTTGCCTATGGCGGAGGAGAAGTGCGTGAGCCTTAAAAAAACGCCTGTCGTTCATGCTGCAAGCAACTGCCAGTCGGAGGCGTGCAGCGTGCAAGCAGCTCAGGATGTCCCAGTTCAAGCAGGGTCTGAAAACCTGCAGTTCAAAGAGGGTACAGCAGGCAAACGAGCTCAGGATGCTCGCGTGGGCACTGCGCCTGGCATTCGTCCAGCTTCAGTGGTATCAAGCTATCCAGCTTCCATCTTGGGACCTCAGCGCGTCGGAAGAAAGATTACAGCATCGTTTACTTTGCTAACAAAGGCTGCTGTGTTGACAACGCTGCTGGCGAGTTCGCTTTTTGCTCCCGTAACAGGAGCATATGCTGCTGAGCTTTCAGGCAAAGCGAGCGCCCCGGTAGCAGTTGCGCTTCATAGTACATCTGCATCAGGAACAGAGGGCGACCAAGCTGCAGGCACCGCTGAGGTGTCTGCCGTCTTGCCTGCAGCGGCGTCTGCTCCCGAAAGCGCGGACTCCACAGCAGACTCATCTCAGGCGGCGCGTCCGGCACCTGCGGCATCGGAGAACGAGGCTACAGGCTCAGCTGTTGCAGATACTGGCATCCTAGCTCCTTCTGGCACGGCAGGCTTACGCGCAAACGCTGCAGGTGCGAGCTCAACAGCGGCAGATCCAAAAGACGCGCAAGCTGCCGCCACAGATCCCGGTGCCGCAGCACCTGGAGATGCCACTGCTGCCGAGGCAGTATCGCCAGCCGCTGTACCAGCAGATTCCGCGCCTGTGCCGCTCACGGCAGAAACCGTCCGCCTCATCGCAGAGGGAAAGATCCGCCTAGAAAACTCCCACGTCGATTCTTTGCTCTATGGACAAGCTGCTCTTGATCCGGGTGCGGATGATGATGGGGATGGCAAGACGAATGCCGAGGAGGTCTATACCTATACAAAGGGTGGGCGCACCTACTATGGCTACCATAGTCATCCTCGCATTAAGGATTCCGACGGAGATGGCCTGCCAGACGGCGCTGATGATCAGCCGCTTCGTTGGAATGTGAGCGCACGCGATGCAGCGCTGATGATGGAGCTTGCCTATACCGGAGATGCTGAGGCGGCAAACCTCCTCACCGAGGGTGCTGAATCAATTGACACTCATGGTGGCAATCATACGTATGATTTGATTCATCGGGAACTGGCTCCGTTTTGGACGGTTGTTGAGTCGTTTCATCTCGACAATGGCTATGATGCACACCTACTAAAAACCGCGAGTCGCTTTCCGTATCTTGAGCAAGGTACAACCCAGATGCTCGCGATTCGCGGAACGGACAGCTCGTCTGACTACGATGATGACGCGAAACTTGCCCTTGGCTTCAATCCAGGACAAGCGACGAGCCAAGAGAGTGTGCTGGATTCAATTCACGCCCGTGGACTCGCAACCAATCTAACCGTAACTGGACACTCCCTTGGTGGCTATCTAGCACAGCGCGCGCTTATCTATGCGAGCGGAAAAGGCTATCCATGGATGGTGAAGTCTTATACCTTTAATGCACCGCGCATTATTCGGAGCTTCTTTTCATACACCATGCGCCGCCTTGCCGACGCGGGTGATCGCCTCACACAAGAGGGCAAGGCGGTTCACTATAAGGTGGATAACGACAACGTCATCCGTCCTGTTGGTTGGTTTGACGGAGCAGTGAGCGTTGGATCAAGCGCCCATGGCCATGGATCGCAAAGCTACTACGAGCCTGCTATGGACACCCGCCCGGACTTCAATATTGGAGATCGCCAAGGCATGAGCGGCGTGGGCTATGTGAATCCACTCCTTGCTCAGCTGAACTTTGATACGTCACTTACCGATGCTGACGTATATAGCTTCACGGCAGCTCCTGAAGAGCTCGTTGAGGGAAGCCCAGCCAATTTGCTCGATAATCTTGATTTAAAGAGCTTGCCAGCAGGAGCAGAGCTGCACGACGTAACTGATTATGCAGCAGTGGATCTTTCAAACCCGGGTGATTATGAGGGTACGCTGCGCGTCGTCTTTCAAGATGGTAGCAAGAAGGACATCCCGGTAGCGATTCATGTGAAGGCAAAGCCTTTCAGCGAGCTCTATGACGTAGTTGCCGATGCATCTCTTGTGCAGCCAGCTGGTGAGGTGCCAACTGCTGAGCAGATTATGTCTCATGTGCGCGTGGTTCTGAAGGGCACCAGTGAGTTGGCTCCCGCTTCAGCATATACAGTTGAGCTGGTAGGCTCTGTGCCAGAGAAGAATGGAGCGGCACAGGTACAGGTAACGTGGTCAGATGGTAGCGGTACCGTTGTTCGGTCGATCAGCGTTCAGTACAAAGAGCCGGCTGCACCAGCACCGGCACCCGGGGATAAGCCGACGCCTCCTGCTGATAAGGGGATCATTGAGCGCATTTTGGATGCGATATTCGGCCCATCAGAGCAGCAGCCTGATACAAGCCAATCTGATAAGCAGAAGCAGAAAAAGGATAGTCAGGTATCGGATAGCGAGCGTAAGAACGACCCGCAAGCTGGCGACCAACAGAAAAATGGACGGAAGCCAGACTCTCAGCAGCCAGGCGATTCGAAAACCGGCAAAGGACGCGTGCCGACAGGTTCAAAGGAAGCTCTGCGTAAGAAGAAGCAGGCGAAGCGCTTGCCTCAGACTGGAGACGCAGTCGTGCTGAGCACCGCAAGCGTTGCGCTTGTAGGACTCGGAGCAGGAGCGGCTGGAGTGTATCGGAGCCGTCGCCGAACGAAGGCATAAGTAGGCGCGAACTATCGGGCGCGAGCTACCGCCTCAGCTCACCTCAGCAGATAAGAGCGCGGAAGTAGCCCGCGCAACGTGAGATAGCAAAACGGGTCGCAACCTTGAGCTGCGACCCGTTTGTTTATGCGTCTGCATCAGAGCGGGCGTAAACCCCCGTGCTACTCCTGAGCCTTCTCTGCAGCGAGCGAACAGCTGAGTGCCGAGCATGCGTCGTTGCAGCCTTGCAGTCTTTCTCACATGTTCTGCCGCCTGCACGATTGGCTACAGCAGAAAGCTCGCTTCTACTCGCCAGCCTTGTCTGTGGCTTCGGTCTCCTCGGTCTCAGCAGCAGGGTTTGCAGCTGCCGAGTCTCCCAAAAGCTCACGAGCAATAGAGCGAGCAGCGCGCTTACCGGCACCCATGGCCAAAATAACCGTGGCAGCACCAGTTACGATGTCTCCTCCAGCCCAAATGCGCGGATCAGAGGTGCGCCCGTCCTCATCGGCTTCAATGAGACCCCAGCGATTGGTGTCAATATCAGCCAAGAGGGTGGCGAACGGATTCGCGCGCGTGCCAATAGCGGTAATTGCTACATCACAAGGAATCTCAAAGGAAGAATCTGGCACGGGAATCGGACGGCGACGTCCAGAAGCGTCAGGCTCACCAAGCTCCATGCGCTCTAAGGTGACTGAGGCCACAAAGCCATCTTCGTCTGCGGTGAACTCAAGCGGGTTGACCAGCTCAAGAATGTGGACGCCTTCTTCCTTGGCGTGGTGCACCTCAGCCAAACGCGCGGGCATCTCTGCTTCAGTACGGCGGTATGCCAAGGTCACGCTTTCGGCACCAAGGCGAAGGGCTGTGCGTGCAGCATCCATAGCAACATTGCCGCCGCCAAAGACCACAACGTTGCGACCATGGCGAATAGGCGTGTCATAGAGAGGGAACTGATAGGAATGCATAAGATTCGTGCGCGTCAGGTACTCATTTGCGCAATACACACCCGGCAGATTCTCGCCATCAATGTGTAAGAAGCGGGGAAGTCCTGCACCGACTGCGAGATAGAGGGCGTCAAAGCCATCTTCCTCAAAAAGCTGCTCTGCCGTAAAGAGGCGACCAGCAACGGAGTTGTACTCAAAGGTTACGCCGAGCTGCTCCAAGCCCTCAATTTCGCGCTTTACGATGTCTTTCGGCAGACGGAACTCAGGAATACCATAGGTGAGCACGCCGCCGCCGGTAAAGAAGGCCTCAAACACCGTGACTTCAAAGCCTGCACGAACGAGTTCGCCTGCACATGCAATGCCACTCGGGCCAGAGCCAATCACGGCAACTTTGCGGCCATTTGAAGGCTGGTGCTCAGGCTCTTGTCCGACCTCGTCGGCCATGTCGCCCAGCATGCGCTCGAGCTGGCCAATAGCCACCGGCTCGCCCTTGCGACCCAAAATGCACTTACCTTCGCACTGATTCTCCTGCGGGCATACGCGTCCGCAAACAGAAGGCAGGAGGCTGTCTTCTTTGATGATGGCCAAGCCGCGAGCCCAGTCTTGGTCGCGGATTGCCTCAATAAACCGGGGGATCTGAATGCCCACCGGGCAGCCCTCAGTGCAAAATGGACGCTTGCAGTCGAGGCAGCGGTTAGCCTCAGCCACAGCGTCTTCTTTGGTAAAGCCTGTGTCTACGGGACGAAAATCGCGAGCACGCTCGGCAGCAGGCTCTTCGTTTGCCGCAATGCGTGGCCCGCGGCTTGGGCGGTATCTGGTTACCTGTGACATGCGCACGCCTCCTCATAGCGGCTGAGTGAATCTGCTTCCTCGCGGGTGTAGGTTGCCTGACGGCGTGCCAGGTCATCCCAGTCAACGAGGGTTGCGTCAAAGTCAGGGCCATCAACGCAGGCAAACTGCGTCTCGCCTCCAACTTCAACGCGGCAGCACCCGCACATGCCCGTGCCATCTACCATGATGGGGTTCAAGCTGGCAACGATGGGAATATTGTGCTCGCGGCAGGTGAGCGTTGAGAACTTCATCATCGGAACCGGCCCCACCACAAAGGCGGAATCAATCTCTTCGTTATCACAGAGACGGCCGAGCGGCAGGGTAACGACGCCCTTTTCTCCCATAGAGCCATCGTCGGTGGTGACATAGAGATTCTTGAGCGGTAAAGCAGCAAACTGCTCAAAGAGGATCATGAGGTCTTTTGAGCGCGCGCCCATGATGACGCTTACCTCTTTACCCTGTTCACAGGCGGTGCGTGCTACGGGATAGGCTATAGCTAAGCCAACGCCGCCGCCAACGACCGCTACGCGGTCACCTTCAATCTCGGTGGGCTTTCCCAAAGGACCGGTTACATCGCGAATAAAGTCGCCCTCTTCAAGCTTGGATAAGCAGCGGGTGGTTTTACCGATCACCATAAAGATGAACTCAACCCAACCCTCTTCTGCATTCCAATTTGCAAAGGTAAACGGGACACGCTCGCCCGTTTCATCAACACGCACCATAAGGAACTGACCGGCGTGGGCTGCCCGAGCCATCCGTGGTGCGTGGACGCGGAACTCGAAGACCTTCTCCGAGAACTGCGTCTTTCTCAGGATCTTAAACATGAGCCCCCTCTTCCCGGGATCGCTGCCAACGGCACGGCAAGCCTTGAGCGCAATTCCCGTATCTATGGTTCAGAGCGTCTGGTGTATGACGCACGCTAACTGCGATTATAGCGCAACGGGGGTGCTGGACGGACGCTCTGCTGGGAGCGGTAGTTTGCTGGGCAGAAAGTGACACTCAGGCTATGGATCGCTCTGAGAGGTAATCCCTTGTAGGGCATGAAGCCTCGTGGAGAAGTGTTAACATGTATTACGTGTAATACAGCTGATAGGCAGAAGAAGGATGAATATGGCAACAAAGACTGCAGCGTTACGACTTCCAGAAGATCTGGCTTCCCGCTATGACCGCTTAGCACAGGCTACCGGCCGTACTAAAACGTATTACATGACTGAAGCGCTCGCCAGCTCAATCGATCGGCTTGAGTACGAGTATCAGATTCTAAAAGCTGTTGAAGAGTACCGTGCTGGAACTCTTGAGACGGTAAGCCTTGACGAGTTGGAGGAAAGCCTTGGCTTGGAGGATTGAGCTCGACAAGCGCGTTCAGCGAATGCTGAAAAAGATAGATAAGCAAACTGCTCGGAGGATTATCGCAAAACTGCGTGAAATTTCTTTGCTTGAAGACCCCAGGAGTACCGGCAAAGCGCTGGTAGGAAATGTAGCAGGATTATGGCGCTATCGAGTAGGAGATTATCGAATCCTTTGTCTCATCGACGATGACGTACTGGTGGTGCTGGTAGTTGATATTGGCCATAGGAGAGGCGTATATCGGTAGGTCTACGTAACAGAAAACGGCTTCGCTTGTTATGAAGCATGCGGAGCCGTTTTGTTTGTTGATCTGGTAGGAGAGCTGCCAGATCTGTGTGGGCTATAGCTTACGCGTTGGTGCGGAAGCGACGACGCGCAATTGCTGTGGCGCAAGTCGTAAAGATACCCGAGGTAGCGAGGGCAGCAGAGACTACGGCAGAAGCATCAGAGATCTGAGGCAGAGCTTTGTCTGACTTCTTGTTCTTCTTACCGGCCTTGGTGTTCTGATCTGCTTGGTTCTCTTGGGTCTCCTTTTGCTGCTGTTCTTGCTCACGGAGTTGCTGCTGGCGAAGAAGCTCCTCTTGCTGAGCCTTTTCGGCTGCCTCCTGAGCGGCCTTTTCAGCGGCCTTGCGAGCGGCCTCTTCAGCAGCCTTCTTCTTAGCAGCTTCCTCTGCTGCCTTTCGCTCAGCCTCTTTCCGCGCAGCTTCTTCCTCAACAGCCTTCTTCTTGAGAGCGTCAAGCTCCTCAGGGGTTGGGTCTGCTCAGTAGGGTTCGTGGAATCCTTAGGATCAACTGTTGGAGTATCGGAGTTGGTCTCGTCATGGTTTGGTGTCGGCTCCGGTGAAGTTCCTGGCTGATCGCGCGAAGGACCAGGAGTGGGATCTGGATCGTCCGGCTCCTCCTCCCTGGGATCCGGAACACCTGGATCCTCGGGTTCCTCATCTCTAGGATTTGGCATTGGATCCGGATCAGTTGGTTCCTCAGGAACAGGCGCAGGAGGCCGAGTCTCCTCGTCTTTTTCAAGGAACCATGATTCAGCTCTTTTTAGGACAGAATACACGTTGCTAGCGCATTTGTATGCGCAGTCGGCATCATCTCGTATCGCTTTGCGATCCTTGAGGTCTTTTTCAGCGGTGGCAAGAGCAGCTGCAGCCGGTGCCTTGGTGTCGTTGTACGCTGTCTCAGCGGCAGTGCGGGCAGCGGCGGTCTCAGTTACCTTATCCTGAGCGGTCTGCTGAGTCTGTTGAGCGGCTGTTAGATTGGCATTCGCATCAGTTAAGGCTTGAGCCTTTTGTTTAAGGGTGGTTAGATGAGCGTTAGCTGAATTAACTGTTTGGTTGGCATTTGAATGTTTGATGGTAGCGGTCTGGACAGTATGCTGCAGAGGGCGAAGCTCAGCCTTTTTAGCGTCGAGGGCGTGCGCTGCATTATCGAGAACCTTCTTCTTCTCGGTTTTCTTTTTCTGTGCATTGATAGCCTCGCGCGCAGCAGCTTCCTTCTTGGCTTTTGCCTGGTTAAAGGCATCAGTAGCAGCTTGATATGCATCGTGGTTGTTGCGATCAGTGCCCCGCAGACGCTCTTGTGCCTGGTTTAGTCCTTGCTGAGCATCAGCTGCTTTCTTGGTAGCAGCAGCTGTTTCCTTCTCAGCGTTGGCATAGTCCGAGGCAGCTGCCTCATGGGCAGTATTGAGATCATTTACCTCAATGAGCTTCTCACCAGCCAAGCACTTTGCTTCGTCAAGCTCAGCCTTGGCAGTCTTGAGATTATCGAGGGCGTCATTGACCTCATTCTTAGCCTGGTCAATCGTGTCTTGAGTTGCTTCCTTGGCAGCCTCAGCAGCAGCGGTCTGAGTTGTTTGAGCCTCCTGGAGAGCCTGCTTTGCCTCCTCAAGCTTTTGTGAAGCGGTATCACGAGCAGCGGTCTTCTCATCAAGCTCAGCCTTGGCAGCCTTCTCGGCATCAGTCTTGGTCTTGGCATCTGCCTCGGCGTTATCAACTGCTGCAGTTAGACGGCGGCGTTCTGAGCCTCTTTTAAGGCGTCGTTTGCCTTGACGTGAGCAGCATCGGCAGCCTTATGAGATTCTTGAGCCTTTGCAACTGCGGCCTCAGCATCGGCATGAGCGGTCTTCGTGCGCTCTACTTCCTTCTGGGCATCTGCAGCCTCTTTCTTGAGGTCGTCAAGGCTCTTGGAAGTCTTGGGCTGGTCTGTAGGAGCAGCGGGAGTCTTGGGGTCTGCGGCCGGAGCGGCAGGCGTTTGCTCAGCAGGCGTGCTCGGTGTGGGAGCTGCCGGGCTTGGTGCCGGAGTAGTCTCTGCAGTCACCGCAGGTGCTTGAGCACCCGGTGCAGCCGGAGTTACGGCAGGAGCAGCTGGAGTGGTGCCAGCAGCATCTTGGTTGCCCTCAGCAAAAGCGATCTGAGCGCCGCCCATAAGCGGATTACCAATTAATGCGGCAGACACAGCGGCCACCGCAAGGCATGATCCAATTCGAGTTCCGTTTAAGCCTTGCTTCCTCATTCGGTCTCCTTTTTGTTCGTGGCCGGGGCTTCGACCGGATTTTTCGAAAAAATCGAAGATGCATAATAATAAAAGTATGGAACGTTCCGAATGACCAGCGAATGAGTTTGTTGCACAACTCACTGAAAATATACGGACCTTTAAAATCATTGAATCGACACGCGAAATAATAGGCTATCTACCAGCTATTATGTACAGATGTAACTAAGGTATCTCTCTAGGAATACATGCACTGTCTTACGCCGGATTGCGATGATAAAAAATGTACCTACAAAAGATTCAATTTTGTTAGCCCGCACTCACTGAGTAAGAAACTAGATAACACCTGTTCAATAAAGAAAGTGATGCATAAAAATTTTTAACCCTAGTGCTTGCCGTTGTTGGCTGCGCTTCCATTAATATGGTCGCGAGCAAAAATAACACCTTGGGTAATTGCTAAGCCGGCAGCATCTGCCGCGCGTATGCACGTGTCTGCAAAAGCCTCAATCTCACGCGGGCGGAGCTGCTTTAACACAAAGTCAGCAACGGCCATGCGTCCTGGAGGATCGCCGATTCCCACGCGGATTCGGCTAAAGTCTCGGCTGCCAAGTTTTTCAATAATTGAACGCAGTCCATTGTGGCCAGCGTGACCGCCGCCGACCTTGACACGAACATCGCCTTCAGGAATATCTAACTCATCGTGGATGATGAGAACCTCTTCTGGGCGAATATTGTGCTCGCGGCAGAGCTTGGAGATCGGTCCTCCGCTGGTATTCATAAAAGATTGGGGCTTTACGAGCAGTACCTCGCGGGTGCCACTCTCTAACGACGCATCGTTTACAGAAATAGACGCAACCTCGGCACCAAGACGTGTTTTCCAATATGAGACAGCTGTCTGGTGCGCAAGGGCATCAATGACATGAAAGCCGGCGTTGTGGCGCGTGTCGGCATATTCGCTTCCGGGATTGCCAAGCCCTGCAACCAGGCGAATAGATCCGGGCACTCCTGCTGCCATGCGGCTCCTTTCTGAGATGTATCCACCCGATCATACCTCAGGGAGCAGAGGCTGGAGTTGGTGATGCAGCTGATGCAGCCGTGATGGACTCATGAGGAGGCGAGGGGGTTGGGGCTTAGTCTGAAGAACTCGGGTAGAAGAAGAGGGACATTCACAAAGAAAGAGGGGACTATGAAACGCACGATTACACAACAGGTTACGGGGCATCGCACGGTAGATGGGGCTGGCGTGAGTTTAGTACGCGTGTTAGGCCACGACACGGTTCAGGCATTCGACCCTATTTTGATGCTCGATTCGTTTGATAGCACTAATCCAGATGAGTACACGGCGGGCTTTCCGCTGCATCCGCATCGTGGCATTGAGACCATTAGCTATGTCTATAAAGGCAAGATGAAGCATAAGGACACCATTGGTAATACCGATACGGTGAGCGATGGCGAGGTGCAGTGGATGAATTCTGGCTCGGGCATCATGCATGCTGAGGAAGTGCCTGCGGCAGACCGCTTGCTGGGCGTTCAGCTCTGGCTCAATTTGCCAGCTGCACAAAAGATGAGCTCTCCTACCTACCGAGCACTTCATGTTGAGGATATTCCTGAAGTAGCCATAGAAGGTGGCAGGATTCGCGTGTTGGCAGGTGCGTATGGTGAGGTAGAAGGCCATAAGAGTGAGCATCTGCCCTTCACCTATTACGATATCCACCTCACTAAGGGAGCAAAGATTGGGCTGCCTACCGTGCATGACGATTCGATCATGCTCTTTACCCTAAAGGGCGAGGCCATCATTGATGGCGTGGTTGTACAAGAAAAGACAGCTGTGAAGCTCAGTGAGGGAGATTCGATTCTTATTGAGGCTGCAGGTGATAGCTCGCAGGTTTTGTTCATGGCGTCGCGTGCGCTCAAGGAGCCGGTTGCCTGGGCAGGTCCCATTGTGATGAATACACAAGAGGAACTTGCCCAAGCTTCACGCGAGCTGCAAGACGGCACCTTCATCAAAGAAGGTATGGAGTACTAAGAAGTACGTGCAACAGAGGAATCCCTGCTTGCAGGGAAGGATCCTGGTGAGAAGGGAGCCCTCTTTACAGGGCAAAGTCTCCGCCAACAATCTTGGAAACCGACTGTTCGTTGTACACGGCTGAAATGGCGTTGGCAAACTCATCTGCCACGGTGATGGTTTTGATTTTGCCAGCGCACTCAACCGCAATGGCGTCGGTTACGACACACTCCACAATGGGAGCGTCGTTTAAGCGCTCGATCGCAGGGCCTGAGAAGATGCCGTGAGTAGCGCAGACATAGATGTCGCCTGCCCCCATCTTCTTAAGTTCACGAACGCTTGCGCAGAGGGTGCCAGCGGTATCAATCATGTCATCGTTAATGATGCAGGTCTTGCCATCAATATCGCCAATGATGCCCATGACCTCGGCGGCATTGTGGCGCGGACGTCCCTTATGGGCAATTGCCAAGCTACAGCCGAGCATGTCTGAGAGCTTCTTAGCGGCCTTTGCGCGACCCACGTCAGGAGAAACAACAACGAGGTTTTCGGTATCAAGACCCATATCGTTGTAGTAATCGGCAAACAGCGGCAGGGCAGAGAGGTGGTTGACCGGAATATCAAAGAAGCCCTGGATCTGACCCTGATGCAAGTCAAGCGTAATAATGCGGTCAATGCCGGAGGTCTCTAAAAGATCAGCTACCAAGCGAGCGGTAATTGGCTCGCGAGGACCTGCTTTGCGATCTTGGCGCGCATAGCCGTAATGCGTAATAACAGCGGTGACCGAGCGAGCCGAGGCGCGCATGGCGGCGTCTGCTGCAATGAGGACTTCCATGAGCATGTCGTTCACACGACCAGAAACCGATTGCACGAAGAAGACATCTGCTCCGCGAATGGTCTCATCATAGCGGGCATAGATCTCGCCATTAGCAAATTGCTCGAGCGTAATAGGCGCGAGCTCGACACCAAGACCCTGGGCAATCTTCTCGGCCAGCGGGCGGTTTGATGAGCCCGAGAACAGGCGGAGGCTCTTGCTTACGCAAAGGGCTTTCTTGGGATCGTGTGTCGGCATAGTCTCCTTCTCCTTCGCTGATAGCCGAACCGCCGGATGCGGAACGTTATCGAGCCTGCCGTTTTTTGGCATAGCCTTCTATGACGCGCTGAGGTGAGCGCTCAAGGGCAAGCGCCTCCTCAGGAACATCCTTCGTAATGCAACTCGCAGCACCGGTGATTGCGTGATCGCCAATGGTTACGGGTGCAACCATCATGGTATCGGAGCCAATAAAGACCCCGTCTCCAATGATGGTGGAGTGTTTACGCGCTCCGTCGTAGTTGCAGGTAATGGATCCGGCGCCTACGTTTACATCAGAGCCCATGGTGGTGTTGCCAATATAAGAGAGGTGAGGAACTTTGGAACCCTCACCGATGGTTGATTGCTTGATTTCTACGTGTGTGCCCGCCTTGGAGCCGCGCTGCATATGCGTGCCAGGACGAAGATAAGCCCTGGGGCCGCAGGTTACGTCGTCGTCCAACATGACATCAATACAAATGGTCTCATCCACGATGCAATTCGAGCCAACCTGGGTATTCGTAAGGCGCGTGTTGGGGCCAATCTGGCAGTTTTCACCAATGATGACCTGGCCAATCACGTGCGTTTGCGGCCAGATAATCGTATCTTTTCCCACCTGTGCATCAGGGCTTATCCAAGCTTGGGAAGGATCAATAAAGGTCACGCCTTCTGCCATTAAGCGCGTGTTAATACGGTCGCGAGCAATAGCAGAAACCTCTGCAAGCTGAGCGCGGGAGTTAACGCCGAGTCCGTCTTGATAGTCTCCACAGCGGCTTATGCCTACGCTCAAACCCGCCGCCTGCAAGATTTCCACCATATCGGGCAGGTAATACTCTTTCTGAGCGTTATCGCAGCCAATCTTTTTAATATGAGCAGTGAGTGCTGCGCCATCAAAGGCGTAACAACCGGCATTTGCTTCACGGACGGCCGCCTCTTCTGGCGTGCAATCTTTTTGCTCAACAATGCGTTCAATCTCGCCTTGGGCGTTGAGGAGGATGCGCCCGTATCCAAAGGGATCAGGCGGGGTCATAGTAAGGACGGCACCCGCCAACGTGCCAGAAGAAACTGAGTTTGCAAGATCGGCGATGGTTGCGGGTTGGATGAGGGGGAGGTCTCCGTTTAAGACAACAACAGAGCCAGCAGGAGACCCAATCGCATCAAGAGCGATGCGAACAGCATGCCCGGTGCCCAAGCGTTCAACCTGCTCAACCGTTTCTACCGGGGCCGTGGCATAGGAGGAATGGATAATGGAGCGAACCTCATCTGCGTGGCTGCCCACGACCACAACAATACGATTGCACTCAGCTGCTAGGGCAGCATCAATAACCCAGCTAATCATGGGCTTACCGAGAATTTTATGTGCCACCTTGGCATGCTTGGATTTCATGCGGGTACCCTCGCCAGCGGCAAGGATGATGGCGGTGACGTCCATAGGGCTCCTCAATGAATGCGTGCGATGCATTCCGATAATACCCCATGGAGATCAACCAAAGTACGCCCGGACCGTTTGTTCGCAAACAGTACGCTTTCCACGCACTGTCTGAGCGGGACTGCGGATTATGTGTTTGAGCGGCTACACTAGCAAGGAAGCAAACATGGGTGCGCAACAGGGGGTGACAGTCTCTAACATGAGGTACAATCGAGGTTCGACAGGCGCTGGATGGCCTCTTTGGCGAGTCCCGATACATCGGGCATATGCTTCTGGATTCTCGTCCATACGCCTGTCTTTTCGTTTGTATAGATATTTCTTTGAGCGCCAATCGCATCTAAAGCAAATTCAAACAGCAGCGCCAGATCATTTCCGTGACAAGAGCGAACACTCGTCATATGAGTCCGACCAACACATGAGTGAACCTCCCGCTTCCTCGCTTCATCCGGCTGTTTTGGCTGCGTATTTGATCTTTACTCTGGCGTTTACCATGTTTGCGCTGGAGCCGGTTCTGGTCGCATTGTCCTTTGCAGGCGGGCTTGCAGCCGTTTGTGCTCTTCACGGTTTTGTTGATGGCATCGCTTCTTTGCGCTGGCAGCTGCCGCTCGTGCTTATCGCTGCTGTGGTCAATCCATTCTTTTCTGCTGCAGGCTCAACAGAGATTGTGCGCCTTGGTGTGAGAGCCATCTATCTTGAAAGCCTTGCTTGTGGAGCCACGATGGGAGCCATGTTGTGCGCTGTTGTGCTGTGGTTTCGTGTTCTTGATTCACTGCTGCCCTTCGATCGCGTGATGACCTTATTTGGCAATCTGCTTCCGGTTTGCACGCTGATGGTTGCTATGGTGATGCGTATGATTCCTCGCCTCGTGCGCCAGGGAGCCTCGATTTTGAACGCAGAGCGAGTAGTTACGCGTAGTTGGAGAAAACATACCGATCCGGTGCGTTCGCGCCTGAGAGCATCTGGCGTCTTGGTGGGATGGGCGCTTGAAGATTCACTTGAGACGGCTGATGCTATGCGGGCACGCGGTTGGGGTGCCAAGGCGCGTCGCACGAGCTATTCGCGGTATCGGATGTCCACCTTTGATCTGGGGTTGCTTGCTGTGGTCGTTATCTCTGGCTGTGTGTTGGGCATGGCCGTGCTCAATATGGCGGCTTCATTCAGCTTCTTTCCCGTGCTTTCGCCGCTGAAGTTTGAGCGTGCCATGCTTGCTGTGGCCGTGTGGATGCTTGCCCCCGCTATATTGCTCCTGCTCAACAAGTGGGTGTGGGACATATGATTCAAATCAACCAGCTGAGCTTTACCTATGCGGGAACTCACGCCCCACTCTTGCATGACCTTTCATGGGAGATTGACGATGGGGCGTTTTGTTTGCTAACAGGCTCAACTGGATCAGGAAAATCAACCCTGCTTTCTTTGATTAAGCCAGAGATTGCTCCGAGGGGTATGCGTGAGGGAAGCATCCTGGTAGCTGGTCGTGAGACCGCTCAGCTTTCTGTTGAGGAATCTGCTCGCCTCATTGGCTATGTGGCACAAAGTCCCGAGAACCAAATTGTGTGCGAGCGCGTGTGGCATGAGCTTGCGTTTGGCCTTGAGAATCTGGGAACTCCTCCGGATGAGATGCGAAGGCGCGTGGCAGAGGTCAGTTATTTATTTGGGATGGAGAGCTGGATTCGCTCGGAGACTGCAAGCCTTTCTGGAGGGCGCAAGCAGTTGGTAGCGCTCGCCTCCGCTCTTGCCTTGCAGCCTTCGGTGCTTCTACTCGATGAGCCAACTGCTCAGCTCGATCCTATCGCCGAGAAAAACTTTTTGCATGCGCTCTTTCGGATTAACCGCGAGTTGGGCTGTACGGTCGTGGTTGCAACGCATCGGCCTGCTCCGATGGTTGATTATGCGACCTGCGCGTGGGAGCTCAAGTCAGGTCGCGTACGAAAGATTGAAGATCTTGAGGTGCTGAGACGCCGTGAGTCCCTGCTGGAGGCCTCGGGGCGGAGCGTGAGCGGCGCGGGAGCTGGCGCGTTTGCCGTTGCGAGAAACGTGCGAGCGTCCGGCGAGCGGGCGAGTGCAGATGGAGGCTCTATGTCGGCGGATGTGCCGAGTCGCCAGCGCTCGAACCGTGCGCCTACAGGTGTGCAAGCCTGCATACGTGATGAGTCTTCGCATGCGGTTAGAGGTGCTGGGCAAGTTGGCTCGTACGCCGTAGAGGTGCGAGATGTGTGGTTTCGCTATGAGCGATTAGCGCCTTGGGTTTTGCGCGGACTCTGCTTGATAGTTGAAGCAGGTGATGTTCCTGCGAGGCTGGGCTGTATACACGCGGTGGTTGGCGGGAACGGATGCGGCAAATCAACCTTGCTGGCAATCATGGCTGGTGTGCATAGGCTGCGCCGAGGTTCGGTGCGACGTGGTAGCCGTGCGTGCGCTCTTTTGCCACAAGACCCTCGCGCGTTGTTTGCAAAAGATACAGCGCTCTCAGAGCTTATGGAGTGGTCAGACCAGGCGGGCTATAGCGAGCACGATGCCAAGGTCATCCTTGCTCAACTGGGGCTTTCAGCCTCCCACAAGGTGCACCCGCTGGATCTTTCGGGAGGGCAGCGCCAATTGCTTGCCTTAGGAAAACTGTTGCTCCTTCACCCAAAGCTCCTGTTGCTTGATGAGCCAACCAAGGGGCTCGACCTTGCCTCACGTCGGCTCATCGCCGGTGCTCTCAAGCGTGCTACGGCTGAGGGGGCAAGTGTGATTCTGGCTACGCACGATTTAGATTTTGTAAGCCAAGTGGCCGATGTTGTATCCATGATGTTTGACGGAGAGATTGCTTCAACGTCGTTAGGGGAGGAGTTCTTTCGCACGAATGTCTACTACCGACCCTGAAAACATCTCGGCTGCAGGCGCGGGTGCTTTGGAAGATGAGCGTGCGTCCAAGGCTCAATCAGCGGATGAGCGGCCTGACGATCCGTCAGCTGCGCCTCAACATTCCCGAATAGAGACCAGCTCATATCATGCAACTCATGCAAGTGTGCCTGCGAGTGTAAGCGCGCCTGCGGTGCCTGCGGCAGATGCTCTTCTGCGTGTAGGCACGCCTCAACATTCCCAAAGAAAGCCAAGGTCACATCACGCACCTCTGAGCCTCGGTGCTCGGATCCTTTCAGTGCTAGAGATTCCGATTCTCGTAGTTGTACCTGCTGTAATGGTAGCCTTGCTGTTCTCGTCTCGCCAAGATGCGGCGGGGATACAGCTCTTGGTGGCTATCAGTTCGCTTGGCTTGTTTTTTGGTGGCTACGAGGCATCGCGCTCGTCGCTTCGCCAAATCATGCCAACAGTTGTGCTTGCTGCTTTGGCTGCAGCTTCGCGCATTCTGTTTGCGCCCATCCCGAGCTTTAAGCCTGTTTCTGCCATTGCGATTATTGCGGGTGCAACCTTAGGGCGACGCAGCGGCTTTATGGTGGGAGCCCTGGCTGCGCTCACGAGCAATTTCTTTTTTGGCCAGGGCATGTGGACGCCTTGGCAGATGTACGCCTGGGGTTTGGTTGGCTATATGGGCGGTGTGGCAGGAGCGGCTGGTTTTTTTCAGGATCGTCACGGGCAGGTGCGGCGCTGGGTGCTTCTCGTGGCTGGCCTTTGCGCAGGCCTCTTGTTCGGTGCAATTATGAACACCTATGACATCCTGGGTTTTGTACGACCGATTACCCTTGAAGGTGCTCTGGTGCGCCTTGGTGCCGCGTTGCCGTTTGATGTGGTACATGCTGCTTCAACGAGCCTCTTTTTGATCGTCCTGTATGAGCCGTGGGTTAAAAGAATCGAAAGAATCGTGCGTAAATTCGCGCTAGGCGGGTAGGAGAAGATAGACTTATTTAGACACACATCCGATGAGACGCCCGCTCTCAGCTCCATTTGCTCCGCTTGGACGCGCGGGGATATCTATGGTGGATGCGAATCTTTTACGACGCCTCTGGAGGTTCTATGCACGGAGAAACCATTCTGCTTCTCACGTTTGTACTTGCGCTGGTTGCTGCTTTTGCTGGCGGTATGGCGGCGCGCATGCTCAAGCTCCCGCCCATTGTGGGCTACCTGATTGGTGGCCTTGCGGTGGGGCCGTTTACACCGGGCTTTATTGGCGACTCTGATGCTATGGCTCAGCTCGCAGAAATTGGTGTCATGTTCATCATGTTTGGCACCGGTCTGCATTTCTCGCTAAAAGACTTAAATGAGGTTAAGGGCTTGGCGGTGCCTGGTGCGGCCGTGCAAATTACGCTGGGAACACTCGCTGGTTATGCCCTGGGTCTTTCCTTTGGATGGACTCCTGAGGCAGGTATTGTGCTGGGTCTCGCGGTCTCTGTTGCTTCAACGGTGGTTTTGATTAAAAACCTCACCGATGCGGGGCTTTACCAAACAGTTGGTGGGCGTGTGGCAACCGGCTGGCTCATTGTTGAGGATCTGGCCACCATTGTGATTCTCGTGGTGCTGCCGGTGGTCTTTGGTCCTCAAGAGGTTTCTGGTGCAGAGCTTGGCATTCAGATTCTGATTGCGCTCGCCAAAACGGTTGCCTTTGTGGCGCTCATGCTGGTGGTAGGTGCTAAGGTCTTGCCCGTTTTGCTCTCTCGTATTGCTGCAGTTGCTCCGCGCGAGCTCTTCCAGTTGGCGGTTGTAGTGGTGGCCTTGGGTACCGCTATGCTCGCCGCAGTGATTTTTGATCTTTCTGTTGCCCTTGGGGCATTTTTGGCAGGCGTCGTGGTTTCGGGATCGAAGATCTCTCACCGCGTGGCAGCTGAGTCCATCCCATTCCAAGATCTTTTCTCTATCATCTTTTTTGCCTCGGTCGGCATGATGGTAAACCCCATGATTTTTGTAGAGAATCTGCCCCAGCTCTTAGCCCTTGCCGCCCTGGTGATGGTGGGTAAGTGGTTCATTAACATGGGGCTCGGTATGATCTTTTCTGCCGGGCTTCATACCTCGCTGACGGTCGGTGCTGGTCTTTCGCAGATTGGTGAGTTTTCCTTCATTATTGGCCAGGTTGGCATGGCACTCGGTGTGCTCAATCCCGATCAGTACAGCTTGATTTTGGGAGCGGCGGTTGTATCCATCGCACTGAACTCCTTTGTCTTTAAACTTGAGGAGCCCTTTGAGCGTTGGGTTCGCAAACATCCGGCTTTGGCTCGCCTGTTTGAGCGCCACGCTAAGACCTTTGATGCGCCGGATGAGAACTTGGCGAACCATGTGGTGGTTATCGGCTATGGCAGAGCTGGAGCCGCTGTTACTGAGGTCTTGTCAGATTTAGACGTTCCTGTTTTGGTGGTTGAGCGGGATCTTCCTACAGCCGAAGAGGCTGAGGAGCGCGGGGTTCCCGTCTTGGTGGGAGATGCAGCAAATTCCGAGATCTTGTCTCATGCTCATTTAGACCGTGCAAGAAACCTGGTGATTACAACCAGAAACGAGAGTTCGGCAATTAAGGTTGCCCTCGATGCTCGCGCAGCAAATCCTGAGCTGCCGATGGCTGCCTTGGCAATTACTGATGAGGGCATAGAAGAAATGGTAGCTGCTGGTGTGCGCGAGATTATCCGGCCTGACCTTGAGGGCGGTATCGAGCTGTTGCGCTACACCTTGCTCGATTTGGGCCTGCGCTCTCGCCAGATTCAAGGCTATGTTGATGAGTTGCGCTCTCAAGGCTATGAGGCGCTTGATGAGTCGGCGCGTCCCCTTCGCAAGAGTGCCTTTGAGCACATGATGGCAAGTCTGGTTGAAGCTGATATGACCTGGGTTGAGGTTGGCGCTGCTGAGGTGTTTGGCAAGACGTTGGCCGAGCTTGATCTGCGTGTGCGTACTGGCGCTCAGGCGGTAGTTGTGTGCCATCAAGGCGAGGTTGCACCCATTGTGCGAGCTGGCATTCCTATTGCTCAAGGCGATGCGCTTGGCCTCATTGGTACCGATGAGGAAATTGAGGCTGCGGTTGAGTTGCTTGGTGGCAAGGCGCACTAAGGGATTACGGGATTGCTAGAGGCTCGGGTTATCGCTGCGCGCAATAAGAAGCGGCACGCATGTGACGTGCCGCTTTTCTTCGCGTGTTGAGGTGGCTGCAGCTGAGGGCGGTACCAGGTGCGCGGGTTCATGGCTCGTCTGCCTCCTCGCGCGCCGCAGTAGCTGCAGCTGAAAGACATGCCAGGTGATCAGGCTCGCGCTTTGTCTATCATCTCGCGGTTCACTTTGCTAGAGCTCGATGGTCAGGGTAACAGGGCAGTGATCTGAGCCAAAGATGTCACTTCGAATGCTGGCATCTTTTACCTGGTCTGCAACGGAGTCACTCACCAAGAAGTAGTCAATCCGCCAGCCAGCATTGTTCTTGCGAGCATTAAAGCGATAACTCCACCAGCTATAGGCACCCTCAAGATCGGGATTGAGGGTACGGAAGGTGTCGGTAAAGCCGGCATCGAGGAGTTCGTTGAACTTGCCGCGCTCCTCATCAGAAAACCCAGCATTGCCCCGGTTCGATCGTGGGTTCTTAAGATCAATCTCGTTATGGGCAACATTAAAGTCGCCACAGGTGATGACCGGCTTTTGTGTCTCTTTCTCAAGACCAGAAAGGAAGGATCGATAGGCGTCGTCCCAGGCCATGCGCACGTCAATGCGGGCAAGCTTGTCCTGGGCATTGGGTGTATACACGTCTACAAACCAGAAGCGGTCAAACTCGAGGGCGCAGACGCGTCCTTCACGAGACGCTTCATCTACGAGCGCAGCATCTTCGCCATCGGCGTGTGCCAGCACGGCATCTGCGTGGCGAACCGAGCGGGGTTCCTCGCGGCTAAAGACTGCTGTGCCCGAGTAGCCCTTGCGCTCTGCATAGCTCCACACCTGATGGTAGCCGGGAAGCTCCAGATCAACCTGGCCTTCCTGCAGCTTGGTTTCTTGCAGCGCTAAGATATCGGCATTCAGGTCGTCGGCAACATCTAAAAAGCTTGGGTCTTTTTTCAGTACGGCGCGCAGGCCATTTACGTTCCACGAAGCAAAGGTATAGGTTTTTAGCACTGAGGCTCCTTACGCATAATCGGACGAAATGAACGACCCCATGGTAGCAAGGTATGAGGCACATTGAGCTTCCTGCAAAGAAAGCAGACAGGCAGAATACGAGCACCCAAGTTATATTCTGGGATAATGCAAGCTCAGAGTAGAGGTTCAGGACAGAGGTATACGGTTTGAGGAGAAGCATATGAGACGGGCAATTTCTGATACAGCGCAAGCACAGGCAGCCTTAGCGGATGTATTCGCATCACATGAGCGTGTGGTCTTTTTTGGAGGCGCTGGCGTGTCTACCGCGAGCGGCATTCCAGACTTTCGCAGTGTAGACGGCTTGTACCACCAGCATTTTGCGTATCCGCCTGAGATGATGCTCTCTCACGAATTTTTTATTGAGCATCCATCTGAGTTCTTTGAGTTTTATCGGACACGCATGATCGCGCCAGATGCAAAGCCGAATCAGTGTCATAAAAAGCTGGCTGAACTCGAGCGTGGTGGATCTCTTTCGGCAGTCATTACACAAAATATTGATGGTTTGCACCAAGATGCAGGCTCTCATACGGTTTGGGAGCTCCATGGCTCGGTGAGGCGAAATATCTGTCAGAGCTGCAAGGCTTGCTATGATGCTGATTGGATTCTTGCACGCGAACATGAAGATGAACAAGGCGTTCCTCGGTGCCCCGCATGCGGCGGGCGCATCAAACCAGAGGTTGTCCTCTATGGTGAGCAGCTGAATGATCAGGTGATACGTGGAGCCGTGGGAGCAATTGCTCAAGCGGACGCCTTGATTATTGGTGGAACCTCGCTGGTGGTGTATCCCGCTGCTGGCTTTACTCGGTATTTCTCAGGCTCTACCTTAGTGATTGCCAATCGCGATCCAACGCCACAAGATAGCAGGGCAGATCTTTTGATTTCCTGCGATATTGCAGAGGCTTTTGATTTCTGATGTGTGCTGTCTACGTGGCAATGTCTGACTTGGATACAATAGAAACAATCGATCGAACGTGAAAGGATCCCCATGGCAAATGACAGCAAATCATGGCGGTGCGGCAAGTACACGCTCACCTTCGACCGACCGCGAATTATGGGTGTGCTGAATGTTACGCCTGATTCGTTCTCGGACGGCGGTGAGCATTTTGACCATGAGGCGGCGATTTCGCATGGCCTTGAAATGCTCGATCAGGGAGCAGACATTATCGATGTAGGCGGCGAGTCTACTCGTCCTGGCTTTGAGCCGGTCTCTCCTGATGAGGAGGCGCGCCGGGTGTTGCCGGTGGTTCGCGCCTTGGCTCAGCACGGCGCTCTGGTTTCCATTGATACGCGCCACGTTGAGGTTGCCAAGGCAGCGGTGCGCATGGGTGCGAGCATCGTAAATGATGTGACGGGATTTACCGATCCGCGCATGATTGACTTTGTAAAGAACAGCACCTGCGGCGTGATTATCATGCATGCGGGCGATCCCATGGAGGAAGTGCCGCGCCGCCACACGGCGGTGCAGCTGGATACCTCTGCCGCTGCTTTTGCAGCCGAGCGAGCACGAAAGATTGCGGAAGCTGCTCGTGAGTCTGGTTCAGGTAAAACCCGTCGCAAGGGCGTGTTAGGCGGCCTTCAAGGCCAGCTCCCTTTTGCGGGCATGCAGGCTCCTAACGGATCTGCTGCAGGGGTGGAGGTTGAATCTCTAGCGGAAGATGCTGCTGGCAAAGATGGCGCTCAGGTACAGCAGCGAGCTTCTGGAGAAAAAAACGCGTTGCCCGAGCGCGAGACTGCTCCTGAGCGAGGCTCTGCTGAGGCTGCAGCAGATGAGCTGGCTGCCATTATGGCGCGTTCAGCCAAGCGAGATGCAGCTACAGGAACCACCTCACAGCTTCGCCGGTTTACCTTGCCAGATTCTGCCCCCATTATGCGGCGTGTGATGGGCTTTTTGTCCGACCAGGCGCGCGCTCTTATGCAGGCTGGCGTAGATCGGAATCGTATCTGCATCGATCCTGGCCCGGGCTTTGGTAAGGATGCAAACGAGGATATTGTTATTCAGCGTGAGACCGCCAAGCTGGCCTCACTTGGCTATCCATTGCTTTGCGCCGTATCGCGCAAGCGTTTGGTTGGTGCGGTCTCGGGAGTGAAGGCTGCAGGAGATCGCGATGCAGCTACCTTTGGCGTGAGCTTAGGTGCGATTTTGCTCGGTGCCAATATTGTGCGCGTGCACGATGTGGCAGGATTTTCTCAGTTCCTCAACGGCTTTTGGGCAATTGCTCGCCCACAGCCTCGCCGTGCCTTTGTGGCTCTGGGCTCCAATATGGGTGCGCGCACAGATAATATCCGCGCTGCCAAGGATCTCATTGCAGAGATTCCAATGACCTGCGTTTCCAATTGCTCGCGGATTTATGAGAGCGAGCCGGCATATGAGGAAAGCCAGGATCCCTTTGCCAATGCAGTCATTGAGATTAAGACCGAGCTTGCTCCTTTGATTTTGCTGGATCAGCTCTTGAGTGTTGAGGAAAAGCTCGGTCGTACACGAGGTCCAGAGGTGCGTGAGAATGGCCCTCGCACGATTGACTGTGATTTGGTGTGGATGGACGGAGAAATTCACGGCGGCTCCAAGCTGCAGCTTCCGCATCCGCGGCTCGGTGAGCGTGATTTTGTATTGGTGCCACTGGAAGATCTCATGCATGATCCAGCGCGGTTCTTCCGTTTTGAGGGCGTTGATGTAAAAGAACCTGAAGAGCGCCTGGGGCATGTGATTGGTGAGCTGGGAACCATGTAGGCTTTTTGGCTCGCCGTTCATTGGCAAGCTTGGAACGCCGTAGGCTTTGGCGCGCCGCGCACGAGTGCGTGTGTGGATGTGGGCGTGTGTGCGTGAAGCGTGCGTGTGACGTGAGCTCGTGGTCGTGGATGCGAGCGTACGTGCGGCGTGAGTGCGAGCGGATGCAAGGGCGTGTGCGAATGCGAACACGCATGAGTCGTGAGGTCGCGGCCGCTTGGATGCAAATGCGCATGAGTTGTGAGAGCATGCCCAGTGTCGAACTATCTGCATCAGATTGGCGCTGGGCATCTTGGCATGTTAGAGCTTTGGCACAATGAGCTCGACGCTCGTCTTGAAGGGATGGTCATGAAAGAAGATGTGATTTGTTTTGAGCGGATTTTAGACGAGTCCAATGAGGTGCTTGATGGAGTTGAGGCGGCCTTAGATCGCCTGGATGCTAATCGTGAAAACTACCAGGCGTTTCTGGAGTATTACGGCAGCGAAGCCTATATGAAAGACGTTGAGATCTCAGATGAGACAGATGACTATGCCGACATTGCTCATGGGGTACTCAGCGAAGATCTGCCATACGACCTGGTAGGACGGATGTTTCAGACCTCTATTCGGATGCTTGAGCTGGCTACGACCTTAATCAAAGAGCGCTAGGCACAAGGGCAGTGCGGGGTCTTGAACTTGGCTGGGGTGAGTGCGGGTGAGCAGCTCTACACGGTAGGGCGCCGGTGCGAGCGTGAAGTTCTACGCGGTGAGCTACCGGTGAGCTTGTGCCCAGATCTCGCAGATACCTTCTAGGGTGAGCAGCCGATCTACCGTGTCAAACAAATCGGTGCAGCTGGCAACGAGATCCGCCATGCCTCCTGTGGCAATCACCTGAATCTTTTGAGCTGCTTCGTTTGACTCGTCGGTCTTGTCCATAAGAAGCATCTCTTTTGCAATGCGGGCAACCAGGCCTTCTGCCATAGCCGCCGCACCAATAACCGTGCCGCTTTGCAGAGCTTCGGTGGTGTTGCGCCCCAGGGCGTGGTTCGGTGCCTCGAGCGAAACGCTCGATAGCTTTGCCGCGCGAGCCACCAAGGCATCGAGTGAGACGCCAATGCCTGGAGCAATAGCTCCTCCAATATAGAATCCCCGCTCGTCAATCACATCTACATTAGTTGCTGTTCCAAAGTCCACGACAATGCATGGTGTGCCATAAAGGGTGGCTGCAGCAACCGCGTTTGCAATGCGGTCTGCCCCAACTTCTTCGGGATGAGGGGCATCAATATGAATTGCTGGGCTGCACCCGGGCTTAACCTGCATGAACTCAAGACCCATCTGCGCAGCAACTGCCTTCCACTCCCGCAGAAGCTGAGGCACTACGCCGGCAAAGGCAATCGCTTCAATTACTTGAATATCGAGGTTATATAGGCTAAAGAACCCTAAGAGCCGAACATGAATATCGTCTTTGGTAAGGCTGCGATCAGTTGGCATACGCCACGATTGAACGAGCTGCTTTCCATCAAACAATCCAAGGGCTGTCTGGGTGTTTCCCATATCGACTGCCAGCAGCATATCGTTCCTTCCTGATGCTTGCGCGCGTGATTGGTCGTGTGTTCGCGCATCTTTTGATCAGCGCTCATTGTATACTGACTCGTCGCTGAGGTCGTTGTTGGTGTGAGTGCGGAGGGTTCGCTCGCTGGTGCGAGCTTGCGTAACAGCCGGGGCATATGCGGGCAGCTGGATGGGGCTTGCTCCGTGATGAGTGCATGTGAGTTTGTGTTTTGGCGCGCGAGGGAGCATGCGCAAGATGTGGAGATTCTGCCAGACCCTTGCGTCTGCCGTGCATTTCACGTAAGGTATTTTCTTGCGCACTAGATGCGCCCAGATATTGCGGGGTGGAGCAGTCTGGTAGCTCGCCGGGCTCATAACCCGGAGGTCGTTGGTTCAAATCCAGCCCCCGCGACCACGAACTCTGAACTACCTGCGACAGCGCGGGTAGTTTTTTTCTCAGCCTGAGCTTTGCTCAGCCTTTAGAGCCCTATAGCCCCCTTTTGTCCTATAACCCTCGTTTTTCAAGTAGAGGTGTTTGTGAAGCAGATAAAGCAGCTCATAGGCGCGAGCTTGCGGGACGCTTTAAGTAGAAAGTGGGACGACTTTCAGTAAAATCTGCCTCTTCGCGCACTTGTGATACCTCGAAGTAGAGAATCGGTGTTTTAGCTTCAGAGCAGCAGAAAGTGATTATTCGTGCAGCTGTGTGCCGTGCTGACGATACAGGCTGGAGCGAGAAAACGTGAATCCGTAGTTGATTCGAACAGGTCACCTTGTCTTGGATGCATGCAATAATCAATATACTTTGAGAGGGAAGAAAAGGAGTCACATGAATTCTGCTCGTCAGCGTCGCCTGCGTTATATTCCGTCGCTTGACGGCATCCGCGCGCTCGCTGTAGCTGCAGTGGTTCTCTATCATCTCAATCCGGGCGCGGCTCCCGGAGGCATGATTGGCGTTACCGTTTTCTTCGTTCTCTCTGGGTATCTGATCACACGCCTGCTTATTCGAGAATTTGTTCTCACGTGCGACATTGATTTCAAGAGTTTTTGGAAGCGCCGCCTGCGCCGGCTGTTGCCTGCAACAGTTGTTGTTATTGTTGCGACGGCGGCACTTTGCACGATATGCAACCATGTCATGCTCACTAAGATGCGGACAGATATTCTGCCCTCGCTACTGTTTTTTAATAACTGGTGGCAGGTTGCACATGAGGTTTCGTACTTCAACAATATTGGCAATCCTTCGCCGCTCACGCATTTCTGGTCGCTGGCAATTGAAATGCAATTTTATCTTGTTTGGCCTGTGTTGCTACTCATCTCGTTTCGCCTGCGTGTGACACGGAGAGTTTTGCGACGTGTAACCTTAGCGTTGGCGCTTGCATCGGCAGTCGCTATGGCCTTGCTCTATAGCCCGGGCGCTGATCCAAGTCGGGTCTATTACGGCCTTGATACAAGGGCATGTTCTCTTTTGATGGGGTGCTGGCTTGCACTGCTCCCAGCTCAAGCGCTATCAGTGAGGTGGATATACCAGCGCCTGCAAAAGGCTAGAGTTCTTGCTCTCCAGCATGCTGAGGCAGCCGGAGGCGCTTCTGCTGCTTTTACTCCTGAGGCCGCTTCGATGGCTGCTGAGGAGACCTCCAACGAAAATAACCTGCCCACAGCCGCTCGCGTTGGTGACAAGCTGCCAAGGTCGAAGCGCGCTGATAACGGCTCTGCTCGACATAGCACGCGGACTTCTTTAGACGCGCTTGGGGTTATTGGCCTTGTCGGCCTTGTTCTCATGTCCATCTTTACGAATGGCTACGACGCCTTTTCTTACCGTGGGGGCACCTTGCTGGCAACCATGCTCACGCTCGCGGTTATTGCTGCATGTGCGTGGCCAGGAAGTCGGTTGGCGCGCATCTTTTCTAACAAGGCGCTTGTATGGATTGGTCAGCGATCTTACAGCATCTATCTCTGGCATTATCCGTTGTTGCTGTTAATGAATCCTGCGAGTGACGTTTCTCAGAAGCCGTGGTGGGTGCTTGCCCTTCAAGTCGTGCTGGTGGTTGCGATTTCTGCTCTTTGCTATCAGTTTATTGAGACGCCGTTTAGGCAGGGTGTCTTTGATCAAATGCTTACTACAATTAAAGGGCATCGTGAGGAGATACCCGCGCTTGCTCGCCGTCATGCTGCTGTATGCCTTTCTGTTTCCGCTCTGCTGTTGGTCTCTATAGGAGGCTTGCTTTTCGTGCCGGATACCTCGGCACTGAGTGCGGAAGGCGCAGCCTTGCTTCAAGAGAGCGGGTCAGCGGAGTCTGAGCAAAAGGACAAGGCTGACGATAAGGATGGTAAGTCGACTTCGTCAAAGGATGAGAAGTCGGACAGTAAAGATAAAGCGGACGAGGACATATTCCCCGCAGGCTCTTATGATGTGCTGCTGATCGGTGACTCGGTCTCATTACGTGCCGTTCCTGCTTTTCAGGAGACCTTTCCACATGGGCAGATAGACGCACTCATAAACCGGCAGTTCAGCGCTGGTATTGAGGTTTTTGATAGCTATGTGCAAGAGAGCCTCGCTGGCAAGATTGCTGTATTTGCCTTGGGCACGA
Source organism: Collinsella ureilytica (assembly GCF_019795105.1). Classification (GTDB taxonomy): domain Bacteria; phylum Actinomycetota; class Coriobacteriia; order Coriobacteriales; family Coriobacteriaceae; genus Collinsella; species Collinsella ureilytica. The sequence continues at coordinate 175,599 of NZ_JAIMFO010000006.1, read as the reverse complement.
ACGGGCCGGTAGACGATGCAATGATTGATGAGCTTATGTCTGAGGTTGGCAATAAGCGATCGGTGGTATTTGTAACTACGCGAAGCCCTACCTCGTGGGAGGGTAGCACGAACGTCGCGCTGTGGAATGCAGCTAAGCGCTATGCCAACGTGCGCATTGTGGATTGGTACGGCTACAGCACTGATCGAAGCGATTTGTTCGATGGAGATGGTACGCATCTGTCCGAGGGCGGCGCACAAGAATATATCCAGCTCATCTACAACGCCATTGCTGATGTGCTGCCCAAGCACCCCGAAGATGCGCAGCAGACGGAAGAAGCGGCCTCCACGGATGCCGCTGCTGCTCAGGATACGTCGGGCTCCTAGCTTATAGCGAGTATCTGGGATGCACCGGGTACTAAGGATGCGCTCGGTGCCTGGGATGGTTCGGGCACCAAGGCCGCGCCAGGTGCCTAGGGCGCGAGATGACGTACAGGCGTGCGTCCTAAAATCAATTTTTTACCCGGGGTTGCGTACATTTTGGTGTCGTTACGACCATTTTTGCCCGCACTTGGCGTCAAATCGTTGCCTAGAGGACAATAAATGTACTAAATCAAACCCCCTCTATCAGAAATGGACGTGTGATTTCCCCTTGTGCCGCTCCGGTTACGCTTCTTTCTCCGTATTGTTATGCAGGTGTTCAGCAATAAAACTAACGAAGTTCTGGGCAACTTCATTCAAGGGCTTGTCGGCGAGCCAAGCAAATCCAAGCGTAGAGTAGAGGGGATCCTGAAGAGGAATGCCAACGACGTCGCTCGCATGTGCGGTTGTAATAAGACGGCGGGGGAGAAGTGAAACGCCCATGCCGCGCTGAACTGCCTTAATAACCATGTTGTGGCGCGAATGGTGAAGCGGCATGCTCGGGAAGAATCCAGCCGCTTCGCAGGCACGCTGAAACAGCTGAGTGATGTCCGACTTTTGCTCAAGCATAATAAACTGCTGATTTCTGAGGCTGCGGATATCAATTTTGGAGAGGGAAGCGAGCGGATTGCGCACGGAGCAAACAAACATCAGCTCATCGGTTACGAGCGGTGTGGAGTCAAATTCTTCATCAAGCAAATCGAGACGAATGAGTGCGAGATCTACGCGATGTCTACGCAGTTTATCGATGAGATTTTCTTGGCTACGCTCAATGAATTCAATTTGAACTGAGGTATTGCGAACCCAATATGAGCTAAAGCAATCTGATATTCCGTACTCATCAGTTAGCGGAAGCGCCCCAACGATCAGGGGGTATTTGTTGTCTTCACGGTAGAGCTGCAGGCGCGCAACGGCATTGCGGTACTCAGGAAGAGCGCGATGTGCATATGAGTTGAAATCATAACCGGCCTGGGTGAGCTCAACCCCGTTACGCGTTTTCTTAAACAGTCTTACCCCGAGTTCATGCTCGAGTTGTGACATCTGCTTCGAAAGTGATGATTGTGAGATGAATAGCTTCTCTGCTGCTTCGGTGAATGTGCCGGTAGCTGCAATGGTGAGAAATGCCTCGAGCTTCCTAATTTCCACCGACGTCTCACCTCCCAGTGAGCATGGTTGTTGCTCCTTTCAATTTGAACGGTATCAGCTGAAAACCTTTTGCCGATATCGATTGTATGCGATTCATCTTTCCAAAATGGAATAACGGCCGATCAGAACGAGGGATTATGCCATTTACGAAAGCGCATATTCCTAAGTCGAATTACACGGATGAATAGCCCCCATGAAGATGGTGGTGTCGGATCACAGACCCTGGGAAAGGAGCTTTCATGGCCAAGGTCTATCAAGATCTCCGTACGTTCCTAGATACACTTGAGAAGGAGGGTCAGCTCGTACACATTACCGACGAGGTGATGCCAGAGCCAGATATTGGTTCTGCTGGACGTGCTGCAAGCCGTATGCCCAATGGCCCTGCGGTTATGTTCGACCACATCCATGGTTACCCTGCGGGCAGGCGCGTAGTCACGAACGTTCATGGATCCTGGGCAAATCACGCTCTCATGATGGGCATGCCAAAGACTGCCAGCACAAAAGAGCAGTTCTTTGAGCTGAACCGGCGCTGGGATCTGTTTCCAGTAAAGCCAAATGTTGTATCTCGTGATGAAGCACCTTGCAAAGAACATGTGATTGATCACGACGTGAACCTCTTTGATCTCCTACCGCTCTATCGAATCAATGATCAAGATGGCGGCATGTTCATTTCAAAGGCATCCATCATTACTGGGGATCCTTCTGATCCTGATAATTTCGACAAGATGAATGTCGGTACATATCGAATCCAGGTTAAAGGCAAGGATCGTATCGGCATGCAATGTCTTGCCATGCATGATATTGCCAAACAGCTCGCAGAGGCTGAAAAGCACAATGAGCCATTCCCTATCTGCGTTACGTTGGGCAATGCGCCGTTGGTCACCTTTATGGCTTCTACGCCTGTGGGTTATGCGCAAAATGAATATGAGTTCGTTGGCGCGTTGAACGATGGCGTTCCTGCTGATGTGGTCAAATCTGATTTGTACGATCACCTCTATGTACCAGCAGGATCAGAGGTTGTTCTTGAGGGCTATATTATGCCGCGCGTTCGTACGTGTGAAGGGCCGTTTGGGGAGTTCCCTGGCTCATACTCGGGCGCTCGTGCTCAGTGCGAAGCAAAGATTACGCACATTACGCATCGCACAGACCCAATCTTTGAAAACCTGTACTTAGGGATGCCGTGGTCTGAGATCGACTACTTGATGGCTCTGAATACATCCGTGCCAATCTTTAAGCAGCTGCAGCCTGATTTTCCTGAAATTGTTGCAGTGAATGCCATGTATACACACGGGTTCACAGAGATTATTTCAATTAAGCCCCGCTATGGAGGCCAGGCAACAGGCGCAGCGTTCAGGCTACTGTCTACGCCTCACGGTATGCCGTATTGCCACAATGTGATCCTTGTAGACGATGTGGTTGACCCGTTCGATCTCAACCAAGTTATGTGGGCACTATCTACTCGCGTGCGCCCGGATAAGGACGTTAAGGTCATTCCAAATTGTGCAGGCATGCCGCTTAACCCATCAGAAGAAGTTCCTGGTATGACGGCCAAGCTCATCATTGATGCAACAACTCCAGTTGATCCAGAGCCTAATAAGCGGTCTGTTGAGTTGCTCCGCGATCCAGTGAAAACCGCTGAATACACCAAGATCATTTCTGATCTTATGAGCCAGAAATAATAAAGGAGGATGGAATATGAACTGCCCTCGCTGTGATCATGATGCGATTGAAACAATCGCCACTTCTCCTGTAAAGGGAGCTTGGGAAGTCTATCAGTGTGAGACGTGCTTTTATTCGTGGCGTTCAACCGAGACTCCTCATGTAGATGATGTATTCAAGTTGAACGATGAGAAGATCGCCAATCTGCAGGTTATTCCTGCGGTTCCTCCGCTTGAGGCGTAGCAGTATGGTGAGCCGACCCGGAAGCGATAGGCGGCCGGGTCGGCTTTTCTTGCAGAGCCTTTGGAAGCGCATGGACGCTCTAAGACTCGCGATTGTTTAAAACGTATTAACTGAATTTCCTTAAGTACACAGGAAGGGAGGAAGCATGGGAGTTGCTGGCCTAAAACTTGATAAGCGCCTCATTGGCTTTGTGCTTGGGATCGTAGCTGCGGTTGTTATTTGGATGCTTCCTTTGGATGGCCTGCCAGATGAAGGCAAGAAATGTCTTGCGCTTACGATCATGACCGTGATTTTTTGGGCGTGCCAAGTTGCGCAAGCGGGGTTTGTATCAGGCATTCTGCTGGCTTTGATGGTCATATGGAAGGTTGCTGAGCCGGCGGTTGTTTTTAAATCATGGACAGGCTCTACCATGTGGCTCGTGGTGGGAGCATATTTGATTGCGAATGCCGTCAAAACTTCTGGTTTGGGTGAGCGCATTGCATATTCCTATATGCTGCGCTTCGTAAAAGATTACCGAAGCATCATCGTCGGTATCTTTGTATTAACGCTTGTGTTGTCTCTGCTCATCCCGCATCCATGGCCACGTGCATTCCTGATCATGTCGATCATGGGAATTATCATTAAAAGCTCCGGTATCCCCAAAGAGGATGCTGTAAAAATAGGCTTTGCGGTCTTTGCAGCTTCTGTACCGCTATCTCTTGTATTTCTTACTGGAGATTCGGTCATTAACCCGCTCGCAGTTGCTAACTCGGGTGCGGAGGTATCCTTCATCGACTGGCTGCTTTACATGGGACCGCCTTCATTGGTGGCTGGCCTTTTGACCTGCGTCCTCTTTCTGATGCTCTTCCGCCCCGCTCGTGAGATTGAAGTAAATAAGCAAGAGATACAGGCAAAGCTTACATCTCTTGGCTCCATGAGCGGTGTTGAGAAGCGCACGGTATTTTGGATTGTCCTGGCTATTGTGCTCTGGCTGACTGACTCAATCCATGGGATTGATATTGGATGGATCACGCTCATTATTGGAATGCTCATGGCAATGCCTATCATTGGCGAGGTCGTGAAGGCTCCCGACTGGGCGTCTGTCCCTATGCAAGTACTCATTTTTCTGACTGCAGCAATTGCGATTGGTGTTGTTGGTGGAGCTACTGGTATGAATGCGTGGATTGCCCAGACACTGTTCCCAGCTTCTGCCCCAGAGAACATCTTCGTGCTCTCTGCGTTTATTACGGTCATCTCAATCGTGCTCCATATGGTGCTAGGTAGCGTTATTGCGGTTATGGGCGTTGCTGTTCCAGCGATACTGGCCTTCACGAGCTCGATGGGATTAAATCCCGTGGTACCGACTTTCATATGCTATATGGCGATCGCGATGCATTATCTATTCCCGTTCCAGCACTTAAACGTGCTTGTTGGTGCGAGTGAAGACACGGGTGGATATACACAGAAAGAGACGCTGCGGCTGGGCATTCCGCTTACTGTCGTTGTTTTTGTCGTAACGATCGCCGTGATGCTGCCTTGGTGGATGTTGATCGGTTTGATTTAGGCGTGAGCTTGCCTGCAAGAGGATTCTCAGGCAATAGCTGTTCGGATATAGGCATATGTATGCTGGTCAGACGGTGTATGGATGAATGATTGTAGTGGTCAACTGCTGGCGCGTTCCAACGTGCTTGGGCATTCTTTTCCGCGCTGATTATGAGGCTGCCCGTCTGGCCAGCTGCGCCCGTTTTCAAATGCTGCGAATTATTCGCACTCGATGTCTATAGGAGGAACAATGGAGAAGCGGCGGATAGTCGTTGGTGTTTCTGGAGCAACGGGTGTTTGCATGGCTCGCTACCTTCTCACGGAGCTTGCTTCACATGAGTGCGTAGAGACACATCTTGTTGTTAGTGCTGGCGCGCGCCGCACATGGGAGTTGGAATGTTGCGAGCCAATCGACGCCTTGCTTGCCCTAGCAGATCATGTGCACAGCGCTGAAAACCTTGCTGCTTGTATTTCTAGCGGCTCATTTCAAACGGACGGCATGATCGTGCTTCCTTGTTCGATGAAAACGCTGGCTCAAATAGCACACGGCATTGCTGACAATTTGTTATCCCGATCTGCAGATGTTTGCCTCAAAGAAGGACGGCGGGTCGTCTTGGCTCCACGTGAGATGCCGCTCGGCGCTGTTCATCTGAGAAACCTGAAGCTTGCTGCTGAGCTTGGATGCGTCATTATGCCTCCTATGCTGACCTTTTATAACGGGCCTGTCTCCGTGGAGGATCAGATTTGGCATATTGTTGGAAAAATCCTTCGTCAATTCCATATTGAGCCACAGAGGTTTCATGGCTGGGAAGGTGCGGAGTAGAACCAGCGGAAGTGGATACAGAGATCCTAGAGGTGCTGGATGCGATGTGCAGAACATGCTAGGGCGGAGATCGTATGCAAGAGATAGCCATAGTTGAGGTGCAGGTAGGTGAACCACCATTTGCTCTGGGGGCTGTAGCGGTGGTTATGCCTCAAGGGATTACCGTAACTGCTTATTCACCAGCGCATGCACACCTTGGCGCCACCGCTCAGGCAATTCCGCGCCCAGAGCCCGGCAGAACTGCGACCGTGAGCATACTGGCCGTGCCCTGCCATCGCGATGAAATACCAGCACGTGAGATTGCCGCTGCGCTTGCGACGCGTTTTGATGTACCGGTTGCTGCAAGTGCTGGCCTGCATGTTGATGCAGCAACCGAGGACGATATCCATCAGCTTTTAGACGTAACACAGCAGCTCATTAAAAAGCTTATTGAAAGAATCGAGCGGATTCGGCGGGCGACATGGGCTAATGAAGAGCAGGTTGTTGCAGTTGATTCGTCTGGAAAACCAGTGCGACCAATTTCTAGACACCTGGCACACCAGGGCGACGGGATTCTTCATCAAGCGTTTATGATATTTCTTCTGCAGCGCACGGAGCATGAGCCACAGCTGTTGCTCTGCAGGCGCAGTCGCTCGAAGCGGCTATGGGGAGGTGTACTCGCTGATACCTGTTCGGGGCATCCTTTGCCTGGAGAAGAGCTCGCAGCGGCTGCAGTGCGCCGCCTCAAGGAGGAGACCGGAATTGAGCTCGGCTCGCAGGATGTATCTATGCTGGGCCATGTGGTGTACCAGGAAGATTATGGTGATGGCAGCTGTGAACATGAGTGGTGCGCGGTTTTCGCCGCTGAATATGATCAAGCCGATGTTGCGATACGTTCGAGCAGGGGCTCTGGCGCAATGAATGGTCTTCCAGTCAATACTGATGAAATTGAGGAAGTTATTCCGGTCAAGCTGCATGAGATTCCAGGGTATTTGTGTGGGGATCCAGAGCCGCTTGCGCCTTGGACGTTGGCAGCCTTGTCTGATCCTCAGATTCAAAAAGCACTTGAAACGTTTGTATACAGCTGAGATGTATGGCGCTCTGGGAACGCGTGCATTTTGGTGTCGTTACGACCATTTTTGCCCGCACTTGGCGTTAAATCGTTGCCTAGAGGGCAATAAATGTACTAAATATAACCCCCTCTATCGGAAGTGGACGTGTGATTTCCCCTTGTAGCGCTCAGAATTGCATCAGGGGCGATTGCGAAAATCGAAATGGATGTGCGATTTCACCTTGCACCGCTCAGAATTGCATCTGTCTTTGCCCCTACCATCGGTAGGTAAGCACTCTGTAGTCTTTTGGCAGCGGAATGACCCATCTGCGCTATGATGGGTTGACGTGCTCGTGCACCAGTCCGTGTGCGTGTGAATCGAGATAAGGCATCGAGGATGCATGCTTGAGCTGCTTAAACGATATGGATCTGCATACCGCCGACAATTGGTAGTAGGCCCTGCCTGCAAGATTATCGAAGTGGTCTTTGACCTGCTGACGCCCTTAGTCATTGCATACATGATTGATAGGGGGATTGCCTCTCAAGACACAGGACTTATCCTTCGCTGCGGTGGTCTTCTATTTATCATGGCCACCACGGGCATGTTGTTCACCTTTATTTGTCAGAAAATGGCCGCCTTGGTGTCACAAGGCATAGGCACAGATGTTAGACGTGCCTTGTACCAGCGCATCAATGCGCTTGCTTTTGTTGATTTAGATCGATTCGGCACTCCCTCGCTTATTACGCGCATTACGAGCGACGTTAATCAAGTGCAGCTTGCTTTAGCGCTTGGAGTTCGCCAGCTCATTCGCTGGCCGATTTTGGCAATTGGCTCTATGGGTGCATCTCTGCTCATTGATGTACAGCTTGGTATCGTATTTTTGATTTCTACTCCCCTTATTGGCCTGGTGTTTTGGGGCATCATGGCAGCTTGCGTCCCGCTTTTTGGGAGGATTCAAGCCGCCCTGGATCATATTGGTTTGCTCACGCGCGAAGGGCTATCAGGTGTTCGTGTGATTCGTGCCTTTGTTCGCGAAGATCGGGAGCGAGCACGTTTTCGCGATGCTGCACGTGACCAAGCAGGGCTTTCTATTGTAGCTGGACGCTTAAGTGCGATTCTCAATCCTGCAACGTTTCTTGTAATGAATCTGGGCGTATGCGCTATTTTGTGGCAGGGGGGCATGGCCGTTCAGATTGGCCGACTCACGCAGGGTGAGATCGTGGCGTTTGTGAACTATATGACCCAGACCCTGCTCTCTATTGTGTATGTAGCAAATCTTGTCATCGTTTTTACTCGGGCAAGTGCGAGCGCCACGCGCGTTGTTGAGGTGCTGGATTGCGAGCCGAGCATTGTTTCTCCTGTAAACGGCGTAGACGTGGGGGAGGCTACAGGGGAGATCGAGCTGACCGCAGCTCGAGATATTGAGAGGGGATCTGAATCTGACCAGGCGACAAAGGGAAATGCGTCTACGCAAGATACGGTGCCAGCTGAGCGTGTCGCGCCGGTGTCAGACGCGGTGTCGGTTGAGCATGTTGAACCCGCGCAACGTACGGTGTCAGTCGCCTCTTCGGCTGCCCGGCAAGTCGCCCCTTCGGCTGCCCGGCAAGTCGCCCCTCACGCTGCCCCGCAAGCTGCCCCGCCAGCTGAGCATTTCGCGGCAGCCTCAGAACAGCTAGCACCAGCCCTGCGCTTCTCTCATGTGAGCTTTTCCTTTGGACAGGCAAGCACACCTGCCCTCGATGACATTTCGCTCGAACTGGCTCAAGGTCAAACCTTGGGGATTATCGGCGGTACCGGTTCAGGTAAGTCCTTGCTCGTTTCTTTACTGCCTCGTCTGTATGATGTCGATTCTGGATCAGTTGAGGTGCTCGGAGCTGATGTGCATACATGGAACCTCCAGGCACTTCGGCGCGCAATTGGCTTGGTGCCGCAAGGATCCTCGCTGATCTCAGGCACGATTCGCTCTAATCTACTATGGAGAGACGCTCAAGCAACAGACGATGAGCTTTGGAATGTGCTTGAAACTGCGCAGGCTGCTGAGTTCGTGCAGAAGCTCCCTTTAGGTCTTGATGCACCGGTAGAGGCAGGGGGTCGCAATTTTTCAGGCGGCCAGCGTCAGCGTCTTACTATCGCACGCGCATTGGTGGGACGTCCTCGTATGCTTATTTTGGATGATGCTGCCTCAGCGCTTGATCTTAAAACCGATGCAGAGCTTCGCCGAGCAATTCATCATCGTACAGGGCAAGCAGCTGTAGCAGGCGAGCCTCTCAGTACGGTTATCGTGTCGCAGCGTGTGTCATCTGTTCGAGAAGCGAACCTCATTTGTGTGATGAGGCGCGGTCGCACAGTCGGGCTTGGCACCCATGATGAACTGCTTGCGACCTGTGAGGTGTACCGGGAGATTTGCTCCTCACAAGGCATCGCGCTTCCCGAGCCATCTGAAAGAGGGGAGGCTTGATGAATCCGTATACCTCCGCAGGCTCGGTCTCCACCGTTACTGCCTCCGCTGCAGGCGCAACTGGCAGAAACGACACGGTGAGCTCGCTGGCTCCTCCCATGTCTGGCACCGATCTGCTTCGCCGTTTGATCGTCCTCATCCGTCCGCGAGCAGGACTAACCATCCTCGCGCTTCTGTCTGCCCTTACTGCCGTGAGCTTGGCGCTTTTTGTTCCCATTCTTATTGGACAGGGTATCGATATCATCATCGGCGCTGGTCAGGTCAACTTTACTCAGCTCATGTCACTCTTGTTTGAGCTGGCAGCAGTTGTTTGCCTCGTTGCCCTTGCCCAGTGGATCCAAGGCATCACCTTGAGTCGGCTGGCTTATGGCACAACCTGTGATTTGCGAATTGCCGTGAGCGAAAAAATTGGGCGCATGCCTCTTTCGTTCATTGATTCACACCCGCACGGGGATCTTATGTCCCGTGTGGTGAACGACGTTGACCTGGTGGGCGATGGTCTGCTACAAGGGTTGACTCAGCTGTTTACTGGGGTGGCGACCATCGTTGGAACCCTTCTTTTTATGCTTTCGATTTCGGTTCCCATGGCGGTCATTGTGGTGTTGGTGACACCGCTTTCGGTCTTAGCCGCCTGGCTGATCGCACGTCTTTCAGATCGCAGCTTTGCCGCTCAGCAGGCAATTTTGGGTCAGCTTGGAGCTCACGTAGAGGAGTATGTGGGCAATCAGCGCCTCGTCTCTGCCTTCGCATTTGGAGATCGAGCCCAGGCGGGGTTTAACACTATCAATGCAGAGCTCTATGACGCGGGTGAGCATGCGCAATTCTTAAGCTCACTCTCAAATCCTGGGACGCGCTTCATCAATAACCTCATCTTTGCCATCGTGGCAGGCATCGGTTGTATCTCGGTGATCACCGGAAAGCCGGCGGTGCTGACTGTAGGCGGCGTTCAGGTCTTTTTATCCTACGCCAATCAATACACACGCCCCTTTAACGAGATCACAAGTGTGATTACGCAGATCCAAACGGCTCTGGCGAGTGCGCGCCGCGTATTCTCCTTGCTTGATGCAAAGGAAGAAGATCCCGACCATGCGTCAGCCATAGAAATAACGGCACCGCAAGGCCGTGTGGATCTGAACCACGTAGATTTTTCGTATGTGAAAGATCGACCCTTGCTCCAAGACATTTGCGTACACGCGTCTGCCGGACAGCGCATAGCGTTGGTGGGGCCTACGGGCTGCGGCAAAACAACCCTCATTAACCTGCTCTTGCGCTTTTACGAAGTTGATGCAGGTGAGATTTTGCTAGACGGGCAGGATATTCGAGGGCTGACCAGGCGGAGTCTGCGTACGAGTTTTGGAATGGTTTTACAAGATAGCTGGCTTTTTGAAGGAACGATTCACGATAATATTGCGTACGGACGTCCCGGTGCTACCCGCGAAGAGGTTCAGGAGGCTGCCCGCCGCGCTCATGCCGATGGTTTTATTAATGCGCTGCCCGAGGGCTTTGATACCCTCATTATCGATGATGGTAGTTCGTTTTCGCAAGGTCAGCGCCAGCTGTTGTGCATCGCTCGCGTTATGCTAACCGATCCCGCAATTCTGCTGTTAGACGAAGCAACGAGCTCGATTGATACCAGAACAGAACTCCAGGTACAGGCAGCTTTTGACGAACTCATGCGTGGGCGAACGAGCTTTGTAGTCGCTCACCGTCTCTCAACCATTCAAGACGCCGATATGATCCTCGTTATGCACGAAGGGAACATTATTGAGTGTGGCACGCATGAGGAGCTCTTAGCTCGAGGTGGCTTCTATGCAGATTTGTATGAGGCTCAATTTGCCAGCACAGAGTAGATAAAGTTAAGATTATCTAACTCGTCCTGCATGGGATTGGTAAGGGAACGGTTCTGACCCCGCATGAGTGCTGAGACTCGAGTATAGTTTTAAGCGACGGGCGCACGTGTTCCGAGTCGTGCCCCTTGTTTTGGAGGAACATGCCGCAAGCCCCAGATCCCGAGCCGATCCCGCTGCGCTTTGTTAAGAACCTGCGCGATTTGGGAGGCTATCCCTTTTCTCGCCCTGATGGCACGACAGGGCAAACTGCCTTTGGCGTATTTTTGCGCTCAGGCTCACTCTGGCTTTTGACCTCTGCGGGAAGAGAGGTGCTAAGAGCTTGTGGTGTGAGGCGCGTTGTGGATCTTCGTAGTGCTTTTGAGCTGCGATATTGGCCAGGGCCGTATCTGAGACATCCGGATCCTGAGATCGCATATACGAGTGTTCCGATGCTCGACCAGATGAATGTGATCGCGGACTCTGGCAATCTGCCCGAGTCAATGTTTGAGATCTATCGGGATCTATTGGATGACGACGCTCAAACGATTACCTCGGTCATGCGCGCCTTAGATGGACCTGGCTGCTCGCTGTTTCACTGTCGTGCTGGTAAGGATCGAACCGGCGTAATTGCCATGCTGCTCTTAGGGCTTGCCGGTGTGGATGACGATCATATTGTTGAGGACTATGCAGCAAGTGGAGAGCATATGAGTCCTGGCAAGGCATTGCAATTTGTAGGCCTGAGTATCCTGATGCGGAGGCGCGCCCCAAAGAGCCTTTTTGTAGCTGAGCCATCTCAGATGCGCCAAGCCCTTGCTCACCTGCATGCGCATTACGGAAGTGCTCGCGAGTATCTGCTGCACCACGCGGGATGTGAGGCAGAGGTGCTCGATCGCTTGACTGCCCGTTTGCGCGGTGACGCGTGATTACGAGAGGGATGCCTAGCCACGAGAGGGTCGCTCGTGTCGAACTCACGGGTGTGATGCGATGCGAAAAACCTATCCTGTTCGTGCACGGGCGTCATGCGAGCGTGAGTCCGCACCAGTACAAAGTCCTGCGAGCCGATTAGCTTTCAAGCGCGCGGCGTGCGAGTTCTAAACAACCCAAAATTCCCTGACGGCCGTCCAAGCTATTGTTCACGATGTACGTGTCAATATTTTCAATTTCAGGCGTTACTAAATAGCCGTTAAGCAGCTCGCGTACGCGTGGACGCGCCAAGGCTACAAGGGGTGTGTGGTCTGCAACCCCTCCGCCAATAATGATCTTTTTTGGGGAGTAGCAAAGAATATAGGTTACCAGCGCCTGTGCTAAGTACCCAGCTAACAGAGCCATGGCCTTTGGATCATCTGCAAGCTCACTTGCACGTTTGCCACCCCAGCGCCGCTTAATCGCAGGGCCTGCGATTAAACCTTCAGCGCAGGACGCATGATAGGGGCAGCCGCTCTCAGTTCCAATGGGGTCAGCGGGATCGCGAGTGAGCAGGATGTGACCTGCTTCAGGATGCATCATGCCGTGCACGAGCTGATGGTTCACCATAACGCCAGCGCCAATGCCGGTACCAATGGTGAGGTAGACCACATCAGACATGCCCTGGGCGCATCCAAAGATAGCCTCACCTAAGCAGGCTGCATTTACATCGGTGTCATACCCACAAGGAACTCCAAGTGGTTGCGCAAGTGCGCCAAGCAGATCGACATTCCTCCACGCAGTCTTAGGAGTTTCAAGAATACTTCCAAAACGTGGCGAGGCGGGATCTACGGCAGTCGGTCCAAAGGCTCCAATACCAAGTGCTTGAATATCATGACTGCTAAACCATGCAACAACCTGCTCAAGCGTGGCTCCCGGATCAAGCGTTGGAATTTCCGAGGACTCGAGGATTGTGCCATCTGCATAGCCAGTGGCACAAACCATCTTTGTTCCACCTGCCTCAAGGGCTCCTAACAGTGGCTGATCCATCATTCGTCCCCTTTCACACACGCCTGTATTGCAACCATATCTGCGACTAGATGGTTATAGGAATCATTGTAGCCGTTTCTCAAATACTAATTAATAGAAACAAATACGCAGCAACAAAGATTGATCCAGAAAGTATTCGCGCTCATAGAATGTAGCAACATACAACTCAATACAGATATAAAATACCAGAATAGAAACTAAATAGGGTCTGCAGATAATCAGAACCGCTCACCCACAGAAGCGCTACCGTTCACCAACTAGTCAGACTGTGAAACAGCTATTTGTTTCACAAATTGATATAAATATGAAATAAAGAGGAACGACATGAAGGGAGGGAACATGTCAGAATTCAATATTTCCTCAGTCATTGATCAGGATCTCATAGCGCTCAATCTCAACGTTTGCAACAAAACAGAAATGATCGAGAGCTTAATCGAGCTTCTGGTAGCAAAAGGCAAGGTAGCGGATAGACAAGCGTTTTACGACGACGTGATGTGGAGAGAGCAAGAGGGAGCAACTGGAATTGGGGAAGGGGTTGCAATACCGCATGGTAAATCTCCGGCGGTGACACAGACGGCACTTGCAATCGGGACCTCCCGCTCACCGATCGTGTGGGAGTCGTTGGACGATGCGCCGGTCAGCGTTGTCATTTTGTTCGCGGTCACTGATGGTGATTCAGATGTTGTTCATCTCAAATTACTTCAGCACGTCGCAAAGCTCTTAGCGCATGAATCTTTTATTAGACGTCTCCATGCGGTGAAGAGCAGAGGAGAAATGCTTGAGTTGCTCACGCTAGATCCTGATGTATTTGAGGCATGAGATGTGCCCTGTTTGTACATCCGAGAGAAAGGAGAGGTGCGATGAAATTGGTTGCAATCTGCGCATGCACATCGGGGATCGCCCATACCTATATGGCTAAGGAGAAACTCCGCCGTGCTGCGGAGTCGCTCGGTCATGAGATTCGTATTGAGACCCAAGGAACGATTGGCGTTGAAGATGAGCTCACGCCAGAAGAGATTGCAGCTGCTGATGCTGTGATTCTGGCGGTCGATATCAAGGTTGATACCAGCCGCTTTAAAGGTAAGCGCGTGATGGAAGTGCCCACTAGCCTTGTGCTCAAGGCAGCAAAGCAAATTGTTAGCAAGGTGGAGGCAAGTCTTTAGACCTGAGTCGCTACGGGTCTTGTTTGCGCACGTAAGAAGGGAAGACCATGAAGAAAGTCCTGCACGATATTAAGAAGCATGTGCTGACATCAATCAGCTACCTGCTCCCGCTCGTTGTTGCAGCGGGTCTTTTGATTGCCATCGGCAATCTTCTTGGCGGATCGGTTATGGAATCCTTTGAGGAGCTATCGGTTCCGAGTGCCCTCACAACGGTTGGCGTCTTTGGTATGGGATTGATCCCATCGTTTATCGGCGGTTTTATTGCCTACTCAATTGCCGACAGGCCAGGCATTGCCCCTGGTTTTCTTATGGGTCAAATTGCCTCATTTTTAAATGCTGGCTTTCTTGGCGGTCTGATCGGTGGACTCATCGTAGGTTATATTGCCCTGGCGATTGAGAAGAATCTTAAGGTTCCGCGCTGGGCTGAGGCGCTCATGCCGATGATGATCGTTCCTACAGTCTCCACCATTCTCGCAGGCCTGATTATGCTCTTTGTGCTGGGAGCGCCTCTGGTTGCCCTTACGCAGGCACTTAACGACTTCATCATCAATCTTGATCAGTCACAAAAGCTTGCATATGGCTTTATTATCGGGTGGATCGGCTGCATCGATTATGGTGGAGCTATCTCAAAAGTACCGAATCTGATCTGCGATGGCCTGATGGCAGATGGCATTTACGGCCCTGAGGGAATCAAGGTACTTGCCGCCATGGTTCCTCCCTTTGGAGTAACGTTCGGCTTGTTGCTCTCCAAGCTGGTCAAGAAGCCCATTTTTAAGAAGACCGAAGAAGAAAATATCAAAATTGCCTTTCCTATGGGCGTCTGCATGATCTCTGAGGGTGTTATTCCCATAGCTATGAACGATTTGGTGCGAACCGTTATTTCAACCTCGATTGGCTGCGGTGTTTGTGGTGCTATCGCCTTTTCGATGGGGGTAGAGAGTCGGGTTCCATCAGGCGGTGTATTTGTCATTCCAGCTATGGCAGAGCCTTTGTGGGCAGTTGTTGCTCTTTTGGCCGGGTCGTGTGTTACGGCACTTTTGCTTGTACTAATCAAAAAGCGCCTCGCTCCCGAAGAGATTGATGACTTGGGTCTTGAGGTTGAAGAAGTTGAGCAAGAGGTTGATCTCTCTGCATTCAATCTTTCGTAACGGGTGTTGATCGGGCTCGAAAGAGCCCGATCTGTATGAGCGGCGCTGTATAAAGAAAGGTCACGAGATGTATGAGTCCATGAAAGATATGCTGCATCGTGCGCATGAGGGCGGCTACGCTGTGATGGCAATTAACGCGATCAATCTAGAGACAGCGCGCGGTATTATTGCTGCCGCTGAGGAGCTCCGTGCTCCAATCATCATTGATCTGTTGCAAGACCAGCTGAAAGCCTATTTTGATGGGGATCTGTTGATTGCTCCGTTGCGCCGCATGGCCGAAGCCTCGCACGTGCCTGTTGCAGTGAATCTTGACCATGGACATGACATTGCACATCTGAAGCGTTGCTTGCATGAGGGATTTTCAAGTGTCATGTGCGATGCGTCAGCCTTGCCTGTTGAGGAAAATATTCGCATCACACAAGCGGTTGTAGAGCTTGCTCAAATCTATGGTGCAAGTGTTGAGGCTGAGGTTGGCTGTATGGGATGCTCGCAAGGTGCGGGTGCACACTTTACCGATGCAGCAATGTATACAGATCCACATGTTGCTATTGATTTTATTCAGCGCACGGGTATTGATTGCTTGGCTGTGAGCTATGGCTCAACGCACGGGGATTATCCACCTGGTTATGTGCCAACGTTTCAGTTTGAGATTGTAGAACAGATCAAGGAAGCGACAGGTTTGCCGTTAGTGTTGCATGGTGGATCTGGAGCTGGAAAAGAAAACATACAAGCGTCAGTACGTGCAGGCATCAATAAGATTAATGTGGGCACAGATTATATGGTGACACAGCGCGATCATGCCGCGCGCACTCTAGCAGCTAACCCAGCCTGTGATTGGCCTCAATTGCTACAAGACTGCTGGGCTGCGGGATCAGAAAAAATCAAAACCTATATTGAGCTATCAGGTTCCGCAGGAAAAGCTCACTAATGCTTTATATACAAGCAAAACGAATGGAAAGGTTATACGTCGATGCTCATTACTATGAACCAAATGCTCTCGCTCGCTAAGGATCGTGGCTTTGCTGTTGGAGCGTTCAATATCTCAGAGTCAAATCTTGTGCGCACGGTAATCGAGGCTGCAGAAGAGAACGATGCCCCAGCCATTATCTCGGTGCATCCGACTGAGCTTGCTTACTGTAAAGATGAATTTATGGGCTACGTTGCTGCTCGTGCGGCAAATAGTCCGGTGCCATTTGTGATTCATCTTGATCATGGAGACAGCATTGAGAGTGTCATGCGTGCGATTCACTGTGGCTTTACCTCAGTCATGATTGATGGCTCCATGCTTCCCTTTGAGGAAAATATTGCAAAGACTGCAGAGGTCGTGCGTTACTGTCACATGCTCGACGTGTCGGTAGAAGGTGAGCTAGGAACCATTGGCGACACGGGCACGTCCATTGAAGGCGGTATGACTGAAATCAAATATACCGATCCTCAAGATGCACGAGTATTTGTGGAAAAAACCGGCGTGGATACACTGGCGGTAGCGATTGGAACGTGTCACGGTCTGTATCCGAAGGGTGTAACACCAAAGCTGCGCATGGATGTGCTGCGTGAGATTTCCTCCGCTGTTGATATCCCGCTGGTTCTACACGGCGGCTCGGGTAATCCGGATTCTGAAATTGCTGAGGCAGTGCGCATTGGCATTCAAAAGGTGAATATTTCTTCCGACTATAAGAGTGCATTCTTTGCCAAAGCTCGTGAGATTCTCTCGCAAGAGAGTTCAGGCTGGGATCCCAATACAATATTCCCGGAGTGCATTGTTGCAGCAAAAGCAGTGATCCGCCAAAAAATGGAGCTTTTTGGCTCCATTGGTGCAGCTGCGTTGTATCGGGAAGCGCACGTGCGTCAATGGCGGAGTGAGTTCTGCTAGATAGGGCAGGGGCAAAGGAGATGTATCGAGCAAAGGGGCTGTATCGTCAAAACAGCCCCTTTGTGCTGTGGTTTATGCCAGAAGAGCGCCGCTTCATATATCCGACTAGAGCTCAATAGTTCTCGTGCAAGATGCAGCGTGCCTCATGGATTCAGATGCTGCTCCGTTTGTGTGATCCGCTTTCATGATTGAGGTGGGATATGATGGGTTTCACACAAATGAGGAGCGTGTTACACATGGGGACAAAAGGCAGCGTTATTAACGTAATTTGCTCTCTATACGATCGTTTTAGCGAGAGCGAACGGCAAATTGCCGATTTTGTCTTAGCAAATCAAGCAGAAGTTCTTTCGATGACTACGCGTGAGATTGCTGCTGCGAGCACAACATCGGCTCCGACTGTCTCACGTTTTGTGCGCACGCTTGGCTATTCAAGCTTTGCTGAGATGCGCGCCATGATGAAGCTCGAAGATGAGGATATACCTGGCGGAGCTTCTGCTGGCGCAATTTCTATTGCTGAGCCACGAGCCGCTATGGAGACGGTGCTTACAGCTAAGGTTCGCGAGCTCTACGATACACTCAGTCTCATTGATGAACAGACGCTTGTTGGTGCCGTTGAGCTTATCGAGCGGGCGCATTCGATTGAGTTTGCTGCGGTGGGCAATTCAATTCCTGCAGCACTTTCGGCCTCGTTTCTCCTTGCGCAACTCGGCATTCGAAGCAGTTGCGCGCCAACTACTGAAGCAATGATGCTTTCGACACTTGCCATGAGGGACGAGGATCTGTTGATCTTTATTTCAAAGTCAGGCCATTCCAAGCGCCTGAGTACCATGATGGATAATGCGATTGCTGCAAAAACGCCAACGATTGTGATTACGAACATCCCGGATTCCCCGCTCGCACAACGGGCAACCTGCGTTTTACATGCGGCAACACGCGATAGGATGCTCAATAGCGAGCTTCCGTTCTCGCATAATTCAATCAACTACATCATAGAAGTCCTCTTCTTGCTGCTCTGTTCTAAGGCTGCAGATTTTGATGCGCACTCTGGTGCTATGTGGCGAGCCTTGGGCGATGACAAGGGAGTTGAGCACGAGGTCTTCTAGGTCGTGAGGCGTTGCCTCCGAGCACCGCACTGGGTAAAATTGCGTTCTTCGCGTTTGATTCACACCTTACGGCTATGATATGCGGATGCTTAGACGGACGGGTCGAGCATATTCGATTTTGCTAGGAGCCTCATGCTCATTTCTCTTCTTTTTGCTGCTACCGCCTTAGGCATTCCGATTGCGCTGAGCGTATACGCTCGCACGCAGGCACGTACTGAGGCAAGCTCTTTTCCGTGGGCATCGCTTGGATTTGCCTTGGTTCCGGCGCTTTTATGTGTGCTTTCGCTTCTTGGCTTTGTTGATACGCATCCTGCGGCTGCTCTTTTCGTATGCCTTGTCTGCGCCTCTGGAGCAGTTCTGCGGATGAGCCGAGGCCATCTAGAGCGGCTTCGCGAGCGATTGGTACGGCCTGGCCTCATCCAGATCCCGCTGGTACTGCTTGTGGGCGTGTGCGCCACGCTCAGCCTTGAGTTGCCATCGAACCCAGCAATTCTTGACATGTATCCACTTTGCTTTGTGCTTGAGTGGTGGCTGCTCACCTCCGGTGTGCTCGCTCTCTTTTTCTTAAGCCAGCGCCGTGGCATGCCAGCATCAATCGTGGTGGCTATCGCATTTCTTGGAGGCCTCGCTCAGTATTTTGTGATTGCCTTTAAGGCTCAGCCCATTCAGCCCGGTGATCTTTCTGCTCTGTCTACTGCAGCGGCGGTGGGGGCGGGCTATCAGTATGTGCTCTCCACAACTTGCCTGGTGGGTTTGGGCTTTGCGCTTATGGCGCTTGTCCTGTTAAACCTTGTTGGAACGCTTCGTCCTCGGCACCTTGCTGGTTCGGCGCAGCGGGGTCGCGTGGCGCTTAATCTCGCGCTGGGGCTTGCGTGCGTGGTAGCTCCTGTGGCGCACGTTACGTTCATTGACTATTACAACACCTTATACGTGCGGGTATACACCTGGCGACCGCTCGATAGCTATGCTCATCAAGGCTTTTTGCCCTGCTTTATCTCTTCTGCTCAAACCATTGCGCCTAAGCGTCCAGCTGGCTATAGCCTTGAGAGCGCCAAGCAGCTTATTGCTGAGCGTGCGGCTGAATATAATGAGACTCAAGGCGGATCAGAGGCGCGCACAGCAGCAGTGGCCCAGTTTGATGAAGAGAAGCCCTGCGTGATCGCTGTTATGAACGAAACCTTTGCTGATCTCTCTATCTATCAGAATATGCATGCAAGCTATGAGGGGCCGAGCTTTTTCAAATCCTTGTCTGATACCCTGGCGCGAGGCCGCCTGTTTGTTTCTGCCTATGGTGGTGGCACGGCCAATAGTGAGTTTGAGTTTTTGACCGGCAACTCCATGGCATTTTTAGGGCCGGGTGTGTACCCCTATACGATTTATGATCTCACGCGGACGGAAAACCTCGCGGCTCAGTTCAAGCAGTTGGGATATAAGACGCTGGCCATGCATCCCAATCATGCAAGCAATTGGAATCGCGAAAATGTCTATCGACACTTTGGCTTTGATTCCTTCCTTTCCATTGGAGATTTTCAGGGCGCGGAAACGCTCCGAGGCATGGTGACCGATCGAGCAACCTATGATCGGATCTTGCAGGAGCTTGAAAACGATCCAAGCCCACAGTTCATTTTTGATGTGACGATGCAAAATCACTCAGGCTACGACACAGGAATGCTGCCAGCAGATAAGCGTCTCTCCTATCCCATTGATGGGGTGGCAGATCCTGAGGTAGACGAGTTCTTATCCCTTATTCATCAGTCTGATGAGGATCTGCGTTATCTCATCAGTAGGCTGCGCGCCATGAAGCGCAAGGTCATTTTGGTCTTTTTTGGCGATCATCAGCCGTTTTTCCCAGATCGATATAACGACGCCTGGTTTTCCGGCGAGTCTGTGGCTGAGCATGCTCAGCGTCTCTGGCAGACGGACTATATTATCTGGGCGAATTATGAGGTTGCTGGCAGTGAGGTTGGCGGTGAGCCAGAGGATCTCTCAACCAACTATCTTTCGTCTCACATGATGGAGATCATTGGTGCTCCGCTTTCTGACTATCAGCGTGCGCATCGCGTGCTCAGGCACCAGCTGCCGCTTATTAACTCAACGGTGCTGGCTGACCCGACAGGCAGGTGGCATCTCTCTCAAGGAGATGGGGGAGGTACGCTTCCACAGGCGCAGGTTGATGCTCGCCGCGAGCTCGCTGTTATACAGTTCGCCGAGCTTTTTGGTGATGGGTCTTCTATTTTTACGAAAGACTTGCAGAGCGCTGCGAACGAAACAAATCCAAACTTGGCACCAAAAACAGGACAGCGCGCCCAGTAGCTCGCTAGCTCTGCGCGTGCCGAACAAGGTAGCAGTGATGGATGCGCGCGTTTCTTGAAAAGTCTTCAGGAATTGTTTGATCGGTAATCTCGGTGAGCTCAACACCAGCGGCCTCAAGAGCTTCAAGATCTGGTTTGAAGCGCCTGAGGTTGCAGCAAAAGATTGCTTCACCATCTTCAGTTAACAAGCCTACGATTCGAGTGAGCAAGCCTACGTGATCGCGTTGTACATCCCACGTGCGCACGCCCATTTTGCTTGAGTTAGAAAAGGTTGGTGGGTCGCAAAAAATAAGATCCCAGCGGTTGGTGCCTTTGAGCTGATCGTCCATCCAAGCGAGGCAATCATCACGTACAAAATGGTGATCTGGACCACAAAAGCCATTGAGCTCCATATTGCGCTCAGCCCAGTCTAGATAGGTGTTTGAGAGATCAACCGTTACCGTTTCTTGCACACCTGCATCGGCGGCATAGCAGCTGGCGGTGCCGGTATAGGCAAAGAGGTTTAAGAAATAGCGTGCATGTCGTTTCTGCGCGCGGCTGCGAATGAGCTTTCGAACGAGCCGAGTGTCCAGAAAAATCCCGGTATCAAGGTACGATGCAAGATCAATTTCAAAAGTGAGCCCGCCTTCTTGAATAAGGGCGTGTCCCGTGTCTGGCATAGCTTCTGGAGCTTTGCGCTTTTGAGCATACTGGGAGCCACCACGCGCTCGACGCCTAGTGCGATCAAAGGTGCAGTTCGGCTCCACATCTAAAATGGCAGGAGCGAGGTTCAAAATATCCGCCATACGCGCTCTCGCCAGATCTTTGTCAACGGTGGCGGGCGGAGCGTATTCAGCGATAGAAAGCCAGCGCCCCGGGGTTTCTGGGCTGCCTTCATACAGATCGATAGCAGCAGCGTAATCGGGGAGATCGGCATCATAGACTCGATAACAGCTCACACCCGTCCGCTTTGCCCAGCGCCTGCGTACGCGAGCGTTCTTGCGCAAGCGGTTTGCAAATTGCTCGGATTCAGGAATGATCACCGGGATCTTTTTGCCATTGCCTAGCTCAACTGTGGCAAGGTGTTCGCTTGGCTTTTCGGAGTTCGTGAGAGGAGAAGTGGGAGGAAAGATCATAAGATCGGCCTCTTCGTTTGTGGCTGCAGTCCGTGTGGCAGGCGCTCTATCAGAGCTGAGTTGGATGGCAGATCCATTTTGAGAACTGTTTTCAGAGCTCATCAGTCCAATCTCTTTTCAGGCATATGTGCATAGAATACCCGCTTGGGAGATTATCTCACGCCCGGCCGGCACCATGCCCTCAGAGCGACCAAAGAGGTCTCAATGAACCCCGCAAGGTAGGTCTGTATAAAGATATATTCACTGCGGGGTTGATTATGATAGCCCTGTGATACTATAAGCACGGTAACATCTTCCGTATTGAACATGTTCGCAGTACAGGTGCGTAAACGAGGTCAAGATCGGGTCCGCACCAATAGATCGGGGGGACTGCGATGCTGGAGCTTGATTTCAACGGCAAGAAAAGATTGTACGCGCAACTCTACGATATTTTGTATCAAGAGATTGCTCAGGGAACCTACGGGATCGGGGATCTTATTCCCTCTGAGACCGAGCTTATGAAAACGTTTAACATATCGCGCGCCACGGCCAGAAAGTCCATGGAGATGCTCGCAAATAATGGACTCATCCGTAAGCGGCGCGGACATGGCTCTGAAGTCATTGCGGATCGGCCAAATATGATCCCACGCAAAGTCTCGAGCTATGTACGCAAAAACCCTGGTGTACCTGAGCCTGATACGTGTGTACAAATGGATGCCTGCGTCATTCCTGCAGATGAAGAGATATCTGCTCAGCTTGATCTTGCTGAGGGAACCGAACTCTTTTCTCTTCGCTTGCTGCACGGCACCAAAGACGAGCCCTACTATGTTGAGGACATCACGGCTGAGCTGGCATATGTTCCAGCCGCTCCTGATCGAGATTTCGAGCAGCTGTCGTGGAGAGATTTCTTAACCGATGAATGCCAAGTTCGCTGGAGCCGGGTATGCCAGCGTGTAATTGCAGTAGCGGCAAGTGAGGAGCAGGCAGGTATTTTAGGCGTTCCTCCGGGTTTCCCGCTCATGCAGGCTGAATGCATCCTGTATGACATAGACAAGGTGCCGCGTGAGGTTGTTCGGGCGGTATATCGCTCCGATCTCTATCAGGTGGCAATTGAGATAGAAGCATAAAAGTCTCAGCAGGCGTGATGCTCTGCGCAGGTGTACCGCCAGGTGGTAATTGCGATAGAAGCGTACAAGCAAGAAGAGGGGCTATGATCGCTCCGCTACCTTGTACGCGCTGATCGCGAGCGCTACCTGCTCTTTTAATTTCGCATCGTGTTCTCGGCTCATCTGCAGCGGCGATGGGTATGATGAGGTGGATGCGAGAGGAACATGTATGTATGATCAGATGAAGCAGAAGAGTCCCCAGGGGGCTTGCGCTCTCTTTTTTGATGTTGATGGAACCCTAGTTGATGCAAGTGGTGCCTCTGATCCGGGAGCAGATATTACCGCAGCGCACCCCTCACCGGGCGTGGTAGATGCCTTTGCTCGCCTTCGCAAGCGTGGTCACGCGACATTTATTTGTACAGGTCGTACCCACCATATTGTCTCTGATGAGCTGCTTGCACTCGGTGCCACGGGCATGATTTGTGGCGCAGGAGCGAGTGTGTATATAGGCGATGAACTCAAATACAAGACTGAGATTGCTCAAGATCTTTTGCGCGAAAGTACAGAGCGCTTACTGGATGCCGGTGTGCATGCCATGCTTGAGGGAGAAGAGACGAGCGTGGCGCTCTCTGCAACCGGTGAGACGTATGAGGGCATCCCAGGAGTTAAAACGGCGAGCACCTTTGCTGAGGTTGCTACCTTTGCCCCTGAGCTTTCATTTAGCAAAATTGTGTTTGATGCTGCCTCGTTTGAGGCGTTTCGGCCGCATGAGGAGTTCTTCCGTTCGCACTATACCTTGTGTGACTTGGGCGTTGGCCTGATAGAAATTAGCATGATTGGGGTCGATAAGGGCTTTGGCGTTCGCCATGCCTTAGCGCTCTTGGACTATCGCCCTGAGCGCGTTTTTGGGTTTGGAGACTCAGAGAACGACCTGGCAATGCTTGCGGCTGTAGAGGTGCCTGTTGCGATGGGAAATGCTTTACCGCAGGTAAAGGCTATTGCTGATCACATTACTGATCCCGTGCAAGAAGATGGAGTAGTGAGTGCGCTTGAGCACTTCGGCCTGATCTAAAACCTGCCTGAGTCCACAATCGCCGCGCGCGTGGTGCGTGTTCTTTTGCGCGTTGGCTCGATCTTAGCCGGCCGCTCCTGAGTTGGATATGCGGATTGCGCGCGAACGGGCATGCGAACGTGCGCGCAGTCGCTCCCCGCACCAATTTGTTCTTGACATCATTCGGTACCTTACTAGAATGGTGCGGTACCAAACTAATGACTCGAGCTGCTCGGCGATTTGCAGCCAGATAGACGCTTGGTTTATTTCGAGCGAGCGTACATGGGCTGGATGCAAGCTTGAGCTCCGCGAGCCTTTGTGCGGTGCAAGCGCTCGGCCAAGGCGAGCAGGTCGCTGCAAGGCCTACGCACATGATCCGTTTGACCAACTCTCGTGAGGCGTTGCTTATCGCTTACCTCATGCCAACAAGAGGGGAAACTCATGAAACATCTCAAACCAATACCTAACCCTGCAGAAACTCCTGAGGAAAAGCGTGCTCTTTCAATTCTCGAACTGTTGGGCTTTTGTGGGCACTACCTGCACTTTAGGGTAGGTGGCCGTTCTGGACAGTCCCCGATTCTCTGCCTTTTGGCGCTCAATGGTGGGCGGCTTTCACAACGCGAAATCGGCCTCAATTTTGATCTCAAACCCGGTTCGTTGTCAGAAATTTTGACGAAGCTTGAGGCGGCTGGCTTAGTTGAGCGCGAGCGCGTAGAAGCCGATCGTCGCCAGCGTATTGTGAAACTCACCGAGGAGGGTGCCGTCACTGCTGAGCGTGAAATGCAGGCACGGCGGGCTTTTCGAAATCGTGCGTTTGCTGTTCTTAGCACGGAGGAGCAAGAGCAGCTTATCGCCTTGCTTGGAAAGGTGAGAACAAGCTGGGAGGAGCAAGATGATTAAAACCCTCGCGAGCAGCATCCGCCAATATCGTGGTGCAGTTATTGTAACGCCGCTCCTCGTGATGGGTGAGGTCTTATTTGAAGTCTTGATTCCCTTTGGCACGGCGGCTCTCATTGGTCAGGTGAAAGCCGGAGCCCCCTTACCCGAGCTCTTTGCTTCTGCTGGTGTTTTGGCGCTGATGGCACTCATCTCACTTGGATTTGGAGCAGCTGCAGGCCTTACCTGCGCTCGGGCTTCGGTTGGATTTTCTAAAAACCTGCGAACAGATATGTTCCGCGCGGTTCAGTCCTTTGACTTCTCCACCATCGATTCATTCTCGAGCTCTTCGCTTGTAACGCGCATGACCACCGACGTGCAAAATGTGCAAATGGCTTTTATGATGCTCATCCGCACCGCCTTTCGAGCACCCCTCATGATCATTTTTGCCTTTAGCGTGGCCTATGTCATGGGAGGCTGGCTTGCCTTTATTTACCTCGCGGTCATTCCCGTTTTGGGCATTTCTCTTTTTGCCATTATTCGCACGGCTCGGCCGATCTTCAAGCGCATCTTTCGTAAGTACGATCGCTTAAACGAGTCTGCAGGAGAGAATCTTGCCGGCATTCGTGTCGTAAAAAGCTATGTGCGCGAAGACTATGAGATTGAGAAGTTTGATGCGGCGGCCGAAGAGGTGCGCCGAGAGTTCACACGAGCAGAGCGTATCTTAGCGCTCAACTCGCCCATCATGAATTTTTGCGTCTACACCGTCATGGTGTTCGTCATTGGCATGGGCTCATTTGCCATTATCGATAGTCGTGCAACCCTGATTGACGTTGGGCAGTTCTCAAGTCTCATCACCTATGGCTTTCAGATTCTTATGAGCTTGATGATGCTATCGATGGTTTTTGCCCTAGTCACAATTGCAGAAGAGGGCGCAGGCAGAATTTATGAGGTGCTCACTGCCAGCTCACAGATTACAAGCCCCGAGGGAGGCTTAACCGAGGTCTCCGATGGTTCAATTGATTTTGAAGGCGTGGGCTTAAGCTATGGCGGCGCAAAAGATCGCGAGGCTCTCTCTGATATCAACTTGCATATTGCATCCGGAGAAACCATTGGCATTATTGGCTCAACTGGCTCGGCAAAGTCGAGCTTGGTGCAGCTCATTTCTCGTCTTTACGATGCAAGCCGGGGGCGGGTGCTCGTGGGCGGCCACGATGTTCGTGACTATGATCTTGATGTCTTGCGAAGCGAAGTCGCCATGGTGCTTCAGAAAAACCAGCTCTTCTCCGGCACGATTGCCGAGAACTTGCGGTGGGGTAACCCCGAGGCAACCGATGAAGAGGTGCGTGAGGCAGCAAAGCTGGCGCAGGCGGATGAGTTTGTGCAAGGCTTTCCTGATGGCTATGACCATATGATTGAGCAGGGCAGCACCAATGTCTCTGGTGGACAAAAACAGCGCCTGTGTATTGCGCGGGCGCTCTTGAAGCGGCCTCAGGTGCTCATATTGGATGACTCTACCAGTGCTGTTGATACCAAAACCGACCGCCTCATTCGCGATGGACTGAAGAACTATTTGCCCGAAACTACCAAGATCATCATCGCGCAACGAACTGGATCAGTAGAAGACGCTGACCGGATTATTGTGATGAACGAGGGAAAGATTGATTCCATCGGTACGCACGAGGAGCTATTGCACGAGAGCGAGATTTATCGCGAGGTATATATCTCTCAAAACAAGCAGAGCCACGACGAGCGTGTTGATGAGCTCGAAGAGGAGGAGGTGAGCGAAGATGGCAACAACTAAGCGTACACCGAATGCATCGCGCCGTGGTGCATCGCGCGATATGGGCGGTACTGCCCTGCGAGTTTTGAAGATGATCAAGGGTTTTTACCCAAAGCTGCTTCCGGCGGTAGGTGCGGCAATTGTCTTAAATGCGCTCGTACAAGCCGCTCCAAATGTGTTTATGCAGCGCGTGCTCGCGATCGTGCAGGACTCCTGGGCAGCTGGTCAGTGGGATCCCGTATCGGGCAAAATTATTGCCAATGTTGTCATGCTCATCGTGTTCTACCTAATTGGCCTGATTTGTAACGCATTTGGGCAGCAGGCTATGGCCATCATTACTCAAGGCTCGCTGAAGAAGTTCCGCTGTGCCATGTTTGAGCATATGCAAACCTTGCCAATTAGGTATTTTGATTCCAATCAGCACGGCGACATCATGAGTTATTACACCAACGATATCGACGCGATGCGCCAGATGATCTTTCAAAGCCTGCCCATGCTTACCATGACCGGCCTTACGATGATCTCCGTTGTGGGCATCATGATTTATTACAGCATCCCCATGGCGCTGATCGTAACCGGTGGAGCGATACTGATGGCCTGGGCAACCAAGTTTTTGGGAGGTCGCTCAGCGTGTAACTTCTTGCGCCAGCAGCGCGCGGTCGCCAGGCTTGAAGGCCACGTGGAAGAGATTATGAGTGGACAAAAAGTCATTAAGGTCTTTACGCACGAGCGCCAGGCAGAAGAGGATTTTGAGCGCATTAATGCTGCATGGGAAGAGACGGCGCGCACAGCCAATAGCTATGCCAACACGCTCATGCCCATCCTGTTTAATATGGGCAATTTCCTCTACGTTGTTGTGGCAATCTCGGCAGGTGTGCTCATCACCTTGGGTGCTCCAAATCTTTCCCTCTCAGGCCTTCCGCTCACCATTGCGGTTGCGGTTCCATTTCTGAACATGACGCGACAGTTCGCAGGACAAATTGGGCAAGTTTCCAACCAAATTAACGCAGTGGTTATGGGACTCGCGGGTGCTGAGCGCATCTTTGAGTTGCTTGATGAAGCGCCCGAGGAGGATGCAGGCTACGTGACGCTCGTCAATATGGCCGTTAAGGGCGGTGCGCTGGTAGAGAGCGAGGAGCGCACGGGGCTTTGGGCGTGGAAGCATGCCCACCAGGCCGATGGATCGGTTGAGTATGTTCCGTTGCGCGGAGATGTGCGCATGGAGCATGTTGACTTTGGCTACCAGCCTGATCACGAGGTATTGCACGATGTTTCGGTCTTTGCAAAGCCTGGCCAAAAGATTGCCTTTGTTGGAGCTACGGGAGCGGGGAAGACCACGATCACCAACCTCATCAACCGCTTCTACGATATTACTTCTGGAAAGATTCGCTACGACGGCATCAACGTGCAAAAGATCCGAAAAAGCGATCTCAGGCGGTCGTTGGGCGTGGTGCTCCAAGACGTGAACCTGTTTACAGGAACCGTGATCGACAATATTCGTTATGGCAAGTTAGATGCTACCGATGAGGAATGCATTCGGGCGGCCAAGCTTGCAGGCGCAGATGGATTTATCTGCCGTTTGCCTGAGGGCTATAACACGGTGCTTACCGATAATGGCTCACAGATCAGCCAAGGTCAGCGCCAGCTCATTTCTATTGCGCGAGCAGCGGTGGCCGATCCTCCTGCGATGATTCTGGACGAGGCAACTTCGAGCATCGATACCCGTACCGAGGCAATTGTGCAGCGCGGTATGGACGCCCTCATGCAGGGGAGAACAACCTTTGTGATTGCGCATCGCCTGTCGACGGTTCGCAATGCCGATGCGATTATCGTGCTTGACCACGGGCGTGTGATTGAGCGCGGCACCCACGATGAGCTCATTGCGCGCAAGGGCTACTACTACCAGCTGTATACCGGAGCCTTTGAGCTGGAATAAGCTTTGCGAGACTTGGATCCTCAACCGCTTTGTAGCCCGATCGGGTACCCTTCGGAGCTGTCTTCGCTTCGCTGCGGAGGCGCTTGCGGGAACCCGATCGGAGCTGTGGGCATGGCTCCCGTGAAGGGAATGTCTTATCAGGCGGTGAAGCGGGCGTTCTCCACTGCCCAGTGGACGTCGCGGATATAGTCCCGCGTGGCAGCGGCGTCTCTACTGCTGTGACGGTGTGCTGTTCTTGCTTTGCACACATCCCAGTTCGCAGGAGAGGGGCGCATCTACTGCTTGGAAGGCGTGCTGCTCTTGCGCAGATGTCTTCTTGAGCGTGGGCGGCGAAGCATCCGAGGTTCAAATCCGGCACCCCGGCGCATGCGGCTCATAGCAGCAAGCAGGGGATCCACCTCGGGAGTTGCACGCACGTGTGCCGGCAGCGGCTCATCAATACCTGCGCGCCTGAAGTTGCCAACAAAGTCTTCGTTTGGCATGACGTTAATAACGGCAAAGGGGTCAACTGAGCGTACGAGCTTGATGGCATCGCGCACCTCATAGGTTGAAAGCACCGCGTGAATAATGCCTACCGGCTCTCCGCTAAATGCTCCGGTTGCGTCGATGATGCTCGCGCCATGATCCATTTCTCGGGTGTATGCGCGAGCAACCTCGGTTGGTTGCTTGGTAGTAATGAGTAGCACAGAGCGCTTGTATCGATGGTAAAACCCGTCTACCGTACGCGTGGCTATAAATTGAAAGATGATTGAATATGCCGCTGGCTTCCACCCAAAAAGCCAGCCAAAGATGGCGAGCATCAAGGCATTGACTACAAATACCGAAGTCCAGATCGTTCGCCCTGTTTTGTTTGAAACATACAGAGCAATAAAGTCAGTTCCTGCGGTGGAGGCACCGCCCCAGAGAGCGACCAAGGTAGAAATGCCAATGAGTACACCACCAAAGAGCACCTCAATAAAGGTGTCTCCGGCAAGTGGCTGAGGAAAATCGAAGAGATTCAAAAACAAGCTCAAAAGGGCAACTTGCAGCATGGAAAAAAATACAAAGCGCGTAGAAATGCTTTTGCGGCATGCAAGAGCAACTGGGATATTGAGGGCGAGCACACCGAGCCACGTAGGAAAGGAGAGCCCAATGAGTGAGGCTACGCGGTCGATGAGAATTGCTGCTCCCGTAAAGCCTCCGGCCAGCAGATTGGCTGGCTCTACAAAGGCCTCAATCACATAGGCCTGCATAAAGGATGAAAGCGTAACGGCTGCCAACGTGATAGCTCGACGCACACTGGCATATCGACCCAGCGACCGTATTCGTTCAATGAGCTCAATCGGCGACACGCTAACCCTCCCCATTGCGTTAGATGTGAACTACCTGATGAGGGTACCAAGATTTTTGCCCAAAAAAGTCTGATCTAAAGACTTCGCCGTTTAGCCACTTCTTGGAAATTATTTTTGGGATGTAGTTGCACGCGGCCTGCAATGAATACATAAACTGTTAAGAGTTTATGGGCAAGAAATAGGAAAGAAAACAGCCACCTCTCGCTGGAACGAGAGATGGCTTGAGTGCGTTCTACTGTTGTAGGATAGCTGGTTGAGCGCGGTTGCTACTGCTGCGCTGCAACAATGGCTGCCACTACGCTGCAACACCGACTGCCACCTTTGGATGGTGGCTGCCACTACGCTGCAATAGCCGCCGCCCTTGAGCGATAGCTCCTGAAAGCGGTTGCTACTCCTCGACGATCTCGGTGATGGCACCGGTGGGGCAGGCGTCCTGGCATGCCGCACAGGCAATGCAGGAATCCTCGTCTGCCACGGTGGCAACATCGTTCATTTCGAGCACGTCGGTGGGGCAGGCGTCAACGCAGACTCCGCAGGCGATGCACTCATCAGCTTCAATAACTGGATGCGACATAGTGATTCCTCTCCTCTTATGTTTGACTCGCGGTGCACGAGTCAATCCCTCGACGCTACGATAGCACGCAGGGACGTCAAATCAAGGCTCGTGACCCGCTCAAATTGACCGTTCGCCGAGTCACCTGCTACTAACTAGCTGGGATTCCGTCACATCACGTCACAAGGCCGGTGTGACGCGAAGCTCAGCGCCGCAGATGCGAAGCGCTTGCGTGAGTTTGGGTGAGTTTATGAGGAGTGGCATCGCGAGCGTTTTCAATTGTGCGACTGAGCGCCTGCAGTAGCTTCTGTGCGTAAGAGGAGCGGCGCAGTTGGCAATCCTGCGATTGAGATGTCGCAGCAGCCTCTGCGTATATGAGAAATGGTACAGCCACCAGCCTGTGATCGCGTGCATGAGCGCCTACAGCAGCCACTGCGCATATGAGAGAAGGCGCAGCCGCCAGCTTTCGATCGCGCGTGTGAGCACCCGATGCTGCTTCTGCGCGCACAAAAAAGGAGCGCATCCGGCAGTTTACAACCTGAAAAAGATGCGCCCAAACGGGTGTCTGACCAACCTTATAATGTAGAGATCAAGAAATCTTATAAAGACTGACTTAGATTTTGTATATCAAGTCGTATAAGAGGATATAGTAGCTGAGATGAGAGAAACGGGGAGCGGCCATTGGGCGGTTTCCGGTATAGGAAGGAATTACTATGAGCAAGATTCTTGGAATCGACCTCGGAACAACGAACTCTGCCATGGCCGTCCTTGAGGGCGGGGCACCTACCACCATCGTGAACGCTGAGGGCGACCGCACCACCCCGTCTGTCGTTGGCTTTCGCTCAGACGGCGACCGCATTGTAGGCAAGGCTGCTAAGAACCAGGCTGTTACGAACCCTAAGAACACGGTGTTTTCTATCAAGCGTTTCTTAGGCCGTAAGTTCTCAGAGGTAAAAGACGAGCTGAAGACCGTTCCTTATGAGGTGCGCGAGGGCTCAAATGGCCGCTGTGTGGTTGTTATTGAGGGTGAGGAGTTCACCCCTGAGCAGATCAGTGCGATGACGCTTTCTAAGATGAAGGCAGATGCTGAGAAGTACCTGGGCGAGACCATCACCGATGCAGTTATTACTGTGCCTGCATACTTTAACGACATGCAGCGCCAAGCAACCAAGGACGCTGGCCGCATTGCTGGCTTGAACGTCAAGCGTATTGTGAACGAGCCTACGGCATCTGCTTTGGCATACGGCTTGGATAAGAAGGATCGCGAGCAGAAGATCCTCGTCTTCGACCTTGGCGGCGGTACCTTCGACGTGTCCTTGCTTGATTTAGCAGACGGCGTGTTTGAAGTTCTTGCAACCAACGGCGATAACCACCTGGGCGGAGACGACTGGGATCAGCGCGTTATTGATTGGCTGGCAGATAAGTTCAAGAGCGACAACGGCATTGACCTGCGCCAGGATCCCATGGCACTGCAGCGCCTGAAGGAGGCTGCAGAAAATGCCAAGAAGGAGCTTTCAAGTGCTCAGCAGGCACAAATTAACCTGCCTTTCATTACGGCAGATGCCACCGGTCCGAAGCACCTTGATTATTCGCTGAGCCGCGCTGAGTTTGAAAAGATCACCCGCGATTTGCTTGAGCGCTGCAAGGCTCCGGTTACGAAGGCGCTCGCCGATGCTCACGTTGCCCTCTCTGAGATCAACGAGGTCATCTTGGTTGGTGGCTCCACGCGTATGCCAGCGGTGCAAGAGCTCGTGAAGAATATGACGAGCAAGCAGCCCAATATGTCGGTAAACCCCGATGAGGTTGTAGCAGATGGTGCTGCAGTTCAGGGCGGCGTCTTGACTGGTGACGTTGAGGGCATCTTGCTGCTTGACGTGACTCCGCTTTCCTTGGGTGTTGAGACCTTGGGCGGCATGATGACCAAGATGATCGACCGCAATACCACCATCCCAACCTCTAAGACCGAGATCTACTCCACTGCCGCTGATAACCAGACGAGTGTAGAGATCAATGTCTTGCAGGGTGAGCGTGAGCTTGCGCAAGACAATAAGAGCCTGGGCAAATTCCAGCTCACTGGTATTCCGGCTGCCCGTCGTGGCATGCCCCAGATTGAGGTTACCTTCGATATTGATGCGAACGGCATTGTGAAGGTTTCTGCAAAGGACAAGGGCACGGGTAAGGAGCAGTCCATCACGATTTCTGGATCCACTGCACTTTCCGATGAGGAAGTGGATCGCATGGTTAAGGACGCTGAGACTCACGCTGAGGAGGATAAGCGTCATCGCGAGCAGGCTGAGGTTCGAAATCAGGCCGATTCGCTCGTCTATAGCACTGAGCAGACCCTTTCCGAGCTCGGAGATAAGGTGCCGGCAGATTTGAAGGGTGACGCTGAGGCGGCAGTGTCTGATACCAAGACCGCGCTTGAGGGCACCGATCTTGAGGCAATCAAGACATCGAGCGAGAAGCTGCAAGAGGTTGCCTATAAGCTTGCTCAGCTTGTATATGCAGATGCTCAGCAGCCCGCAGGCGATGCCCCGGCTGGTGGCGATGACGTGGTTGATGCCGACTATGAGGTCGTAGACGATCAGGACGAGAACTGATCAGAGACCACGTGAGGGGTCTAAGGGGGTATTCCTACCCCCTCGATCTCGAAGAAGGAGGAAGCTGTGAAGATACCTGTGGGAGGTGCTGAGGAGCGCCCCAAAAAGCACGTGGATGCTGATACACCAGATTCCCGTAAGGGGCAGGTGTCGGCAGATGCTCATAACGCGTCAGCTCAGATGGAGGCCGAAGATACAGTTCGTGCAGATGAGGCCGTCGCCGCAGGCGCAGGTGAGGCTCAGGCACATGGTCAGGTCGATGGAGCGTCTCAGGCGCTGACTGAGGAAGAGATGGTGGAGGCTGCAATTCGCGCAGGCGAGCAAGCAGCTGAAGACGATTTTAAGCTCGAGCTTGAGCGCACGCGGGCAGACCTGCTTGCAGTTCGTGAGGAGCTGAATGCGGCAATTGATGCTCGCACTGAGGCCGATGTCCGCGCACAAGACGCTGAGGAGCGCTGCGGCCGCTTGCAGGCTGACTGGGAGAACTATCGTCGCCGCACGGCTCGTGAGCGCCTGCAAGAGCAGGAGCGCGCAACCGAGAAGCTCATCGTGGCACTCTTGCCGGTGGTTGATGATATTGAGCGCGCGCTCGATCACGCTCGCGCTCAAGAGATGGATGAGTCCTTCTCTCAGTTTGTTGATGGGGTAGATGCGGTTCGAACCAAGCTGCTTGGCGTATTTGAGCACGAAGGTGTTGAGCCAGTTGATCCGGTTGGTGAGGCCTTTGACCCTGTGATTCACCAAGCGGTTGGCCGTGTGGAAGACTACGACCAGTTTGATGAGACCGTAAACGACGTGTACCAGAAGGGCTACCGGATGGCTGGCAAGGTGTTGCGCTCAGCCATGGTAACTGTCACGCACGGAGGCCCTGCTCGTCCGGCGCCTGAAGAGACCGATTCAGACGAGAAGGAGTAACCCAAAGGCTCTGGGAGCTGGCTTGATTTTGATGGTCGGCTCTCAGGGCAGCTCTTCTTGTTCACGTTCGTGTAATGAAAGGAGGCAGACGTATGCCTGCGGCAAAGAACTTTTACGACATCCTGGGTGTATCAAAAGATGCCTCCGAGGACGAGATCAAGAAGGCGTTTAGAAAGCTCGCCGTCAAGCATCATCCCGATAGCGGCGGCGATGAGCAGAAGTTTAAAGAGATCAGCGAGGCGTACGAGACCCTCTCAAATCCCGATAAGCGCCGTGAATACGACCAGCTCCTCATGTTTGGGGGCATCCCAGGACATGGCGGTGCCGGTGGGTATGCGTATAGCGGCCAGGCAGCAGGTGGCTGGAACGATATTCTCGACAGTCTCTTTCGGGGTGAGGGTGCCTTTGGTTCCGATTGGGGCCAAGGCTTTGGGCATCCCGGTGCCGCTGCTCGCCCACGGAAGGGAAGCGATCTGACGCTTTCGGTTGACGTGAGTGCCGAAGAGGCGTTTCGTGGCGTGACGCGCAAGGTTACGTATCGTATTCCTTCAACAGGTGAGCAACAAACGATTTCTGTTGCGGTGCCTGCAGGCGCGGTGAATGGCGGAAAGCTTCGCTATGCACGGCGGGGTGAGTTTGGAGCAAACGGAGGCGAGCGGGGAGACCTGATCGTTGTTACGAATGTTGCTGAGCATCCCTTGTTTAAGCGCAAGGCCGCAAACGTAACTATGAAGCTGCCGATCTCTATCTATGAGGCGGCTCTGGGTTGTACCGTTGAGGTACCCACGCCGGGTGGTGCGACGGTGCGCTTGAAGGTGCCAGCAGGCACACAAACCGGTCAGACCTTCCGCTTTAAAGATATGGGCGCACCCGATGTGAAGCATCGCGGAAAAACGGGAGCGTTGCTGGTTACCGTAGTTGTTCAAACGCCTGAGCATCTCTCAGATGATGAGCGAGCAGCGCTTGAGCGCCTGCGTGATGCTGATATGAGAGACTATCGAGCTGAGATTGAGCGCTTTCGCGCTACGATATAACCGACAACGGAGCGCTTACATACGCGCAGGAAGAAGGGTATGGGACATGGCACGAGAGGGACGTGATAAGCCGCTGTATATGATCAGTGTGGCCGCCGAGCTCACGGGTATGCACCCGCAGACGCTTCGCGTGTATGAATCAAAGGGTCTGGTGAACCCCAAGCGCTCTGGCGGCAATACGCGGCTGTATTCCCAAGGGGATATTGAGCGGTTAAACCTCATCAATCAACTGACCGGGGAGGGTATTAACCTTGCTGGTGTGATGCGCATTCTTGATATGAAAGAGCGTGCAGATGAGCGAGAGCGTGAGCTCAGCCGCGTGCGCGAGCAGCTTCGCCGTGCCGAAGAAGAGCTGCACGAGCTTCGGATGCAAAAGAAAATTACGGCACTGGTACCGCTTGACGGATCGGCTGATCCTCAGCAGGTATTGCGTGGTCTCCTTGGAGGAGATATTCACTAGGAGCGCCTGTCGTGAGGCGTGTTTGGAGTGAGATTCAGCTGTCGTGCGGCGCGTTTGTAGCGAGAGCTGCCCATAGTGAGGGGTACCCGCAGTGATGCGTGCCTGCGGTGAGGCATGTCTGTAGAGTGAGGTGTGCCCGCAGTGGAGGTGCACCTGTTGCGAGAGCTATCCGCAGTGAGGCATGTCTGTAGAGGTAGACGCACCTATAGCGAGGGATGCCTGTAGCGAGGCGTGTCCGCAGTGAGGCATACCGGTAAAGCTAGGCATACCGTCAGACTTGAGCATGCCTGCGATCGCGATATCCACAACTTGTTGCTGCGCCTTGGCGCGTAAGGGCGGTGTCGTACATTGGGTCGCACTGGTTTTTGAGTTGCTATACCTCTTTCCCTACCCGTTTGCTCAAATCTACCATCAGCGCCTCCTCTGATACCGTTCACCGGTGGCTTTATCCCGTCTATCCAAGAGAGCCGTCAGACCCCACCGTAAAAAAGTTAACGTTAACAACACCTGTATGCCGCCGAGAAGGTGGCTTGTTGAACGAACGGTGGAGGTACCATGGCACGTATCGCCGAGTCCGCAAAGAGAATCGCTGAGGAGCACACGCGTGTGCCTCAGTGTTTCAGCTATCTTGCTGCAGCGGCTCTGACCGGTGCGCTCCTCTTGGGCTCACCCCTTCATGCAGTCTTTGCAGATGCGGGCGATCCAACAGTGAGATCGCAGTCTACAGAGCAGATGAGCTCAGCTCCTGAGGTTGTCCATATCAATGCGGTAACGGATCCTGCCATTCGCCGACAATCATTTAATGAGAGTTGGAAATTCAAACTTGGCGATCCATCTGGTGCAGAGGTGGCTACCTTTGATGACTCGTCGTGGTCTCAGGTTAACCTTCCACACGATTTTAGTATTGACCAGCCCTATACCCGCTCTGGTGAGGCGGAAAGTGCGTATAAACCCGGCGGCGTAGGCTGGTATCGCAAGACCTTTGAGGTATCAAAGGCGTTACAGGGCAAGCGCGTCTTTCTTGATTTTGATGGCGTGTATATGGACTCTACGGTTTGGGTGAACGGCCATGAGCTGGGCAATCATCCCTATGGATATAGTCCGTTTGCCTTTGATATTACCGATGAGGTTGTTTTTGGCGGCCAAAATACCGTGGCCGTGCGCGTGAATGCCCAGACGCCTTCGAGCCGTTGGTACTCCGGCGCAGGAATTGGGCGCGATGTGGATTTGGTTGTAACCGATCCGGTGCACGTTGAGCGCGATGGCGTGCGTGTTACCACGCCAAACCTTGCCAATGAGGCTCAAGGCTCTGTTGCTACCAAGCTTGCAACTTCTATTAGAAATGATGGCAAAGAGGCCGCTACGCTTCGTGTGGTGCAGACGATCTTTGCCAAGGGCGCAGACCCTGCAGCCCCTCTTGCAAGTGTTACCACCGAGCGCAACGTGGATGCTGGTGCCACCGATACCTTTGAAGCAACTGCGACTACAACTGCTGCTCCAGCGCTTTGGGATACCGAGCATCCCAACCTCTATATTGCGCGCACAACCATTGAGCGCGATGGCAAAACGATCGATACCTATGACACGACCTTTGGCTATCGCTTCTTTACTTTTGACGTCAATCGAGGCTTCTCGCTCAATGGACGCCCCGTAAAGATCAAAGGCGTATGCATGCACCACGATCAGGGTGCCTTAGGTTCAGTAGCTACACGCGATGCAATAGCACGCCAGGTGGCAATCCTCAAAGATATGGGTGCAAATTCGATTCGTACCTCGCATAACACCCCTTCTCGCCAGCTTGTCGAGATCTGCAATGAGGAGGGCATCCTCCTTGATCTGGAGTTCTTTGATGGCTGGGCGGCTCAAAAGAACGAGAACTCAAAAGATTACGCGCGCTTCTTTGGAAAGACCATTGGAAATTCGCGCCTCATCGGTGCTCGTTCAGAGGATACATGGGCAAAGTTTGATCTTGAGCAAACGGTAGGCCGCGATGCAAATTCTCCTGCCGTTATTATGTGGTCGCTCGGCAATGAAATGAACGAGGGTACAGTTTCTGGCGTGCCCAACTTTAATCAAGTTCAGAATAATCTGATTGCCTGGACGCGCGCCGCCGATCCAACGCGCCCGGTTACCACCGGAGACAATCGTTTTAAGCGCAATGGTTCGCTTGAGTACAATCCTGCGGCTCTTGCAGCAGCCGGTGGCGTGAATGGTTTTAACTATATTGATGGCGGCCAATATGAGCGGGCGCATCGCAATGCTGATTGGAAGATCATCGGCTCCGAAACCGCTTCGGCCATTAATAGCCGTGGTGTGTACCACACGCATGGTCAAGATAATGGCGTTCAGCAAATGACGTCGTATGACTATAGTTGCGTGAGCTGGGGTCACGTTGCCTCACAGGCCTGGTATGACGCGATTACTCGCGACTATGTAGCAGGCGAATATGTGTGGACGGGCTTTGATTATTTGGGCGAGCCGACGCCTTGGAATGGTACGACGCCGGGCGTACGTGGTCGCTGGCCGTCTCCGAAGAATTCGTATTTTGGCATCATCGATACTGCTGGCTTGCCGAAGGATTCCTTCTACCTGTATCAGAGCCAGTGGAACGATTCCAAGCACACCCTGCATATTCTGCCCGCATGGAACAGCAATGTAGTTAAGCGTGATGGGCGCGGCAATGTGGACGTCGTCGTGTATTCCGATGCTCCAACCGTCAAGCTCTTCTTTACACCGGCAGGCTCTACTGAGCGCAGAGAAATTGGGTCTAAGACCTTTACGCACAAAACAACACCGGACAATCACTTCACCTATCAGATTTATGAGGGACAAGGGGCTGACCGCGCACAGCACCGTAATCTCTATCTCACTTGGAAAGTTCCTTACGCGGATGGAACCATTACGGCTGAGGCCTACGATGAGCATGGCGATAAGATTGATACGTCTGACTGGGATGGACGTCAGTCGGTTACCACTGCAGGGCCTGCCGCCAAGCTGGTGGCAACGGTCAACCGCACGGGTATGAGTGCCAACGGAGTGGATCTGGCTTACGTCAGGGTGAGTGTGCAAGATGCTGCCGGTAATTTGGTGCCAAATGCCGACAATCGCATTGCGTTTGAGGTGAGGGGCGCAGGCTCTCTTGCTGGTATTGATAATGGCTGCTCGCCCGATCATCAGTCCTTCCGAGATGCTGATCGCAAAGCCTTCTCCGGTGAGCTGGTTGGCATTATTCAAGCTGGCACTGAGGCGGGAACCGCCACGGTAACGGTAAGCTCAGAAGGCCTTGCTCCGGCAACGGTAACCATTCCGGTTGCTGCGGTTGAAGGTTCTAGCTCTACCGCGCGCCGCGTTGATAGCCTCTTCTACTCTCGTCATATCTATGTAAAGACGGGCTCCAAGCTGAGCTTGCCTGAAAAGCTCGAGGTGCGCTATTCAGATGCTACGGTTGCTGACGAGACCGTTGCGTGGGATGCCTATGACGAGGAAGCGCTTGGTCATGCAGGTACCTTTACGGTGACCGGTACGGTTGCCGGTGTGCGTGCAAACATCTCGGTTACCGTCCTTGATGACATTGTGGCGCTCATGAATTATTCAGCCACAACGCCGGTTGGCCGTGAGCCCATTCTTCCCGATGCACGCCCTGCCATCCAAGCTAATGGCACGGTGCTACATGCAAGCTTCCCGGTGACGTGGGAGGATCCTGCAAAGGGTGCGTATGATCAGGAAGGAACGGTTGTTCTCAAGGGAACGGCTACGGTCTTTGGACGCGATCTTCCGCTGACGGCAACCATTCGTGTGCAGCGCGAGACGATCAGCATCGGATCAAATTTGGCTACCGTGTCCACGCCTTCGCAAGATATTCCTGAGGGCAAGCAAAACGATACCTTGTCTGCAGTTGTTGATGGGTCAACTGAGGTAAGCGCCAACGCTGGTGGCGGCATTAACCCCAGTGGCTGGACCAACTTCACGTGGTCTCAAGAGGGGCATACAAAGGCTGCCATTACGCTCAGATTTGCAACACAGCAGCGCATTGGCCAGGCTCGTGTGCACTTCTTTGTTGACACGTATTCTGCTCGTTTGCCCAAGCCGGGAACGACTGTGCTTGAGGTATCTGAAAATGGTCAGGACTGGACACCGCTTACCGTAAAAGAGACGGTAGGCAAAGCTGCTGGCCGCGTTACTCCGTATACCTATGAGTTCACGCCGGTATCGGCAACCTTTGTTCGCATAACGGTTACGAACTCCGATGAGGTGCTTTCAGGCCCCAAGCCTTGCACGGGCATTAGCGAGATCGAGCTCTTTGGTGTTATCGGCCGCTTTGATACGGGAGATGCAGCTGAGCTTTCTGCCCTGACTGTAAATGGTAAGAACGTTTCTGAGCAGGCGCTGAGTGCAGGCCACTTTGATACGCCGGCAATTATTGCAAACGTAGATGCCACAGGAAAAGACAATGCTGCGGTTACCGTGTTGCCCGCCCATGAGCAGGCAGTAAAGATCGTGCTTGAGTCTGAAGATCATATGGTTCGTGGTCTCTATACGATCAATTTGGGCACAGAGGCTGTGGTAACCCCAGACGATAGTTCTCGGGATTATCCGGTTGCAAAGATTACGGCAACCGCTGGTAGTGAGGTTGAGGATCGTCACGCTTCTGCAACTGAGGGCAAGATTGCTCTCGCCTTTGACGGTAAAGAAGAAACGCATTGGCACTCAACCTGGGCTCCCACCCCAGCTTCTGATCACTGGGTTGTTATGGAGTTGGCAGAGCCGACGGCCATCGATGGCCTGCGGTATCTGGCACGTCCTGGTTCCGCTTCTGCCAATGGCGTGGTAACTGAGGGTGTACTTGAGTACAGCACCGATGGCGTAGCGTGGCAGGCAGCTGCTCCGACAGCTGCGGGTGAGGCGGTAGCCCCAGTTCGTGCTCGCCGCAGTGCCGAGCGCACCTGGGTTGAGGCTGGACGGGCAACATGGCCGTCTCCGAGCGATTCGGGCTATGAGCGTGCATGGCGGCTGATTCAACTTGATCAGCCAGTAACGGCAAAGTACTTCCGCTTCCAGGGTCTTAACACCTACGCCGATGGCGGTCGAACTAATCAGTTCGTTAGCGCGTCTGAGATTCGTCTGCGTATGGCAAAGCAAACGACAGATATTTCTACGGCGACCCTTGAAGCCCCGAATGATCTGGGAGTCTTTGTGGTAGATGCTGAGCACCCAGCAACCTTTGATCCCTCCAAGGTGAGTGTGAGCTTGGGAGACAAGAAGCTCGCCTATGGTATTGACTATGTCTTGGAGTACGAAGGCAATACGGATGCGGGCGAGGCAACGCTTCGTGCACGCGGTATTGATGAGTATGCTGGCCAGACCAGTGCCCATACTTTTACGGTTCAAATTGTGAAGCCCGAGGTTGAGGGCATTTCGGTAGCTACTATGCCAACAAAGCATGTGTATCAGGTGGCCGAAAAGCTTGATCCTGCAGGTCTGGTGCTTACGCTTGCGATGAGCGATGCATCGAGTGCACAGGTGGTATACGACGATACAACAAAGGCTGATGTGAGCTTTGAGCCATCACTGGATACTGCCTTTGCAACTGCTGGATCTCAAGATATTCGGGTGAGCTATAAGGGTCATACGGCGACCTTTACCGTAACGGTGCTTCCCAAAGACAATGGCGGTACCGATAACGGTGGCACTGATACTGGAGGTACGGGTAACAGCGGTACCAACAACGGTGGCACTGGCAATGGCGGCACCGGTGGGTCAACAGGCAATACGGGAACCGGCCAAGGTACAGGCACGGGTACCAATGGCGGTACGGGTAACACCGGCCAAGGTGCTGGCCAAGGTGGCGATCAAGGTAGCGGCCAAGGTAAGCAGCGCCAGAATCGTAAGCACCATCACCTGCCACGCACTGGCGATATTGCTGGGCTTGCGGGTCTTGCCGGGCTTGCAGGTGCTGGAGCAATTCTCGTAGCGGTTGGCGGCAAGAAGCGCTCTCGCTAAAGCAGTCAGCTCTACAACGAAGATAGGGGACGTCCCAGCGGCGTCCCCTTTTTCATATCGATCAAATGGGTGTTTGAAATTCTATAAAACGGTAGCCTATGAGGTGTCTCTTTTTCGATAGAATGGGTGGTGAAATAGTATGGGCTTTGCGATAGGAGGTCGAGCCGTGCGCTCCTCAACACATAAACTAACCAGCCCTGCTTCGCTTGCCTTTCGGATTGCTGTCACCGTATGCTTTTTTGCTACCTTCTATATCCGGGCTACGTGTCAGTATGTTGGCTATGATGTGGGATTTACTGACTATGGCTTGCGCCTTGAAGGCCTATGGCTTGATGACTATTTGTTATATGGCAGCATTATCGCACTGCTTCTTTACGGAACATGGAGAGAGCGCGTGCCTGTCCGCGCTCTTATTATGCAAGTAATTGCTGTGGGAGCAATGTTTTTCGACGACCCTTACAGCTTGATTGGCTGGTGGTATCCCGGGTACCCAAAGAACTATATTGATAATTCCAGCTTAATGATTACCGAGTATACGCAGCCTGCTTTTTGGGCGGTACGGGCAATCGAGCTCGGTATTATCGTAGCTTGTATCATTCGTTGCTTGGTAGTGCGGCAGCGTCAGTACCGTGGTGCTCACGCTGCGTAAGTTTTGAGCAGCCTGTACATCGGCTGTATGCGTGATCTTTTGTGTGCTCGACCAGGGTGCCGGGCTCGGACGGTTGTGAGATGCAAGCAGCCTGCTTTGCGTGGATGGGCTCCGTGCGGACATGGGATAGCCTGCTTAGGCAGGCTATCTATTTCATCACTTAGAAAATCTTATATGAAGTCACTTAGATTCTGATTAAAACGCTCAAGAACGGCAACAAGAGCCTTGACTGTATGACGCTGCCCCGTAGGGCGGCAGCCGCGAGACCTCGAGCGGCATGTGGGAAAGGTAAGGCCTATGAGAATCGATAAGCTGGCCATGACTGCGCGTCAGGCTTTACAAACAGCAATTGGAATTGCGGGAGACGCCAAGGCGGGCGCGGTTGAGCCAATTCACCTGCTTCTCGCACTCTTTGAAGCAGAGGAGCGCAATATCTCCGTCATCATTGAGCGGATTGGCGCTGATCCCCGTCGTTTGGCAGCTGATGCAAAAGAAGCCATAGGCCGGGCTCCGCAGGTGGAGGGTGCCCAAATCGGCCTTTCAAATGAGCTGACGCGGGTGCTTGAGCGTGCAGAGCGCCGAGCCTCTGAAATGGAAGATAGCTTTGTGGTGACCGAGCACCTGCTGATGGCCTTGGCCGAAGATAAAGGGGTTGCTGGGCGCATCTTGGCGGATGCAGGTGTTACGCGCGTGCGAATTGAGGAAACCTATCGAGAGCTGCGTGGGGACGACCGCGTTACCAGTGAGGATAGTCAGCTGCAATTTGAGGCACTCAAGCAGTATGGCCGCGATATTTGTGAGCTTGCTCGTGCGGGCAAATTGGATCCGGTGATTGGCCGCTCAGACGAAATTCGTCGAACGATCCAAGTGCTCTCGCGCCGTACGAAAAACAACCCGGTTCTCATTGGTGAGCCTGGTGTAGGAAAGACCGCCATTGTAGAAGGCATTGCTCAGCGAATTGTTGCTGGAGATGTGCCAAGCACCCTGCGTGATCGCGACCTCATTGAGCTGGATATGAGCGCGCTCGTGGCAGGAGCAAAATATCGCGGTGAGTTTGAGGATCGCCTTAAAGCGGTG
The DNA here is from genome assembly GCF_019795105.1 of Collinsella ureilytica. Lineage (GTDB taxonomy): Bacteria > Actinomycetota > Coriobacteriia > Coriobacteriales > Coriobacteriaceae > Collinsella > Collinsella ureilytica. Next base: position 132,474 of record NZ_JAIMFO010000006.1, on the reverse strand, counting down.
CTCAAAGAGGTTGAGCAGGCGGCAGGTCGCGTCATTCTTTTCATTGATGAGCTGCACACGATTGTGGGAGCCGGAGCTACTGAGGGCTCGATGGATGCGGGCAATATCTTAAAGCCCGCCCTTGCGCGTGGTGACCTACATGCCATTGGCGCTACCACCTTGGACGAGTATCGAAAATATATTGAGAAAGACGCAGCGCTTGCCCGGCGCTTTCAAACCGTGCTGGTTTCTGAGCCGAGCGTCGAAGACACCATCTCAATTCTGCGTGGTCTCAAAGAAAAATATGAGATCTTCCATGGCGTGCATATTGTAGACGGAGCGTTAGTTGCTGCGGCAGACCTCTCTGATCGCTATATTGCTGATCGCTTCTTGCCGGACAAGGCCATCGACTTGGTAGATGAGGCGGCAAGTCGGCTGCGCATGGAGCTCGATTCCATGCCTGCAGAGATTGATGCCTTAACGCGCCAGCTCACGCAGCTGCAAATTGAAGAGCAAGCGCTCATGAAAGAGACCGATGAGGCTTCTGCTGAGCGGCTCGACGTGCTCCGCCAAGAGATTGTCTCCTTGCAAGAGGAACTTGATGTTGAGAAGGCAGGCTGGCTCAATCAGAAGAATGCGATCGACCGCGTGCGCGAGCTCAAAGGTAAGCTCGATGATGCTCGCGGAGAGCTTGACCGGGTTACGCGTGAGGGAAATCTTGAGCGCGCCGGAGAGCTGCGCTATTCGGTAATTCCTGGTCTTGAACGCGATATTGCAACAGGTGAGCAAGAGCTGGCAGAGCGATCGGCAGCTGGTGAGGGAGGCTTAAACGAGCAGGTCACCACAGAAGAAATTGCACAGGTGGTAAGTGCTTGGACAGGCGTGCCCGTGTCCAAGATGATGCAGGGCGAGCTTGATAAGTTAAAGCATCTTGAAGAGGTGCTGCACCGCCGGGTTATTGGTCAAGATGAGGCCGTGCGAGCGGTCGCGGCGGCAGTGCGTCGTTCTCGTGCAGGCCTGTCTGATCCCGATCGGCCTATTGGCAGTTTCTTCTTCCTCGGTCCTACCGGCGTGGGTAAAACCGAGCTTGCTCGAGCACTTGCAGAGAGCCTGTTTGACGATGAGCGGGCGCTCGTGCGAATTGACATGTCTGAGTACATGGAAAAGTTCAGCGTGCAGCGCCTTATTGGTGCCCCTCCGGGATATGTGGGCTACGACGAAGGTGGGCAGCTCACCGAGGCTGTGCGCCGTCGCCCCTATTCGGTCATTCTCTTTGATGAGATGGAAAAGGCTCATCCGGACGTGTTCAATGTCTTGCTTCAAGTCCTCGATGACGGTCGGCTTACCGATGGCCAAGGTAGGCAGGTCAGCTTTAAGAACACGATTATTATCATGACCTCAAATGTGGGATCGCAGATTATTGCTGAGCTTGCAGGTGTGGATGAAGAGGAGATGCATCGTCAAGTTGATGACCTGATGGCGCGCACCTTTAGACCTGAGTTTTTGAACCGTATTGATGAGATTGTGACCTTCCATCCGCTTGCCATGGCGCAGATCGAAAAGATCGTGGATATCCAGCTTGATGATGTACGACTCCGCCTTGCGAAGGATCGCATGACACTTGAGGTAACGCCGGCAGCCAAGCAGATGCTTGCAGTTGGTGGTCTCGATCCTGTCTTTGGCGCACGTCCGCTTAAGCGCCTGATCCAGCGTGAGGTGGTTGACGCAATTGCGAGCGCCATTATTGAGGGGCGAGTTTCTGAAGGCGACCACATTACCTTAGGCGTTGCTACCAATGGTACCTTCACGGTAGATGTGGCTCCGCAGGCTGACTATGACGTGCCCGAGGAAGCATAAGGTCTTGTGAGCCTCATGCTCAGCGCCTGCTTAGGCATGAAGGATTGTAAGGGGATCGAAGCAGGGTAGTTGCGTGAGCCGGACGTTCACGGTGTGAGTGTCATGCACCGTTGAGCGTCCGGCTCTCAGCGTCGTTCGAATACGTCTCTAAATCAATCAGGTAGTCGGCGGTACAGTTGAGAAACTCTGCATCATGGGACACGATCAGGATGAGACTATCTTTTCGTGAGTACTTTTTAATCAGTGTTGAAATGCGCATCATGTTGCCGTAATCCATGCCGCTTGTAGGCTCATCTAAACAGATGAGATCATGGTTTGTTGCAAATGCAGCTCCTATGGCAACGCGCTGTTTTTCTCCACCTGAAAGGCTCATAGGATGGCGATCTTTGAGCTCTAAGATTCCTAAGGTGGTTAAGATCTCATTGAGTTCATCATCGGAGAGCTTATGTTCGAGGTTGATTTCTTGCGCAACTGAATCGGTAAATAGCTGGTGATTGACATCTTGAAACACCGAACTGCTGCGTTTGATGCGCTCCTGTTTATTCACTCGTCTTCCGTCAACACTCACGACGTCATGCGTTGTTTTTTCAAGCCCTAATAGTGCCCGCACAAAGCTCGATTTTCCAATGCCGTTTCTACCTATGATTCCGTAGATTGAGCCTCTGCACAGCTGAAGATTTGATACAGAAAGCGTCTGCTTTGGGTAGGAGTTCTGAGAACGCATCATCCAGTCAAAGGGCTTTTTTTGAGCAGAAGAAAACTCTATGGTGAGCTCATCGATCTTCCACTGACCTTCATGAGGTGCCGCGCTCAAAGTAAGAGGCTCTCGCTTGGATCCGCGCAAGCCTCGTGCATGCAGATCCTGTTTCGATAGTGCGCAAAATTCATCGCGCGTATAACGCTGTGCAATCTTTCCGTCTTGCACTACATATACGGTATCTACTACATCCATAACGTAGTAGAGCCGGTGCTCTGCAATGATGAGAGTAACGCCTTGGCGCTTCAGTTCCAGAAGCATCGTTTCAAGCACATCAATTGATGCGGCATCTAAATTAGAGGAAGGCTCATCTAAAATAAGCGTCTGAACACCCGAGATATATGCTGCCGCCACGCATAAAATCTGCTTTTCTCCACCTGATAGCTCAAAAATTGAGCGGCCAAGTAAATGCTGAATGGGAAATACCTCAAGCAGATGCTTGAGTCTTTTTTGCATTTCGTTTAACGGAGTGCCCAGATTTTCTAGATGAAAGAGCAATTCCATAGTGGTATCAACATTGAAGAAGTGCGTCTTTGGATTTTGAAATACGTTTGCAAGAAGCGCGGCTACTTCGTAGAGCTTGAGTTCCGTTATGGGCTTGCCACAAAGTACTATCTCTCCTGTATGAGTGCAACCATCGTAGGCAAAAGCAAGACCATTGATGGAGTTAATAAGCGTTGACTTTCCTGATCCACTTGCGCCTGCAAGCAATACGACCTCACCTGGAGCCACGGTAAGATTTACATCGTGTAGTCGGGTTTTATCGTTTTGGTAGGTCACGGACGCATTACGGATAACTACAGGTGCGGTGTTTTCTAACGCGTTTGATCTGCTACAGGCTGCACTTGCTTCAGGTACTACAGGTTTTAGTGCAGCTCCGGCTTTCTGCTCATCTACCATATCCATCCTCCGATCATGAGCAGAGCGGAAAGCCCTCCAAATCCAGCATCGACCAGACCTAAAGTAGCCGAAACATATCGAGTTTTTTCTACAGGATTTTCAATGCCTTTTGTCTCAGCGGCCTTTGCAATATCGTCGGCAATGTTTGATGAGATGATAAGAAGTGGCACTGAAACGTACTCAAGATACTGTAGGGGATTAAGAAGGTTTATACCTCGAATGTTCATAGCTCGGCGCACGTGTTTGCGCTCTTCGCTAAATGCAGGAAAGTATCGAAACATAATGGCCACAGGAATGCTTACTGCAAGGGGAGCATGGATCTTATCAAGCGAGCTTAAAACACCACCAACATCTGCTGTTTTAACAAAAAATACGCCAGCAAAGAGCGGAAGATAAAACATGTTTGCCATGAGCAAGACACCAATAGGAATTTGCAGCACTACAGGAAGGGCGCTTGCCGTATCTAAGCTGGGGAGAGCCGAGGTAATTCCATAGCCCACAATACCCTTAAGAGCCGTTGCTGTGTGGTTATTCAGCACCAGAAAAAGCGCAATAAGGAGTGCCATGCCCCACGAACTTATCTGATTGAGCGGGTGCATAATGTTAAACCCCAATGCTATGACCACTGCAAGTTTGACCAATGCATTGGGGTTCAGCCCATGACTAAAACGTATAGGTTCCACTACACAACACCTGCTTTTTCAAAGTGCTTTTTAAGCATTGCTTTGCCAAGGAATGCACCTGCGATGCCTCCCAAAAAGGCACCAAGTGCAACGAGTGCCATGCTGGGATACGTGATGAGCTTTTCAAGTGCGTTCAAGTAGTCGGGACCCATCATGGTGGCAACCATTTCCATATACCGCTCTTTTACAAGAAGTATTTGGCTGAGGGACGAACAAGTCCATAAAGAAAAGAACGCATATGAAAGCATATTACACTTGAAAGACTTGTAGTCTCCCATGCGCCGAATAAACTCTGCTATGAGCATAACGATTAACGAGATGAGCGGCACAATAAAGGTATACCCCATTGCAAATGTAGCCAGAGGGACGATCATGCCTAAGATGAGCAGAGCCCATGGTTTTTGAACCTTTGCCATAAACAGCATGATTACAACGCCGCCAACAATGGCGCAAACCGTTGGCCATACTAAGTAGAGGATGGGAACAAACCCCATGCATCCGGTAACAAACATCACCACAGAATAGACGACCGCAAAAATACCAATGGTAACCAGGTCTTTTACGGTCAAGTTCTTTTCTCTCACTGCCGCCTCCTTGTAGCCTCTGCATTGCACTGGTATATACGCTGCATCTGCTCTATCAAGCGCGACTCAATTCATATACACGCGTACATCCCGTACAGTCATGCCGCCTAACTATCTGTCCCGAGCTGCATATAGTTAAACACAGGTAACTCTTTATTAGAGTAGCGTTCTGATTTGAAAGATTCAATAAGAAGTTGTGCGCAGTTTTGTATGAAACGGGGGAGGCCTTATTGCTCAGGTTGTGCTGTAGGCTGTCTTGGGCGGATACTGAGGAATGCTTACTTGTAAGGTTGTGCTGCAGGAAGGCAAGGGCGGATAATCGCCGTGGTAAGGAGGCGCGATGACGAGGCAGATCCAAGGACATCCGTACGCAGATGAGCTCGGCGCTCAAGTACCGACTGCTGGCTCATATGTCGACTGTGGTGTTGATTCACAAGCGAGCAAGCTGCCCAAGAAAAGCGATCAGAAGCGCACGCCCGTGAAGCAGAAGAAGCTTGTAGAGCCGACCGATCCGTATATTCGAGCAGAGGCCGAAGACGACGATGGGTATGACCCCTATTCTGATCGTCGTCCAGAACCCGAGCCCTTATTTGAGGCAGATCCCTGGCGATAGGCGCGCTGAGAACTGGCGCAAGCGCTCCGTCACGCCTGTGAGCATGGAACCGCTGCGGACGTTTTGTCGTGGCTTTGAACACGGATCTGGTGCAGTCGCTGCGCTAAGGCCTTGAGTGCAGCAATCATGAACGCCGGGCAGAGCAATGTCGCGCTAAGAAAGTCGTGGTTTGAAGCGCGTGTATCATGCTCCGTGCACCGTCTACAGCGTAATTTCTCCCTTAACGCGCTTGTCCAAGATGGCCGCTGCAATGCTCAAGATAAACAGCAGTGTCCCGAGCCCCATGAGATTGATATTCATGATGAAGGCACTTTCTGCCAGGGTATCTTGTACGTGTGCCAGGATGCAGATACCAGTTGTGCACGCACCAGAGATGGCACCGAGTATGGCAATCAATCCATGCGAGCCAAGTGAGCGTGGCCGGTTTGCTCCACGGATTCCTAAAACCGAGGCCATAGTGCACAAGAGGCCAGCTGCGAGCGTAACAACACCGCTGCCAAGGCTCAGCTGTACGCTTGCTCCGTTTGTAGATGCAGTAAGGCTGGCATGCGAGCTGCCGTCACTGAGCACTCCCACAAAGACGAGTACGCCGAGGACGATGAGGGCAACGCCTAAGGGGAATTGAATGAGGCTCACGATTTTGAGCAGCTTGCGATTCTGAGACATCAGGCCTCCTTGGGATGTACGGGGCGCGGGTTGCTTGTGTGTATGATACCCATCAGTTTGCTTGCTGCCCAGACGTTCCCTTAGTCTGGAGATGCTTCATGGATCCGTACAGATCAGTGAGGCGAGAGAAATCCTCCTCATCAAAGAAAGCACAGCTGCGCGATCCAAATACCTTTGTAACTTCGAGCGCAAAGCGAGCAGCGAGCTCGACATCTTGGGCATGTGAGGCTCCCGTGGCGCAGCCTGCTACCATCTGCTCGGTGGTAATTGCCACGCCAACCACTGGAGCGGTCGTGGCAGTTGCAGGCTGCAAGATGCTATTCAGGTGATAGAGGTTGTTTCCATAGGGGGTAATGTCTTGCTGCGAGAGCGCAAAGACTGCGGGCATCTTGCCGGTTACGCGCGTTTGAATATCGAGTAAGTCTGGAGCTACGGGCAAGATCCAGCCCTGGCGCACGGTGGGCGATATGGCAATGCCGTTTTGATTAATTATGCGATTCCCCTTGGTGGTATCGATGGAGAGGATTGCCTCCATACGCGGATCAACCTCCATCCGATTCATGGCATCCATATCAATGGGGGAATCCATGAACGGAACCGGATCGTGCGGAAGCGTAGGAGCATCCGGGCAGATATGAGTTGCCACAATAACGTCTCCCGGCAATACATCGCCTTGTTTGTGCATCTCAGCGAGCTTGAGTGCGCAGGTAAGCGCTGCAATTGCTCCATCGCCATCAGAGACGGCACCAATCATTTCTGGTCGAGCACCGAGCCCTCCGAGTCGTCCAATTACGCCAAGCGTGGGCGCATCTCCGCCCGATATGCGGCCGTTTGCACCGGGAATACAGATCTTGATGCAATCGGTTGAGCCCCTGCCATTTCCAACACTTCGCACAACAACATCTGAGGCACCGCGCGAGCGGATGAGATCGGCTACAGCATCTCCTGTTGCATGAGGGGTATCAATCAGGTCATAGATTTCAAGCAGTTGTCGTAAGAGCATGGGCTCTCCTTTCAGTCGCGCCACGGCAGTTTTCGCAGGTATTCAAGGGAGTAGCAGTTGTATAACTCTATACACAAAAGCGAATGTAGACCCCAGAATGCCTTGAGTATGCAAATCGACATCCATAGTGTTTCACAGCTATGAAAACATCCTGATGAAACTTTAACAGAGAAAAGTACCCGATATACTGAACAACGAACGAGGTGCTTTTTTGAGCATGCGTACGAGCTTACTTTCGTGCTCAGGTAGGGTTTTCAAGGAGGGGTGACGTGCAGGAATCAGCCGGTAAGGTGGTTTTGGGAGAATCGGTAGATGTTGGGCGCATGCAGGATCTTGCGCGCACATTCTCCACGGATCGTGCAAACAGAATCGCACGTAATGCGGTTACTACGACCGGCATCGTAGGTGCCGCTCGCGATCAACGAGCCGTTCGCTCCTATACCGATACGTATGGCATTGAGCTTGCCGCTGCACGCACGGTAACCGATCAAATGCAGTCGGGTCGCTGCTGGATGTTTTCTACGCTCAATGTCATTCGGGCGAAAACCATGGACATCCTCGACCTCGATGACTTTGAGTTTTCTCAGGCCTATCTCACCTTTTATGAGAAGCTTGAAAAATCAAATGCCTTCTTAGATCGCATCATCGAAACGGCTGAACTTCCACCTACCGATCGCATTGTGAATCACCTCACCATGCATGCGGCTTCAGATGGTGGCCAGTTCATGTTTTGCGCCAGCTTGGTTGAAAAGTGGGGGCTTGTTCCCAAAGAGATCATGCCTGAGACGGCTTGCTCGCGCGATACAAAGGCTATGAACGAGGTCTTAGGCGAGCTTTTGCTGCACGATGCTGCTCAGCTGCGCGTCTGGTATCGCGAAGGCGTGAGTAAAGAGGAGCTCTGTGAGCGCAAGGATGAGATGCTCAAAGCGGTGCACCGTGTTCTTTCGTGTTGCTTGGGCGAGCCGCCTGTGACCTTTGACGTGCTTATGCGCGTAGGCCCTGCCGCTCAGGTGCCTGCCCATCGCCTAGAGATCGATGCTCGTCGCGATCGGCGACTACTCAGTGAGCACGGGATCACACCTCAGGAATTTGCTTGCCGCTATGCTCAATTTGATGCGAGTTCCTATATTGAGCTTTCGAGCTTGCCAGGTGAGACCCGCCCCTTTAGCCACCTCTATAGTTTTAGGTGGTTTGATCCAGTTATTGGTGGACGACCGGTCAAGTATCTAAACGTTGAGATGAGCCGACTTGAAGAGGCTGCAATTGCGTCGCTTCGCGGATCTACACCGGTGTACATGATGTGCGATGTGGCGAAGCGAAGTCTTCGCTATGCAGCAGACCATTCGGGAGTTCTCGCTCTTGATTGCATGGATCTTGAGGGTCTATTTGACATCGATTTGAGCATGAGTCGAGCCGCCGCTTTAGATCTCAACGCTATGGGCATGTCTCATTGCATGGTGTTTCAAGGCGTACAGCTTGATGGCGATGGCCGCCCGCATGCATGGCGTGTTGAGAATAGCCATGGCGCTGCTGAGAACAAAAACGGTTACTACATCATGAGCGGAGATTGGCATCGAGCTTATGGCGGTGTCGTGGTTGTAGAGCGTCAGTTTGTCCCAGAAGACCTGGTAACGCTTTGGGACACACTTCCAGTTGAACAGGTGGATCCCTGGACAGGATTTATTAACTATCGGCCGTGGTAGGCCTCAGATGGCTCTAACGGCTGGAGTGCTTCTGGCCGCAGCGCATATGCACATATACAGAAAGGTACAACCATGAATCAGATCAACACCTATCTCACCAAGAAGACGATCTCTCGCCGGGGCTTGCTTGGTGGTCTCGGCGCCCTTGCGCTTGGTGGTGCAGCACTTTCGCTCGCCGGTTGCGGAGACTCTTCAGGGGCTGGATCGGGCACTGGTGGGGGCGGAGCTGGCGGCACACTTGCCATTTCTCTTGCTGCTTCTCCTGCGTATTTGGATCCCATCAAATACACCGGCGTGTATGAGTCGCAGGTCATCAACAGCGTCTGCGATACCCTCGTGCAGTACTCCATGGATCTCTCCAAGATCGCGCCTTGCTTGGCTACCGTCTGGGAGATCTCAGAAGATGGAATGACCTACACCTTTGATTTGCGCTCTGACGTTGTGTTCCAAAAGGGCGAGTATCAAGACGGGCGCGCAATGACGGCGGAAGACGTGAAGTTTTCACTCGAGCGCTCAGCTCAGCAGTCTGCTCTCAATCGCTTAGCCATGCTTGATCACTGCACGGTTATATCTGACACGCGGGTTGAGTGCGTACTCAAGACTCCTTCAGCCTCGTTTTTAGCAGCCCTTACCGACGCGGGTAACGCCATTGTTCCCAAGGAAGAGGTTGAGGGCTGGGGCGATGCCTTTGGTGAGCACCTCATTGGCACCGGTCCTTTTGTGCTCAAGGCCTTTATCCGCGATCAGCAAACTGAGCTTGCGCGCAACGATACCTACTGGGGTGCGAAGCCTAAGCTCGACGGCGTGGTGTGGAAGGTGATTACCGATAACACTCAGGCTGCAAATGCCCTGTTCACCGGTGACGTGGATATGGTGACCGATCTTTCTGGCGAGTCGCTGCAAACGGTTAAGGCGAATGACGCCTATGAGGTGGAAGAAAAGCAGGCGCTGCATATTAGTTATATCTATATGAATAATGCGAACGGGCCTACCGCAGACCAACGGGTGCGCAAGGCAATTCTTATGGCGGTCAAGCGCGAAGATCTTGTTGCTGCAACCTTTCCCTATGGTGGTGGCCGCGAGGCAAAGCTCCCCTTGCCAGCAGAGAGTTGGGGCTATGACGCATCCGCAGAAGAACTTGTTCCGGCCTATGATCCTGAGGAGGCAAAGCGCCTGCTCGCTGAGGCTGGGCATGCGAATGGCTTGACACTCAACCTCTATATCACCAATGCGCCTGACCGTGTGGATATGGCAACGGTCTTTCAGCAGCAGCTCAAAAAGAATTTGAATATTGACGTGAAAATTAATACGTCTGACTGGGGCACCTTCTCTGCTACCGCTGCCTCAGGTACCGCAGATATCTACGCCATGTCGTGGACGTGGTATCCGGATCCGTATTTCTTCCTAAACCAGATGTTCCATACGACCAATATCGGCGCTTTGGGAAATGGTGCAGGCTTTAATGATCCTGAGGTCGATGCCTTGCTTGATGAGGCAAATCGGGTGATTGATCAAGACGAGCGCGCCAAGGTGTATAAGCAGGCGCTTCGCAAGATTGTGGCCAAGGATCCCATTTTGGTGTATGGATCGCGCGATATGTGCACAGGCCTCAACAAGCTGGTTGAGGGCTATGTCCCTCGTGCTGATGGTCATGTCCGGATTGTGAACGACGAGGTAAACGTTGGTAAGCGCTCCTAGGCATGCAGGCGGGGCGCGGCTGATGCTGACACATACGCGCCCCTTCCTGTTTGTATGCGTGGCCACGCGGTAGATGCGTTTGGGCTTTTGCTGGCGGGCAGGTGCTCCTGCTATGAACTGCGTTGTTCGGGTCGTCCAAGCGTCAAGAGGCTGAGGTTACTCGCTTGAGCCAGCGTTTAAGCAGTTCATGGGTGGTTGTTCATGAAACGTAAGGCGGCAGGCAGCTTGCAAAACCTCGGCACGCTCTCAGCCAAGATATGAAGGGATTCGATGACGTGGCAAGAACAATTTTGAGGCGCGTGCTCCAGGCCATACCGGTTCTGTTTGTTGCCATTAGCACTACGTTTATCTTGACGCGCATGATTCCCGGGGATCCGGCAGCTCAGATGCTCGGTCCCCAGGCACCTCCTGATGCGATTGCGGCGCTTCGAGTCCGGCTAGGAATCGACCAGCCAATTCCCGTGCAGTATATGCAGTATTTTGCGGGGGTCTTACAAGGAAATTTTGGTTGGTCCACCTCGTATAATCAGCCAGTTATGCCGCTCATCTTACAGCGCTTACCTGCAACGCTCATGATCACGCTGACGGCTCTTTTGCTTGCGGCGATTGTTGGTATCCCGCTTGGGGTCGAAACAGCGCTTCGGCAAAACACCTGGTTTGATTACCTTTTTATGGTGCTTGCGCTCGTGGGCGTATCAATGCCAATTTTCTGGCTCGGCCTTATGCTCGTACTGACGTTTAGTGTAGGGCTCGGCTGGCTTCCTGCCATGGGCATGGGTTCGTTTTCAAATGGCGTGCTCGACGTAGTGAGCCACATGGTGCTCCCCGTGCTTTGCTTGGCAACGATTCCCATGTCTACCTTTGCTCGGATATCACGTTCAAGCATGTTAGATACTATAGGCGCAGACTATATTAAGTCCTTGCGTTCGCGGGGCATTAAAGAGTCTGCAGTGATTTGGAAGCATGCGCTCAAAAATGCTCTGCCGCCTATTGTGACTGTGTTTGGCCTGCAGCTTGCTGCGGCGTTTACGGGCGCGATCCTGACCGAAACCATCTTTTCGTGGCCAGGGCTTGGCACACTTATCGTCAATGCTGTTAATGCCAGAGATTACTCCTTAATCCAGGGCATTGTGTTGTTCTCTGCCGTTGTGTTTGTAGGGGTCAATTTGGTTGTAGACATTGTATATGCCCTGATCAACCCACGTGTTGGCTTAGAAGAAGGGGGTGAGGGCAAATGATGAGCAAACATGACCACACAGCACAGCTTGAGATGATCCGAGCTGAGCGTCGGGCAAATAGCCCATGGGCAAAGCTGCGGCGCAATAAGATGGCGGTTGTTGGGTTGGCGATTGTTGCCAGTATGGTTGCGATGGCTCTTTTGGCTCCGCTCCTTGCTCCGGCAGATCCGAATCAAGTTGATATGAGCAAGACATTTTTAGCTCCAGGCACGGTAGGACACCCCTTAGGAACCGATGCCTATGGCCGTGATCTCTTATCGCGCATTATCTTTGGGGCACGGATTTCTATCTTTGTGGCTGTTGGCGGCACGGTCTTAGGCGCCGTGGTCGGTGTGCTCTTAGGACTTGCTGCAGGCTTTTTTGGCGGCATCCTCGATACGCTCATCATGCGAGTGATGGATGGCATGATGGCATTTCCCTTCATCTTGCTCGCTCTGATTTTAATGACCATCTTAGGCCAGGGCACGGTGAACGTAATCATTGCAATTGGTGTGGCGAATGTGCCCTACTTTGCTCGTGTTGTGCGCGGCCAAGTGCGGATTGTAAAAAACGAAGAGTATTGCAGTGCTGAGCGGGTGTTAGGTGCTTCTCCTGCCCGTATCTTGTTTGCTCATATCCTTCCAAACGCCATCTCTCCCATCATTGTGTACTTCACCTTAAATGTGGCTGGAGCAATTATTTCTGAGGCGGCACTTTCCTTTTTGGGCATGGGTATCCAGCCACCAACGGCGTCCTGGGGCAATATTTTGGCAGGCGGTCGTACGAGTCTCAGAACCTCTCCGCATATAGCAACGGTTTCTGGCTTGGTGATTTTAGTAACCGTGCTCGGCTGCAATCTTTTGGGAGACGGTATTCGTGACGTATTCGATCCAAAACAGAAGCGGTAGGTGGGTGTAGTGAAGCAAGCTATGGAATCAACTGCCGCACCGCTGCTGTCCGTGCACAATCTGAAGGTACACTTTGATACCTCTGCAGGTGTTGCGCGCGCGGTTGATGGCGTCAGCTTTACGCTGGATGCCGGTAAGACCTTAGCGATCGTGGGAGAGTCAGGCTCAGGCAAAAGCGTGACTGCCTCCTCGGTCATCAGACTGTTGCCAAAAAATGGCTCGATTGTGGACGGATCTATCTCGTTCGACAAGACGGATATGCGAGAGATTGACCTGCGCGAGCTGCTCGCAATTCGTGGGCGCGATATTGGCATGATCTATCAGGATCCTATGACCTCGCTTGATCCGGTTTTTACCATTGGATCTCAGATGATTGAGCAGATCATGACGCACGAGCAGGTGAGCCGTGGTGAGGCGCGTGAGCGTGCGATTGAAATGCTTACCCGCGTGGGCATCCCTGAGCCTCACCGGCGGATGGATGCCTATCCATATGAGCTCTCTGGCGGGATGTGCCAGCGCGTGATCATTGCTATGGCTATGTCGTGCCATCCTAAGTTCATTATTGCCGATGAGCCCACAACGGCGCTTGATGTGACGGTGCAGTCGCAGGTGCTCGATCTGCTAAAAGACTTGCAATCAAGTTTTGGAACAGCGATTTTGCTCATCACGCATAACCTCGGCATTGTGTGGAAGATGGCGAGCGACGTTATGGTGATGTATGCAGGTCGCACGGTGGAGTATGCATCGGTATCCGCTTTGTATGCAACGCCGTTACACCCGTATACCTGGGGCTTGTTAGATTCAATGCCGAGCTTGAGCGGCGAGGCACAAGAAGACTTGAAGGCTATCCCGGGAGCCCCGCCCGATCTGCGCCTTACGGGTACCTGCTGTAATTTCTACAATCGATGCCCGTATGCCATTGATCGGTGCAAGCACGAGATACCGGAGCTGATCGAAGTTGCTCCCGGTCATTTGGCTGCTTGTCATCGTCAAGGTGCTGGATCAGTACTTACGCGGGAGGGGCACCAATGAGTGAGCGCCATGCAGCTATGAATCAGGGATCGGGTGTGTCAGCCCAGCTTGGGCAAGACGAGAGTGCAGCCGCGCCTGCGGGTTCGTCTGAGCCGATCCTCTCTATTCGGAACCTTTGCCGAGATTTTTCTCTTCGCAAGGTTGGATTGTTTGGAGCTCAGCGTACCCTTCATGCGCTCACAGACGTATCGCTTGATGTGTACGAGGGAGAAACGCTCGGCCTTATTGGAGAGTCGGGTTGCGGCAAGTCTACGCTTGGGCGCTGCGTGGTGCAGCTTCACCGGGCTACGAGCGGCGAGATTCTCTATCGCGGACGAGAAATTAATGGCCTTACGGGCTCTGATCTCAAGGCTATGCGGCGCAATATCCAGATGGTGTTTCAGGATTCATTTTCTTCGCTCGACCCTCGATTTACGGCAGCCCGCGCCATAGAGGAGCCGCTGCTCATTCATGGAACAGAGGCAAGTCGCGAGGCAAGAGAGCAGATCGTTTTAGACATCATGCGCGAGGTTGGCCTCGATATTCAGCATCTTGAGCGCTATCCGCATGAGTTTTCTGGTGGTCAGCGCCAGCGAATCAATATTGCACGTGCTCTGGTGCTCGATCCTAAAATCATTGTGTGCGATGAGCCGGTGAGCGCGTTGGACGTGTCTATTCAGGCACAGGTGCTCAATCTCTTCCGCCGCTTGCAGCGTGATCGTGGTCTGACCTACCTCTTTATTAGCCACGATCTCTCGGTGATTCGGCATATCTCAGACCGGATTGCCATTATGTACCTTGGTCGGGTGGTAGAGATCTGTCCGGCGCATCGGGTGTACGAAAACCCGCTGCATCCCTATACCCAGGCCTTGCTTTCGGCCGTACCGCCTGAGAGTCCTTTTGAAGTGGCGGCAGAGATTAAGCTCACGGGAGAGATTGCAAGCCCGATAGGCGAACAGGTGGGGTGTCCCTTGGCGGGGCGCTGTCCATTTGTGATGGAGCGCTGTCGGAAGGAGTGCCCGGCGCTTCGGGAGGCTGAGCCTGAGCATCGGGTGGCATGTTTCTTGCACGGTGATGAAGCGGCGGCATAGGGTTGTTCGAGTTGTGGAGCTGAGACGTGTTTCTTGCAGGATGATGAGGCAGCAGCTTAGATTCGCTCAACGCATGTGACTCAGGTGTGCTGCCTGCATGATGATGAGGCTGCGGCGTAGATTCGCTCGGCGCGTGGAGCCTAGGCATGCAGGTTGTTGCAAGGTATGCAGCTTGTTATGGGAGGTAGAAGGTGGAACTAACAAAGGCTGATTTACATCGTGAAGTGTTAAAAGCAAAAGATGAGCTGATTGCCCTCTGCTGCGATCTCATCAAGATTAAAAATCAAAGCCCAATCGATTCTCAACGCCCCGCAATTGACTTTGTGCGCGCATACCTCGCATCTCAAGGCATTGAGTCGCAGGAGCATATTGGAGACGCTGGAGAGGCGTATCCAATCGTAACCGCGCGCATTGGATCGGATGAGGGTTTTCGGGTCGTGCTGAACGGGCATGTGGATGTGGTGCCTGTCGGCCAAGCTTCTGGGTGGCGCTTTGATCCATTTCTTGGTGAGGTGGTTGACGGCAAGATCTGTGGGCGTGGAGCCTCAGACATGAAGTGTGGCCTGGCTGTGCTGCTTTTTTCTATGGCGATTCTTAAGCGGAGTGGCGCGGTACTCGCTGGAGATATTCGCTTGCATATGGCCTGCGATGAAGAGATTGCGGGCACCGGTACGAAGTGGCTCTGTGAGAACGGCTTTGCTGAAGGCGCGGATGCCGTTATGGTGGGCGAGCCAACCGGGCATGACACGATTGAGATCGGACAAAAGGGCATCTTGCATCTCACACTGACCGCTCATGGTGTGCCCGGGCACGGCTCTACCGGGAAATACAAGGGAGAAAACGCTATTCTCAAACTTGCTCGTGTCCTGTTGCATGTGGATCGTCTGACTGAAGTAGCGGGGCATTTTGACCCTGAGCAGGCGCAAGCTGTTGCAAACTCAAAGATTATTGCCAAGCGCACGATTCAGGCACCGGGCGTGGGAGATGTGATCGATCATCTCTCGGCAAATGTCGGTGTTATTGAAGGTGGCGGCAAGATCAACCAGGTGCCCGATTTGGCCACCGCAAAGATTGACGTTCGCCTTCCGTACGGTACGGTGCGTGAAGAGGTTGTAGCAGCGGTTGATGATATGCTCGCCCAAGCTGGGGCGGAAGGCGTTGAGGCTAGGTATGAGTGGATTGCTGAGGGCAATGCTACGGATGATGCCAGTCCGCTTGTGGTGAGTTTGAAGCGCAATATTGAAGCAGTTTGGGGCGAGGAGTGCTTGCCTGCATACCAATGGGCTTCAAGCGATGCTGCCCATTATCGGAAGCTCGGCTGTCCGACGATTCAGTTTGGGCCTGCAAACAATGCGGGGATTCATGGCTACAATGAGGATGTAGATGTGGAAGATGTAGTCCGGGCTGCAGAGATCTACATGCTCACCCTGTGTGATCTCTTGGGCGTGGAGTAGCGCATACGAGAAAGGAAGCCAGCCATGGCTCACGGTGTTTCTACCAAGCTGATTGAGTTTATTGAGGCATGTCCGAGCATGTTTCATACAACGGCTACGATTCGCACACGCCTTGAGGCGGCGGGCTTTGAGCACCTTTCTGAAGGCGATTCGTGGAACATTGCCGCTGGTGGGCGCTATGTGATCACGCGGAACAACTCGAGCGTTATTGCGATACGAGTTGGCAAGCAAGCCCTTAATCATGAGGGCGGAATGCATTTTCAGCTCACCGCCGCTCATGGCGATTCGCCTACGTTCAAAATTAAATCGACCGGTGAGCTTGAAGGCCCTGGCAAGGCATTGCGCCTCGACGTTGAGGCCTATGGCGGCATGATTGACTACACGTGGTTTGATCGGCCGCTTTCGGTAGCGGGTCGGGTACTCGTGCGTGAGGGAGACTCAATTGTGAGCCGCCTGATCGCTCCTGACCGTGATCTGGCAATTATTCCGAGCTTGGCTATTCATCTGGACCGCAGCGTCAATAGCGAGTTCTCTCCCAACCGAGCAGTCGATCTGGTACCACTCATTTCGGTAGGTAAGCTTAAAGCTGGCGATTTTGAGGCGTATATTGCCCAAGAGGCTGGGGTCGATCCAAGCCAGGTGCTTGCCCGCGATCTCTTTTTGGTGAACCGCCAATCTGGCCGCATTTGGGGAGTTCAGCAGGAGTTTGTGTCGGCACCCAAGCTCGATGATCTGATGTGCGCGTTTGCATCGCTTGAGGCATTCATGCAGGCAGAAAATGAGCACTGTGTAAGCGTGTATTGCTGTTTTGACAACGAAGAAGTTGGTTCAAATACTAAGCAGGGTGCCATGTCTACCTTTTTGGCAGATGTTTTGAGTAGAGTCTCGACTGCTCTTGGTTTAACGGCCGAGGAGCATCTCTGTGCTATTGCCCGCTCTATGTTGGTGAGCTGCGATAATGCTCATGCCCTGCATCCGAATCGCCCCGAGCGCTACGACGAGATTAATCGCTGCTATCTCAATGGGGGCGTGGTCATTAAGGAAGAGGCTGGTCAGCGGTATTGCACGGATGCCTTTAGCCGCGCGGTCTTTGTGGCTCTGTGTGAGCGTGCTGGTGTGCCATGGCAGAGCTTTGCGAACCGAAGCGATAGCGTTGGTGGATCAACGCTTGGCAATCTTTCGAACATGCAGGTGAGTGTGCATGCCGTTGATATTGGCTGTCCGCAGCTGGCCATGCATGCTTCTTATGAGACGGCTGGCGTGCGCGACGCGGCATATATGATCGATGCACTCACTGCCTTCTTTGAAGCAGATCTTGCAATTGATGGAGCTGATGCTGTAAGCATAGGCTAGGTGGCGATTCGGGCTCGATGTGGGTCGGGCTTTTGCTACACTGTGTAGCTGTGCGCCTCCGTAGCTCAGGGGATAGAGCACCACTCTCCTAAAGTGGGTGTCGGCCGTTCGAATCGGCCCGGGGGCACCAGGCAATCTGTCGGGTCAGAGACATATCGCTCTGACCCGTTTTGCTTGCATGTTCTAACCTAGCGTGGTTGTGCTGGGACTGCAAACTGGTATGGAAATCAAGATATATGTTGGTCTTCTGCTGATAGGGCTTGAATGGTCTGTTGTGGTGCATACAAGTGAGAATTTGGAGACAATGATCGCATAGAGGAGGTTCGACCTGCAGCTCGACTCTCCGTGAGCCGGAGTGAATCCGGAGCACACTGAACCCGGATGTCTCGGAAGCATTCGGGTTCATGCTTTTTGTAGCACGGCTGCGCTTACAGCCCTTGACCTTATAAGCGCCTCAGCTCATGATGGCATAACCCCCTTTGCACGCGCCTCATTGAGGAGCGTGCTATGAATTTGTTCCTAGAAACTCCAGAGCAGATAGCGGCTCGGGCTGCACGAGCCGGATCGTCTTCAGGCGGAGCTGAGGCTTTGGCAATGAGGATCTTTAAAGATCCTGTACCTGCGCTCAAAACTGATGCATCTGCGCAGCAAAAAAGAAGGTTGAACGTAGATCGCTCAACCTCAGAGGGCTCAATACTGGGTGCGCTGATGGGACTGAGACTCCCATGGCGCCAGAGCGTTGAGCTCCATGACGCGCAGGCAAAGTCTTCTCAAGCCAGGAGCGGATTTCAGTATCCCTCGGCGGGTTATGAGCAGCGTGAGCACGGAGCGTTACGGAGTCAGCCGGGGTTCGGGCGCAATTCGATGAACGTGCGACGGGAGCAACGAGGCTTCAGCTCACATGAGCGCTTGCCCTTGTATGAAGAATATCGACAAGAAATGGCTTATGCACGTAAGCGAGCCATGCATACGCGCCTTGCCCTGATTGCGCGCTGGGTTATTATGGCGTTACTGTTGCCCATTCTGCTTGCAGTTGTATTTTTAGCATCCTATGCCGTGACAATCATTGCAAGTGGGGCGACACCAGATGACGTAATGATGAGAATGACTCAGCTGATCTCGCGCTTGGAAGGCTTTGTGCGCACCGCGCTGGGCTTGCTATAGGACGACTCAGGAGTGTTCGGGCAAGAGCATCTGGGAGAGGCTGTAGACGTAGAGAGATACAACAAGACCGGAAGACTGAGCCTTCCGGTCTTGTTTACGGTGCTATGTCGGGCGGGCGAGCCCGCGTGCCGAGCGGCGATCTACTTATGCGCGCTTTTTGCGAAGCACAGAACCGGCTACGAACATGCTTGCTGCGCTCGCAGATGCGAGCAGAGCAGCGATGCTGGACGCATCGGAGGTTTGCGGGAGGCTCGTACCCTTGTCCTTCTTGATGGATTTGGTCTTCTTGGTCTTAGGAGTCTTCTTCTCAGAGTCCTTCTTCTTGATCTCAAGCTTGATCACGATGCGATCAATCGTGCCATCAGGCTGTGTGACAACAATTACCTGATCGGTGGTACCGATCGTGTCGGTAGAAGGTGTGTGCTCCCACGCAAAGGTGGTGCCATCTGGCAGGTCATTGGCGTTTGCAATACCGGTCTTTGCATCAGGTGCCGGGCTTCCCTGCTCAACCGTTACCGGCTGGCCAGTTGGAGTCACATGCTTTTTGGTGACCTCAAGCTTTACGGTGACGCGCTCAGCGGGGCTATTGGGCTGTGTGACAACAATTACCTGATCGGTGGTACCGATCGTGTCGGTAGAAGGTGTGTGCTCCCACGCAAAGGTGGTGCCATCTGGCAGGTCATTGGCGTTTGCAATACCGGTCTTTGCATCAGGTGCCGGGCTTCCCTGCTCAACCGTTACCGGCTGGCCAGTTGGAATTAAGCGCCATACGGCCTGGAGCTTATAGGGCTTTTTGACGGCAGTCGTGAAATCAAACTTTTTGCCGGTTGCAAGGTCTTGCCAGTACACAAATGTATAGCCTTCACGCGTGGGGTCTGCGGGACGCTTAGCGTACGGTGAATTGGGTTCAATCTCTTGCTGAGCATCTTCTGGCTTTGCTAAGACACCGCCGTTTACATCAAAGCTAACGAGCGGGTTGTAAGAAGCAATGTAGCGAACGAAGTTCCTGAACTTGCATTTTTCTGGACCGAATGGCAAGGAGCGATAGCCCCGGTCAAACCATCCTTTAAATACATAGCCCTCAAACTACTTGCCCTCAGGTAAAGCACCCGTAAGCTCGTGCCCAAAGAGGTGCTCTTTAACCAGAGCGGGAGTTGGGTTTACAGCAAGCGTGCCGTCATCCTGCAGATCTTGCTGATAGAATGCAACACGAGGAATGTAGACAACCTGAAGCCACAGGCTGGACTTCAGCTTTCCATCGTTCATGTGATCGCGGATCAGCTGCTTGAGCTCGTCGCTCGTAGTAAACTTCTTGTTGAGCGTTTGCGCTTCAAAGTAGGCACCAAGCGTGGACTCCTTATAGCCTCGCTCGTACTCCCAAAGTGGCGTGGGAACCGAGATCTTATCAATATCGTCCTCGCTGTTGAGGACGAGTTTTGCATTAAATTCTCCCTTGTTTCCAGGCCATTTCTCTGCATTGGGGCCAGCGTTGGTAATGTCCAGATCCGGCTTGGTCTCAGTCGAGGATGCAGGGGGCAAGAATTGAATCTCGAAGGGGTACGAGATTGCGGCAAATGCCGGTACCGTAAAGATAAAGAACAACACTGCGGTGAGTGCCGATGCGCACATCATTTTGACGTGCTGAGAAGGAGGCAAGTAGTGCTTCATAGTGACCCGGTTTTCCTTTCTTGTACAGGTGGGTATAGATAGCGGTTGGGAGGATAGATTTCCTCAGGCTGATAGATGCTCTAAGAGTAACACCTCCACTTTTCCGCAGCAACTTTATCTAGATCTCTTTGAAAAGATATGCCGTGACCTGCCCGTTTAGGGCTTTTTTCTTGTGTGGTATTGCGTGGTATGTTGTATGCTTATGGGAATAAGGGTGGAAGGAGCCTGGATATTTTTGAAGCAGATTCCGCAAGCAAACGGACGGGTTAAGCTCGCTATCTATGAGAGCTTTCGTGAAGGAGCTCGCACAAGACAGCGCACGGTTCGCTCTCTTGGCTATCTTGATGAGCTTGTTTTAGAACATGCTGATCCTATTGCGTGGGGAAAGGCTGTAGCGCGCGAGATGACTCGGGCCAAACAAAGCGCTGAGCGACCAGTCACGATCGATATCCATCCGATGCAGCGCCTCGATAAACGAACACCTTCGGTTAAAAACATCGGCAGTGCTGTAGCGTTTGCCTACTACTCTGCTTTAGGTATTGGAACTACCTTGAAGCGTGCTGCTCGAACATCGAGTACAGCGTATAGCTTAGATGCCGTATGTAGGCTTCTGGTCTTAGAGCGCTTAGTTGATCCTGGATCGAAGCTTTCTGCTTGGAATCATCGCGAGCGCTATTTCTTTCGCAGTCCCTTTTCAGATGATGATGTCTATCGCGCACTTGATGGTCTGGCTCTTGCCTGAGATAGCGTGGTGTCTTCTATGAACCGCTCAATTGCAAAAGGGTGTACGCGTGATCTGTCGTCGGTGTACTACGACGTGACCAACTACTACTTTGAGATAGATACGGAAGACAGTCTGAGACGTCGCGGTGTTTCTAAAGAGCACCGAAAAAGCCCGATCGTGCAGATGGGGCTTTTGCAAGATGGGCGTGGCATACCGATTGCGTACCGCATATTTCCCGGCAATACATCTGATAGCAAAACGATGATACCGACCTTACAAGATCTGAAGTGTGACTACGGTCTTGAGCGTGTGGTGACAGTTGCTGACAAAGGACTTAACTGTTCGGAAAATATCGCAGCTACCCTCGCTACAAAAGATGGCTTTGTCTTTTCCCAGTCACTTCGTGCAACCAAGTCAGACAACGAGCTCAAAGCATGGGTCTTAGATGAGGCGGGCTATACGGCTCGGAGCGACTTTAAGATGAAGTCCAAACAAGGAGTAAAGACCATACATCTCAAAGCCCAAGATACAGCAGACAACACAGCAAAAGACGTCGTGGTTGAGGTGAAGTATGTCGCGTTTTGGTCACGGAAGTACGCTGAGCGTGCCAGGCGTGAGCGAGCACGAGTGATTGAAAAGGCAAAGGCTTTAATTGCAAACCCTGGTGCTTATACACGCGCCACGAGCTTTGGTGCTGCCAAATACGTACGAGGCTTGCACTTCGATACAGCAACCGGAGAGATCGCAGATGCTCGCGCACTTGCTCTCGATACAAAAGCCATCGCTCAAGCAGAAGCCTTAGATGGCTACTATTTGATTGTCACCAGTGAGACCTCCTGGTCAGCTGAGCAAATCATTGATACCTACCGAGAGCTTTGGAGAATTGAAGAGTCATTCAAGATCACCAAGTCAGAGCTTGTGGCTCGCCCGGTATACGTCTGGACACCAGCACATATTGAGGCACACTTTCTCACCTGCTATATAGCGCTGGTGATCTTGCGACTCTTACAATGGGCAAGTGGGCTCACGTGTGCGCGCATACGAGAAGAAATCGCACAGATGAACTGCGTGAACATTGACGCAAACTGGTGGGTATGTACGCACCGAAGTGATGACTCAGACAAGCTGGTAGAAACTGTTGGTCTCGAAGAGCTCAAGCTTAAAAACCTACGTACAAAAGATGCCAAAGCAATTATGGCAAAAGCAGCAAAGGCCAAACTACCACACAAGAAATGATCAGGAAAAATCGCTCGTATTCGCAGCTCAGTGGTATTGTTTCCTAAAATTTGCTACGGAAGTCAGGCTTCATAGTGACCCGGTCTTCCTTTCTTGTACAGGTGGGTACAGATAGCGGTTGGGAGGATAGATTCCCGCAGGCTGATAGATACTTTAAGAGTAACACCTGTGCATATAGTTTTGTGCGGCACGGCAGTTTATTGATGCGCACATCATTTAGCTGTAAACGGTTACGCTCGTGCGCTTAAAGCAATCGAGGTAGATTAAGGCTTTTTTATATGCGTGATCAGGAGCAGTGTTTCCCCCTTACCGAGGAGTAGCAGCCGTGTATAGGCCGGCTGACTCAGCATGCTCGTCTTATTGCCTATAATGCACAGATAAGGAAGCAGTATCGACGAAAGGGGGTTTGCATGGCGGTTCCGCAGAGCCCTCCTGAGGAAGCCATGCGCTCGGTGGTTGATACGCTGGCAAGTGGTTTTGATCACTTTTCACGCGCTGAGCAAAAGGTTGCCCGCAAGGTGTTAGAAAACCCCTCTGCCATTGCTGAGCTGAATGTTTCTCAGCTTGCTGAGCTTTGCCAGGTAAGCGATGCAACTGTTGTTCGTATGAGTCAGCATGCAGGGTATTCTGGTTACTATCAGATGCGCATTATGTTGATGAGCGACCTCAGACAGCAGGCGGAAGATATTGACGGAGGCACTCCACGAGATCCGGTAACGTATTCTTTTACGCAAAGCCTTCTTTATCTCAAGCTCTTGTGTAATCCAAAAAATGTCGCCTGTATTGATCAAGCAGCTGAGCTTATTTTGGAAGCTCCGACAGTTTATGTTGCCGCTATTGGTAACTCAGCTCCACTGGCAGATGACCTTGAGTTCAGACTGAATACGCTCGGCGTTCGTGCGTTTACTGGCAGTAGGATTGAAACGAAAATTCGACATCTTTCCAATGCTGAGCCGGGAGATGTGTTGATTGCAATTTCTCGATCGGGTGCATCTACGGGCTTATTGCGGCTTGTAGAGCTTGCGCATGAGAAACAGGTTGAGATCATCGCGATTACAGGGGATAAGGTATCGCCTCTTACGCGCCAATCCAAAGTTGTAATCTCCTCTGCTAACCCTGCTCGCGTTTTTCAGCCGATCGCGCCGCGCGTGGAGTCGCATCTTGGCGAGTTCTTCTTAATTGATGCGTTAGTCTTGCGCATTGATCTCATGATGAGGTCACGGGGGGATGAGCTGAGTGCCGATGAGCTGGACTTGCTCCTCTCAGAATTTAAGCTGTAATAAACTTTCATCAAGCTTCGCTCTGCTTAAAACTTCATATAAGACAGCTTGAATATAAGTTGAAGAGATGCCGTTCGCGCGTCAAAACATACCGCTTACGGTTTAAATTTCCCCAATTACCAATACGGGATCTAAAAATCGTAGTATCTAGGTGAAATGAAATTACAAAAGTTAAGTCAATCTCAATTTATAAGTAATTTCATTCCATATCTAAGAGGCTCGAAGAAAGGATCACACTCATGTTGCGGAATATGGCAGACCTCTTACAGGTTGCTCATGAGAGGAACTTTGCAATACCTGCATTCAATGTTTCTCAAGACTCTATGCTCAAAGCTGTTATAGAGTGCTGCGAAGAGGAGAGCGCCCCAGTTATTCTTGCCATTCATCCCAATGAGCTGGAGTGGGTTGGCGACAGTTTTGTAGAGATGGCAAAAGATCTGGCGCACCAAGCGAGCGTGCCGGTCGCTATCCATCTTGATCATGGTGGCTCACTTGAGCAGGTGTATCGAGCTGTACGAGATGGCTTTACTTCCGTCATGATCGATGCATCTTCAAAGAGTTTTGATGAGAATGTAGCGATTACAAAAGAAGTTGTGGCAATAGCGCACCCTCTTGGAATTTCTGTTGAGGCAGAGCTTGGAACCATCGGAACTGCGGATAATAATCCAGAAGGTAATTGCGATGAAATCATCTTCACCAAGGTGGAAGACGCCATCGCTTTTGTACAAGAAACTAAGGTCGATTGCTTAGCGGTTGCTATCGGAACAGCGCATGGCCTGTACCCAAGTGATTTCCAGCCGCATCTCGAGCAAGAACTGCTTTCAGAAATTAAGGCAGCGGTAGATATTCCACTTGTGCTGCATGGTGGTTCTGGCAATCCTGATAGCGAGATTGCTGAGGCAGTAAAGCGCGGAATCAACAAGATCAATATCTCTTCTGACATCAAGGCGTCTTTCATGCAGCAAGCCCGCATTGTGTTGGAAAATCCCCAGGTTCGCGAGCCGCTGGATATCTTCCCTTCGTGTGTGGAGGCGCTCAAAAAGACTGCTGCTCATAAGATTCATCTGTTTGGGGCGAACGATAAAGCCCACTTTTACACCTGCTAACCGGTGAGGGGGAGGAAGTGGAGCTCAAGGATATTCTTCGTCCAGAAAATATACGGCTCAATGTGAGTGCTGCAAACAAAGCTGACGCATTGCGACAAATGTGTGAGGTGCTTGCGGGTAATGGCCTTATTCCAGATGCAGAAGCTTTTTTAAACGACGTAATCGAACGAGAAAAGCTTGGCCCAACTGCTATTGGGCAAGGCATCGCAATTCCTCACGGCAAGAGTCCGCAAGTTGTCGAAGCGACGATGGCAGTTTTTAAGCTCCTTCATCCTGTGATTTGGGAGTCGCACGAGGGAGATGCAGACGTTGACATCGTGATCATGTTTTGTGTTCCCGCCAGTGTTGAAGGTGCTGAAGAACACCTGAGACTTTTGGCACAAACGGCTAGAAGGCTGGCACACGATGAGGCAGTTAAGGAGCTGAGCTGCGCTGAGAATCCGCAAGAGATTATTTCAGCGTTGGTGTAACGAGCTCGAGAGTAAGAGAGGGGTGTATCCACATGAACATTGTTGGGGTTTGTGCTTGCGTTGCTGGAATTGCTCATACGTATTTGGCGCAAGAAAAGCTTACTCAGGCAGCAGAAAAGCGAGGGCATGTCATTCATGTAGAGACGCAGGGGGTGATTGGACAGGAGAGCGCACTTACGCAGGAGGAGATTGATCAGGCAGACGTTGTGATCCTTGCTGTGGATGTTTCCATTTCTGGTAAGGATCGGTTTAAGGGAAAGAAAGTAATTGAAGTTCCCACTAAGACTGTGGTTCACAACTCAGATGAATTGATCCAGAAGATAGAAAACTTGCTGGCAAAGAACTAGTACGAACTATCAATCCAGTCAGATACCTCAGATGAAAGGGCGTGTAGCCATGAAACAGCTTCAGCTAAAGAAGCATATGATGACCGCCATCGCCTACCTAATTCCTTATGTAGCATCCTCCGGTATGCTCATGGTCATCGGCAATATTATGGGCGGCAGTTTTGTCGACAGCTTAGGTGCAGCGACTCCTATTCCAGACCTTCTTACTACGCTTGGTGGAACCGCTCTTGGATTTATTCCAATCGTTATTTCAACGGGCATCGCATATTCCATTGCTGATAAGGCGGGTATTGCACCTGGCTTTGTACTCGGCTTGCTCTGCAAGGTAGATGGATATGGCTTTTTAGGTGGATTGATCTCGGGCTTCCTCGTAGGCTTTTTGACCAAGTGGCTCCTGAAGGTTGTAAAAGTTCCTGCTTGGGTGCGTGGCCTTTTGCCTCAGTTGATCCTTCCACTGCTTGTTGCCTTAATTATTGGCCTTGCCATGCAGTATGTAATTGGAGTTCCCATTCTTTGGCTCACTGAAGGAATTACCTCCCTTTTGAGGAGCATGCAGGGAAATCCCGGTGCACAGGTTGCCTTTGGTGCACTTGTTGGAGTTTTGTCGGCAGTAGATTATGGTGGGCCCATTAACAAGGTAGTCTTCACTTTTGCTATTGGCTTGCAGTCTGAAGGAATTGGTGGCCCCATCGCCAACCTTATCCAAGCTTCGATGATCGCGCCACTTGGTCTTACGATGGGATATTTCATCTCACGCGCACTTCGCCGCAACCTCTTCTCTGATCAAGAGACCAACGCCCTCAAAACAGCTTTTGTCATGGGATGCTTCCAGATCACGGAAGGATCGTTCCCAATCATCTTGAATGACTTGCTCAGGATTACCGTTTGTACGGCGTTGGGATCGGCAGTCTCCGGTGCGCTTTGCGGCTTCTTTGATGTCGCATCAAGTGTTCCTTCTGGTGGATTCCTTGCAATCCCGGGCATGAATCATCCAGTTGAATGGGTAGCTTCGATGCTTATTGGCTCGCTGGTGTTCGCCCTTGCCTTGCAATTCCTCAAGCGCAATCCAAACACCCTAGCACCAGAAGAGCCTCAGGAGTCCGCATCATCAGATGCCCTTGATGAGCTTACGTTCACTGAGCTGTAAGAATGACTTGAGGGGTACGGAAGGTGTTTCGTACCCCTTTCTTCTTTCAATAGAGAGGAGGAACTATGAGTCTGTATATTGGCATTGATGTTGGAACATCTGCAACCAAGGTGCTTATATGCGACGAGATGGGAAGGCTACAGGCTCAGGCTAGCGTTGCATATACATGTGAGCACCCGCACGACGGTTGGTCTGAACAGGATCCGGATCTTTGGTATCGCGCAGCGATAGAGGCAGTGAGCACAGCGGTTTCAGGAGCTGATCTTAATGCAGCAGAAGTATGCGGCATAAGCTTCGGTGGGCAGATGCACGGGCTTGTACTCCTAGATGAGTATGATCGTATTATTCGTCCAGCGATTCTTTGGAATGATGGGCGGAGTGAGCAAGAGAGTGAGTGGCTTAATGAGGTAATTGGCCGCAATGTGCTAACTGAGCGATGTGGAAATATATCGTTTCCAGGCTTTACAGCATCAAAACTACTCTGGATGCGCGATTACGAACCTGAGAACTTTGCTCGCATTGCCAAAATATTGCTTCCCAAAGATTATCTTTCATATCGCATGACCGAAGCCTTTGCAACGGATGTGTCCGATGCGAGCGGTACGCTATTTTTTGATATTTCAAATCGATGCTGGTCAGACGCAATGCTTGAGGTGCTTGGTATTTCAGTCAAGCAACTTCCCCGTGTGTATGAGAGTTGGGAACGAGTAGGTTCTTTGTGTCCGGCCGCTGCTGCAGACCTTGGGCTTGCAGAAACCGTACAAGTCATTGCTGGTGCAGGGGATAATGCCGCAGCTGCGATTGGCATGGGGATTGTACGACCGGGAGACTGCAATATTTCATTAGGAACAAGTGGAACGGTATTTTTGCCAACGTCTGAAATGATGTGTGATGCAAACAATAGTCTACATTCATTTGCAGATGCTTCTGGGCGTTGGCATGTTATGGGCTGTATCTTATCTGCGGCAAGCGCTAATTCATGGTGGATCAAGTCTATTTTAGGATCAGAGTTTCACCAAGAACTTGCGTGTATCAAATCAAAAAATCTTGGCCGTAACCGCATCTTTTTCCTCCCATATTTAATGGGGGAGCGATCACCTATTAATGATGCTGCTGCTCGTGCTGCATTTATTGGTATGTCTGGGGAGTCTACGCGCGCCGATATGGCTCAGGCAGTTTTGGAAGGCGTTTCCTTTGCGCTCCGGCAGTGTGTTGATGCAGCTCTTGCAATGGGAGTTGAGATTCAGCGCGTCACGCTCTGTGGCGGGGGAGCAAAAAATCCAATCTGGCGTGAGATGCTTGCTTCGATTTTGAACAGGCCAGTATATCTCCATGCTCATGAAGAGGGTCCTGCTTTTGGGGCATGCATACTCGCGATGGTTGGGTGCGGCCTGTTCCCTAGCGTTGAGGCAGCATCCGAAGCGCTCGTACCGGAGTCTATCGAAGTGATTGAGCCTGATTGTGAAGCCACCCGCGCCTATCAGAAACGCTACGAAACGTATTGTCACATCTATCCTGCCTTAGCCCAACTCTTTCGTGAGCTTCCGGGTCATTCACATGGGAAATCTAGGGAGGGGCAGTCGTAATGGAGCTTTTTGGTCGTGCATATGATGCAGCTGCTCGAACTCAGTATTTTGGGGATCCTTCTGTACTCGCTGGCGTGCGTCGATATACCTTGCGCGAAGGTAGCGCAGCAGGATGTAAGATTACTCAGATAAAAACCGGATCAGGCCTTTCATTTGAGGTCAATGAGTCCCGTGGTATGGATATTGGTCGTGTTGAGTTTCAGGGAATACCAATTAGCTATGCCTCGTATGTAGGTGAGGTACATCCAAAATATCGTGAACTCGTTGCTGATGGCTGGCTCCGGTCATTCGCCGGAGGCTTGCTCGTTACGGGTGGACTCGCTTCTATGGGGTCTCCGGAAATTGATAAAGACGAAATGCTGCCGCTACACGGGAGGATTTCACATATTCCAGCTGAGCGAGTAGCAGTAGTAGAAGATTGGGATGCAGGCGGAACTCGAATCTTTTCGGTTTCAGGTGTTATACGGGAAGCTAAGGCGCTTGGATACCATCTACAGCTCCAGCGTACGATTCAAGCACGTGAAAATTCCAACACGATAACGATTCGAGACCGAGTTCAAAATGTAGGCTGGTCGCCATGCGAATGGATGTTGCTCTATCACATGAATTTGGGGCACCCAATTCTTGATGAGGGAGCGCGGCTACTCGCACATTCAAAGACCGTTTTCCCTCGTGATGAGATTGCAAGCGCCCGAACTGAACCGCATAACGAGTATCTTGCCCCTACTCCCGGCTACCAAGATGTGGTCTATTACCACGATATAGAAGACCAAGAGGGGCATGTTAATCTGGCTTTGGTAAATGAAAAAATCGGTATGGGTCTCGCTCTTTCTTATGAGAAGGAGCTGCTGAGCTGTTTTACTCAGTGGAAGTTTCTTGCCCAGGGCAACTATGTTGCTGGGATTGAGCCAGGTACCGCGTTTGTAGGCGGTAGATCTGCTGAGAG
Source organism: Collinsella ureilytica (assembly GCF_019795105.1). GTDB lineage: Bacteria > Actinomycetota > Coriobacteriia > Coriobacteriales > Coriobacteriaceae > Collinsella > Collinsella ureilytica. The sequence continues at coordinate 103,323 of NZ_JAIMFO010000006.1, read as the reverse complement.
GCAGGCAGGCCGTGTGCATACACTGGAGCCGCAAGAGTTCAAAGATATTGAAGTAGAAATAACTATCTTGAGCACGCCTGATGGGCTGCTTGTCTATAAGCAAAAGCATGGGTTTTAGCACTCAGGAAGTATGAAGGGGATACCAATGAAGCGATCTGAGATTAATGCAGCCATCGATTATGTCATTCAAGCATGTGAAGAATTCAAGCTCCCATTGCCACCATTTGCATTTCGTTCGCCAGATGCGTGGCGCGACTCGGATGAGGAAGAGCGAGAAATTGTAGATACCATGCTTGGCTGGGATGTAACGGACTTCGGAACGGGCGAGTTTCTAAAAACAGGGTTGACGGTCTTTGTTTTCCGAAACGGCAGCTATCATCATCCCGAGCGCTATCGGAAGCCCTATTGCGAAAAGCTACTTTTCGTACGTGACGGACAAGTGCTGCCTTTTCATTTTCACTGGCACAAAATAGAAGACATCATCAACCGAGGTGGCGGCGATCTTGAAATTACACTTTGGCAAGCTGATGAGGAGACAGAAGAAATTACCGATCGCAATGTTGAAGTGAGTATGGATGGGTGCCAAGTGCGCGTTAAGGCAGGTGAATCCGTCATTCTGCGGCCTGGTCAGAGTATTACGCTGATGCCTTATCAATACCATCAGTGGCAGGGAGTTCCGGGTACGGGCGATGTCATGCTTTTTGAAGTGTCGATGACCAATGATGACCATACGGACAATCGCTTCAAAGAGGCGAGTGATCGTATTCCAAGCGTGGAAGAAGATGAGCCACCACGCTATCTCATGTTTGCTGATTACGATCAATATGTGCCCTATGCTCGGGCGGAAGAATAATTCGGGTTCAATAGCGCGGGTGTCAAGCCGGGCTGTACGCCCGCGCAAGCATTTTGGTTACAGGCCTGTTGAGAGTTCAGAAGCGTCACTCAGGTTAGAGATTGAGAGCTAGATTCTGAGCAGCCGGATGCGCTCATGGATAGCGGATTGAGCTTCTACACAGAGGTCGGGATACGAGATACCGGCCTCTGTATCTGTTTCGCGCCCACGACCTGGATGTAGGATGTCCCATCGTGAGATTTTTCCCGCTGCCCGGCCTTTTCCCGGAGGATGATTGCCAAAGCCGGGTACGACTGAATTCCAAATCTGGATGTACCGAGAAATAAGAGCAGACTCTGTGAGTGCAACCCATACGGGATTAAGTATTAGCATACGGCAGGAAAAATCAGCTATATCTAAATTGGTTGCCTGCTCAATAGACCTTCGATGCTCTCTAGCTACTCGATCGTAAAGGCGCGTGCTCATATCAGGGGTATCTTTTGTGCTGACTTGCGGGTCGTGGCCAGTCAGTGTTCTTGGCGCAGCTTTGCCAATATAAATGGGTAAGCACCCAGGTTTTTTACGATTAGCCTCTGATAGTTCGGCATACGCTGGGAACTCGCCACAGTAGAACAGCGCATAAACACCATCGCCGTAAAATTTATCAATCCGATCAAGCGGAATGACGTCAGACCCCATAAGCTCATGGGCAATTGACTCAGAAAGCGATGTGTAATCAAGCGGATTGTACGAGCGGGGCTTCATTTCGCACCAGCTTTTCTGATTCAAAAGTAAGGAGCTGGTTGAGTTGCTTGCGCGCTGTGTCTTCATGCAAGGCACAAGCTACTGAGGATGCAACAATGCGTGCAAGCTCAACAGGAACGGCGTTGCCAATCTGGCGCATACCTTCTGACCATGCTCCAGTAAATTCATAGCCATCAGGAAACGTTTGTACGCGTGCAGCTTCACGAACCGTTAGGTAGCGCAGTGAGCCATCGGGATAACGAATCATGTTTTCGCCGCCAGGCACTCCGTGTACGCCTGCTTTGATTGCCTTGCTCGGCTTGTCAAGCTCAGATCCTGTATGGCCGGGATACGATCGAGGCGTACCGCCACCCGTCTCGTTGTTCAGACCTGGAACGTTCTCTATTGCTGTTCGAAGTGTTACATAGGGTTCTAAGTTGTGCCCATGTGTACGTTCAGGAAAAGCCCAGGCCGCTTCAACATCAGAGCGAAAGCCAACGATGAACACTCGATAACGATTTTGCGGCACGCCGTAATCAGCTGCGTTTACTACGGTTGGTATAACCTCGTAGCGAAGACCTTCATGATTCGCGCTCGTGTGAGCTCGCGAGAGACGAATCGCATGCTGTTGCCACGTCTCATGATCGTGCTGCAGCAATGAAGGATGCTGTAGCCGCAAAAGGATGTATTCGTAGTACTGATGGAATGATTCGCGCGTGAGGCCTTTTACGTTCTCGCAGATAAAAGCACGCGGTTTGAGCGTTGCAAGAGCTGAGGTAAATGCAGGAAACATATCACGCTTATCGGTTTCAGCGCGAGATAGCCCACCCAACGAAAAAGGTTGACATGGGGGTCCGCCGGCTAACAAGTCAATGTTTTTAGGCATGGATGACCAATCAATCGATTGAACATCTTGCTCAATGATCTGCAGGTCAGGATGAAGTAGTGGATAGTCCTTTGCTTGGCTTAGGCGGAGTGTATTGCAGCAGTTATGCTCACGCTCTACTGCGACGAGATGCTTGAAGCCCGCAAGAGCGGTGCCTAAAAGGAGCCCGCCTGCTCCTGCGAACAGCTCTACTGCAGTGAGATTGCCGCTGCCATCCATGGGCATCGTCCACCTTCAAACTCGATACTCAGATACCATCATAGGGCAGTTCTTTGAGATTCTCACTACCTGCGCTCTGGATGCCCGGATGGTTTCCGATCTGTATCCATTTGAATACCCGCTACTGCACGGTACCTGAGAAGTTGCACAAGCGAGTAAGATGGCTCGCATCGTGTGCTACCTTCAAATGAGTAGCGCCGAAGTAGATCGTACGAGCCGGATGTGAGGAGAGCTATGAGCCAGTCACTCGATACCACCTGCGTGCAAGGTGGCTACCATCCTGGAAATGGTGAACCTAGGCAGGTTCCTATTATCCAGAGCACAACGTTCAAATACGATTCCTCCGAACACATGGGCAAGCTTTTTGATCTTGAGGCGTCAGGGTATTTTTATACGCGCCTGCAAAATCCTACGAACGACTATGTTGCTGGTAAGATTTGTGAGCTTGAGGGTGGCTCTGCCGCGATGCTCACCAGTTCTGGCCAGGCAGCAAACTTTTATGCCGTTTTTAATCTTGCAAGCTGTGGCGATCATGTCGTAGCAAGTTCGGCAATCTATGGAGGAACGTACAACCTCTTTGCTGTCACTATGGCGCGTATGGGCATCGAGTTTACGTTCGTGTCTCCCACTTGTACGGATGAGGAGCTTGAAGCAGCATTTCGTCCAAACACCAAGGCTGTTTTTGGAGAGACGCTCTCAAATCCGTCACTTGCGGTTTTAGATCTTGAGCGCTTTGCACGCGCTGCTCACGATCATGGAGTGCCTTTGATTGTGGACAATACATTTCCCACGCCAGTGAATTGCCGCCCGATTGAGTGGGGAGCAGACATTGTGACGCACTCAACCACGAAGTATATGGATGGGCATGGTGCAGGCGTAGGCGGTGCCATTGTGGATGCTGGCCACTTTGATTGGACGGCTCATGCGGATAAGTTCCCGGGGCTTTGCACACCTGATGAGTCCTATCATGGCGTGACGTATACCGAGCGCTTTGGTCTTGCTGGCGCATTTATTACTAAGGCAACAACACAGCTCATGCGTGACTTTGGAAGTATTCAAAGCCCGCAAAACGCTTTCTTGCTCAATTTAGGTCTTGAGAGCTTGCATGTTCGTATGGCTCAGCATTGTAAAAACGGTCAGGCCATAGCTGAGCATCTTGCAAGCCACCCACAGGTAAGTTGGGTTCGCTATCCAAATCTGGAAAACGATCCCTTCTTTGACCTTGCTCAAAAATACCTTCCTGGTGGCTCATGCGGCGTCGTCAGCTTTGGCGTAAAGGGCGGTCGTGCTGCTGCAGAGCGCTTCATGGGAGGCTTGAAGCTGGCGCAGATTGCTACCCACGTGGCCGATGCTCGCACCTGCTGCTTGCATCCTGCAAGCTCCACGCATCGTCAGATGACCGACGATGAGCTGGCTGCTGCTGGTGTATCTCCAGATCTTGTGCGTTTCTCTTGCGGTATTGAGGGCACCGAGGATCTGATTGCAGATGTAGATCAGGCACTCGCTCAGCTGTAAGGCGGTGGGCTCCAGGGGCTGCTGCTGTGGATGGCTGATGGCGTGCAGGCTTGCCCAGTTGTAGGGCTGAGGGCGTGCAGCTTCTGCTCAGTTCGCGCGTGACGGTGCGCCGCAGCTGAGGTTCGCTGGCGCTCGGTGTCGTAGCGTCTAGCTCCGCAGCTCCTGCGCGCAACATCCAGCAACGTAGCATCCAGTAGCGCAGCATCCAGCGCTACATATAAACCCTGCACTTAAGGATCGGCTTTTGCTTGTTTATGGCCTTGTGCTCGTGGCAAGTGTAAAGCCGATCCTTTTTGTTCCTACCTACCATCCAAATTCATACACGAAAATGTGAAACGCACGTTCCTATCACTGTGACAGCTGTCGGCCTAGGCTCAAATCTAAGAGGCAGCGAGATAGGAAAGGCGGCTGCGATGATCCTGCACCATTCGGGGCTTCCCATAATCATGGATGAGCAAACGGGTGAGCTGAGTTTTTATGATGGCCTACTGCATGATGGGAATTCAGCAAAAACACTTGATGCAATGCAGGGCTTGTTTAAGCTCAACGAGATTACCGATTCAAAAACAATTGCATACCGTGCATATAGAAACATTCGCTTTGCAGGTGATGAGCAATATTTTGAAAAGAGTGGGCTTTCGTACGATATGACGGTCGTTTTACCCGGCACGGTTGGTGATGAGTATTTTAAGACCTCTGGTCATTACCACAGTTATGCTGCAGGAGACAGCGCTCCCTATCCTGAGGTTTATGAGGTCATAGCCGGAGAGATCATTTTTGTGCTTCAAAAGAGCAAGCGCTTTGATCAAGATGATCCTGGCCGGTTTGAATATATTCGAGCTATTCGAGTGAAGGCAGGAGAAGCGATTATTATCCCGCCATTCTGCGGTCACTGCTCTATTAATCCGCTGAATACGGTTTCAGCATTTAGCAATATTGCAGCTACAGCATGTAGCAATTCATATGACCCCATTCAGCGTGCACATGGTCTTGCTGCCTATGTTTTGCATGACGGCGGCGAGATCCGTCTTGAGGCTAATCGGACGTATGGAGAGCAGCCCGCACCAGCGTTGTTTTATCCCATAGAGAATCCAGGTCTTGGCATTGAATTTGGATACCCCTGCTATACGAATTACATACGTCACCCGGAACGATATGCCTATATGTTGCAGCCAAGTAAGTTTGTTGATCGGATTGATGCCATGATGCGCTGCGCGGTCTAGCGCGATTGTCTATGGGATATCGAATAGTTGGTTTCAGCGCGTACGCATGCCTGTTAGGAAGGGTAGATCCATGAAGTTACAAATTGCTGTTGATAATGCAGATCTTGCACTTGCTCTTGAGTACGCAGACAAGATACACGACGTAATTGATATTTTTGAATGTGGAACGCCGCTGCTGATGCGTGAGGGTGTGCACGTTATTCGCTCTTTAAAGGATCGCTATCCCAAGATGTGCGTGCTTGCCGACTCAAAGATTATGGACGGCGGAGCCATTGAGACGGCTGATCTTTGTGAGGCCGGAGCTGACATTGTGACGGTTTTAGCGGTATCAGATAATGCAACGATCGCGGAAGTGATCGAGGCCGCTCATGCTCACGGCAAGCTTGCTATGACCGATCTGATGTGTGTGGAAAATATTGCTGCACGCGCAAAAGAGTTGGTAGAGATGGGCATTGACCTTGTTGCAGTTCATACCGGTGTTGATCAGCAAGCGCAGGGTCGCACGCCATTGGGGGATCTGCAACAGCTCGTAGGCGCTATTGATTCTAAGATGTCAGCTGTTGCAGGTGGCGTCTCTATGGATACAGTGGCTGACTATGTTGCCCTCGAGCCTGGCATTGTTATTGCGGGTGGCTCTTTGTATAACGCCGTTGATGTGCGCTCCGCTGTAATTGAAATGAAAGAGGAACTCTCATGAGTGAGATTAAGGCGATCATGTTGCAAGTCGCCGATGAGCTGACGACAACATTTTCAGAGCTCAATGAAGCGCAGCTCAAAGCACTTGAGTCTGAGATTCTATCGGCAAAAAAGATCTTTGTTGCTGGAGCTGGTCGCTCTCTCATGATGATCAGAGGTCTAGCGATGCGCCTTATGCACATGGGCTTTGAGTCTTATGTAGTGGGAGAGACGGTAACGCCTGCTATTGAGCCGGGGGATTTGCTCGTTATCGCTTCAGGTTCGGGGGCTACAGGCACCCTGCGGGTAATTGCGGAAAAGTGCAAACAGCTCGGTGCTGCTCTTGCGCTGATTACTACGCAGCCAGAATCTCCTATTGGTAGCCTGGCTGATGTGGTGGTCGAGGTAGGGGCTGTTTCTACAAAGGTTGAACAGCACGCTCGCTCTTCTATTCAGCCCGGATCGAATACATTTGAGCAGACAGTTCTGTTGATTGGTGATGCAATTATTATCGATATTGTGTCTGATGAGACAATAGCTCAGAGAAACGAAGAGCTTATGAGAAGGCATGCCAACCTCGAATAGCTCTTAAGCGCAAGGGTCTTGATTGATAAAACGATCAGCACGCCGGATGCAGTATTTGCCGGCGTGCTTTCGGGTTTTAGGGAAGGCGCGATGGACGAGCTTTTTTCGTATGACAGTGTGCGCAAGTTTAATGAGACTGATCTGCATATTTATAAATACGTGCTCGCTCACGCGCAAGACGTTACCTATATGAGTATCCGCCATCTCGCGAAATGTGTATCTGTTTCAACAAGTACGATTCTGCGCTTTTGCGAAAAGGTCGGATGCGAAGGTTATGCAGAGCTCAAGGATCGCCTACGAGAGCATCTAGAAAGTGGAGAGCGTCGTGAGCCCGGTGGCGATACACGCGAGATTCTTGATTACTTCGAGCGCACGTATACCGCAGCCTTTGAGACGGCGATTGCTCGAGCAGTTGAGATGATCAGCTCTTCGCACATTGTAGTCTTCATGGGTCAGGGAGGTTCAGGTTTGCTTGCGCGTTATGGCGGAAGATATTTTTCTGGAATGGGGAAGCTTGCCCTGTCCATTGATGATCCCTGGTATCCCATTTCAGATGAGCTCGGTGAGCATGCTTTGGTGATTGCGTTATCGGTATCGGGAGAATCAAAACATCTTATTTGCCAGCTTAAGGATTGCCAGCGTTCAGGAGCTCGGATACTAGCGATTACCGGAGACTCTGCTTCCACTGCAGCTCGCATGGCTGATCACGCTATCAGCTATGACATGACTGCAGTACGCAGCTCATCTGATGCAAATCTCACAAGCCAGGTACCGGTTATCTACATCATCGAAGTGCTTGCGCGCCGTTGGCATGAATCCCAGGTTGGAAAGCTAGCTGAATAGGTACCGTTCAACCGAACTGTAACAGGTGTTTCTTTCAGTGGAACACGAGCCTTCATATCGTCAGAGATAGACAGACGACAGGATGTCGGCGACGATCATGAAGGGGGTTCGCATGAGATACGAGCAACTAATTCACGGTGTGGTAGAGGGAGTGGGAGGGCTGAAGAATATTTCTTTTGCTACCCACTGTGCTACACGCCTGAGATTTCGACTCGCCGATGCGCGTGCTGTCAATATTGATGGGCTCAAAGCGCTTAAGGGCGTTTTTGGCGTTCGTGATGTAGGTGGTGGAGAAATACAGGTTGTCGTAGGAACCGATATCGAGACAATCTTCCAGGAATTTTTGACTATCACTGGCTATAGTGGCGCGCGCGAAGAAAAAAGCTTATCAACCGATCAGCATACGGGCAGCCTAAAAGAACGCATGCAAGTCTTGGGTCGCAAAACTATGGACTATTTGGGAGCCGTAGTTGGAACGATTATTCCCATCTATATGTGCTGCGGAATGATCATGGCATTCCTAACCATCTGTACAACTTTTCTAGGGGTCAATGCCGAATCAGGGGTCGTTACGATTTTCAATGGAGTGGCTAACGCTGGCTTTTATTTTATGCCCATTTGTCTTGGATGGGCTGCAGCCGATAAGTTGGGGGTGAGGCCGGCGCTTGGTGCTCTCTTAGGAATGACCCTGCTCTTTTCCACGATTAATGGGGTTCCTGGGCTGGACATCTTGGGGCTTCCGGTATACCCGGTTACGTATAGCGGATCATTTTTGCCAATCATGCTCGGCGTACCGTTTATGGCTCTGGTCTTTAATGCATGCAAGAGGGTTATTCCTTCAAGCGTTCAGTATTTTCTCCTTCCGCTTTGTACCATGCTAATTAGCGTTCCTGTGGTACTGATTGTGATTGGCCCGATTGGCTATGTTGCGGGTACAGGCTTTTCTGCGCTCTTCCAATTTCTTGTTGCTCATGTGCGTTTGCTCGCAAGTGCTCTGTGGGGAGCTTTCTGCCCGATCGGAATCATCACCGGCATGGATAAGGCTGTATATGCCATTAATATGCCAACGATGAATGCAATGGGATATGACAATATCTTCTGTCCCGGTGGCCTTGCGGGCAACTCAGCAATTGGTGGAGCCGCTCTTGCAATGTTTTTGCTGACTCGCAAGTCAGAGGTGAAGCAGCTGTCTTTGTCTTCGGGCATCACTGCAATTCTCGGTATTACTGAACCTGCGTTGTATGGTATCTGCCTTGAGTTTGGTTACCCATTTTTGGGGGCAACGCTTGGAGGCGCTGTAGGTGCTGTGTTTGGAGCCTTGTTTGATTTGAAGCAGTTTAGCTGGGCAGGGCCAGGTCTGATGACTTCACCAACCTATATTGGTACCGACGGGAGCATGTTTAACTTCTGGATGTGCCTTGCTACGATTGCTGTTTCCGCTACAGCGGGCTTTTTGTTTACACAGTTGCTCGCTCGGCGTCACGCAGCGGCTGAGCACGCACAAAACACCGAGCCTACGATGAGTATCGCTGCTCCTATATCAGGCCGCTGTCTTTCACTTTCTGAGATTGCTGATTCGGTATTTAGCTCTGGAGCATTGGGAGAAGGGGCGGCAATTGAGCCTGATTCCGAGGTCATTGAGTCGCCCGTGTCTGGCGAAGTGACGGCTACGACTCAAACGAATCATGCCATCGGTATTACAACAGCAGATGGCGTAGAAGTATTTATTCATATCGGAATTGATACGGTTGATATGGGCGGGATGGGATTTAACCGCTTTGTTGAACAGGGTGACCATGTTGAACTCGGTGTTGATTTGATCGCGTTTTCTAAAGAATTGATCAGGCAGTCCGGGCACAGTGACGCAGTTATTTGTACCGTCGTGAATTCAAATGAGTTGGCATCTGTTGATCAGGTGGCACAAGGAAAGGTGCAAGCGGGCGAGAAGTTCTTGCGTATTGAACGCTCGTAATACCATTCGGTATTTGCTCAGGTGCTTAAGGATCGGCTTTTGCTTGTTTATGGCCTTGTGCTCGTGGCAAGTGTAAAGCCGATCTTTTCTGTTCCGACACCAGTGGTGGCCAACACATCTCCGGCAGTGTCGACAATAACGGCTTCCAGCCCATCAACGCGCTCTGCGTAGTTGATTGCTGCTTCAGCTCCCATCGCAACGAGAGCGGTGGTATAGCCGTCTCCATCAATCGAGCGCTCAGAAATAATGGTTGCGCCGAGTACATCAGTTGGTACCGGCATGCCAGTTTTAGGCGAGAGAATGTGGTGGTACGTCGTGTTATCTCGCTCAAAAGCACGCTCATACACACCGCTTGTAACCACAGAGCCCGACTCAATGCTTACAACAGCAAAATGGCGTACCGGGGAGGTGGCAGAAGAGGCTACCGGCTCACGTAGGCCAATTCGCCAGGGCGTAATATCTCCGGTCTGCTCGTCTGGCTTGCCACCGCGCATTGCAACGTTGCCTCCAAGGTTTACGAGCGAGTGCCGAGAGCCGCCATCTTCCAAAAGATCAAGCATGCGATCGGCAATATAGCCTTTGGCAATCCCTCCTAAGTCAAGGCAGGGTCGTGTGCCCGTGGCGCGAAGGTAGCCATCTTCAATCGTGAGATGCTCCCAGCCGACCTGCTGTAAGGCGCGAGCGAGTTTGTCAGAATCCGGCACAATACCTCGGCTCATATTCCAAAGACGTGTGACGCTTCCCATGGTGATGTCAAATAATCCACCGGTCGCCTCACAGTATGCAAGGGCAATTTGTAAGACAAGCTCAAGCTCTTGGCTTAGCTTGGCTCCCTCGCCGCGACGCAAGGCCTCATTGACGCAAAATAGCTCGCTTGCGGGATTGAATCGAGAAAACATCTGGTCATAGCGGTCGCAAAGTGCAACTACCTCATCCAGTAAGCCTTCGTTTTGAGTGTCTGCAACGACAGTATTTACTGTATTAAAGTGGCGAAACTCACGCGTAAGCATGGGTACTTCCTCTCGGGAAGGTCGTGGTCAAAGAACGCTTCTTGATCAGTATAGTTGCTTGCTCAACCTGCACATCTTGCTTCATTAATAGGTGCTCGATAATTGCTTAACACCAGGGGATTATATAAAATAAGCAAATAGCTATGATCGTCCAGAATAAGGAGGACATGATGAGTATGAATCTAACGCGCCGGAACTTTTTGCGTGGAACGATTGCTGTGGGTGCAGGTGTGCTTGGTGCAGGAACTCTAGCAGGATGCTCTAAGAATGATGCCAAGGCTCCGGCTGCAGCCGGTTCAGGTGCTAAGGGCGCATCTGGCAAGGTGGTCTTGCATCGTGGCTATGGCTCAGCCCATGGTGATAAAGCCTTCACACAGGTGGTTGTTGCTGTAAAGGAAGATGGCACCATTGCTGCGGTTAATATTGATGAGTATCAGTTTGTTGCTGCAGACACTGAGGGAATTACTCCGGTTCCCAATTCTGATGAGAAGCTAGCCAAGTGCTATGCCGAGGGTCAGGTGCTTATCTCTAAGGCAGATAACAATGAGTTTTATTCCAAGCTTATGGCCGAGCATGCCAAGGCTACCAAGGGCTATCTTGAGTCTATGAAGGCAGTTGAGGCGTTTGCAGTTGGCAAGAAGGCATCAGAGCTCAAGGATGTTGATGTAGACGCTATCTCTGGATCCACGCTGGTAGATGGCCCGAACTATTTGGCTGTTGTGGCAGAGGTTGCGGCAGACGATACGCTCACGAGCACCGGCGAGCTTGCTGAGGGCGAAGCGAAGTTTGGCCGTGTGGTAGAGGCAATTCACAGCAAGATGGCCTTTGGCAGCGCCGTTTCTTTGGTGCAGGGCGATACCTTGGTTGCCACGAGCATTGATGAGTTCCAGTTCTTTGATGCAAAGACTGAGGGCGTAAAGCCGGTGCCTAACTCAGATAAGGGCTTCGGTGCAGGTTATGCCGAGGGTCAGGTCTTGGTTTCCAAGGGGACGAACGACTCTATCTATTCTGCCCTTATGAAGGAGCACGGTAAGGCCACCAAGGGCTACCTCGAGTCCCTCCACGCCTTGGAAGACGATATTGCTGGCAAGAAGCTTGATGATTTGGCAGACGTTGATGTAGACGCTATCTCTGGCTCCACGCTGGTAGATGGCGGCAACTATATTGCTGCTGCACAGCATGCTGGCAAACTTGCCTAAGGTACTCTCAGCCATCGCTCGTGCCGCTGGTTCTCGCGAGATGATCGGTGCTCTCAGCTGCTGACTTGCACTGAACCGATGAGCAGTCTGGCTGCCTTGTAGTTTTGTGCCTAGGGGAAATGACGCGCTGTGTGAGTGTGGTTCGGCCGTACGTAGATCTGACCGCCCGCTGTGGCTGATCTGCGTACGGCCATTTTGCTGAGCAGTTGGGCAGGCTCGCGGTGTACCCAAGCAGGCTCGCGAGTGAGGAGTTCAGCTGCTGAGGAGGCTCGCGGTGTACCACGAACGGCTCTGCGTGCGAAAAGCCGAGTAGCTGAGCAGGTAGCGGTGTACCACGAGTAGTCTTGCGTGTGAACAGCCGACCAGTTGAGAAGCCGAGCAGCCGGGTAGCCGAACGCCCGAGCAGGTGTGCGGCGCACCACGAGCATACGACTGAGCGAGCGCGCGACTCTGAGCAGCTGAGCGGCGCATAACAACACGCGATACCCTCGCAAACACATCGACCATGGGAGCAACAGGCTCTACAATATGGGCATGCAGCACCATCCGGAAGGGGAGACCATGAAGCGCTTGTTTGGTATCGACCTTGGTGGCACTACCGTCAAATTTTCGATTGTGGATGAGGCAGGTAGGATCCTCGATCGGTGGGCAATTCCTACCGATGTGAGCGATGGCGGTGCCAATATCCCCGGAGACATCGTTGAGCATCTTCGCGCCAAGATGTCAGAGCTGCCAGAAGATGAGGTTCCGGTTGCCGTGGGAATTGGCGTTCCCGGCCCCATTATGGGCGATGTGGTTGAGCGTGCGGTTAACCTTGGTTGGAATGGCATGCCGCTTGGTCGTGTGGTAAAGGCTGAGCTGGGGCTTCCGGTCTCTTTGCTCAATGATGCAAATGCTGCAGCGCTCGGTGAGGTCTGGATGGGTGGAGACGCCGAGGGCATGGGCGGCAACGCGGTTTTTGTAACGCTCGGAACAGGCGTGGGTGGCGGCATCATTGTGGGCGGTCGCATCATGAATGGCGACCATGGCTGTGCTGGAGAAATTGGCCACTCACCCGTTGATGCCTCTGGTGTGCGCCAGTGTGGATGCGGTAAAACAAACTGCCTTGAGTGCTATGCATCTGCCAGCGGTTTTGTAAAGACGGCCAACCAATTGCTTGCTCGCGCGGGCTCTGCTCATGCGTATGCATCAGGTAAGGAAGTGTTTGATGATGTGGCGGCGGGAGACCCGCTGGCTATTGATGCTCGCGACATAACTGTTGAATACCTTGCAAAAAATCTTGCGGCTATCGTTAATACGGTCGATCCTCGCGAGATCATCATCGGTGGCGGCCTTTCGTATGCAGGGGATCTGCTCATGGGTCCTTTGTCAGAGCGCCTGGGCAAGTATGTGTTCCCAGGCATTCGCGATCGCTATGTACTCCGTCGCGCCATGCTCGGAAACGACGCGGGTCTGCTTGGTGCAGCTTACCAAGCGCTCTTGGATTTGGATGCCTAATACGCACTGCCGAACGCGCAGCGTTGATCGTGGGCGCATGGGATGCGAAGCCCTGAGTTAGCTTGGCCGCCGGCGATGTGTTCTGCCTTTGTGGCACAGGCATGAGGCATGGCTGATACGCGAGGTGCAATGTACCCGGTAGCTGCGTTGGACGACGGCAGGCGCAATACCGTGCGAAGGATCGCTACCCTTACTCAAGCTGATACAATTCAAGCATCTTGAAGCGCATCAACTATGAGCGAGGGAGCTTATGGCCAAGGTTACGATCCAAGAGGTTGCTCGCGAGGCGGGAGTTGCCCTCGGCACCGTATCCAATGTGCTGAACCATCCCGATCGGGTGCGCCCAGAAACAATTGAGCGGGTACGCGCAGCTATGGATGCTCTCGGCTATGCGCCTAATCAGAGCGCTCGCTTGCTTGCAGGTGGCAGCTCTGCAGTATTTGGCTTGATTCTTCCGCATATGACCCATGGATTTCCGCTGCAAGAGGCTTCAGGCGCTCAAAGTGAGGCGCGTCGTGCTGGCTACGACCTCATTATGTTGAATTCAGCTGGAGACCCTGAGATTGAGCGCGCGAACTTGCGCTATCTTGCGGGTTCACAGGTAGCGGGCATTCTGATTCATCCCTTATGCGCCCAACATGTGGAGCTGCCTGCTTCGCGCCGCGCAATTCCCATGGTGTATCAAGGCGTGATTGGGGAGGGGCCGGGCTGCCGCGTTGCTGCAGATCGAGAAAAGCAAGGAGCCCTGGTAGCGGAGCATGCAGCACGGTCTGGAGCTCACCATATTGCGGTGTTTGGGCGCTCATTTGCTCCTGCTGAGGTTGATCGCGCGCGCGGAATTATTCATGTGGCTCATGATGCAACGGTTCAATTTGAGTTTATTGATGAGGGTGCGCCCGATCGGTCACGCGATGGCTTTGAGGTTGGGTCAAAACTGATGCGTCGTCCCGCGTGCGAGCGCCCCGATTTTATTATCGGCCTGACCGATGCCCTCGCTTCAGGAGCGCTTGCTGCAGTTCGCGCAGCGGGCTTGCGTGTGCCGGGAGATGTTGCCGTTGCAGGATGTGACGGTAATCCACTCGCCTGGATTGGAGATATTCCTCTCACCACGGTTGTACCTTCAGGCTATGAGGTGGGCAGGCGTGGCGTCCAGTTGTTGATTGAACAAATTGAGCTCGAGAAGTTGGCTGCATTCTCGGGCGAGCCCATGGATCAGGATCTGAGCCGTCAAGAGTTGATTCGACCATTTTTACTGCAGCGCGCAAGCAGTGTAGCAGGCGCTTCGCTCGTAGGCGGCATGGACTTTGATGTGGGTGCCTACCTGGTATAATAGGGGTGCCATTTTCAATCTCGTCGTGTGCGCTTGTGAATGGGTAGGATTCATGTATTAAAGAAGGTTGCATTATTGATGCGTATGAGTATGAAGTGCTTACGTGAGAACTATAAAGTTGAGCAGGTACAATGCTAACTTAACAGCATCGTGCTTACAGGCTTGTAAATAGGTAAGTGGCGCTAGGTACGAGGGTTTTCCGAATTCCTAGCGCCGCTTAGCTTTATCCATACGCGCTTCGCTGTTTTTATCGTCACTTCCTTTTCCCAGTGCCTTGTTCACGTCCGGGCGATAAGGTAGAAATAGATCAAAGAGAAAGGGGGAACCATGAGGGCTATCGAAGTTGCTAACTTCATGATTGTTAAGTTCGGTCAAGACTTGCAGATTACCAACTTGAAGCTGAATAAGTTGCTTTACTACGCACAGGTCGAACAATTGCGGCGTGATGGCACGCGTTTGTTTTCTGACGATATTGAAGCGTGGACGTATGGCCCTGTGGTTCCTTCTGTGTATCAAGCATTTAAGCATTACCGTAGAGACGTGATCAGCAATCCTATAGAAGATGTCGCTCAGCTACCCGCTAGCGTCATTCTTACGATTGAGCATGTTGCAAACACTTATGGCAAACTTTCAACCTTTGATCTTGTTGAGTTCTCGCATCGTGAAGCGGGGGCATGGAACAAGGTCTATTCCAACACGCCCGGAGCCACTATTAGCGTTGAGGACATTCTCGCGTCTGATGATGCCAACGGGCTAAAAAACCTTGGAAATACGGTTGAAGAGGATATTCAGGCCGTGATCAGCTCTATTCCTAACGCCTTGCGTCTGCTCGCTAATTCATGAAGTACGATACGCAACCAACTGAGTTTGCTACAGAAGAGCACGTTTACGGCTTCGCTGAAGCAATTCTAGATGCACATGCCGCCATCGAAAGAGAGCAAGCCTGTTTTTGTGAGCTCACTGCTCACCAACATAGGCAAGAGCTTATCGGTAAGCTCAGCTCGTTAGTAACGAATGTGTTTGTTGGTTATGGGGGCAGCACGCCACATGATAAATACGCTGATATTTTTGAGCAAGTATCAGACATCGGATTAAAGATTGCCAAGCTCCATGCCTTTTTAGATGGAAACAAACGTACAGCCGTCTCAGTTGTTTTGTTGACACTGCGCAGAGCAGGCATCATGGTCAAGTTGGAGGATGGGGAACATTCTAAAAACAACGAGGTTTATCAGTGGATTCACAGTGCGGTATCTGAGAACAAAGATATTAGAGAGCTTGCGGAAGTACTGAGAAGCAAGGCAGTCTATTACCAGTCTTAGATACCTCAAGAGAGCCTCGCCTGCGGGTGAGGCTTTTCTTGTTGGCAAGCGATGCGCGTTTCCGATGCGTGGATCTATGTGTCTGCTTATTAGTTGCCTCATGCCCTGGTTTTCTCAAGGTCGTGTAAAGCTCGATGCCGTCCGTAAGTTACTGCTCGTCGCAACAATCTTCAATCTCGTCGTGTGCGCTTGTGAATGGGCAAGATTCTTACACTAAAAACGGTGGCAAGTCCTTTAAACTCACCGATTCCTAGTTGTCGAATGGATAGGATTCTTGCATTAAAAAAGGCACATACAGCTAGTAGATGTGAAGCTGGTTATTTAATGAAGATACCAGCTTTTGAAACGAAAGTCTTTCTCTCTTATTAGTATGGTTCCCGTCCAAATCATGCGATTGGACGCCAAGTACCACGCTCGACGTCCAATCGGATGCGGAGGGAGCTTGTATGTGCGGAATTGTAGGATATACCGGAGAGCAACGAGCTGCTGAAATTTTGGTTTCAGGGCTTAAGCGATTGGAATATCGCGGGTATGACTCAGCAGGAGTGGCTCTTGAAACGGCCGATGACCAGGGGACTTGCGCGCTCGATATTGTAAAGCGTGTGGGCAAGGTAGCAGGGCTTGAGTCTGAGCTTGCTGGCAAAGACTCAGACGCCACCTGCGGCATTGGTCATACGCGCTGGGCAACACACGGTAGACCAACACGCGAGAATGCTCACCCGCACGTGAGCTGCAGCGGACGAGTTGCCGTTGTGCACAATGGCATTATTGAAAACTATGCAGACCTGCGCTCCAGGCTGATTCAGAGCGGCCACGTATTTGTAAGCGAAACAGATACTGAGGTCTTAGCTCACCTGATTGAGGAGGCGCTGGATACGAGCGCTGAGGCGGGTACTACCTGCGATCTGATGGAGGCGCTCCGCATTGCATGCGGGCAGATTGCAGGAGCTTATGGCATTGCGGTGGTCTCGGCAGATGAGCCGGGTGTGATTGCGGTTGCTCGCAAAGATAGTCCGATTGTTATTGGTCGCGGCACTCAGGGCTCATATGTTGCTTCAGACGTTATTGCGCTTATTGATGCAACACGCGATGTGGTCGTGCTGGAAGATGGCCAGTTTGCACGTCTCACTCCAACAGAAATCACCTATACCAATGCGGCGGGAGAGGCTCTTGAGCCGGTAGTCACCCATATTGATTGGGACATTGACCTGGCAGAAAAGGGCGGCTACCCCGACTTCATGATGAAAGAAATCTACGAGCAGCCCCGTGTCGTGCGCGATACCCTCGTGGGCAGGCTTTCTGGTGCTGGCGAGATTGACATTGATGAGCTGGGGCTTTCATTTGAAGAGCTGAACCTAGTTGATCGCGTATATATCATTGCGTGCGGGACGAGCTTGCATGCTGGCCTCATTGCAAAAAATAATATTGAAAGCTGGGCGCGCATTCCTTGTGAAGTAGAGGCAGCGAGTGAGTTTCGCTATCGCGATGCCATCATTACACCGTCTACCTTAGTCGTTGCTGTTTCTCAGTCTGGAGAGACCGCCGATACCTTGGCTGCTATTCGTGATGCCCGCATTAAGGGGGCAAAGGTTTTTGGCATTACCAATGTGGTGGGATCGCCCGTAGCTCGTGAGTCTGATGGTGTCATTTACACAAAGGCAAACAAGGAGATTGCGGTTGCAAGCACGAAAAGTTTCATTGGTCAGGTTGTGAGTTTAACCCTGCTCGCCATGCTATTAGGCCAGGTAAAAGGAAGGCTCACGCCAGGTCAGACTCGCATGCTCTTCCGTGATCTCGGAGATACCGCAGGCTATATTCAAAAGGTTCTAGATACACAAAGCGCGGCAATTGCTGAGGCTGCAGCAGCCTGCGCTCACGCATCTTCGGCGCTATTTGTTGGCCGTGGCATGGGGGCTGCAGTGAGCTTCGAGGGAGCACTCAAGCTCAAAGAGGTGAGCTATCTGCATGCAGAGGCGTATGCAGCAGGTGAGATGAAGCACGGCCCTATTGCTCTGATTGAACCGGGTTTTCCAGTCATTGCAGTTGCTACAAAAAGCGCGGTATACGACAAGCTGGTCTCAAACTTAAAAGAGTGCGAGGCTCGCGGTGCCAAGATTATTGCTGTTGCAACTGAAGGTGATGAGGAGATCGGACGCATTGCTGACCATGTGATCTTTGTTCCAAAGACCTGCGAAGCTTTCATGCCTATCGTGGCAACGGTGCCATTGCAGCTGCTGGCACGTGAGGTTGCCTTGATGCGTGGTTGCGATGTAGACCAGCCGCGCAATCTCGCGAAGTCGGTTACGGTGGAGTAGAAGCGCCACGGGGAGTGCCCTGGGCAGTGTGTAGCGCGTCACGCGCTCACAGCTTCTGCATCTTAGCGGTGCAGATCCACCGCCCACCTCTATGAACTGAACCGCCCGCCTATTTCTCGGAATAGATGAGTCATGCTTAGGGTTAATTGAAAGTAACGGTTGGATGAGCGCCGTGTTATGGCGGCGCGTGAAGCAAGGAGGATCCCATGGGAATGAAGGCAGACGATGCACTCGCGGTTAATTTCGAAGAGCTCCTCTCATACTTGCGCTCTAAGACCCGCGTGTTCATGACTGTTGATGGCCATGATTATTACGTGACTCACACGGATGGGTATTGGCGGGTTCAAGATTGCGAGGAGCTCAACGAGAGTGGTCGTTTTACCGATTGTTCAGAGTTGGTAACAACCTTATCTGAGCTGGCAGAGCTTCCGTGGCTGAACGGCAAAAGCATCCATGACCTGGTGCCAGATGCGGTCTTTTATGAGTCAATTCAAGAGGGCTGGGTTCGTCCGGAATAAGCTGAGCTAACTGGGCTTGGTGCCTCTCGTTGTTGCGGCACTTGTTTGCGATGCCTCGCGGTGTGGTTCGAACAGGCCAGCTCATTTAGATACATAGAAAGCCTTGTTATAAGGGCGGGATCTACTGGGTTCCGCCCTTATTGTTTGACTGGACGTTGAGCGAACGTGCACGGGAGTTCGTTGTTTGAACGAACGTGCGCGTGGGGACTCGTGTCACCTGTTTCAACCCGCATTTGCGCGAGCTTTTCCGAACGTGCGCGTGGGGACTCGTGTCACCTGTTTCAACCTGCATTTGTGCGAGCTTGTTCGAGTGGGCGCACGAGCTCATCCCTTATTTCTCACATTGGTTTCGTACATGCACGGAGCTACACCTCATATTTCCAATATGAATCTGCTCCAGTTTCCAAGCCGAGCGTATTTTAGGCCGAGCGTGCATTTCGGTGTCGTTAGGAGCATTTTTGCCCGCACTTCGTGCCAAATCTGTGCCTAACGGGCAATAAATGTACTAAATATAACCCCCTATCGAGATTTCGAACCATATTTTCAATTTGGCGGGCATCAGCACAATCACCGCGCATCGTCTTTAGGTGCGTTTTTTCTAGTGAGGTTCGGGATACAATGGAGCAGGTGCATAGCTTGCTCGCGCCGCCCTTGAGCTCGTGCCTCGCTCGCATGTGCCTTGCACGCGCGCGCCCAGTCGCACCGTGTGACATAGAAAGACTTGCGGTAATTGAGCCGCATGGTTGAAAGGAGTTCCCTTGATTCTCACCGTAACCATGAACCCTTCAATTGACACGGCTTACCACCTGGATCATCTGGTGATAGACGATGTAAACCGCGTTACGCCAGAGAAGACGGCAGGTGGCAAGGGGCTCAACGTCAGTCGTGTTTTGTGTCAACTCGGAGACGAGGTTATTGCTACGGGGCTGATGGGCGGTCATATGGGTGCGTATATGGCTGAGCTCATGAAGGCGGATGGTATCCCGAATGATTTCACGCCCATCGCAGGAGAAACGCGTATCTGCCTGAATATCTTGCATGAAGGCAACCAAACTGAGCTGCTTGAGAGCGGTCCTGAGGTTTCTGCTACAGAGCTTGCTGAGTTTGGAAAGAAATTTGAGGAGCTGGTGGGTCGCGCAAACTGCGTAACGATCTCTGGCAGCCTGCCGAAGGGAGTTCCAGCAAGCTATTACGCCGAGCTCGTAGCGGTTGCTGCAAAGGCTCAGGTTCCTGTGCTGCTCGATACGTCAGGCGCGGCTCTTGATGCAGCTCTGGCTGCCGAGGTAAAGCCCACGCTTGTGAAGCCCAATCTTACTGAGATCAACGGTTTGCTTGGCACCTCCTACACGCCCGATCAGGCCTCAGAGCTCGCCGCTGCTCTCAAGGTAGACAAGCGATTCGCGGGCATTCCGTGGGTTGTGGTTTCTATGGGAGCGGCAGGCTCGTTCGCCTTCCACAACGAGAAAATCTATCGCGTAACCACGCCGCCCATTGCTGCGCTAAACGCCACCGGTTCAGGAGACTCAACCATCGCTGGTTTTGCTCATGCAATCGCTGCCGGGGCAGATGATGTAACCATTCTCACCTATGGAAATGCCTGCGGAAAGCTCAACGCCATGGATCCCAGAACGGGTCACTTGGTGATGGAGCGTTTTGATGAGGTATACGCTGGTGTTGCGGTCGTTGAGGTCTAGGTAGGATCTTTGATGGCTCGGCAATCTCGGTCTCAACCTGTAGCCTCGTCGCTTCGCCTGCTGGGGAGTTTCATACGCCCCTATATGCTGATTGCCGTGCTCACGGTGTGCTTTATGGCGCTTTGCATTGCAGGCATGCTCTATATTCCTACCGAGCTTGCAAACCTTATGAACGCGGCTTTAGATCAGGGTTCCCCCGAGATTCTGCTCGCGCGGGTGGGAGCAATGGGGCTCGCGGCAGTTACTGGTTCTGGCTCAGCTCTGGTAACCAATTATTTTGCCGCGCGTCTTGCCGCTCACGTTGGTCGAGATCTGCGCGTTGCAATCTATCAGGCCTCGCTGGCCTTTTCTGGTTCAGACTTTGAGCGCATCGGTACCGGCTCGATGATCACCCGCACCTTATCTGATGTGACCGTTGTTCAGCAGACCTTGCTCATGTCGATTGTGATGATCTTGCCGGTACCCTTTACCTGCACGATCTCTATTGCACTCGCGTTTAGCATTGACGCGTGGATGGGCTGGATCCTGCTTGCTGTGACATTTGCAGTGCTGGCTATTTCACTCATTGCACTTCGCGCGTCTGCCCCAATTTTTATGCGGCTTCAAGGCTTTATTGATCGGATGAACGCGCGGCTCCGCGAGGCCATTACGGGCGTTCGTGTGATCCGTGCCTTTGGAAAAGAGGATGATGCACGCGCTCGTCTCGACACCACATTTTCTGAATATGCAACCGGTGCGATTAAAGTAAACATGCTGTTCGCGGCTGCTGATTCGCTCACCTTTTTTCTGATGAACAGCGTGGAAGCGCTCATTATTTGGGTGGGAGCGGATCGGGTGGGTGCCCATGCAATGCAGATAGGTTCGATCTCTGCCCTCATCCAATATGCCTTGTTCATCATGTTCTTTATGATGATGGCTCAAATTGCCCTGCTTTCAGTTCCACGTGCACTGGCGTGTTTGCAGCGAGCGCAAGAGGTGCTCACGCTGGTGCCCGAGATTCAAGATCCTGCCGAGCCTGCTGCGCTTCCTGCCTTTTTGGCACCTTCCGCTCCGATAGCCGCCTTTGTTCACGCGGGTTTTCGGTTTGCGGATGCTGATGAAGACACTTTGCATGATTTGAACTTGGAGCTCAGACGCAACGAGACGACGGCCATTATTGGCAATACGGGCTCAGGCAAGTCGACCATTGCAAAGATGCTTTTGCGCTTTCACGATGTAACAACCGGTCAGTTGTTGTTTCAAGGCATTGACGTGCGCGATCTTGCTCTGGTTGAGCTGCGGGCAAAGATCGCTTACGTGTCTCAGCGAGCCTGGCTTTTTTCTGGCACGATAGCCGAGAATTTGAGACGAGCCGATCCTCATGCCGATGACGCACGGTTGTGGTGGGCTCTCGATGCTGCACAAGCTGGTTTTGTAAGAGATTTACCTGATGGTTTGGCGTCTCATGTATCTCCTGGGGGCACAAACTTTTCTGGTGGTCAGCGCCAGCGCTTAGCGATTGCTCGAGCCTTGGTGCGCAAGGCTGATCTCTATATTTTTGACGATTCGTTTTCGGCGCTGGATGCAAGAACCGATGCAGCGCTCCGCCATGCGTTGGCGGCCGCGCTTTCTGATGCAGCGGTTCTGGTAATTGCTCAGCGCATTTCTACCGTTCGTGATGCAGATCAGATTGCTGCCTTTAAAGATGGGCGAATTGTTGGTCTTGGCCGTCATGAGGAGCTCCTCGAGAGTTGTTCGGTCTACCGAGAGATTGCTGAGTCTCAAAATCGGGGAGGTGAGAGCGGTGGCGAGACATCAGTCTAGCCAACAAGAGCAAGTGTCTAAGATTTCACCGCTCAAAACCAGTCTCGCCCTTTGGCATGCGGCGGCAGGTCTTCGTTGGCGTCTGGTTATAGCTTTGCTTGCGACTCTTGCCTATGTAGCTTGCGCTCTTATGACGCCGGCACTGAGCGCGCATATCATCGATGCAATCTGGACGGAGATTCAAGCCTCATTTGCAGCCGGAAAAAACTTCGTGTTAACGCTTGAAAATGGTGGAACAGATCTCCTGCTTTACCTCGGTCTTTGGACGTTTGCGTGGATCTTTTACAGCATCCAGGTTGCAGTGATGGCGAGTTTTTCTGAGCGTCTCAATTTGAATCTGCGCACGCGTATTTCAAAGAAGATCGCACATTTGCCGCTTTCATATCTGGATGACAAAAAGCCGGGCGATCTGATTAGCCGCGCTACCAATGATCTCGATAAGGTGTCTGAGGTCTTGCAGCGCGGACTTTTGCAGCTCGTGCTTGCAGCCTGCATGCTCATAGGATCCGTCATGATGATGGCTCAGTACAATTTGCTGCTCACAGCTGTTTTTGCTCTGTTTATTATCCTTTCCGTCTTAGCGACTCATGTGATCGCCACTCATACCTTGAAGGTTTCCGATCAGCGCCAGCGCGCTACTGGAGTGCTTACTGGCAATGTGGAAGAGGCATACACGGGGCGTGCCGTCCTGCTCGCCTTTGGCGGGGAAGAAAAAAGCACTGCTGCTCTTGCGGCTGATGCGGATGAGTTGGCTCGTACAAGTTTGATAGCCGACTTTTTGATCAACTCTTCAGCGCCTGCCGTGCGCTTCTTAATCCGTATAGCCTTGGTTATCATTGCAATTTTGGCGGGTCAGCTCTTAGTAGCAGGCGAGATTACCATCGGAATTTTCCAGGCGTTTTTCCACTACGTTGGCATGGCGTCCGAGCCGCTTACGCAACTTTCTCAAACGGTGAATCTGATGCAGGCGGCTATCGCTGCCGCTGCGCGTGTTTTTGAGCTGTTGGATGAAGAGGAAATGGAGCCTGATCCCGCTTCACCTCGGGTACTGCCTGCTCAGGCGCCTGGTCGGGTTGTGTTTAGCCATGTGCGTTTTGGATATGATCCCGCCCGTCCGCTTATGCACGACGTTTCCTTTGTTGTGGAGGCGGGACAGAAAGTAGCTATTGTGGGGGCTACGGGGGCAGGCAAAACAACCCTGATCAATCTGCTGATGCGCTTTTACGAGATTGACGGAGGCGCTATTGAGCTCGATGGCGTATCTACGCGAGAGATGAGGCGTGCAGATCTGCGGCGTCGTTTTGGCATGGTCTTGCAAGACGCATGGCTTTTAGAAGGCACGATTGCAGAAAACATTGCGTATGGACACACGGGAGCGAGCCGGGAAGAGATTATGGCCGCCGCTCGCGCAGCTCACGTGGACTACTTTTTGCGAACCTTACCGCAAGGCTATGAGACTCTGGTTTCAAATGATGCAGAAACCATCTCCCAAGGCCAGCGCCAGCTCATTACCATTGCGCGTGCCATGCTTTTGGATCCTGCGATCTTAATTCTCGATGAGGCTACTTCGAGCGTGGACACCCAAACGGAGCAAGAAATTGTAGCGGCCATGGAAGCCCTTATGTATGGTCGTACGAGCTTTGTAATCGCGCATCGGCTCTCAACGGTGGTGGATGCCGATATGATCCTGGTTATGGAGGCAGGGAGCATTATTGAGCAGGGTACACATGCTGAGCTGCTCAAGCGAGGCGGTGCCTATGCCAAGCTTTACCAAAGCCAGTTTGCCTAAGCGGTAGCGTGAGGGCTGTTCGTTTGAGGGGCGCTTGCCTTACCTCAAAGGCAGCGCTAGAAAAGGCGGGCTAGCGTTTCTCGTTTGAGAGGCGCTTACCTTGCCTCACAGGTAGCACTAGAAAAGGCGAGCTAGCGTTTCTCGTTTGAGAGGCGCTCTAACGCTTCGGTCAGGCGCTGCACCTGATCTTCAAGCTCAGAGATGCGGTCGCGGTTTTGTGAAATGCCCTCGCGGTTGAGCAGGCTGGCTTCGCGCACTGGGTCGGGGAGGTGCTCAAGGTGGCGACCGGAATCTGCCTGCTCTTCTAGAACACGACAGCCACCACGGCGAACAATCCGTCCCGGAATACCCACGACCGTGCTGTCTGAGGGTACGTCTTTGACGACGACTGAGTTGCCGCCAATGCGTACGTCGTTACCAATCGTGATATTGCCCAGCACCTTGGCACCTGTACCAACGGTTACGCGATCGCCAAGCGTAGGGTGGCGCTTGCCGCATTCATTGCCGGTGCCGCCGAGGGTGACTCCTTGGTAGAGCACGCAGTCATCCCCAATAATGGTGGTTTCTCCAATGACGACGCCCATTGCATGGTCAATGAATAGCCTTTTGCCAATCTGTGCTGCTGGATGAATTTCTACGCCTGTAAAAAATCGAGTGACTTGAGAAAGCACCCGGGCGAGTCCTTTCAACCCGTGATTCCAAAGCCAATGCTCAGGTGTGTGAGCCCAGGTAGCATGCAAGCCAGGATACGAGAGAAAAATCACAAGACCTGACTGGGCAGCGGGATCATGGTGCTTTACCGCTTGAATATCCTCACGTATCGTGCGAATGAAGCCCATCAGCTTTCCTTCCATTCGTGATCTTTCTTGGCGGAACAGTGCATTGGTGCCGCCATAGCTCGCATACAATTTATCAAGGGTACCACCTGAGCCGCGATGTGGCCGCCGTATCCTCAGGGTTCGTGAGTATTCAGAACACTTCTGCTGAGATGCTATCTTGCTCCTTAGCAAGTCGGGTAAAATGGCTGTTCGATTGGGGAGCAGGCCGCTACGTCATGTGGAGTGCGCTCTTATATTGCAAGGATGGGGTAGCGTGCCTCGTCAAATCGAGCAGAGGCTTTGCTCAAAAGCTGCTGCACAACAAGGGAATCGATACCGATGAACCTCATTCATCTGTTAGCTGAGTTACTCAAAAACCCACGTGCTGCCATTGCAGCTTGGATTGCCATGGGGCCGCTCTATGCGTATGGCTTTATCTTTTTGATCATCTTTATAGAAACCGGCGTTGTCTTTATGCCGTTTCTACCAGGAGATTCTCTGCTATTTGCGGCTGGTATTTTTGCTCATGAAGCGTCTGGTCCGCTCGATCTTTTGCATCTACTTATCTTGGTTTGGATTGCCGCCATTGTGGGCGACCAATGCAATTTTATGATTGGTCACTTCTTTGGTAAGCGGATTATAGAGTCTGGCAAGATCAAGGCTATGACCCCGGAGCGCATTGAGAAGAGCGAAGCCTTTCTTGATAAGTGGGGTCACCTTGCAATCTTTTTGGGTCGATTCTTCCCGTTCATTCGTACCTTCGTGCCGTTTCTTGCTGGCGTCGGCGGTATGAAGTGGCATTCTTTTGTTCTGTATAACATTTTGGGTGGTATTACCTGGTCGAGCATCTTTATTCTCTTGGGTTATTTCTTCGGTGGGATCCCTGCAGTTCAAGAGCACTTTGAAGTCATCGTAGTAGGCATCATCGCCATCTCTTTGATCCCGGCGGTGTTTGGTGTGATTCGCGCGAAGTTCGCTGGTAAGCGCTCGGCGTAATGCGGGCGCTGCTCTGACTGGCAAGCGCTTGGCGTAATGCACACACCGCTTTTGCTGACCGGTACCCGGAGGCATGTACACGCCGCTCTGGCAGACAAGTGCCCGGCAATCCACGCGCCTATCTGACTGGCAAACACGCGACATAATGTTTCTACTTGGCTACAGCCTCGCTGGTCTTGCACCCGCGCTCCTAAAAGGAGCTGGCATAACGGTAGAATGCCCTGCATAGGCTCATTGGGCAACCGGAGGGAAGTGCAGTATGGCTGGCGAGAAGAAAGATTTGGACTGGGGCAACTTAGACTTTGCGTACCGCCCTACCGATTTTAGCTATGTTTCTGATTGGGCAGATGGATCTTGGGATGAAGGCGGCCTGACGCGTGAGCATAGCATCACGCTTTCTGAGTGCGCAGGCATCTTCCACTATTGCCAGGAGGTTTTTGAGGGTCTCAAAGCCTATACCACGGCCGATGGCAGCATCGTGACCTTCCGCCCAGATCTGAATGCGAAGCGCATGCGTGACTCTGCTGAGCGCTTAGAGATGCCGGCTTTTCCTGAGGATCGTTTTGTTGAGGCGGTCAAAGAGGTAGTTGCTGCAAATGCCGCATGGGTGCCGCCCTATGGCTCAGGCGCTGCGCTATACGTGCGCCCCTTCATGATTGGCTCGGGAGAGGTTATTGGCGTGGCACCAGCACCGGCCTACCACTTCCATATTTTGGTAACGCCCGTAGGCCCTTACTTTAAGGGCGGCCTTAAGCCCATCTCGTTGCGCATTGCTGAATTTGATCGAGCAGCGCCTCATGGTACCGGCAATATCAAGGCTGGCTTGAACTATGCCATGTCTTTGAAGTCCACCATGGATGCGCACCGTGCGGGCTTTGCCGAGAACCTCTACTTGGATTCTCAGAGTCGCACCTATGTGGAAGAGACGGGTGGAGCAAATGTGCTGTTCGTAGATACTGCGGGCACGCTGGTGGTTCCTAAGAGCCATACCGACTCTATCCTGCCTTCAATCACTCGTCGCTCGCTGGTCGAGGTAGCTCACGACTTGGGCATGAAGGTTGATGAGCGTTTTGTCACCTGGGACGAGGTAAAAGAGGGTGCATTTACTGAGTGCGGCTTGTGTGGCACTGCTGCTGTGATTTCTCCTGTTGGAGAGATTCATGAGGGTGATTTGGCGGTGAGCTTCCCGGCTGGCCACGATGAGATGGGGCCGGTTATGACGAAGCTCCGTGAGACCTTAACGGGAATTCAAGATGGTGCAGTTGAGGATACTCATGGCTGGCTGGTAAAGATCGCCTAGCGGTTGCGGAGTGTGGAGTGGTTGTTGCTCCGCGCTCGGACGAGGGTCTTATGGCTGTTTGGGCACCCATGGCTCGCTGACACAGAGTACGTGGTGGTTGCGGCGCAGCGTGTACCGGTTCGGTTTTCGCCGAGCCGGTATTCATGTCTTGAGTGATGCGTCTTGGCTGTCAGTATTGGTTTTTGTGAAATCTTGCGGAAACACACTTGCACTGAGTACTTTAGTAAAGTAAAGTACTCACACGTCGAACACCAAAGCGGTGCGTGCGAAGTCAACCTGTGTTCTGAGGAAACTTTGCACCTGCAAAATCGATGCTTTTGAGCCTGTGATCTGTCGTGCTGAAAAGTTCCGGTATTGCTCATACGCTCCAGGTGAGAGACTGGAGTGCTGGCCAACACTCCGCGAGACGAAACTCAGGGTGCTTAAGCGCCCAGCTGAAAGGGGATCACGATGAAAAAGCGAACATTTCTTGCTCTATACGCCTTCTTCTCACTCACACTCGCCTTGGTTCTCACTGCGTGCGGTGGCTCGCCTGCGCCAACAGGTACCAAGGCTGGCACTGGATCTGAAGCAGCAGGCAAAGATACCTCTGCGGTAGCAACTGGTAAGCTCATTGTTGGTTTTGACCAGGCCTATCCTCCTTATGGTTATGTTGGTGATGACGGAGAATTTACCGGCTTTGATCTCGATCTTGCTCGTGCTGTTGCAGAGAAGAATGGCTGGACGGTAGAGCTGAATCCAATCGACTGGGATGCTAAAGATACGCTTTTAAACTCTGGTGCCATTAACTGCATTTGGAACGGCTTTACCATGGAGGGTCGCGAGGATGATTACAGCTTCTCCAAGCCCTATATGCTGAACAAGCAGGTTATTGTGGTGAAGAAAGATAGCGGTATTACCAGCGAGGCAGACCTTGCAGGTAAAAACGTTATTACGCAGGTAGACTCTGCGGCGTGGGATGTGCTTAAGGGCGATCAGGCCGATCTTGCTGCTACCTTTGGCGCACTCGAGACCCGTCCTGATTACAATACGGCCTTCACAGAGCTTGCCAGTGGTGCCACTGATGCGGTAGCCTGCGACCTTTCCATTGCTCAGTACCAGCTTGCTACCAATCCTGGTGCCTATCTCCAGCTTGACCAGGCGCTTTCTACTGAGAACTATGCCGTTGGTTTGAAGAAGGGCGATACTGCCACCGGAGATAAAATTAGCCAGGCCTTGAAGGAGCTCTATGAAGAGGGCACCATCGAGAAGCTTTGCAAGAAGTATGAAAAGGACGGCCTGTCTTTTGAGAACTGGATCCTGAAATAAGGATTGAACGAGTTTGAGATCCCCTTCGACCTCAACTCCTGACCTTGAGAAACCCGGGTACTCAGGTGTCCGGGTTTTTCGGGCGAGCAGTGAGGTTGCGAGGTCAACGAAACGTTTTTGATACGAGAGAGACCACATGCCAACAACTACCATGGTAACCCTGCTTGGAAGCGGATTTGTCACAAGCCTTGCGATCTTCGCCTTTACGCTGGTGGGTGCTTTGCCCCTTGGTATCCCAATCGCGCTGATGCGCATGAGCCGTGTGGTACCCGTGCGTCTGGTTGCGCGAGCGTATATCTCAATTATGCGTGGCACCCCACTGATGCTGCAGATGTTCGCTGTATATTTCGCCCCGTATCACCTCTTTGGCATCCAGCTCTCTCCTGATTCAAAGTGGCAGGCCTGCCTTGTGGCCTTCATCTTGAATTACGCAGGCTATTTTGCTGAGATTTACCGATCCGGCATTCAGTCAATTCCGCAAGGGCAGTATGAGGCGGCAGAGGTATTGGGATACTCTCGTACGCAAACGTTTATGCGCATCATTTTGCCTCAGGTAGCCAAGCGCATCATGCCCGCTCTCGGCAACGAAGTCATTACGCTGGTAAAAGATACCTCGCTTGCGTTTTCTATTGGCGTGGCAGAGATGTTCTCAACGGCAAAGGCGTTAGTGGCAGCTCAGCGCACGATGATTCCTTTTGGTATTGCTGCGGCGATCTATTGGGCATTTAACTTCTTAGTTGAGGTCGCCGTTGGTCGCATTGAGAAGAAGATGGATTACTACCGCGATTGATACGGTGGTAGTGATCGTATGAGGATTGTAAAGCGAGCGGAGGAAATGATGGCTACTGCACGTCCAGTTGTGAAGCTCGAAAATGCATATAAGGCCTTTGGTGGTACGCCCGTGCTGCAAGGAATTTCAATTGAGGTCTGCCCCGGTGAGGTGGTAGCCATCATAGGTCCTTCAGGCGGTGGAAAATCCACGCTTTTGCGTTGCATGACCTTACTCGAGACGCTGGATCAGGGCTCGCTTACCTATGGAGACATTGATGTGGTGATTCCCGGCGCGGATGGCAGTGCCGTATATGGCACGTCTGACACACTCGCCCTCGCTCGCCAGCGCTTTGGCCTGGTATTTCAGCAGTTTAATCTCTTTCCGCATATGACCGTAATGCGCAATATCATTGATGCGCCGCTGGTGGTTCAGGGTCGAGATCGCGCAGAAGTAGAGCGTCAGGCACGAGCGCTCATACAGGATATGGGTCTTGAGGGCTGTGAAGAAAAGGTGCCCTATCAGCTCTCAGGCGGTCAGCGTCAGCGTGCCAGCATCGCGCGGGCGCTGTGTATGAACCCCCAGGTTTTGTTCTTTGATGAGCCGACGAGCGCCTTGGATCCTGAGCTAACGGGTGAGGTACTCAAAGTACTTCGTCAACTTGCAGCAGAAGACATTACGATGATCGTGGTGACGCATGAAATGTCTTTTGCGCGCGAGGTTGCCGATCGCGTGGTCTTTATCGATGAAGGCTGCGTGGTGGAAGAGGGTTCGGCAGAGCAGGTCATTGGTAACCCGTCTGAAGAGCGAACACGCGAGTTCTTGCTGCGCAGCTTGACCTAGGCCACGGTATACTCTTACACACGAGCCAGCCACACTAAGGGGGATCCGTGGAGCAGTACAAGCAGGAATTCATTGAGTTCATGGTTGAGTCTGACGTGCTGAAGTTTGGCGAGTTTACGCTCAAGAGCGGAAGAGCCTCACCATTTTTTATGAATGCCGGAGCGTACGTGTTCGGTAGCCAGCTGAAGCGGTTAGGCGAGTACTATGCCCGTGCAATCCATGATGCCTTTGGCATGGATTTTGATGTACTGTTCGGGCCTGCCTACAAGGGAATCCCGCTTGCTGTGACTACCGCCATTGCCTTTTCTGAGCTCTATGGCAAAGAGGTGCGGTATTGCTGCAACCGTAAAGAGGTAAAAGACCACGGGGCAGACGCAGGCAATCTGTTGGGAGCAGAGCTTGCCGACGGTGATCGGGTCATCATGGTGGAGGACGTAACCACCTCAGGCAAGTCGATCGATGAGACCTACCCTATCTTGAAATCCGCAGCAGATGTAACCGTATCTGGCCTGATTGTCTCGCTGAACCGCATGGAGGTCGGCAAGGGTGGCCGCGTGAGTGCTCAGCAGGAGATTCAAGAGCGGTATGGCTTTCCGGTTGCTTCGATCGTTAGCATGCAAGAGGTAGTAGATCACCTGTTTGAGCGCGAGCTTAATGGCCGCGTTGTTATTGATCAGGCGGTAAAAGCTGCTCTCGATGCATACTATGAGCAGTGGGGTGTAAAAGAGGCGTAAGGTGCAGCTCTTCTGTGCTCAGCGCTCTCCTGAGCCCGGTGATCTTCTTTGCGCGTTGTTTGTAGAGGGGGCGAGGCGTACGGTTCTCGCCCCGCCCTCGGACGCATTCTGTATCTAGGCGGGCAAAACGAGAGAGATGAGCTCTTCAGGCGTGTCCACAATATAGTTCGCCCCGGCCTCTTCAAGCTCTGTTCTGCCTCTAAAGCCCCAGGTAACTCCTGCAACCGTAAGCTGTGCATTATGCCCGCAGGCTACATCGACGTTGCTATCGCCTACGTAGAGCGTGTGCTCGGGATCGGCATTGAGTACCTCGAGTACATGGAGGGTTACGGGAGCTGCAGGCTTGGGAGGAAATTCAGGTATCCGCCCCTGAATATACGCAAACCGATCTTTTCCAAAGAAACGCTCAACTAACGGCACAGCTGCACTGTGGTCTTTGTTTGTGAGAACAGCCACGGTGATGCCAGCTGCATGAAGGGCATCGAGCATCTCAATAATGCCTGGATATGGCCCGGTATGATCTTCTTTGTGCTCGCTGTAATACGCGCGAAACTCCGCCAAGCTTGCCTCAAAAAGCTCTTGGTTTGACACGAGCTCTGCTGGCATAAACCGCTCAACAAGCTTGAGCATTCCATTGCCAACTTTATGACGGTATTCATCAACCGCAAAGGTTGGCCAACCGTGCTGGGTGCACACGTGGTTTCCGGCGGTGGCAAGATCCTCGAGGGTATCGAGGATGGTGCCATCAAGGTCAAAGATCACATGAGTGTAGGCGTCCGTTGTCCGAGCTGGCTCGGGCATATGGTCTCCTTTCGGAGTAGGTACATGGTTGGCGTGCGTCTCGTGAGGCAGGCATGCGCCCTGTGAGGTCGGCGTGCGCTTCGTGAGGCTGGCGTACGCCCCGTGAGACTGGTACCCGCATGGTGGGGACGACACGTGCCCCGTGAGGCTAGTGCCCACAAGGTAAGACTTCCCCCGCATGGTGAGACGGCTGCACCGCTCAGCCTAGCAGATTCGAGGAAGTTGTTCGCCTACAAGCATGTCGAGGATGCGGGTTGAGCCCCAGGCGGTGCGAACCTGAACGAGGCCGCTTGAGTCAGCTATGGGAGCGCTTTCAAGTACACGACCGATGATAGCCGCGTCTTTTCCATAGGGCGATGCTTGCATGGCAAAAAGAGCTGCCTCGGCTTCCTCTTCCGGAACAATCGCTACCATTTTGCCTTCATTGGCCATCTGCAGCACATCGTAGCCGAGCATCTCACAGGCTCCGCGCACGGCATCGCGTACTGGTATAGCCTCCTCATCAATCTCAATGGTGGTCTGACTGGCGAGAGCAAACTCATTGAGTGTGCTTGCAAGGCCGCCCCGAGTGGGGTCGCGCAGGCAGCGCGTATGGGGCGCTGCTGCAAGAACTGAGGAAACAAGATGGTTTAAAGGCGCGGCATCGCTTTTGATATCAGTTGAAAACGAGAGGCCTTCTCGCTGGCTCATGATTGTAATTCCGTGGTCGCCTAAGGTGCCCGATACCAGCACACAGTCGTGAGGCTTACACGCAGCGCCCGAGAGCTCTATATGAGAGGGAACCTCGCCCACGCCGGTGGTGGTGATATAGATCCCATCCGCTCCGCCACGCTCAACTACCTTGGTGTCGCCTGTAATAATCGAGACACCGGCCTCACGCGCCGTGGCTGTCATGCTGGCTACAATGCGGCGGAGGTCTTGAAGCAAAAAGCCCTCTTCTAAAATAAAGGCACAGGAGAGATAGCGTACCTGAGCTCCAGAGGTGGCAACGTCATTGACGGTGCCACACACCGCGAGCCGCCCAATATCGCCCCCTGGGAAAAAGTGTGGTGTTACAACAAAGCTGTCGGTGGAAAGCGCAATCCGAGCTGAGCAGCCAAGGGATGCTACACCTGCGTCATTGCCTGCATGCAGGGCATCTGAGTCAAACGCCTCAAGAAAGATCTCATCAATCAGGCGCTTCATCATCTGCCCGCCTGACCCATGGCCTAAGAGTACGGAGTCTTCGCTCATGTCGTTCCTTTCTGAGCGCTCGGGGTGTCTTTGAGCTGGGAAACGTTAGGGACGGTCAGGGAGAGATGACGGTGAGCAGCAAGGGGTGTGATGGTGAGTAGGCGCGTGAGCGGGCTCACGATATCGATAATAGGCAGCACAGCTTCCTTCGCTCGATACCATACAAGGACCTATAGCATGCTCAGGCGTGCAGGCCTTTCCAAAGAGCGGGCAGGCGTTTGGGAAGATCCGGCCGCGCAAGACATCTCCGCAGCGGCATCCTTTTGGCTCAACGGTCGGTTCAACCGCTACCTGAAAGCGCAATGCAGCATCAAAGCGAGCAAAATCAGGACGGATCTTGAGACCAGATTGAGGGATTACGCCAAGGCCACGCCACGTGGCATCTACTGGTTCAAAAACACGATCGACCACAGCGCGGGCAACTGCATTGCCCGCTCGCTCGACACCTCGCCGATAGGCATTGGCGATATGCGGCGTGCCCGATGTGATCATGCGAACAAGCTCAGCGATACCTTCGAGGATGTCTACCGGTTCAAATCCTGTGACCACGCCAGGAAGGCCAAAGTCGTCAGAGAGAAAGCGATACGGCTCAACGCCCGTAATGGTAGAGACGTGCCCTGGCAGGATAAAGCCATCGATAGCAGTTGCGGGATCTGCCGCGATTGCTCGAATAGCTGGCGGGGTGAGCTTGTGAGCGCAGAGAACAGAAAAGTTTTTGAGATCGCGCTCCGCTGCTTCAAGAATACAAGCGGCGATAGTGGGCGTAGTTGTTTCAAAGCCCACGCCTAAAAACACTAGCTCTCGATCGGGATGTGCTTGGGCAAGTTCGAGAGCGTCGAGCGGCGAGTAGACCATACGAATATCGTGACCTTGAGCCTTGAGTGCAGCAAGCGAGGCAGAGGATCCGGGAACCCGCATCATGTCACCAAAAGTTGTAATGGTTACGTTTTCCATGCGGGCGAGAGCAATGGCGTGATCGATATCGTGGTTTACTGTCACGCAGACCGGGCATCCAGGGCCTGAGAGCAGCCGTATGCCAGATGGCATCATGGAGCGAAAGCCGTAACGACCAATGCTGACGGTATGCGTGCCGCAGAATTCCATGAGTGTGATTGGGCGCTCACCTGCCATCTTGTGGATGTGCACAATGAGCTCGCGCACCAAAGTGGGATTGCGAAAGGCAGAAAAGTCGATAGACGAGCTGGGGGCTGAGGTCATACTCATACGCGTGGCTCCGAAGATGCGCTCATATCTGGCAGCTCGTCAGATAACATATCAGGCATTTCACTCAAGAGCTCGAGCGTTGCTTTTGCCTCATCAGGGTCAATGACTTGAATACCAAAGCCAGCGTGTACGAGAACAAAGTCCCCCTTTTTGGCTTCTGGAACGAGGCGCAATGATATATCGCGGCTCGCCCCCATCATATTGACCAGCGCACGATGTTCTTCATCAATCCGCTCAATTTTTCCCGGTACTGCAAGACACATGAAGACCCCTCTTCATTCGCGGTGTGAAACGATGGTACCCCTTGGCATGGCACCCGCCAAGGCTCAGCGATGATCGTGCGCTATGCACATGGTTGCCATGCAGCGGTGTTCCTGATAAACGATGGTGCGGTGAGCTTATTGAGGAGAGGCAAGGTGCGCGTGGGCAACAGCGGCCTGTCCATAGGCAATGCAGCCATCATTGACCGGAATCTGCTGGGGAATGAGGACGTGGAGCCCTTGGGATTTCAGTCCATCAGCTATGCCAGCAAGGAGAATCCGATTCATAAATACACCACCCGAGAGGGCACAGGTGGTAAGGCTGGTAGCTTGAGCTATGCAACGTGCAGCATGAACGGTGCCTTGGATGATGGCCTGGTGGATACAAAGCGCAATTTCTTCTGGGGGTCTTTTGACTGCGATGTCATCAAGTGCGGCAGCAAGCAAGGGTGTTGGGTTGAGCTCCCAGGTGGGCGCGTTACCTCGCTGGCATGAGCGAGCGGCAGGTGAGCTTTCCTGCTGGCTCCCATGAGCGTCTTCATACACAGGCTGCGGAAGATCCGAGTTTGTAAGCTCCCTGAATTCGAGCTGATAGCGCACTTGATCGCGCTGGCTCATGGTTTGTGCAACCTTGCCTGATCGCCATGCGGCCGCTTCCAGCTCAATCGCGGGCTGACCTTCATAGCTGGCCTTCACGCAGATGCCGAGTATGGCGGAGAGCCCATCTAACAAACGACCCATGCTGCTTGTGAGCGGGCTATTGATGTTGTGCTCATACATGTGCTGTAAGATGCGCGTTTCTTTGTCTGTAAACGCCGAGCGTAGACGCTCTGCTCCGGGATGTTCTAAAAGATTCACACAGGTAAGGAGCGACCAGGCGCACTTTTTGGGATCCAAGATAGCCCCTGCTCCGCCTAAGAGCTTCCACGGGCTGAGGCGTGCGGCTCGTGAGAATCCGGTGAAATCAGCTATGAGCATCTCGCCACCCCAGACGGTGCCGTCGGTTCCAGCACCGGTTCCATCAAAAGCAATGCCGAGTACCTGGCGGCTGGCGTCTTCATCACCACTTGCACGTGCCTCGGCAAGCACGCTTGCAATATGGGCATGGTGGTGTTGGACTTCAATCAAGGGTAGGTGGCGTTCAGCGGCTGTTGCTCTTGCCCAGCGGCTGGTGAGATAGGCGGGATGAAGGTCACAAGCAAGGGCTGTGGGCGCAATGTCAAACAGGCGCTCCATATGGAGACGAGTCTCATGCCATGTGTTGAGTGTGCTTCCCTGATCAATATCACCGATATGCTGAGACAAAAAGCAATTCGTATCGCGCGTGAGTGCAAACGTAGCCTTTTGCTCTGATCCGGTGGCAAGAAGCGAGGAGGTGGGCTGCGGGCGTTGTTCGGCGGCATGCGTACATAGATGTGCTGGTTGGTGTGGGTGTAGTTCGGCGCACTGAGCCTGCGCGTGGCCGGCGCACTGTGTCTTCGCGCGGTCGGGTTGCTGTTCCAGTGCGTGGCCGGCGCACTGCGTCTTCGCGCGGTCGGGTTGCTGTGCCTGAGTGCTAGAGGGACAGGCTGTGTATGTGGGTAGTGGCAAGGGTGTGGGGGCATAGCCTCGCGAGCGCCGAATGGGGAGGGCGCGCCCGGCTACAACACGCAGAACTGAGTCGTCAAAACGGGTAAGAATTTGGCGATTAAAGCCCAAGAGCGCATCAGCCAAACCGCCCTCAACGAGGTTTCTCCAAGCAGATGTATCGTCAATTTCTATAGGATCGCCGGAGCGATTACCACTGGTCATGACAAGGGCGGTAATGCCACGAGCGGCGCACGCCTCCATGAGGAGGTATTGCAGCGGAGTATAGGGCAGCATGATGCCAAGCTCAGGAAGTGTACCGGCAACCTCCGGGCTAATCTGGATAGGGTCCCTCTGCGTTGTGCAACCATGGGTATGAGATTTCTTTTGAGCAGAGCTGGCTGGTATGAGCGTATGTTCTGACGCGTTAGTAAGACGAGATCCTTCACGCGCGTAGTGAGGCTGAGCTATTCGTACATGTTCTGACGCATCGCCATGGGACAGCTCTGCGTTCTCTCTTGGTGAGCTGCAAGTCACTTGTTTTCTTTTGAGTAAGACAATTGGCCGCACCGTACCGGTCAGGAGTCCTTGCTCGAGCGTATTGATTTCAGCAAGCTGGCTTGCCGCCGCAAGATCTTGAACCATGATTGCCAAGGGCTTATCTCCCCGGTGCTTGCGAGTCCGAAGTGTATGCACAGCTCTGGTGGATGCGGCGTTGCAGGCAAGATGAAATCCACCAAGTCCCTTGATGGCGATGATGGAACCTTTGGCAATTAGATCGGCAGCTCGATCAATAATGGCATCGCTCGCCAGACGGGTATCTCCGATGGCTGGAGCCGGACTGTGCCCACGAGCCTCTCGCCAGCTGAGATGAGGCCCGCATACAAAACAGGCATCAGGCTGGGCGTGAAAACGCCGGTCAGCCGGGTTTGTGTACTCAGCAGCGCAGACGGGGCAAAGATCAAAATCCTCCATGGAGGTCTTTAGGCGGTCGTAGGGAAGCGCGCGAATGATCGTAAAGCGCGGACCGCAATTGGTGCAGGTAATAAAGGGGTAGTGATACCGCCTATCGTTTGGATCGAAGAGCTCTTTGAGACAGTCGTTACAGATAGCAATATCAGGTGAGACGAGCGTTGTATGCGCTCCGGCATCTTCAGATTCCCTGATTGTAAAGCCCTTGTTCACCCTCGGGGGCATTGAGCTGGCAGGGCTGTCCTGTTCGCTTGTGGACGCGCGTCTTGGTTGTTGAGTTGACCCCACGTGAGCGTGTGGATGGGCACCGGTTACTTCCTCTTCATGAGTGCCATGATCGCCCTGGTAGAGAGCAGCACTCGCATCTCGTTCCTCCCCAGCATCAACGATATGCGTCTCGATGTGTTCAATGCGAGCCGCTGCCGGGGCATGTGCACTGAGAGCTTGGATGAAGGCATGCAGGTTATCATCGCGACCGGCAGCCTCAATGTGAACCCCATCTGCGGCATTGAGTACCCAACCAGAAATCTGGTGGGCACAAGCCTCACGGTACACAAAGGGGCGCATTCCCACACCTTGGACGATGCCGGTGATATGGATGCGCAGGCGCGCCACAGTAATGATTACGCTCGGTAGCTAGAGCCCGAGGCTGTTCTCGGTTGCTGCGCAGGCAAGCTTGCCGTGCGAGACGCCACGGAGACCCAACAAGTGATCGGCGAGCTCATAGATGCGACTGCCACGGCCTTTCAAAGCCAAGATTTCAAGGCAGTTATGGTGATCAAGGTGCACGTGCATGGTAGAGACAATTTCGTCCGTGTAGTCGTGCTGCACCTCATCGAGCCTGCGGGTGAGGTCTCCAATATGGTGGTCGTAAATCATGGTGAGCGATCCAATAACTTCAACCTCAGGAGTGCGCTGGCTCTCCTCTACGAGTGAAGCTCGAATGAGATCGCGAATGGTGCTTGAGCGATTGACTACATCGCCTTTGCGCAGGATGCGATCGTCAAAAGCGCGCAATAAGTCTTCAGGTACTGTCACAGAAAAGCGGACGAGCTGGCTGGAATCGCCGGGGGCGTCGTCTGTAGAAGGGGTTGTTGAGGCCTGATGATGGTCGTCCATGATTACACCAACCTTACGGTACCGACGGCATTATGGTCAGATTCTATGGCATCAGGATACCCGGCAAGCGCTTCGCGTGCATCTGAAAGGCTTGCCAGTGCAGCTTCAAGCTTAGATCCAATTGCTTCCATACCAGTGCCCTCGGCATCTTCGAGGAGGCGCTTTCCCCAAGCGCTTGCGAGCTGAATAACGTCGTCCATCTGGCGAACGCTCAGCTCGAGCTGGCCTGCGTTTAATCCAATATCATGCATTGAGGCCTCCTCGAAATATACAGCCTAGATTGTGTGCTCATGCGAAGCACACACGCTTCGCAACATATAGAACTGCGAGTTGAGAACTTAGAGCTTAGAGGTGATCTCAGAAACGAGGGCGTCTTTTGGCATAGCGCCCACGGAGCGATGGATCTCCTTGCCATCCTTGAGCAGTACGAGCGTAGGAATAGACATAACGCCATACTTCATGGCGAGCTCTTGGTTCTCATCAACATTGCATTTCACAACCGTGAGGCGATCTGCAAGTTCTCCAGCAACCTCATCAACGATCGGGGAGAGGGTGCGACAAGGGCCGCACCACGGTGCCCAAAAATCAACGAGTACCGGCAGGTCTTGCTTCAAGACCTGCTCAAAATTCTCAGCAGTAACCTCAGTAACGTGTGCCATGGTTCCTCCCAGGTACGATCCGCTTCAGCGGATGAATGACGACTGTTGTAATCGAAGCCAATATACCCACCTATCGGTGAGTCTTGCACGGGCGCGGTAGAATAGGGCGCAAGACGAAAGGAGGCACACGCCATGGTCACAGCTGTCGATGAGATAAAACATGCCCTGGTAGCTCAGGCAGAAGCGGAGTTTTCCTCCCTTGCTTCGCGTGGTGTGGTTGTGGTGGGAAACGGCTTTTCAAGCCTGTTGGCAATCAAAGGTCTGTTTCATGTGGGCGTATCAGATCAGGTAGATTCAGAAGATCAGCTGAGTAGGGATGACCAGCAGGATGCGCCCGATCACGCAAGACAGTTTCAGAAGAGCGAGCTTGAAGATGGCAGGCTCTTGAGTGGTTCTGACGGAATTGCCTTGCGAGCAGGTCTTGAGAAGCTCGGCTGGGATCCCTCAGATTTTTGCGCCATGGCTTCATGCGCTGCGGATGGATCCGACCTCGAAGATCACGTATTTCGTGAGGCAATTGAGGCTGTTGATCCTGAGTCCATTATCTTGCTCGATGAGGCAGCAGCTGAGCGATTCAAGGCTGTGTTTTCTGAGCAATTCGCTGAGCTTATAGACGCAAATCAAGCGCGTCTCATGGCAGGCCTGGTGGTGCCTGTGCTTGGTAGACGCGTGCTTGCCCTTGGTGGCTTTGAGGCAGCGCTTGCTCACGAAAAAGATAAGCAGCGAGTCTGGGCGTATCTCAAGCAGCTGGCACCCTTGGGCGCTCCCTATTAAACGTGCCTCCCGCGCTCTCTCGCGACGCCGCTTACGCGTCTTCTTTTTCGTACGGAAAAACCTCAGCAAGAAATCCGAGCTTACCTAAAGCTTCTTCAATTTCGTCAAGGAGCTCTTCGGTATCTGCGGTAATGCGGTGATAATGGTATCCGCTGGTTACGGTCATCAAAGGAACGCTTTTGCCGCTTCGAATGCCCTCGAGGTAGCGAGCAACGTCTCGCCGGGAGCGTATATCTAAGTCGGCGGTAATTTTTCCGTAGACGCGGTGGTTCACCATGACGGTTTGTACGGCACCACCCAAATCAACGATGCAGTTGAGTTCGGCGGCTAGATCGTCCTCGCCATGGCGCACCTTAATAAGACGAGCCGGAAGAGCTGGTTGCCCATCTTCGCGCAAAACATATCCGCGAGCGGTCGCGACCAGATCGTGTCCGTTGGCTCTCAAAAGCGCAATGTCTTGGACGATGACCTGTCGGCTGACACCTGCCTCTCGAGCAAGAGCTGTGCCGGAGATGGGCGTCTTTGAGCCGGCAAGGGCTTTCAGAATGGCGTCTCTGCGAATCTCTCCTCTCATGCCTGAGCACCCACTTTATGGGGAGTATCGAGTATGCGCAGGTGCTTCATGGAAAGGTCGAGAATGCCAGCAGAGTGCGTGAGTGCTCCTGAAGAGATAAAGTCCACACCAAGATCTGCAAGCTCGCGTATACGCTGCTCATCGATATTCCCTGAGGCTTCAATGAGGGCGCGCTCGTTGATAAGGGCAACTGCTTTTGCCATGGTTGGAGTATCCATATTGTCAAGCATGATGATATCTGCCTTGGCTTCAAGCGCCTCGGATACCATCTCAAGGTTTTCGCACTCAACCTCGATCATGCAGGTAATAGGTGCAGACTGGCGTGCTTGGCAAACGGCGGTGCGGATACTTCCAGCGGCATCAATATGATTGTCTTTGAGCATGACGGCAGACGAGAGATTAAAGCGGTGGTTCGATCCGCCGCCGATGCGCACTGCCTCGCGCTCAAAGATGCGCATGTTTGGGCAGGTTTTTCTGGTATCTACCAGGCGCGTTTTGGTGCTATTGAGGGCTTTGACCATATGCGCAGTACGTGTGGCAATGCCGCTCATGCGCTGTAGGAAATTGAGAGCGACTCGCTCGCCAGCAAGCAAAACTCGCGCATCTCCACGCACAAAAGCAATGAGGTTACCAGCTTGTACCTCGTCGCCGTCAGATTTTTTTCGATCGACAACCGTCGTAGCATCGAGGAGGAAAAACACGCGTTCAAATACATCGAGGCCAGCAATGATGCCATCTTGTTTCGCAATGAGCTCCACGCTTGCTGCCCGAGCATGCGGGCAAACCGCCTGGACAGACACGTCTTCATAGGTAATGTCTTCTTTGAGTGCCTGCAAGATGAGGTTGTCTGCAACGAGTGTTTGGGTAATTGGATTCATCACTACTCCTCGCTGGAATTGGCGGACGTGTGTTTCTGCGGCAGATGGCCACAGGAGGTCGAAGTCATTCTGCTACAAGCTGCGGGCGCATGCAGAGCCTGAGGCTGGCTGTGCGGCTCCGCGTGCGTCTCATCTGAGTTGTGTGCCGCCTGGGGCGCGTGAGGGCGTCCTAAGGGCTCCCGGGGCTCGAAGGCAGGGAGGGAGCTGCCATGCGCGATGCGGTATGCAGCCCGGCGTGCCCATACCATGGCCTCAAGCAGGCTATTGCTAGCAAGGCGATTAGCCCCATGCACGCCATTGCACGCTGTCTCACCTGCTGCAAACAGGCCAGGCATACTGGTTGCTCCGTCAAGATCCACCTGGATACCACCCATAAAATAGTGCTGCGTCGGTGCCACCGGCACCGGTTCGTTGAGTATGTCGATCCCTAACTCCTGTAAGCACTGCTCACGGATGGTTCCAAAATGGTTCAAAATCACGTCTCTATCCACGGGTGCAAATGAGAGCCAGACATGGTCGGTTCCATCTTGCCTCATTTGCTTGCGAATAGCGGCAGATACGACGTCTCGCGGGGCTAGCTCATTGGTAAAACGCTCGCCTGCTTGATTGAGCAGGATTGCACCCTCACCTCGGCAGCTCTCAGAAATCAGAAAGGTGCGCCCGGGTTTTCCGGTATACAGGCCAGTGGGGTGAAACTGCACATGGTCGAGGTCTTTGAGGGCAACCCCGTGCTCGCCAGCAATGAGGCAGGCATCTCCTGTGAGCTGAGGATAGTTTGTTGAAGACGTAAAGAGGCCACCAATGCCACCAGCGGCTAACAAACTCGCGTTGGCGCGAATGGGAAACGGGGTGAAGTTCGTAGCTGGGCATGCATCAACTGGCTCAAAGGCGAGAGAAAATGCCTCACGGAGCTCACGGGGAACAAGGTCATGTGAGGTTTGCCGTAGTGCACAGGATGGCAGGCGGGCTGCATGAGCGTCTACGGCGCATGCAAGAACTCCGGTACATCTGCCATTTTCTACCAGGAGATCCACCATGGCGGTGTGTTCAAGAATCTGAATGTTTGGCCGAGCTCGAACAGCCGATAAGAGCTTTGTTGTAATTTCTTTTCCGGTGGTGTCTGCATGGTAGGCAATCCGCGGGCGGCTATGAGCTCCTTCTCGTGTGAATGCAAGCTCGCCTCTTGCATTTGTTTCAAATGCAACGCCTATATCCATGAGGTCATTGAGGACTCGTCTGCTTGCAGAGATCATGACCTTCACGCTGGTTGGATCATTCTCCTGGTGCCCTGCCACGAGCGTATCTTCAAGAAAAGCATCATAGTCGGCGTCGTTGGCAAGCACACATATGCCACCCTGGGCAAGCATGGAGTCACATTCCTCAACAGAGCCCTTGGACAGCATAAGAATGCGGGTAGATGCTGGAAGGTTGAGGGCAGCATAGAGCCCCGCTACTCCGCAACCTACAATAACAACGTCACAATCTCGACCCTCCGAGTCATCCATACAAAGCTCCTCTCGGTGCCGTCTGAGCTTAGCGGGCGGCGTATTCCAACATTCGATCCAGTGTGAGCGCGGCACGTGTTCGTGCCTCATCATCAAGCTGAATTTCAACCTCGCCCGAGCCCGTGATCAAGCAAGAGACCAGCTTATCAACGGTGACCATATCCATATTGATGCAGGTCGGAGGTGTTTTAGTAAAGAAAAACTCTTTGTTTTGACCAGCTGTGCGACGTTTGAGCTCATGAAGCACGCCGCGTACGGTCACGATGATGAACTTGCTTGCCGAACTTGTGGCTGCGTATTCAATGATGCCGGAGGTAGACCCAATATAGTCAGCTTCTGCAAGTACCTCTGCGGTGCACTCAGGGTGAGCAAGAACCAAAGCATCTGGATGCGCTTCTTTTATATCGATGAGCTCATCAAGGGCAATGACCTCATGGCGCGGGCAAAATCCCGGATTCAAAATAATATTTTTCTCGGGCACCTGGCTTGCTACATAGCGGCCAAGATTGCGATCAGGAATGAACAAAATATTGCTCTGGGGTAGCTCGGAGCAAATTTTGACTGCATTTGAGGAGGTAACACAGACGTCGCACCAGCTTTTTACCTCAACAGTTGAGTTGACATAGCACGCAATGGCAAGGTCATCACCAAAGCGCTCACGCGCTGCATCAATGGTGCGGCGGCTCACCATATGTGCCATCGGGCAGTCTGCGGCAGGCTCGGGTAAAAGCACGGTCTTTTGGGGATTTAAGAGCTTGGCACTCTCGCCCATAAACTCAACACCTGCAAGCACAATGGTGGACTGAGGCAAGGTCTTGGCGAGTTTTGCGAGGTAAAACGAGTCGCCCACATAGTCTGCCAGATCCTGCACCGCAGGCGGCACATAGTAGTGTGCTAAAACCACAGCATCGCGGTCTTCTTTCAAGCGGGCGACGAAGGCCGGGAGCTCGGCGGGCAGTTCGGCCAATGGGCCATCCAATAGATATTTGATACGGGTGTGATTCATGGGCTGCGACCGTCCTCCCCGATCGGCGGCTTTGCAATGGGTCGCAGTATGTCACAGGTCAGCGTATATGACAAGACAGCTGTCAAGACGGTGTGAACAGAAGGAGGCACGACCTCAACAAATGACGGCGGCGCGTCTGCGGAGGGCGTACAATTAAGGCAATGGCTGGCACAAGAAGGTGTCGCGCTCTTTGGGGAAGGAGAATCTATGCTCACCACGATTACTCACGAGGCTCTTTCAGCTTCAATTGACTCTGCAGGCGCTCAGCTTATGAGCCTCTCGTTGCATGGAGATGAGTTCTTGTGGCAGCGCGACCCTGCCTATTGGGCAAAAACCGCGCCCAATCTCTTTCCCAATGCCGGAGCTCCTGGCTTTGACGTATTGCGCTCGGCCGTAGGTGAGTGCCGCCTGCCCAAGCATGGGTTTGCCCGCGACTATGAGCATGAGCTGATTCGCACAGCTCCAGATGGAACGTCGGTGACATTTGAGCTGACTGATCGTGCAGAGACCCGCGAGATCTTCCCGTATTGCT
Organism: Collinsella ureilytica; assembly: GCF_019795105.1. GTDB lineage: Bacteria > Actinomycetota > Coriobacteriia > Coriobacteriales > Coriobacteriaceae > Collinsella > Collinsella ureilytica. The sequence continues at coordinate 59,484 of NZ_JAIMFO010000006.1, read as the reverse complement.
TCTCTTTGCAAACAACCTATGAGCTCAAAGGAGCTTCGAGCTTAGCTCAGACCTTTGTTGTAGAAAATCGAAGCGACACACCCATGCCCTGCTCAGTGGGTGGCCATCCTGCGTTTAATGTGCCGATCCCCGGAGATGGTGGCAAGGCGTTTGAAGATTACGAGATTGCATTTGAGCAGCCGTGGAGCGCTACCTCTCCTAAGATGATCGAGGGTGGCATTATGTCGTACGCCGATCCGTTTGAGGTGCTTACGGATTCTGACGCCTTGCCGCTCACGCGTCCTTTGTTTGCCTATGACACCGTTATGCTGGCCGATGTTCCCAAGAATACGGTGACGCTCAAGAGCCGCCAGGGTGGGCGGGCGATTCGAATGGAGTTTCCCGGCTTTGGCTTTATTGGCATTTGGTCTATGGCTCCAGACGCTCCGTTTGTAGCACTTGAACCTTGGATGACGCATGCAGCTCTTGATACCGATGATGATGTATTGGAGCACCGAGAAGGCATGATGGTACTCAACCCTGATGAAAAGAAGAGTGTAACCTTCACGATTACAATCGTGTAAGCGCCGCTCGCACGCTTGGGTTTTCATACGCGCAGCTACGAGCAGGTAGTAGGGATTCATCCTGTGGTAAGCTCTTCTGGTTTAATCTCGAGGCGCGTGGGTATACGTGCACGGGAACCGTCGATGCAAGGAGAGGTATGTCATCCACCCTCGATAAGCTCTAGCTCAGCTGAAGGGCATAGATTGCCCGCCGCTTCCGCCCGCCTATCGAACGAAGGAATGACCCATGCGCGACAAGTTAGAAAAACTCATCAATGCCTATCTTGAGCTTGAAAAGAAGCTCTCGGATCCAGCTGTTGTTGCTGATCAAAAAGAGTATATGCGCCTTGCAAAAGAGCATTCGCATCAGGCCGATCTCGTAGCTCATGCCCGCGAGTACATTGGCGCTCTTGATGATATTGAGGCTGCTAAAGAGATGCTTCGCGATACCTCTGATGCAGATGAAAAAGAGATGCTTCAGATGGAGATCTCTGAAAATGAAGCAAAGCTGCCACAGCTTGAAGAAGAGATTAAATTCATGCTCATCCCGGGTGACCCGAACGATGAGAAGAACACGATTGTAGAGATCCGCTCTGCTGCAGGCGGCGATGAGGCTGCCCTGTTTGCCGGCGACCTCTTTAAGATGTATCAGCATTTTTGCGAGCTGCATAAGTGGAAGATCGAGGTGCTCGATTCAAGCCCCAGCGAGATTGGCGGCTTTAAGAGCATCGAGTTTAAGGTCACAGGAGACAAGGTCTACTCCGTTATGAAGTACGAGAGTGGTGTGCATCGCGTGCAGCGTGTACCAAAGACTGAGAGTCAGGGTCGTATTCAGACCTCTACGGCAACGGTAGCTGTTTTGCCTGAGGCCGAAGATATTGATATTAAGATTGACCCAACGGATCTGCGCATCGATACCTATTGCGCTTCTGGCCCGGGTGGTCAGTGCGTGAACACCACCTACTCGGCGGTGCGCATTACGCACCTGCCAACCAACACGGTGGTTCAGTCGCAAGAGCAGCGTAGCCAGATTCAAAACCGCGAGGTCTGCATGCAGATGTTGCGCGCCCGCCTCTATGAGCAGGAGCTTCAGCGCCAGCAGGCAGAGCTTGGGGCGGAGCGTCAAAGCCAAATCGGACATGGTAATCGTTCGGAGAAGATCCGCACCTATAACCAGCCGCAAGATCGCGTGACCGATCATCGCATTGGCTTTAATAGCACGTATAACGGTGTCTTGCTCGCCGATCAGTTGCCGCAGGTCATCGATGCTCTCGCTGCGGCTGACCGTGCGGAGAAGCTTGCCGCTGCCGTTGACTAAGACAAGCGAGCAAAAGATCTGAGCTGTACATCTCAACAGACCGAGGAGAAGCCTTCGATCTAGGGCGCAGGTTTACACGTTTCTCGTGGTACCATGCCTGATGTTGATGGCGGTTTTTGCACCGCCTCTATGCTCGGTGAATAGAAGCGATGAGGAGGCCTCCTGTGGCTATGAACATGAACCAGATGATGCAGCAGGCGCGCAAGATGCAAGAGCAGATGGCGAAGGTAGAAGAGGAGCTTACATCCACAACGGTGGATGCTTCTGCTGGCGGTGGCATGGTAAAGGTTACCGTCAATGGTTCGATGATGCTCGAGTCCATCACTATTGACCCGGAGGCAGTTGATCCTGACGACATTGAGATGCTGCAGGATATGATTGTTGCTGCCGTAAATGAGGCTCAGCGTGGTGTGAGCGAGATTGCAAGTCGCCAGATGAGTGCAGTCACCGGTGGGCTTAACCTCCCGGGTATGCCGTTTTAAGGCGGCGGTCATCCTCTATGTCTGCAGATCGCAGCCTTCAAATCCTTCTCGATGAGCTTGGTCGCCTACCAGGTATCGGTCCTAAGTCAGCTCAGCGGATTGCCTATTATTTGCTTGAGGCTGATGCTGAGGAAGCGCGTCGTCTCTCCGATGCAATTCGTCGCGTAAAGGAGCAGGTGCATTTTTGTAGCCGGTGCTTTAATTATGCGACACAAGATGAGTGCTCGATCTGTATGGATCCAAGCCGTGATCAGCGCCTGATCTGCGTGGTTGGAGAGCCCCGTGATATCTCGGCCATTGAGCGAACGGGCAGCTATCACGGGCTCTACCATGTGCTCGGTGGTGTGATTTCTCCCATGGATAAGATCGGGCCTGACCAGCTCCATGTGCGTGAACTGCTTGCTCGCTTGGGTTCTGAAGATATTGAAGAGGTCATTATTGCCACCAATCCCAATATTGAAGGGGAAACGACGGCGAGCTATTTAGCACGTACCATCAAGCCGCTCGAGATCTCGGTCAGCCGCTTAGCGAGTGGTTTGCCGGTAGGCGGGGATCTTGAGTATGCCGATGAGCTAACCTTAGGTAGAGCAATCGAGGCACGCAGAACGATTTAGGTGCGGTGGCTTGAGTCTCGGGCGCATCTACAAGCTGTGATACGAGCCGCAGGGCGTGTTCTGGGCGTGGTGCGAGGTGCGGGCGCGACTTCCGTGGATTGCTTTGTGGATGAGGCAGAGTGACTGTGGGTGCGCTCGAGCGATCATGTTTCGTTGGCGTTTTGCACCACGTACCCACGGTAAGACGATTGAGAAATAGCGGATGGTTGAGCATGCAGGTGAGGGATTCATGACACGTTGGCTTATTGAGCGCATCTTAGGTGTTGAGGCTGCAAGTGAGGCTCCTGCTGCTGAGGCACGAACGCGGCTTGGTCAGGTATCGAGCTTGATTTCCATCGGGCTCAACCTCTTGCTCTGCCTTGCAAAGGGTGTGGCGGGTCTTACGGTGGGTTCAGTTGCCATTGTGGCAGATGCCATGAATAACCTCTCAGATGCTTCCAGCAATATTGTGAGCCTCGTTGGCTTTAAGCTGGCGAGTAGACCGGCAGACCGCGAGCATCCGTATGGGCATGGGCGCTTTGAGTATCTTGCTGGTTTGGTTGTGGCCGTGCTGGTGGCTGCGGTGGGCATTGAGCTGATCCGCAGTTCCATTGCTGAGCTGATCGATCCCGTGCCGGTGAGTACGAGCGTCGCTTCAGTACTGGCCTTGGTGTTTTCGATAGTAATCAAGCTTTGGATGGCAGTTTTCAATCGTGCTGCAGGTCTTCGCATTGATTCAGAGCCGCTCATTGCCGCTGCCGTGGATTCTCGAAATGATGTGCTTGCAACGGCGGTTGTACTCGTTTGCACAGGCGTTACAGCTGCAACTGGTCTTGATTTAGATGGCTGGGCTGGCTTGGCTGTTGGTGCCTTTATTTTAGTGAGTGGCTTTGGGCTCGTGCGCGATACGGTCAATCCGCTCTTAGGAGAAGCGCCGTCGCCAAAACAGGTAGCGCGAATCAAGGAACGCATCTTAAGCTATCCCGGTGTGCTTGGAACTCACGATCTTATGGTGCACGACTATGGCCCTGGCAGGCAGTTTGCGAGTGCTCATGTGGAGATGGCGGCAGAGTCAGATCCTCTGGCTACGCATGATTTGATTGACAATATTGAGCAAGACTTCCTCACTGAGGAAGGGCTCATTATGACCTTGCACTACGATCCAATCGTTACCGATGATCCCGGTTTGGACGACTTGCGCAATTGGCTGGCCGCTGAGGTAGAAACCGTACATCCCGGGCTTACGGTTCATGATGTGCGCCGTGTTTTAGGCCCTACGCACACCAATGTTGTCTTTGATTGTGTGCGCCCGGCCGACCTGCTGATGACTGACCGCGAGCTCAAGGCTCGCCTTTCTAAACTGGTGCGTGACCAGTATCCCGATGCCGTTTGCAAAATTACCGTGGATCACTCATACGTGAGTTCTCAGCAATAGTAGAAGCGGGGATATACGGAAGCGCGGGTTTTGAGTCGTGGGGGAGGCGGCGTAAGAACCTGCACAAAGCGTACGCACAACCCATTTTGAGCTTGGGCAAACAAGCGGGGTCGCCAAGGAACGCAAGACCTCTGACCGCTCCCTGCAACCGTGTTGTCTGAGCGTTACAATAGATGTAATGGATGCATGTCGGCTGCGCCCACGCCGGGGCGCTATCGTGCACCAAAAGAGAGGAGAGGGGTACATGGATCGCACGTATAAGTCCATGGATGGCAACGAGGCTGCTGCTTTTGTCTCGTATGCGTTCACCGAGGTGGCGGGAATCTATCCCATTACACCATCGAGTCCCATGGCAGATCACGTGGACCAGTGGTCCGCAAAGGGCATGAAGAATATCTTCGGTACGCCAGTTAACGTGGTAGAGATGCAGTCTGAGGCTGGTGCCGCAGGTACGGTACACGGCTCGCTGGGTTCGGGCGCTCTCACCACAACCTATACGGCCTCCCAAGGCCTGTTGCTCATGATCCCCAATATGTACAAGATCGCTGGCGAGGGTCTGCCTGGCGTATTCCACGTGAGTGCGCGTACGGTAGCTACCCATGCCCTGAACATCTTTGGTGATCACTCAGATGTTATGGCGTGCCGCCAGACCGGCTTTGCCATGCTTGCTGAGGGCAACGTACAAGAGGTCATGGATCTCTCGCCAGTGGCTCACTTGGCCGCTATTGAGGGTCGCGTGCCTTTTGTTAACTTCTTTGATGGCTTCCGCACTTCTCATGAGATTCAAAAGGTTGCTACCTGGGATTACGCTGATCTCAAAGAGATGTGCAATATGGATGCTGTTCAGGCATTCCGCGATCATTCGCTCAATCCCGAGCGCCCGGCTGCCCGTGGTTCGCATGAAGATGGAGACGTGTTCTTCCAGCATCGCGAGGCATGCAATACCTTGTACAACGAGCTTCCCGCAGTTGTTGAGAAGTATATGGCCAAGGTTAATGCCAAGCTGGGAACCGACTATGGTCTCTTTAACTACTATGGAGCTCCCGATGCAGACCGCGTTGTAATCTGCATGGGTTCGTTCTGCGACACCCTTGAGGAAGTCATTGACTACCTGAATGCACATGGCGAAAAGGTTGGCCTGGTAAAGGTTCGCCTGTTCCGTCCCTTCTCTATCAGCCATTTCGTAGATGTGCTTCCTGAGACGGTGAAAAAGATCGCCGTTATGGATCGCACGAAGGAGCCAGGCTCCATTGGCGAGCCGCTCTACCAAGACGTGGTAACGGCTCTGTATGAGACCAACAAGACCGGTATCACTGTTGTGGGCGGCCGTTATGGCTTGGGCTCAAAGGATACCGGCCCGGCATCTGCCTTCGCCATCTTTGAGGAACTTGCCAAGGACAGCCCGGCACGCGAGTTTACTGTGGGCATTGTTGACGACGTGACGCATCTCTCCTTGCCTGAGCAGGCAGATGTTCCCAACACGGCAGCAGAGGGCACGATTGAGTGCAAGTTCTGGGGCCTTGGCGGAGACGGTACCGTGGGTGCCAACAAGAACTCAATCAAGATCATTGGCGACCATACCAACAAGTACGTACAGGCCTACTTCCAGTACGACTCAAAGAAGACCGGCGGTATTACCATCTCGCACCTGCGCTTTGGCGATGCTCCGATTCGTTCGTCTTACTATGTTGCCAAGGCGGACTTTGTGGCCTGCCACAATCCGAGCTATATCATCAAGGGCTTCAAGATGGTTCGCGATGTTAAGCCCGGTGGTGTGTTCTTGGTCAACTGCCAGTGGACGCCCGAAGAGTTCTCACAGCATATGCCGGCAGAAGCCAAGCGCTATGTTGCTCAGAACAATATTACGATCTACCTGATTGATGCCATTGGCTTGGCAGAAAGCGTTGGCATGGGCAAGCGCACCAATACGGTGCTTCAGTCTGCCTTCTTCGCGCTTGCCGGTGTGCTTCCAGAGGCGGACGCCATTCAGTATATGAAGGACGCCGCCACTAAGTCGTATGCCAAGAAGGGTCAGGCCATCGTTGAGGCTAACCACAAGGCAATTGACGCAGGCGCTACGGCCTTCAAGAAGTTTGAAGTGCCTGAGTCGTGGCTTGAGGGCAAAGACGTTGAGACCGAGCGCGATGCAGCTGAGGATACTTCTGAGCTTACCGATGAGGCTCGTGCAGCCATCGTGAAGCAGGTGCGCGAGATTATGGAGCCTATCTCTCGTATGGAGGGAGACTCCCTGCCCGTATCTGCCTTCATGGGGCACGAAGATGGTCAGTTTGTCCTCGGCGCTTCTGCCTTTGAGAAGCGTGGCGTAGCTGTACAGGTTCCGCATTGGGATGAGTCGAAGTGCATCCAGTGCAACCAGTGCGCTTATGTTTGCCCGCACGCATCTATTCGTCCTTTTGCCTTAACTGACGAAGAGGTAGCGGCTGCTCCGGAGAATCTCCGTACGATCGATGTGCGCAACCCCAAGGGCAAGGGCATGAAGCTCACGATCTCCGTTTCACCGCTCGATTGCATGGGCTGCACGAACTGCGCCAAGGTCTGCCCGAAGGATGCCTTGAGCATGGTGCCCATTGATGATGAACTCGACCAGCAAGAGGTCTTTAACTACTGCGTGGCAAATGTGGCAGAAAAGCCAGCTCTCATTAATAACACGCTGGTAGGAACCCAGTTCAAGAAGCCGTTGCTTGAGTTCTCTGGCTCCTGCGCTGGCTGTGCCGAGACGGCCTATGCCCGCCTTATCACGCAGGTTTCCGGCGAGCGCATGTTCATCTCCAATGCAACCGGCTGCTCCTCCATTTGGGGCAACCCCGCAGCTCGCTGCCCGTTCACTACTGATGCAAATGGTCATGGTCCGGCATGGAATAACTCCTTGTTTGAGGACAATGCCGAGCACGGTTTGGGTCTGGCCTTAGGTTATGAGGCAGTGCAAAACAAGCTGGTTGCAGCAGCACAAGAGATGCTCACCTGCGATAAGGCAACGGATGAGCTCAAGGCCGCTGCACAAGCGTGGCTCGATGCTCGAGGCGACGTTGAGGCAAGTAAGGCAGCTGCTGAAACGCTGATTGAGGCCTGCAAGGGTTCTGAGTGCGAGCGTGCAGCAGAGATCTTGGCCGATAGGGCATATCTCACCAAGAAGTCCTTCTGGATCCTTGGTGGCGACGGCTGGGCATACGATATTGGCTTTGGCGGACTGGATCACGTCTTGGCATCTGGCCATAACGTCAACGTCTTTGTCTTTGACACTGAGGTCTATTCCAACACGGGTGGTCAGGCATCGAAGGCATCCAACTTGGGTCAGGTTGCTCAGTTCTCCGCTGCTGGTAAGAGCACGAAGAAGAAGAGCTTGGCCGAGATTGCCATGAGCTATGGCTATGTGTATGTGGCTCAAGTTGCTATGGGTGCCAACCCCATTCAGACGCTCAAGGCCATCACTGAGGCCGAGAACTATCCTGGCCCTTCACTCATCATTGGCTACAGCCCCTGCGAGATGCACTCCATCAAGAAGGGTGGCATGCAAAACTGCCAGGCCGAGATGAAGAAGGCTGTTGAGTGCGGTTACTGGAACCTCTTCCGCTTTAACCCTGAGGCACCTGCAGGTAAGAAGTTTGCTCTTGACTCTAAGGAGCCAGCTGGCGGGTATCAGGAGTTCTTAATGAACGAGGCTCGGTATGCAAGCTTGACACGATTCTTCCCAGAGCGTGCTGAGGAGCTGTTTGCCGAAAGCGAGCAGGCGGCTATGGAGCGCTATCAGCATCTGGTGAAGCTGAAGGCTCTTTACAACGAGGCGTAAGCCTGCCTGAGGCAACGTTGAGCTCGGAGCTTTACAGCTGAGCTTGAGGCGGGGTCTCCTTTGAATGTATCTTTCGAGGTGCTTCAGGGAGGCTCCGCCCCTTTTGTGCGTGCGGAAACGTGTGGGCTGTTCGATTTTGCAGAGACCTACGATGACGACAGTGGTCTTGCCTTGTTTAAGAACAAATGGGGTGCCAAAACGGTTGCATATTCGGGGGGCTTTGAAAAAGTAATCAGCCATCCTGCGGGTGATGTGTTCAGGTGGCTCATGAACCGCCGAGAGCGATTTACACAATAGTGGGTTTCTGCTTGGTTGCTCATCTGCATGCGAAGGATTAGCGGTTTCAACGTTAAGATGTCTGTTCGAGCCAGATGGCACGGTTGCGCATCTCCTAAAATACAAGCACGTCTTGTTGAAAGGATTCTTTTATGGCATCTGAGCGGCCGCGTAGCCATTCACTCCGATTCCATCTTGCGCTTATAGCTTCTAAGGTCACAGCTTCTGCATTGCGGATGCTTGGTCGTACGGGTGAGCAGCTTCCGGGCGCAATTGCAGGAGCGATTGATCCACAGTTTTTAGCGCATATAGGCAAGCCTGAGCACTGCGTTATTGTTTCTGGAACTAACGGAAAGACGACAACAACAAATCTTTTATGCGACTTGCTCGCGTTTAATAAGATTGATGTAATCACCAACCGTTCTGGCGCTAACTGTGTCGGCGGCTTTGAAAGCATCTTCTTAAAGCATGCAAATCTTTCTGGTCATGCTCGGCGCAAACTTGCCGTCATGGAGCTCGATGAGCTTTCGTTTCGCACGGTTATGCCGCATATGGACCCTGAGATGGTTATTGTTACCAATCTCTATGGCGATACGTTTACGCGGAGCGCCGATCCGGCCTATGTGTTTAGCGTCATGGATGCTCATCTTCCAGCAAGCTCAAAGCTTGTACTGAATGGCGATGACCTGTTGAGCTGCCGTCTTGGAGCTCAGCGCTCGTCGGATCGCGTATTTTTTTCTATTGCTCGATTGCCAGAAGATACAGGAGAGCCTCAGGGCATTGTATCTGACATGACCGTATGCCCAGAGTGCGGCGGAAGTCTTGAATACGAGTACTGCCATCTGCGGCATCTGGGAAAGGTGCACTGCACGCACTGCGGTCTTACTAACCCGTTGCCAGACTATGAGATTGTGTCGGTTGATCGTGAGCGTCAGACCTTTGTTGTGGCGGAGCACAAGGATCGGGAGCCGCGCACGTATGAGTACCGCTATGGCTCATATTCTGTGGCCACCCTCTATAACGTGTTGGCAGTGATCTCTGCAGCCCGAGAGATGGGGCTCGCACCCGATCAGATTGCTCGGGCGCTTGATGGGGGCGTTACTATCACTGAGCGTCGCCTTTTTGAGCGCGAGGCGCATGGAAAACGCGTTGCCTGCGTAGCGGCTAAGGGCGAGAATGCAACGGCAAATTCAGTTGCCTATGACATAGTGCGCAAAGGAGCTGGCAACAAAGCCGTCGTCATTGTTATTCATGACTCGCATATGGCAGAAGTTCCAGAAGACACTGAATTTACCGGTTGGTACTATCAGGCAGATTTTGAGTACCTCGCTGATCCAAGTATCAAGCAGGTTATCAACTTAGGTACGACGTCGGAAGATGTTGCGCTTCGTCTGGCTTTAGCAGGTGTCGATCGCTCCATTACGCATATAGCCTCTAGTCCAGAGGAGGTAGTCGAGGTCGTTGATTTCGACCTCGTGGATACCGTCTACATTGCACACTGTGTGACCAATGTCGAAGTTGCCCACCAGATGACAGACCAGCTGATTGCTAAGGTTGAAGGAGCTTTCCATGAATAGCGCTAATCAACCAATTATTGAGGTGTTATACCCTCGCTTCGGATGCCAGGCAGGAGATAATGGCAACGTGATGTATCTGAAGGCGTGCTTGCCAGAAGCTCGTTTTATTGAGACACATGCAGGAAGCCGACCTTATTTTGCTGATGCGCGTCCAGACCTCATTGTTATGGGGAGTATGTCGGAGCTTTGCCAGGAAATTGCCATTACGGAGCTCAAGGCCTATCGCGATCGCCTTATTGCTTTGATCGAGGCAGATGTTCCAATGCTTTTTACCGGAACTGCTGGTGAGGTGTTGGCTCAAACAATTGTGCAGCCGAATGGTGCGCGCATTGATGGCCTCGGTATTCTCGATGCAGTTGTAAGGCGTTGCGCGCCTGAGCGCTTCTTTGACGTGAACCTCTGCAGGTTTGTGCCATCTGAAGATGAGGCTCCCTGCACGGTTGTTGGCTATAAGGTACAGTTCACGCAAATTGAGGGAAACAATCAAACGTCCTTTTTTGGACGCAATGAAGTTGGCTTTGGACTGAGAAAGGGCATGTCGTTGGAGGGATTCCGGCATCACAACTTGCTGGTGACCTCTATGCTCGGCCCTCTGCTCCCCATCAATCCCGATTTCACCGCATGGTTGCTGCGCCTTGTTACGGGAGCCCCGGTCGAGTTGGCGTTTGAGGATTTATCACGCGCTGCTTGGGAACGCAGGATCCAAGAGTTTAAAATCCCGGGCGTAGGAATACACATCTAGGAGCGTGTCAGCATGATGCGCGCTTACCGTTGGTGAAGGTAGCAGATATGTCGGGAAACAAGCGGCTCTCGCTGCCACATATAATCGCGTCGGTTATCTGCGTCGTCTTCACCATTGAGGGCGTATCTCCTATGGCCGCGATTGGCAACGCCCAGCTCTTTTGGTGGTTGGTACTGATTCCAACCTTTTTGTTGCCCTATGGCATGGCTGTTTCTGAGCTGGGAACGGCCTACCCGCATGAGGGAGGCATTTACCATTGGGTGCGCCGAGCCTTTGGCAAGAGCTGGGGAGCGCGCACAGCTTACTATTACTGGGTGAACTATCCTGTTTGGATCTCCTCGCTGTCCCTGCTTTTCCCAGCAGTCATTCGTTCAATTTTTGGGGTTAATCTCGACTTTGGAACAAGCCTCTTCATCGAGCTAGGTTTTGTATGGGCAGTGGTGATTGCCGGTTTCATGCCGCTTTCTGAATCAAAGGGTTTGCTCACAGTTGGCACGGTCGTCAAGGTGGGGATCTCGCTGCTCACCGGAGTGATGGGGATCGGTTTCGCGCTCAAACACGGCTTTGCAATTCAGCCGACCCTTCAGAGTTTCTTGCCTGATCCTGCTCGTGGAGGAAGCGCGCTCGGCTATCTTTCTGTCATCTTATTTAACTTCATGGGCTTTGAGGTAATCTGCAGCTTTTCAGACTCGATGGCAAAGCCAAAGCGCGATATACCGCGAGCGATTCTGGTAGGAGGCCTTGCTGTTGCGGGCGTTTGTGTTTTGAGTTCCTTTGGCATTACGGCTGTGACTCCTCCCGAGGCGATTGCTGAAGATCTGGGGCTCATCAATGCGGTGGGCATTGTTGCTGGTCGCTCCGCGCTGCTCACGCGTGTCGTGGCTATTGGATTTTTGGCTACGGTTTTTGCAGGCATGGCAATCTGGGCGATGGGGGTGTGCCGTATTGCCTGTGAGGCCGCCGAGCAAAAGGACATGCCAGCAATCTTTGGACGGGTCGCAGGGAAAGACCGCATTCCAGTGGGTGCTGCAATCATGAATGGCCTAGTCGCTTCGGCAACCCTGTGCCTGCGTCTCATTCCCATGTTTTCAGACGGAATCTTTTGGATTATCTTTTCGTCAAACGTGATCTTTCTGCTGATGTCTTATATGGCGCTTTTTCCTGCCCTACTGCGCTTGAGAAAGGTCGATCCGAATCGTCCTCGTCCGTACCGCGTTCCGCTCACAGGATGGCCGCTTTATCTCTTGCTTGCCGTGCCAACGATTGAGCTGGTTCTAGTTATTGGCATGACGACCTTGCCGCTGAATGCAGCTGAGGTAAGTCAAAAGCTTCCCATTTTGCTCTGCGTGCTGACCTTTGTTGTGTTAGGCGAGATTATGCGGGTCATATCGTCGAGGCGTTCGTAAGGAGAGCCTGGCTGTTTCTATGCTCATGCTCGCGAATATTTCATTTCATTTTTCAAACGTTTTGCATATTATGAGGAAATGAGGCGGATGCTCTTGTCATGGCTGCATGTCTTCACAGCGAGATAGATAGTGAGTAAAGGAAGGGATCAGGGCGTTATTTTCACGCTCACCTCTGATTTTAGACCGTTTGCCTAGTCGCTCAGATCCCTCATTTCCAGAAAGATATGGGCGGAGTATATTGCATAAAAACAGCCACTTGGTGAATAATAAGTTGGCACGTTACAAAGAAAGGGGATCGTATGACGAAGCCCATGGGAAAACCAGATCGCATTGTTGTTGCTCTTGGCGGCAACGCGTTAGGCAATACGCCAGAGGAGCAAATTGAGAAGGTGGGTGCCACCGCACATGCCCTTCTCGGCCTCATTGAGCAGGGTAATGAGATCATCATTACGCATGGTAATGGCCCTCAGGTTGGCATGATTCAAAATGCTTTTGCTGAGGCACACGAAACCATTGGAACGCCTCTCATGGATCTGCCTGAGTGCGGAGCGATGAGCCAGGGCTATATTGGCTATCACCTCCAGCAAGGCATTGGCCGCGAGATGCATCGTCGCTATAAGCGCTGGCATGCGGCTACCGTGATTACCCAGATTGAGTGCGATCCTGAAGATCCCGCCTTCTCAGATCCCACGAAGCCCATCGGCCCGTTCTATTCCGAGGAGCAGGCACGCGAGATTATGGCCTCAAATCCCGAGATGGTATTTACCGAGGATTCGGGTCGCGGTTGGCGTCGTGTTGTTGCAAGTCCTGAGCCCAAAAAGATCGTTGAGGTTGCATCGATCTTAAACTTGCTCGATAACGAATTTATTGTTATCGCTTGCGGCGGTGGCGGCATTCCGGTTGTTCGTGATTACGAGAATAAGGGCTGCTACAGAGGCATTGCTGCCGTTATCGATAAAGATATGGGTGGCGAGCTGTTAGCCGAGGATTGCGAAGCAGACGTCTTGTTCTTGTTAACCGCCGTTGAGCATGTTGCCATCAATTTTGGCACACCTGACCAGGTTGACTTGGAAGAGCTGACGGCCGATGAGGCTGAGCGCTTGGCTGATGAGGGTCATTTTGGCAAGGGTTCCATGGAGCCAAAGGTGCGTGCTGCGGTGAAGTTTGCGCGCTCCCGTAAGGGCCGTACCTGCATTATTGGTGCTTTGGATAAGGCCTCCGAGACCATGGCCGGCCTTTCTGGTACCCGCATCATTGGGTAGGCTCTGCTACGGGTTGGGTGCCGAGAACGATTGAGTGTCACACGTAACTGCGCTCTAGGCGCGATGCGTGATTGAGCTACTTTTGCGCAGCATTTGCACCCAAAAGGTGTCTGCGTGAGGTATAAGCGAGTTCGCTGGTTTTTGCCACCTGCCAGCGGACTCGCTTTTTGCCCTGCAGCTCGGTTTGTTGAATACGCCCCGCACGATTTTTGTCGCGAGTGAGCGCGCTGGTACTGATTGGCGCTCCAGTTCGCCCGTCCAGCCCCTGAGTGTAGTCGGCATATTCTCAACGCTCGGCTACCGATTGGCGCTTGAGCTCATCCCACGATCAGGAGCAGACCTGCCGCTCGTTAGTAGGCTCGTCAGAAGGAGCCGCTTGTTCATCAGGGGCGAGCCTGCAGCCTGAGTAATCGAGGCGTTGTGTGAGATCGGTTAGGTCTCCACCTTCAATGAAGCGCTGAACAGCATCTTGATAGGCTGCAAGAGCACGATCAAAAACAGCCGGGAAGCTCTCACGTGATGCTTGGTGGGTAAAGGGGTTCTCCCATAGGTACTCATCCAAGTTCCCTGCACGCCGAGGAACCTTAGTTGTTACTCGGTGAGCCAAACCGCCCAACAGTGAGAAGCCAGCTACGCGCCGCTCAAGGGCGGCAAGCGTTTGGGAGCGTGGGGAGCCTGCTGGTTCAATCAGGCGGTAGATCAGGTTCATATCCGCCACAGCGCCCCCGTATTGGCTGGCATTCACATCGAGTCCATACACCTTGGTGGCGATATAGCTCATGAGCACGCCGCCAATCTTGTCAACCCGATCACCCGATGTAAGCAGGCTCGCGGGAGGCAAGTTTTCTGTAGTGGCACCTGAGCGCTTGCGTTGCAGCATCAACACATCAAGATCGCTTTCAATAATGGCATGGATTTGGTTACCAGCTGCAGCAATCTCGGGATCAGCTTCTTGGATGCCCCATTGCTGGGCATACACAAAGGGATGCGCTGTTCGATCCAAAATATAGTGAGAGAGCAGGCCTAAGGCAAAGGCGCGCCCTGTTCCTGCGTCATGCGCTGGTAGTCGGCTGACTCCATCGCGAAGGGTCATAAACTGCTGGGTAATAAACGAGGCATGCATGCGGTGAGCCAAGCTCATGCAGTCTTTGATTTTGAGCGTCCGAAACCGGAAAAAGAAGGGGTCAGGTCCTTGGTTTGCAATAAGAAACGCAGAGCGGTCATCTGCGCTGGCGATGAGCCCTTCAGGGAGTAACGTGATACTTTCTTCGCCAAAGAGGCGGTGAGTAATTAGAGCGGGCATAGGTTCCTCTCAAAAGAGCGAGCAGGAGCTTTTCTAGCGCAGTGCGCTACTCGTCGCTTACAAACATTGCTAGTATACTAGCGCTTGTTGGAGGAGCTGTAATGGATATGTCAGCATCTCTTTAGTGTCCACGTAACAGCTTGATGCGGTGCGCGCACAGATCATCTCTGATATGCCAGCATGCTTTCCGTACTTGCGTGACAGCTGACGCTCAATTTGCGTGACAATTGATGCTCAACGACCAGATCATTTCATGTTCATGGGCTTTCAGAAAGCTTACAGACGTCCCGGGTGTGTCTGTCGTACTATGAGGCGCGACAACAGCGAGGGGGTTTCATGAGATATACAAGGCTCGAGCGCAACTGGGTTATGTACGATGTTGGCAACTCGGCGCTCGTACTTTTGAGCACATCGGTTGTGCCGATCTACTTTAATGCCATCAATACCGGAGCGTCTTCTGCAGAGTTGGTTACGGCTTGGGCAAATGCGCAAACCATAGCTTCGCTGGTAGTGGCTCTGCTCATGCCCATTTTGGGTTCAATTGCAGATTTTGCTGGCAACAAAATCAAGTTCTTTATCGGCTCGTTTTTTACCGGCTTGGTGCTTTGCTTTGCTCAGGCGCTGCCCATGGGAGCGCTGCCGTTTTTGGTGATCTATGTGCTTTGCACCATTGGCCTGAACTCGTCGATGACGTTTTATGACGCCATGCTTTGCGACATCACTGATGATGAGCGTATGGATGCGGTATCCAGTTCAGGCTATGCTTGGGGCTATGTGGGCTCCACCATTCCTTTCATGCTCTGCTTGGCACTCATCTTCTTAGGGCCTTCACTTTTGGGACTTGAGACCTTGGTTTGCACACGGCTCTCGTTTGTGATCACGGGCATATGGTGGCTTGCCTTTACGCTGCCGCTCATCCGCACCTATCGTCAGCGCTACGCTAAAGAGCGTCGTCCCAATCAGACCGCTGCCTCAATTGTTGCTGAGACATTTGTGGGACTTAAGGGCACCGTGCGTGCGATCCTTTCAAACCGCGCGCTCTTGGTCTTTATGATCGCGTTTTTCTTCTATATCGATGGCGTTCATACCGTCATTGCTATGGCCACAAGCTATGGCTCGGCCTTAGGGATCGATTCGAGTCAGCTCATTTTGGCGCTTCTGGTAACGCAGTTCGTGGCCTTCCCGTCTGCCATTATCTATGGGCGTCTTGCTGGCCGGGTAGGCACGCTCAAAATGATCACCATTGCCGTCCTTGCGTATGTGGGTATTGTTACCTTTGCCGCATTTTTCCTGCAAAGCGCTGTGGAGTTTTGGATCCTTGCGATCCTGGTTGGCCTGTTCCAAGGCGGCGTTCAGGCGCTTTCTCGCAGCTACTTTGGGCGGCTGATTCCAAAGGATCGGGCAAACGAATATTACGGCTTTTTTGATATCTTTGGGCGCTATGCATCGGTCATGGGCACTCTGCTAGTATCGGTCGTGACGTCGCTCACGCACGATCCTTCTTTAGGAGTGCTTTCCATCGGGATCCTGCTCATGTTGGGCTTCGTCATGCTAGTAAAGCTCTCCCGCATGCCGGGCGCGGCCGTCTAGGTTCGTGCGCCGACACCACCAAGGTCTGCTTGCTTGACAGGTGCCGCTCTTGGCGCGTCTAAGCGGCTCGGGGGTTTTGCCAGCAGCGTGCAAGCCCCGAGTGAGAGGTGGATGAGTATGGCTTCAGCACAGATCTTTGATGCTCGATTCATTACGCGCGTGGGCACGGTTGCCGCGCTGTATGCAGCAGCGAGCCTGGTGACCCTGCTGTTTATGGGAAGCCTTGCTTGGGGGCCGGTGCAGTTCCGCATCTCTGAGGCGCTCTGTGCCCTCGCCTTGCTCACCCCGGCTGCCATACCGGGTCTCACGCTGGGCTGCGTCATTGCAAATGTGGCAAACATTGTGCTCTCAGGAACAGGAGCACTGGGTCTGCTCGATGTGATCTTTGGATCGTTTGCCACCTTCGTAGGTGCCACCATTACTTGGAAGCTCCGCCGTCACCCTGTTGTAGCACTGATGGGCCCGGTGCTTGCAAACGCTCTGATTGTGCCTGCGTACCTTCCGCTTCTCTTGCAAGGAATTGGCTTTTATACCATTCCCTTTACAGGCATTTCTCTGGATGGCGCGTGGGTGCCGATGTACCTCTTTGGGCTTGTCACCACAGGCATTGGCGAAGCGGTTATTATGTACGTGTTGGGCTTACCGCTCGTTCGTGCACTTTCGCGGACTGCCTTTAAGGAGGCGGAATCAGCCAACAGCTAATGGGGGATGTTGAGGCAGCAAGGAAGGGGGCTGGGCGATGAGACCCATGGTCGTGATCCCGTCCTATTGGTCGGGAGGAGCTACCTTCTCAGGTGCCCCCGCTGCCTATGACCACACCACCCCTGTTGATTCAGAAGCCCCTGAGCTTGATCGTTGCTTAACCTCGCTTGAGCAGGTGCGCGACTTGCCTCTTGTGGTTATCTTGGTTGTTTGTCCGCCTGCCCAAGCAGAGCCGGTAGTTGAGCGCGTGAGAGGTATCGCAGCGGCTCATCCAAAGATTAAGACACTCATTATTGAGCAGGAGCTTGCAACCCAAATTGGTTCGCGCGTAGCTGAGTTGGCTCCTCATGCCTCAGGAGAGGGTATTTCGCTTCGAGGCTATGGAGCGATTCGCAATATGGGGCTTGCGGTGGCAAGCATTCTTGGCCATGATGTCGTCGTTTTTTTGGATGACGATGAGCTGGTGATCGGCCCTGATTTTATGGACAAGGCGCTGTATGCCTTAAATCAGCAGAACCGTCAGCGCTTGCCCATCATCGCCAAAACTGGCTTTTTCTTTGATGAAGGGGGTTCTCCGCTGGCAGATACCGCCAAGGCAGGGCCTACGCGCCGGTGGTGGACCAAGCGCATTGAGTTCAATCGATGGATGCGCCAAGCGTTATCGGGGACACGGATCTCACGATCAAATTCGGTGTGCGGTGGCTGCATGGCGCTCTCTGCTCGTGCCTTTATGCGGGTATCTTTCGACCCGTTTATTACTCGTGGAGAAGACCTCGACTATCTTTTTAACCTCAAGCTGTTTGGCTATGAGATGTGGTTCGATAATCAGTGGGCTGTGCGTCACCTGCCTCCTCCTACTGCCGATCGTGCTGGTCGCTTTATGCAAGACGTATACCGGTGGTATTACGAGCGCGAAAAGCTTGCCTTTGCAGCTCGCCTCAAGCAATACAATCAGGTAACTCCAGCGGCGCTCATGCCCTATCCAGGACCTTGGCTCACCGATCAGCTCGATGAGCGCGTGAAAAAAACCGCATTAATTCGTGCCCTGCTTACGCGTGAGCGGAGGACATACTGGCGCATCTGGCGGGAGGGTCGTGAGGAGGCATTGCGCTATGCTCGCGAGAGCGCCCATCGGTACCTGCAGTTTCAAAGTTTCTGGCCAAGTATTATGAATGGGCTCTGGTGCGATCCTGTCCTGATGGCTGTATTGGAGCGCTCATGAGTCGTGACGCCTGGGATATGCATGGTGCCCTTACGGAGGGGGCACAAACGGTACGGGTGCTTCGTGGCGTCTGCCTGTCCTGCGCCGTTTTGCTCTGCGCCTATCTTGCGTATGCCTTCACGCACCATCTTGATCCGGTGAGCACCATAGTTGTTTGCTTCTTGCTGGTAGTTTTTTTGGCGGTCTTTACCTACCTCATGCTGAGCTCAGACCCTCTGCGCTCGCAATATACCGAGCGATCCTTATCGATTGCCTCAGACATGCTTGAAGATATACGTGACGGACTCACTCGTGAGGGAGCTATGGCGGTATGCCGGCGGCTGCTCTCAGAAACTCGTGCAATGACGGTGGCTGTTACCGATACCGAGTCCGTGCTTGCGTGCGCGGGCGACTTGGCTGACGATTTTCCTCCAGGATCGATGATTCACACACCGGCAACTCACTATGCCATTGAGCATGGGCTTGCCCAGTCCTTCACACGCGGTATATATCGCTCGCCAGCAACAGGGGAGGAGCGCGAAATTCCGGCAGGCATTGTGGCACCGCTCAGAGTGCGCGATACCTCCATTGGTGCCTTAAAGTTTTATTTTCGCAGCCCGCGTGATGTGGATCGCACGCAGTATGCCTTGGCTGCTGGCTATGCTGAGCTCATCTCCACACAGCTTGCTATCCATGAGTTGGAGCGCCAAGAGGAGCTGGTGGCTCGCGCGGAACTGCGTGCCTTGCAGGCTCAAATTAATCCTCATTTCTTGTTCAATACCCTAAACACGATGGCTGCGCTGACGCGCACCGATCCTGCGCGTGCCCGCGAACTCCTGCGTGAGTTTGCTTCGTTTTATCGCTCAACGCTTGAAACCTCAGGCTCGCTGATTCCCGTTGAGCGCGAAATTGCTCAAACCAAACGGTATCTTTTGTTTGAAAAGGCGCGTTTTGGCGATGATCGCATTGTTGATACCTTCGAGATTGATCCGGGTGCGCGTGAGGCTCAAGTTCCGGCGTTTGTGATTCAACCCCTGGTAGAGAATTCTGTTCGCCATGCTATGAGAATGGAGGGGGCACTGCATGTGCGTGTTTCGGTGCATGCAACTGCCGATGATGCCATCGATATTGAAGTGACCGATGATGGTGTGGGCATGGATGAGGCAACGGCGTCGCGTCTCTTTGCTCGTGCCTTAGGGCCGATGGCAGCAGATCAATCCCAAGGTGGTGGCGCTGGTATTGCCATGCATAATATCCACGAGCGGATCAAACGCTTCTATGGTCCGGGTTCGAGCGCCAAGGCAGTTTCGGTTCCAGGATCGGGAACAACAATCGCGCTCCATCTCGATCTGAGGGGCAGTATCTTCTCATAGGGTAGAATGCATAGGTAAGGGCTCGATAGCCCGCGTGTTCACCTGCGTTATCTGAAAGGGTTGCGTATGCTACGTGCGATGATCGTTGATGATGAGGCCCCAGCCCGCTCTGAGCTGCGCTTTTTGCTCGAGCAGACCGGTCAGATCTCTTCGATCTCCGAGGCGGCGAGCGTGCGCGCTGCGATCGAAACGCTCATGAGCGTCCGAGTGGATGTCGTCTTTCTCGATATCTCTATGCCGGGAGCCTCAGGAATTCAGCTTGCCGAGGCCTTGCGCAAGCTCAAGGCTCCACCTGCCGTGGTTTTTGTCACTGCATATAGCGACCATGCGCTTGAGGCCTTCGAGGTCGATGCGGTCGACTATCTTATGAAGCCGGTTGAAGAAGAGCGCCTCTCTCGCGCGATTGAGAAGGTGCTTGCGCGAACGGGTATGACTGCAGAGGTAAAGCAGCCAGCTATTGAGCGGATTCCGGTTGAAAAGGGCGGGCGTAAGGTGCTCGTTCCCGTGGAGCAGATCCGCTATATCATGGCCAAGGACGACTATTCGTGTATCTACACCGAGGATGATCGTTTCTTATCGACGACCTCACTTGCTCAGTTTGAGGCACGGCTTTCAGACTTCGGCTTCTTCCGCGTTCATCGCCGCTATATCGTGAATCTAGGCAATATTGAAGATGTAGAAACCTTGGAATCCGGTGCGATCCAGCTCGGCATTTCTGGCGTTGAAGAGCGCGTACCCGTTTCTCGGCGGCGTGTAGTTCCTTTGAAGAAAGCCTTGAGCCTCTAATGGCGGACACCGATTTTTCGCTCGGCTCTGGTAACGTGCGGCCTAAACGGATCGATATCATCTCTGACACACACGGCTATCTTTCCCGCTCTCTGCTTGAAACCATTGACGGAGCAGATCTGCTGATTCACGCCGGAGATATTACCTCCGAGGCAGACTGGGATCTTTTGAACACCTTGGCTCCCATCAAGGGTGTCTTAGGGAATAACGATTATTGCTACCACTACCATCCTGAGCTGAAGGCTCTCAATCGTTTTACCTACGAGGGGCTAAGCTTTGCGGTTGCTCATTATCGCGAAGATCTACCAGTTGGTTCAGTTGATGTTGCCATTTGTGGACATACGCATCGAGCGCGCGTGGTAGAGCTTGGGCGTTGCACGGTGATCAATCCCGGTTCGGCTTCGTATCCGCGTGGCACGCGAGGAGCAACCATTGCCCGTATGATCGTTGCAGAAGGCACGATTCTTTCCGTAGAGATTATTGATCTTTAAGCATGGTTTGTTATTTTACCTGCGAAAACACACCGTATTCAACTTGTTAAAAAATCGTGCTTGCCCACGCCTAGGCTTCTGTGTATACTAACGCACGCAGCCTAGCTGCCTTGGGGAGTTAGCTCAGTTGGTTAGAGCGCCGGCCTGTCACGTCGGAGGTCGCGGGTTCGAGTCCCGTACTTCCCGCCATTGCATGAAGATGCCCCGTCATTCGACGGGGCTTTTTGCGTTCACAGCTTCTTCATCATCTGCTCGTGTCACGCCGCACTGCGGGAGGGTATAGTGATGTGGCGCGCCTTGTCGGTCAGCTGGAAGGCATGAGGTTTGAGAGTCGGGTATGGGTGGCTCTCATGTTTGCTGTCTGGGAGCTTTGTTTTGTGACAGGCGTATTGGTACCGGGTTTGTTCCGCCAACGTTCAAGGAAGATCATGGACATCTCTCGAAAGACTGATTACGCCATTCGGATGCTATCGATGCTTGTCGATCTCGACGAGTCAGAGGCACTTTCGGTACGGATTGCTGCCGAGCAAGGTGATGTTCCCTATTCGTTTGCGCGATCAATTCAGCATAGCCTTATGCATGCGGGCATCATTGAGAGCCTGCGCGGTGTGCGTGGAGGCATGCGTTTAAAGATTGATGCCTCAACGGTTACGCTTCGCGCGATTGTCGAGGCAGTTCAAGGACCGATTGCGGTCAACCAATGTACGCTGCCAGATGTTACCTGCCCGCGCGAGAAAGGCTGTTGCTATCACCCCGTGTGGGTTGGTGCTCAGATGCTCCTGCGCAACTACCTTGATTCGGTCACGCTGGCGGATGTGGTGCGCGGCCAGCGCAATCCTGCGGTTGATCCCATCTTTACTGATCCTGAGCGGTTTAGCGAGTATACGGGTTGCACGATTAAGCGCCAGTGCGTGTCTTCGGATGGTGAAGCGGACGCGTAAGGCTTGTACCGTGTGCGTGCAGAGACTTTCAGAGCTAAACCGTGATGGAGCGCGGCAAAATGAGTGAGCGTGAGCGTGCAGACGAGCTTTGCAGTATGCGAGGTGTGGGTGGAGCTGATGAGCTTCGGGTCACGTCTGAACATGAGCTCCTCACATCATTTCGTTCCTTCGTTCGCTCTGAAGGAGCCCGTCTCTACCGTGATCTTCCATGGCGCAATACGCGTGATCCCTATGCCGTGTGGATCTCAGAAGTCATGCTTCAACAAACTCAGGTGCCCCGCGTACAAACGCGGTGGGGTGCGTGGCTTGAGCACTTTCCAAGTGTATTTGCACTTGCTGAAGCATCTGCTGCTGAGGTATTGGGCGAGTGGCAAGGACTTGGCTATAACAGGCGTGCATTAGCGCTTAAATCCGCTGCAGAGATCGTCGTTAACGACTACGATGGCGTATTTCCGACAGAGGTACGCTCGCTTACTGCGTTGCCAGGTATCGGTCCTGCGACTGCGCAGGGGATTCGAGCCTTTGCCTTCAATTTGCCGGGAGTCTATCTAGAGACCAATGTACGAGCGGTTTTTCTGCATCATTTGTATCCGGATGCGCCTGCGGTGCCCGACCGTGAGCTCATAGACCCTATTGAGCGTACATGCCCCGGATTAGATGCGCCCTATGCTCAGCCTCAAGACGATACGGATACGCCTCAGGCATGGTACTGGGCCCTGTTGGATTATGGCGCGGAGCTCAAGCGTTTGGTTCCCAATCCGTCGCGTCGCTCACGAAGCTATGCCAAGCAATCGCGTTTTGAGGGCTCCCGGCGTCAGAAGCGTGCGGAGATCGTGCGCATACTCCTTGCGGCGCAAGGTCAGGCTCTCGATTTAGAAACGATTACCGCCAAGCTCAATCAGGTTGAGCTATTGGCTGCGCGGCCACATGTTGGAACTGATCTGGTGCAAGAGATTATGGCCGACCTGTCTGTTGAGGGCTTTTGCGTAGATACCGGGTGTGCTTGGACAATCGCGTAGGCAGGGTTCATAGTAAGCGTGAGCTACCTTTATATTGCACGTGACGCAAGCCTATTTCAGCGTGTAATCGCCTCGTTCATGCGTCGTTCCTGCGCCTAACGAAACATGAGTTTACCTGCGATTATTTGATGAAATTGTGCTTCTTTTTTCTACCGATCGAAAAAGCAATGCTCTCAGGTGGGCAAAGCGAGCGGTAGGGGGTTAGCTTGCGTAGGAGCAGTGTAAAATGACGGCGTAACTTGATCCTTATTAGGAATGAGTTACAATAAGAGCTGACGTTGAGGGAACGTCACCTGTCGCATGGCACCGTCCGTACAACAGAGGGGAATGAATATGGATTTCGAGAATTCTCAGACAAAGAAGAACCTAGAGACCGCTTTTGCTGGTGAGTCACAGGCGCACACCAAGTACGCCTACTATGCCTCCCGCGCTAAGAAGGACGGCTACGTCCAGATCTCCAATATCTTTATGGAGACCTCCAAGAACGAGTCTGAGCACGCCAAGCTTTGGTTCAAGTATCTGCACGGTGGCGAGGTTCCTGGTACCCTTCAGAACCTCAAGGACGCTGCTGAGGGCGAGAACTACGAGTGGACTACCATGTACAAGGAGTTCGCTGAGACCGCCGAGGCCGAGGGCTTCAAGGAGATCGCAGCTAAGTTCCGTGGCGTGGGCGCTGTAGAGAAGGCTCATGAGGCTCGTTACCTCCAGCTCGCTGATCGCGTGGAGAAGGGCGAGGTCTTTACTCGCGAGGGCGTTAAGGTTTGGAAGTGCCTGAACTGTGGCCATCTGCATGTTGGCGCTGTTCCTCCCAAGCTTTGCCCGGTGTGTCTGCACCCGCAGTCCTACTTTGAGGAGCATGTCGTTAACTACTAAGGTAGTTACAACGAGTTAGCGCTCGTACACGAATCCTTCTAAGACCCCCGGAAGGTCAAGCCAAAACTGCTTTGGTGTTCCGGGGGTCTTTCTATGCGTATGCGGGGTAGAGCCGTGGGAGTTGCCCTGTGCGTGGGGCGGGGCACTTGAGCTCGAGCATACGTGTGCGGGGTAGGGTCGCTCAAGCTCACGTCCACGTTTGCGTATATGGGGTAGCCGCACTCCCGCTTGCTTGCGTGCGCGTGGGGCATGATCGTTTGATCCTCCGTGCGTGCATTTTGGTGTCGTTAGGAGCATTTTTGCCCGCACTTGGCGTCAAATCTATGCCTGATGGGCAATAAATGTACTAAATCAAACCCCCTCATGCACTCATACAAAAGAAAAAAGCCGCATACCTGGGTGTAGGTATGCGGCTAAGCACGTGGAGTAGGAGCTATATAGGTGCAACCTCCCTAGTGCTCTTCCTCGGAGCCAGAAGAGATGTAGAGCGTGATGGTAGAGCCGGGATGCTGGCTGCCTGTGGGGGAATAGCGGACAACACTGCCTCGTGGCACGGTTGCACTCGCTTCAGACCTGCCAATGGTGTAGCGCAGGCCAACGCCAGCAAGTACGCGCTGAGCATGATCCTGAGACATACCAATTAAGTCGAGCGAATCAACATCAACATCTTTTGCAGGCTCGGGTCCTTTGGATACAACAAGCGAGACTGCTGTACCCTTCTTGGCAGTTCCAGTAACGCTTTGACTCATAACCTGGCCGGCTGCATAGCTTGAGCTGTAATCAGAGCCTCCATTTTCTACCTGAAAACCAGCGTCAGACAGCGTGTTTGATGCTTCACTAAAACTCATGCCCAAAACGCCGGGAACATTTACCGACTCACTTTCTTTGGCCACGCGGCATTCAATCTCGGTGCCTTCATCTACCTCAGAGCCAGCCTCCTTGCTCTGCCAGAAGACTTCACCAGCCTTCACGCCATCATTGACCTCTTCAGTCATACGAGGCTTGAGGTTCAAAGCCTTAAGTGCAGCCTCGGCTTCAGAGGCGCTCATGCCTACGAGCTCAGGGACTTTCCGAACCTTTGCGGGTTCTTTGCCCTTAGAGATTCGAATTGTAATACGAGATCCCTTCGGTGCCTTGGCTCCTGCGTCAGGGCTTTGTTCGATAACCTTGCCCTTGTCCTCATCAGTAGAGTATTTCTCTTCAACGCTGGCGGTAAAGCCACTGCGCTCAATTTGCGCCATGGCGCTATCTTCTGTCATACCAATGAGATTGGGAACATCGGAGCCGCCGCGATTAAAGAAGGTCATGAAAGCGAAGGCGGCTACAGTAATCAGCGCAATGACTCCAATTACAATCGCGGCTGTCTTGCCACGGCTCCGCTTGCGATCTTCCTCTTCAGCTCCCTCAAGATCTAAGCTGGTTGGGTGCGCGCCAGCAGGCCGTGTGCCGGCCGGTGTTGCTGGCATCCGTCGAACCATCGTGGCATCTGCCGGTGGCACCACACGCGTGGTTTCGTTGCCTTGGGGAATCACGCGGGTTGGAGCGGGAACATCCACCACGCGGCCGGCTAAGTATGAATTGAGTGCACTCTTCAGCTCTTCGGCAGATTGAAAACGCATAGCAGAGTCTTTTTCCATGCAGCGAAGAATAATTCGCTCCAAGGTAGGATCGACGCGGGGATTAATCTGACTTGGAGGAACTGGCAGCTCGTTGACCTGCTTTAAGGCAACCGAGATAGCATCGTCACCATCGAAAGGAACCTGACCGGTTGCACACTCATACATCACCACGCCGAGCGAATAAATATCGGAGGTGGCGTTGAGTTCTTGGCCTCGGGTCTGCTCAGGGGACACATAATGCGCCGTGCCCAATACATTATTGTCCTGGGTGAGGTGGCTATTCTTGGCTCGCGCAATGCCAAAGTCCATGACCTTAATGTTGCCGTCGGGCAAAACCATGATGTTTTGCGGCTTAATATCGCGGTGGATGATCTCGTGGCGATGAGCAACCGAGAGTGCACCGCAGATCTGGGCTCCAATCTGGGCAACCTTTTGCGGATCCAATGATCCGTGCGATCTGATTCCGCTCTTGAGATCGGTGCCATGCAGGTATTCCATCACGATGAAATAGGTGTCACCGTCTTTGCCCCAGTCATATACACCCACAATGTAGGGGCTGGAAAGGCCTGCCGCTGCCCGTGCTTCTTGCTTAAAGCGGGCAGCAAAGGTGGCATCAGAGGCGTATTGCGGCAGCATGATCTTTACGGCAACCGTGCGATCAAGCACCTGATCTTGGGCTCGATACACAGAGGCCATGCCGCCAGCACCAATACGATCTTTGAGCAGGTAGCGCCCTCCGAGTATATGCTTCTCACTCATGCTATGTGCTCCTTATAGTCCCTGCGCCTCAAGCGCGGCCGCAATAACGCGTGATGCCAATTTGTCCGCTGAGACACCATGTTCATCGTAGTCCTCAACCATGACCGAGATTGCCACGGTCGGTTCATCGAAGGGGGCAAAGCCCACAAAAGCCGAGTTAATATTGGCTCCTGAGACCTCTGCAGTTCCCGTCTTTCCCGCAACCTTAAAGCCATACACAGCCGCGTCGCTGCCACTGCCACTTGCAACAACTTCAAGCATGGCCTGGCCAACTTGTGCAGCGGTACTTGCGCTGAGCGCTTGTCCGAGCGAGCGTGGCTGAGCGGTTCTTACCACTGTCCCTTCAGGGGAAAGGGTTTGGGAAACAACATGAGGATTCATCACGATACCGCCGTTTGCAATTGCGGCGGCCATAACAGCGTTTTGCATGACCGTGGTCTGAGGGCCGGGAGTGTGTCCTTGTCCAACTGGCTGGCCAGCACCAGCCCAGGCGAGCTCCCACTCGCTCATATCTGAGGGCTTGGGCATGATGGAAGCGGCGGTGGAAAAATCTACACCTAAGCGCTCCCCATAGCCAAAGGTGCGAGCAGCCTGCACTAAGCCTTCAGCTCCCACACTGCCAGCAAGCTGTGCAAAGACGGTATTTGCAGAGTATGCAAAGGCTTTGCTGAGCGAGATATGGCCAAAGTCGGTACCACGGATATTCGTTATATCGGCTCCGCCAATTTCTACCGAAGCGGGAGCGGCGAAGGTATCATCCAGTCCGGCGATGCCTGCTTCGAGGGCAGCAGCTAAGGTTACGACCTTAAAGGTTGAGCCGGGCGTATACAGCGCCTGAGTTGCTCGGTCATACATGCCTGAGTTGGAGCTATCCTGTGCGGCGGTGAGGGCAGAACCCACATCGTCGTTGTCGTAGGTAGGAGCACTTGCCCAGGCAAGGACGGCACCCGTCTTAGGATCGAGCACAACAATTGCGCCCTTGTATCCTGCAAGCGTATCTTCGGCTGCTCGCTGAATGCGTGAATCGATGGTGAGTTTGACCGAGTTTCCCGGCTGGGTCGATCCTGCCAGCGAGTTCAGTGCGTTTTGCCAATTTGAATAGTCCTTGGAGCCCGTGAGTGTTTGAGTTTGTGATGCCTCAAGACCCGTTGCTCCATACTGGGTTGAGTAATAGCCTACGGCGTGAGCTGCAAGGTTTCCGTTGGGGTGAGAGCGCTTATAGGTGCCATCTTCTTGCTGGTTCGATTCTGCCAAGGTCACGCCATCTGATGTAATGATCGAGCCACGCTTCACGTAGGCGGCTTTGAGAATCGTATGGTTATTGATGGGCATTTCCTGATACTCGCCAGCCTTAATAATCATGACATGGGTGAGATTGCCAATCAGGACAGCAAAAAGCGCGGTAAAGGCAACAACTTCCACGGTTAGGCGCTTCGCTAAGGCAACGCGACCCAAAACGCCAGATTCGGGAGTTTCGAGCATGCGGCGGTGCATACGCGAACTCGGGCGTGCATGAGCACCAAGAGAGCGCGCGGAGTTGCGCTTTAGGAAGCGAGCGCCAACAGCGGCAAGGCCACGAGCTTCTTTGGCATCTGAGCTTGCAAGAGCAATGCCTTCACCTGCGAGTTCAGCTTCCTGGCCAGTTGCCTCATCACCGGCACGGAGCAAGAGCGCCACAATAATGAAGCTTGCTAAGAGCGAAGATCCGCCCTGGCTCATGAAAGGCAGGGTAACGCCGGTGAGTGGGATTAAGCGAGTTACGCCACCAACAATCAAAAAGGCCTGAAATGAGATGGCGGCCGTGAGGCCTGAGGCAATAAAGGCTGCCAGGTCAGACTTTGCTCGAGCTGCCGTGGTAAGGCCACGAACGGCAAACAGCATAAAGAGCAAAAGAATGGCAGAGCCGCCAAGAAGCCCCATTTCCTCACCGATTGCTGAGAAGATAAAGTCAGACTCAACAACAGGAATGAGGGATGCCATGCCCTTGCCAATGCCCACGCCCGCAAGACCACCGTCGGCAAGCGAGAAGAGGGACTGCACGAGCTGGTAGCCCTTATTATGTGCATCCGCAAAAGGATCAAGCCAGATATCGAAGCGAACTTGCACGTGGCTCAGCAACCGGTATGCGCCCACAGCTCCAATGGCCAACATTCCAAGACCAATGACGATATAGGCAATGCGACCCGTGGCTACATAGAGCATGGCCAAAAAGATGGTGTAGAACAAAAGGGCGCTACCGAGGTCTTTTTCAAAGATGACGACGAGCATACAGACGCCCCATACCAAGAGTAAGGGCGCAAAGAGGCGCAAGCGCGGGATCTTAAAGCCCAAAATTGAGCGGTTAGAGAGTGATAGAAGCTCGCGGTTTTCTGAAAGGTAGCCCGCTAAGAACAGAACAATCAAGACCTTAGCGAATTCGCCCGGCTGGATAGTGCCCAAGCCCGGAATTCTAATCCAGAGCTTGGAGCCATAGATTTCAGTGCCAATAAACATGGGCAGTACGAGCATGAAAATGCCAGCAAGGCCGAGGCTGTATTTATAGTGCTTGACCATATCGAGGTTTTTCACCAGTGCCAGCGTGCCCACCATGAGCGCGATCGACAAAAAGAGAATGATGAGCTGAGAAATGGCGAGCTCTGAGTTAATGCGCGTAACAAAGGTGATGCCAATGCCAGAAAGCAAAGACACGATGGGCAGAATTGCTGGGTCTGCTCCGGGAGCGAGGAATCGAACGGCGATATGAGCCCCTGCAAAGGCTGCAGACAGGCCAATAGGCACAGCGAGCGTTGTTAGCGAGAGGGTGCCTCCACCGGTGGTGACATACATGGCATAGAGAAGCATGACCGGGAATGTGGCGGCAATGAGTAAAAAGAGTTCAGTGTTTCTACGGCTGCTCATTAGGCTCCACCTCCATCGGTTTGAGACAAGGGCTCAGAGGACTGATTGTAACCAGAGGCAGGAGTGTTTGGATCGTTCGGATCACTCGGGGTGTGAGCATTTTCTGAGCTGGTGCCAGCCTCAGCATGCGCGCCAGCTCCAGCGCTGCTTCTCACAGAAGCTGCGGCACGCTCTTTTTCTGCCTGCTCTTCAGAGATCTGTTTGCGATATTTGGAAATCGTTTCCATAGCAGCATCAACGCTATCTTGAGGAATGCCTTCATAAAGACGGCGCTTTGTATCGTCGGGCAGATCGTTGAGTGAGACGGTTGAGGTGTCATGGAGCCAGTGGGCATCAAAGCCTAAAAAGGTACCAGGGATGCCTGTAAAAATAGCCACGGTTCCATTGTGTGTGCCTAAATAGATCGAGTTCACAATCGAGGTGAAAGTGAGAACCGCTCCAATTGCAAGTGCTATGCCTATACAGAGCAGCGCCGTTTTAATGCTTTTACGTCGGCGCTCTGCTTCACGGCGGAGTGCTCCGTCATCAACAAGATCAACCACAACGACGGTGACATTATCGGTTCCGCCCGCCGTTAGTGCGGCATCAACCAAGTTATCGGTGCAGATCTGCGCTGTTGAGGACTTGGCTGCAATGCGTTCAATCTCTCCGTCAGAAACCATGCTCGAAAGGCCGTCAGAGCACAGAATGAGCCGGTCGCCTACCTCGATGCCAATCTTAAAATGATCGGCATACATAGAAGGATCTGAGCCGAGTGCTCGCGTAATGACCGAACGATTGGGGTGCACGCGAGCCTCATCAGCGGTGATTTCGCCGGCATCTACCAGCTCTTCCACAAATGAGTGATCGCGCGTAATGCGAATGAGGGTGCCATCGTGGAGTAAATAGGCACGGGAGTCTCCCACATGCGCGATTGCAACCGTATCATCTTCGAGGAAGGCGGCAGTTGCCGTGCAGCCCATACCAGGCTTTCCGAGTCCGTGCTGAGCTGCTTCAATTACAGCCGCGTTTGCCGCCTCAACAGCAGCACCCAACAAGGCAGGATCTGCAGTCGTGGGCGCAGTTTTCGCAATAGTTTCAACAGCAATTGAGCTTGCCACCTCGCCCGCTGCATGCCCTCCCATGCCATCGCAGACGCAGAATAAAGGAGACTGCACGAGATAGGAGTCTTCGTTGTGCGAGCGCACACAGCCTACGTCTGAGCGCGCTCCCCACATGAGTGAGGTAGTTGTACCAGCGTCATAGGTAGAGCTCGTATCGATGAGCTCGTCGGTTATTGGAGCAAAGCTTTGTGTCGAGCCGGGGTCGTCGAGTAGCGCCTCAATGGTCTGCACGTCAATTTCGGCGGTGTCTTCAGGGCTTGTTGGCTTTGCAGCTAAGGCGTCCGTATCCAGTTCATGGGAAAGGAAGTTGGGGAGCGTGTGCCCTGTAGCGGCAGGCTCTTGAGGTGCGGGCACGGAGCTTGCAGGTGCGGTCGGCGTATCTGTAGTCGGCGCATCTGCACTTGGAGCCGCTGGGCTCGGTACCGTTACACTCGTCGCGACTGCACTTGGTGTATCTATATTTGATGTCTCTGCACTCGATGCCGCAGGATTTGGAGCCACTTCATGTGGCGTATGTGCGCTCGGAACTGCTGCACTCACTACCACTTCATTCGGCATCGCTCTATCCGGCGCAGCTCCATCCGGCGTGGGCACATCGAGTGTCGTCGCAGGCTCAGGTGCCTGAGCAGGAGCTTCCGTCCGCGACTGGGTGCTCACCACAGCCTCAGCATCTGTGTTCTTGGTGCCTGTCAGCTCAGATGCCTGCTTTGAGACTTCGCGCTCGTCAGACGCTCCAGCAACGGTTGCTGGGGCGACATCTGGGGATATGTGCTCCCCATCGGTCATCGGCGATTCACCTTCATAACCACGTCGCCAATCTGTACCTCGTCGCCCTCACGCAAGGTGAGCGGCTCTACAAGCTGGCGTCCATTTACGAGCGTGCCATTCAGCGAGTTCAAATCCTCAATAACCAAGGCTGGTCCTTGGAGCGAAAAGCGTGCATGAGAAGCGGATACAAAGGGCTCGTTAATGCAGATGTCAGAGCTGGGGGATCGGCCAACAATAACTGGACCGAGCATGTCGACATGGATGCCTCTGATGCCACGAGGCCCTTTGTCGATGTCGATGGTCCAAATGCCACCGTCGCGGCGCTGTCCGCGCACGAGGCCAACGCCCGTCTTCATAACGGAGAACAAAAAGATATAGAGGAGAGCAACGAGGGCAATACGGCCTACGAACAGGATAATGTCGATCATAGTCAGCTCCTGAACTCGAAAGTGCTGAGTCCGAAGGTGAGCAGGTCACCATCGCGAAGCGGGCAACGGGTAATCCGCCTGTTGTTCACCATGGTTCCATTAGTGGAGTTGAGATCCTCAATGCTCCAATCAGTGCCGGTATAGGCAAGCTCCGCATGGCAGCGGCTCACATTGGGATCACGCAGGGCAATATCTGCCGTAGCACGCTCGCGGCCGATGATGCAGCGCGCACGAGAGATAGGATGCTCCTCGCCCGTGACTACGTCTTTAAGCAGAGCTCGGGGCGCTGCAGGGGCTTGGCGTGCATCTGCCATATTGGAGGCCACGCTCAAGACTCCTCCCGTTGCAGCAGCTCCTCCCATACCGGGAAGCTGATCGCGCAAAACGGTTGGGGGAACGGTAGCGACCGGATCAGGAATAGCAACAGGGCTGGGCTCAAAGCTGGAGTGTACGGCTCCTCGAGCTTCGGGAACGTTCACTCCCGCCTCGCCGGTGAGCTTTTGTTGATAGGCTCGCTCCTCTTCATAGAGGCGACCAAGGGTTGGGGCATCAACATTTTCTGCGAACACTGAGAAGCGCCCACTCTTTAAAGCAGGATCTACCATAAAGCGAACGAGTGGCTCACCTACGAGGGTATAGCGCTTACGTCCAGCTTGTGCTTTTACGAGCTCGCGTACCTCGCGCGAAATCTTGGAGTAGTAGGGCGTAAGAAAGGCATCATCATCGCTTGCAACGAGGATGGTATAGAGCGCCGGTGCAGTATCGACTCCATTAATGACCAAGGTTTGGTCTTCCATTTCGCGTGCTGCATGGCGAGCAAGCTTTTTAAAAGAAAACGGAGCACGAACGGTACCGAAGATATCCGATACGCGGCTCTCAAAGACGCTCAGGAAATTCACGGGCGATCAGCCTCCGTAGGTTCTGCCCGCAGGCCGAGCAGGTATATACATATCCAACCGAGTATAGAGGAAAGGGCTCCTAGGGCTACAGCTGCAGGTAGTTGCGAGAAGGCAGAGCCAGTAATTTCCATAGGGAACGCAAGACAGTAAAGCATTGGAACGCCAAAAAGCGGAAGTGCGAAAACCCCATAAGCACTGTTTGTATGGTTGATACTCTGCGCGCCTTCCGGTGCTGCGGGCGCATGATCCTCTGTAATTCGAGAGCGAACTCGTTTCATAGCGGCAGCGATGCCGGCGGCAAGAAGAGCGAGTCCAATCGCGCTGACCCAGCACTCGAGGTGGGCGAGACCGCCGATGGCGGTATGTATACCGGCCACACCTTCGGCAATCATGGACGCTGCAAGCCTTCCGAGCACGGTAGCTATGAGCATGGTGGCTGCGGCATCTACTGGAGCTAAAAAGCAGCCGGTCAGCGCCAGAGCTGGCGCTCCTACAAAAAGCGATGCGTCGGGCAGGCAGGTAAGACCCACGACAAAGAGTAAGGAAGCGGCAGAGGCAGCACGCATACGACCCCACACCAGCCACCAGCCAGCGCCCAAGGCTGCAACAAGAGAGATTGTTGCTAGTGCGGGCAAGAGGGAAAGGCTCATTCCTAGGGTGGCGATCAGGACGGCTATGGTAACAGCAGAGCCCAGCTCGGGTGCCAAGGCAGATGCAAGTGCACATGCAGAAGCCGCTATGAGTCGAGCGGGATCTTGAGCTGCGTGTAGGCTCTGTAAGAGATAATTCACAAAACCGGCTGAGGAAAGGCCGGCAATTGCACTGAAGGCAGCTCGTCGGGCATAGGGCCAGTGGCTTCCTAGATAGCCAAGTGCTGGATCAAGCGGTATTGCGGCATCTGCGTTTGCTGGGTCTGCAGCTTGGTCAGACGCTACATCGTCTGAGGTGAGTTGCGCAATTAAGGCAGCCAGACTCTTTCTGCCAGCACGTGCGCTACCCAAATCTTCTAAAAAGACATCGGCAAAGGCTGCAGTGGTGAGCGGACGCATAGCGGGGTCAGGCAAAAGTGCTGCTAAAAGCACATCTTCTGCGCTCACCGGAATATCGGGCAGTACAAGATCGGGAGCCTCCGGGCCTGCCTCTATGAGGGCGAGTGATTCATCTGGTGTGGGTGCGAGGAATGGAGCGGTTCCGCAGAGCCCCTCGTAGAGCACAGCAGCAAGAGAAAAGGTATCGGCTCGCTCATCAACCGCATATCCCTCGAGTTGCTCAGGAGACATATAACCAACCGTGCCGCCCCGAGCCCCTCCAAAACCAGCTGCACTGGCAAGAGAAGCCATACCAAAGTCGGCAAGCTTTACATGTCCACTGCGGTCGATGAGTACATTGGCGGGCTTAATATCAAGGTGCAAAACCCCGTTGTCATGAGCAAAGCTCAAAGCAGCTGCGAGCGCCTCAGCGATACAGGCTGTTTCGTCGTAGGTGAGCGAATGTCCATCCACGCCTGCGAGAAACTCAGCCAGATTCATCCCATCAACGTATTCCATAACCAAATAGGCAAAGGCAGCGTCATAGGTAAAATCGATCACCGAGACAATATGGGGATGCTGGAGCATGCTTGCAGTTTGAGCCTCCGCTAAGGCCGCTGCCGTGGTTTGTGGCCACGCTGCTCCTTGTGCACAAAGCGGAATACGCTTGATGGCAACGCGGCGCTTTAGGCGCGTATCGAGGCAAATTTCTACGCTGCCAAAGCTGCCAGTTGCACGCGTTTCGAGCGGCCGATACCGGCGTAGCAGCTGAGAAGCAGCTGCCCCGGCGGTTTCAGGCGCGCGGTCTGGATCGGGAGGCGATCCGGTTGTGCGGAAGGCAGAAAACGGCATACGAATACGGGCCTTTCGGGGTTCAGATAAGGTGTTTTTTAGGCTCCGCTCGGATTTTACCACGGGAGCTGCGGACAGATCGCATGTGGGTCGATATGTGGCCGCACGCTTGCGCTGAGGAGCTGTGCTTCGTTTGGCATTTGATGACTCTGCGCTCGTGTACGTGCGCTTGGATGCTGCATTTCGTTTGGCCTTGGCGACTCTGTGTACGCGTGCTTGCGCTTGGGTGCTGCATTTCGTTTTGCTTTGCGGCTCTGCGCCCGTGTATGTGCGCTTGGCTGCTGCAGATCGCCTCTGCACCCGCACGCCTGCGCTCGAGAGCCGCCTGCCGTCTGAGTCATCGTGCCTCGCAGATGCCTTTCGAGATACACCGTTGCGCCGATCTCATGACTCGCCCCACTGAACCTGGTTTTTAGGTTTTCACATGTTACAATCCGACCAGTATGTATTATCTAATCCCCCCGGGATAGGCCAGAAGGGAGACCGATGGACGACCTCGAGGAGTTCAAAGAAAAGTTTACTGCCTATTGGAATGGCAGGGCTGAAGGCTTTTATGACCTGCGGCGCAAAGAGCTCGCAAGCGATATGCATCTGCGGTGGTTGCAAGAAATAGAATCGCGACTCCCTCAAGGAGAGGCTCTTTCGATCCTTGATATTGGCTGCGGGCCGGGTCTTTTTTCTTGCATGCTGGCAGGACGTGGTCATACCGTTTTGGGAATCGACATTGCTGACGAGATGATCGCAGAGGCTCATCGCTTGTCCAAAGAACTCAACGTCGATGCGACCTTTGCGGTGATGGATGCAGAGCAGCCCACGTTAGAGCCAGGTTCTTTCGATGCCATTGTTACGAGAAATCTCACCTGGGGTCTGCCTCATCTTGATCAGGCTTATGCCACATGGCGAAGGCTGCTCAAACCGGGTGGGGCGCTCATCTGCTTTGATGCAGACTACGTACATGAGCAGGTGTCGTTGCCCGATGTGCCCGGAAGTGCGGACAGCGTTATTAGCGACGACCAGCGCGAAGCGTATCAGGAGTTTAAAGATACCCTCCGCCCGATTCAGCGTAAGCGTCCTGCTTGGGATGTTGAGTTGCTGCAAAAAGCTTGCTATTCCGATATAGAGGTAGACGAGGGTCTCTGGAAGCGTATCTATCTTGAGCGCGATGAGCTGTATAATCCCTCGCCCATGTTTGCAGTGGTGGCACGCGCATGAAGAGCTCAGTCACACGCTATGCGGCAAAGCGCATATTACAACTAATCCCTATTCTGATTGCCATCACCTTTCTCTCATTTGCCATGATTCGCTTAGCTGGAAGTGACGTGGTTTTGCAGCGCATGGAGAGTACCGGTCAGGTGCTCAACCAACAAATTATTGATGCCGAGCGTGCGCGCTTAGGTATCGATAAGCCCTTCTTAGTTCAGTATGGCACCTGGTTTTCTCGGCTGCTCTCTGGTGACATGGGCACAAGTTTTGTTACAGGAAAGCCCGTCTTTTCAGTCTTTATCTCTAAGCTTCCAGCCACCTTGCTGCTTGCTTTTGCCTCGGTTGCTCTGACGGTTGTTGTATCAATTCCACTCGGGGTACTTGCGGCGGTGCGCCAGGGTCGTCTGACCGATCTGCTCATTCGCTTTTCCAGCTTTGTGGGCAATAGCATGCCAAACTTTTTTGTGGCGCTCCTCTTAATGTATGTATTCTCGATTCGTCTCAAAATGCTCCCGGTTATTTCTCGCAATACCGGCGCGCTGGGTTGTATTTTGCCTGCCGCTACCTTGGCGGTTGCCATGTCTGCAAAATACTTACGCCAGGTTCGTGCCACCGTCTTAGATGAGCTGGGGCGCGACTATGTGGACGCAGCTCGTGCTCGTGGCGTTCGCTTTCGTACGGTGCTGACCGCGAGCGTGCTCAAATCTTGCATGGTTACGATCGTCACCTTGCTCATGCTCTCGATCGGCAGTCTGCTTGGCGGAACTGCCATCGTGGAGTCCATCTTTATGTGGGATGGCGTGGGCAAGCTTGCGGTTGATGCCATCACCATGCGTGACTACCCGCTCATTCAGGCGTACGTGATGTGGATGTCAATCGTATTTGTGATGGTGAACCTTATTGCAGACATTTCTTATCGTGCAATTGATCCGCGTGTGCGCATGAGTGGAGGGCGATCATGAGTCGGCGCGCGGGCAAGATTCCCGCACACCTTTCGCGCAAGCATACGCGCAAAAGACTCATCGCTTCTGCTCTTCTGGCCTTGGCTTTAGTTGCGGTGGCGATGTTTGCCCGCCACTTGGCACCGTATAATCCAGATGCTCAGCTCTTCGGATCGCTTGAGCCGCCCAGTTGGGAACATCTTGCAGGTACTGATATCTACGGTCGCGATATGCTCTCGCGCATCTTGGTTGGCCTTGAAACCAGTGTCTTTTCTACCCTGGCTTTGGTGGCCTCAATTACGATTACTGGCAGTGCGGTAGGCGTTGCCTCTGCCTATATTGGCGGTCCTTTCGATGCCTTTATGATGCGCGTGTCGGACTTGTGCCTGGCATTTCCGGGCCTCGTATTTGCACTTGCTATTACCGCAGTGCTCCATGGCGGGCTCATGAACGCAATTCTGGCTCTTGGGCTTATTAGCTGGCCAAAGTATGCTCGCATTGCGCGCAGCCAAACGCTCGCGCTTGCTCATGCAGATTTTATCCGAGCAGCTCGTATGGCGGGCAGCTCTCCTGCGCGGGTGATTGCCCTCGATATTTTGCCAAATATTGCAGGACAGATCCTCATTACCGCCATGCTCGATATTGGAACCATGATGATGGAGCTGGCGGGTCTTTCGTTTTTGGGTCTCGGTGCCCAGCCCCCAGTGGCCGAGCTCGGCAATATGATGAGCGGTGGCCGCAGCATGCTTCAGACATATCCGTGGGTTGTACTCGCTCCTGGCGTGGCAATTTTTATCGCGGTGGTCATATTCAACCTCTTGGGCGACGC
Source organism: Collinsella ureilytica (assembly GCF_019795105.1). Classification (GTDB taxonomy): domain Bacteria; phylum Actinomycetota; class Coriobacteriia; order Coriobacteriales; family Coriobacteriaceae; genus Collinsella; species Collinsella ureilytica. Next base: position 22,437 of record NZ_JAIMFO010000006.1, on the reverse strand, counting down.
CGTGCGCGATCACCTCGATCCCCGTGGCGGGACTCAAGGTGCGGCAGCACCGCCGGTTTCATGAGGATGAGTAGGTTGTTTGGAAAGGAGTTCAACGGTGGAAGTAGGAAATGAGATGAATATCGAGAAAGTGGATACCTTGGCCAGCAAGAAGGTTCATATGAGCCGAAGTGTGAGCCGTCGTACGGCGCTGTTGGGCACCCTCGCCGTAGCTGCAGGTCTTATGGCGGGCTGTGCAAACAAGCAAGGAGCCGGTTCTGCCGCGACAGCTCGAGGCTCGCGCTTTGTTTTTGGAGATACGACCTTTAATCCCGAAAACGAAGAGCCTGATATCAATCCTCATAACACCTATTCGGGCTGGGCTGCCATGCGCTATGGCGTGGGCGAGACCTTGTTCCGCTACTCAGACGCCATGGAGATCCAGCCATGGCTGGCAACTGGCTTTAAGATGGAGGATCCCAAGACGTGGAGGATTACGCTGCGCGATGGTGTGAAGTTCTCCAATGGTCGCGACTTGGATGCCACAGCTGTTAAGGAGTGCCTCGATCACCTCATTGAGGTACACGATCGTGCTCGTACTAACTTGGACATTGAGTCAATTGAGGCCTCAGGCAAGGATGTCATTATTACCACCACCACGCCTAAGCCCACGTTGCTCAACAGCCTTTCTGACCCCTTCGGATGCATTATTGACATGCAGGCAGGCATTAGCTCTGTGGGCATGGTGGTAGGGACTGGCCCTTACGTTGCTACGTCATTAGAGTCAGGTTCTCAGATTGATCTTGAGCGCAATAAGCACTATTGGGACGGTACGCCGGGCTATGACGAGATTCGCGTACTGACCATTACCGACGGCGATACGCTCACGATGTCGTTGCAGTCTGGAGAGATTGACGGCGCCTATGGCATGCCGTACGCAAGCTATCCGTTGTTTGAGGGCGATGATTACACCTTCTCAAGTACGCCTACGAGCCGCGCATTCTTTGCTCAGATGAACTTTGAAAGTCCCCTTGCGAAAGATCCGGCAGTTCGTCGCGCGATTGCGCTTGCCATTGACAAAGAGACCTTTGTGAACAAGATGCTGAAAGGAAACGGCTATGTAGCCCACGGCCCGTTCCCTGAGAACATGTCATTTGGCGGCAAGATCAAGGGCGCTCCAGCCTATGAGCCCAAAGCTGCGATTGCTGCGCTTGAGCAGGCTGGCTGGGTTGATGCCGATGGAGACGGCATTCGTGAGAAGGATGGCGTGAAGCTTCAGATCCGCTGGCTCACCTATCCGAGCCGCCAGGAGTTGCCCTTACTTGCTGAGTCTGTCCAGGCAACCTTAAAAGAGGTTGGCATCGACGTGAGTATCAATTCCACGGCTGATCACAATACGCTTCGCAAAGATCGCAGCGCCTGGGATGTCTATGCAAGCGCTATGGTCACAGCTCCCACGGGCGATCCTGAGTACTTCTTTGCGACGCACTGCTTGGATTCTTCTACGGCAAACAACGGCGCGTATCACAGCGATGAGCTGGAGAAGTTGGCCGCTGAGCTCTCAGAAGAGTTTGATGTAGAGAAGCGCTCCAAGATCGCCGTGAAGATGCAGGAGACCATTTTGGCTGACGACGCCTATGTGTTCTGCTCGCATCTGAAGATGAGCATGATCAGCTCTTCAAAGGTGAAAGGGCTTGTGGCACATCCGTGCGACTTCTATGAGATCAGCGCCGAGCTCGCTCCCCAGTCGTGACCTCGGAGCTTTTGACATACGACGCTGTTGCGGTTGAGTTTGAGGGCAAGCGGGCGCTTTCGGGTGTCAGCCTGACACTTGCGCCCGCAGAGATTATTGGGGTGGTGGGCGAGTCAGGTTGTGGTAAGTCCACGCTCTTGCGCGCCACCCTTGGCCTCTTAGGTTCTGCTGGCTCAATTGCTGAGGGAGATATATGCTTCTCTGGTCGTTCGCTGCCATCTCTATCTGATGAGGAGATCCGGCAGGTGCGTGGTGCCGAGATTGGCATGGTGTTTCAGGATTCAGCCGCATCGTTTTGTCCTATTCGAACCATTGGAGATCAGATTGTAGAGGCGCTTGCGGCTCATGGATCTGATACAGCTGCTCGGGCTCGCGAGCGGGCGCTTGAGCTTTTTGAGCGCTTGGAGCTGCCCGATGCCGCTCGGATTTGGGAGAGCTATCCCTTTGAGCTTTCTGGCGGCATGGCTCAGCGTGTTGGTATTGCCATGGCCATGCTGCCCGGCCCTTCGGTGATCTTGGCTGATGAGCCAACGAGTGCGCTGGACGTAGTTGCCCAGCGAGCTGCTCTCGATGAGTTGGCAGATTTGCGCGAGCAATTTGGTACTTCGATCATCTTCGTTACGCACGATATGGGTGTGGTGAGGCGGATTGCCGATCGCGTCGTGGTGATGCATGACGGAGGCATTGTAGAGACTGGTCTGGTAGACCAGGTGCTTGAGCATCCGCAGCATGAGCGCACGCAAGAGCTCTTAGCGGCAGTACCACGCTTTTCTGTCGCTCGTATTGAGCATGCGGTCAAGGGTGCGCCGAGCGAGAGCGTGCTGAGCGAGGGAGGCTCCACGCCAACCGAGGGCGTGGGTACGTCTTATGCAGGCATGCTGAGCGAGAGCGCGCTGGGTGAGAGCGACGATGCGACAAATACGGGTGCAGATACGTCTCATGGGGGAGTGCAAAACGAGAGCGAGGACGCTGATGCGCCAACAGCAGGTGCAGATACGCCTCATGGGGGAGTGCAGAGCGAGGATCCAGAGCTTGCAGCTTCGCATGTGCAGCCCATCCTTGCTGCCCACCACTTGCTACGTTCCTTTGCTGGACGCGAAACAGACAAGCTTGCTGTCAACGATGTGAGTTTTGAGCTTGCACCTGGTGAGGCCTTAGGCATTGTTGGAGAGTCTGGCTCGGGCAAAAGCACCATCGCTCAGCTCATCATGCGCCTGGTAGATACGACGGCGGGCACGATTGAGCTTGAGGGAAGCGATATCACGCACCTCAAAGGTCGTGCTCTGCAGAAGATCTATCAAAAAGCTCAGATGGTCTTTCAAGCAAGTACTGCCTCCTTTAACCCGAGGCGAACGCTTCGCGCAGGCATTGCGGAGCCACTTTTAAACCGGGGTCGTTCTCGTAAGGAAATTAAGCCTGAGGTAGATGCCTTGCTTGAGCGCTGTGGTTTGGATCCCGCACTTGCCGATCGTTTTCCACATGAGGTAAGTGGTGGCCAGTGCCAACGTGCAGCCATTGCCCGTGCTCTTGCAGCAAAGCCGGAAATTTTGGTCTGCGATGAGTTGACGAGCGCCTTGGATGTAACGGTTCAACGTCGCATCATGGATCTCTTGGCGGAGCTCAAAGATGAGCGAGGGCTCGCCCTGATTTTCATTAGCCATAACCTTGCCTTAGTTCAAGAAATTTGTGATCGCGTATTGGTTATGCGCGCCGGTGTGGTTGTAGAAGAAGGCCTGGTTGATGAGGTTATTGGAGCACCGAACGATGCGTATACAGAGCTCTTGGTTAGATCGGTGCTCTAGCAAATTCTGAAATACGCGCGAATGAGGCCGGGGAGGGTATGATGATCTCCCCGGCCTTTGTGTATCGTTGGCCAGATTGTTTGTCGCTCTCATGTACCTGTTGCTTGCGAGGAGTTCTTATGGAGTCGCTCTATAGAAAGTACCGACCTCTCACCTTTGAGAGCGTGGTTGGCCAAGAGCATATTGTCTCTACCCTTGAAAATGCGGTTACCGAGCAGAGGCTTTCTCATGCCTATCTCTTTTGCGGGCCGCGTGGTACAGGAAAAACGACCTTGGCTCGTATCTTGGCTAAGGCTTTGCTCTGTGAGCGCGCCTCAGCAAGACCAGATGGGCATATTGGTGCCTTGCCTGACGGAACCTGTCCGGAGTGTGAGGCGATTGCTGAGGGTACCCATCCCGATGTGTATGAGCTTGACGCTGCAAGTAGAACCGGCGTGGATAGCGTGCGCGAGGAGATTGTGAACTCGGTGGGCTTTGCGCCGGTGAGAGGTGCGCGCAAGGTATATATCATCGACGAGGTTCATATGCTTACAACAGCGGCATTTAATGCCCTGCTCAAGACGATTGAGGAGCCTCCTTCACACGTGGTTTTTGTGCTCTGTACAACCGATCCGCAAAAGGTTCCTGAGACTATTTTGTCTCGTTGTCAGCGTTTTGATTTTCATCGGATCTCTGAAGATGGCTTAGTGAACCGTATGCGCTGGATCTGTGAACGCGAAGGCTTTGCCTTTGATGATCAGGCACTCGAGATCGTTGCCAACCATGCCCGAGGTGGTATGCGTGACGCCCTTTCTACCTTAGAGCAGCTCTCTGTTTTTGGAAACGGCGCGGTTCGTGCGGCAGATGCCCGGGCGCTTTTGGGTGAAACAGAGCGTCGGGTGCTTGCTCAAATTGCTGTAGGGATTGCCAAACGTGACGTGGTAGGGCTATTTGGCGCTGTGCGCGAGCAAGCAGATGCTGGCGTCGATCTGATGGAGCTCACACGCGATCTTGTAACTCACCTGCGCGATGTTTATACCGTCAAGCTTGCAGGGCCTGTGCCTGCCATAGTTGATGGCACTCCTGAGGAGCTTGCTGGTCTTGTTGCTGAAGCTGATCAATTTGAGCATGCTGATCGGCTTTCTCGAGCCTTGTTGGTCTTAGATGACGCTGCACTTTCTATGCGCGATGCAGCAGATTTGCGGATCGTGCTCGAGATCGCTCTCACGCGTCTTGCCCGCCCTGAGTCTGATCTTACGCTTGAGGCTTTGGCGGAACGAGTCGCCAAGCTCGAGGCTCAGATTGCTCGGGGCATTCCATCTGCTCCCACTGATCCTGAAAGGCTGGTAGGCCAGGCGGAGCAACAGCGAGCGCAACGAGGCGGAGCCACTGCGGTTGCTCAGTCGGGAGCTACTCGAGAGAGTGCTTCTGCCCAAGGTGTTGCTGAGCTGCCGCGTGCGGACTATGCAGCAGCTGAGCCTGCTGAGCTGCCGCATGCGGGTGGCGCAGAGTCGATGGCTGCTGCAGCACAGAGGCAGCCTAGCCAAGCTCCCACGTCTGCTCCAAGTCCAGCTCAGCCTGCAGCTTCATCTCCGGCATCAGTTGAGCGTCCAACTCAGCCCGTAGCTGCATTTCCGGCGACGGTCGTACAGCCGCCTTCAGCGAGCCCGGGTGCGCGCCCGGAGGCATGCGTGGTCGATGCGGGCGAGCTCCAGCGCAAGTGGGCAGAGGCAGTTAAGCTCATTACGGCAGCTCAGGCATCGCGGGGAGCCCTGCTGCAGCGCTCGCACGCCCAGTCTGATGATGGATCGCGTTTGGTGATCACACTGCCAAAGGGCTCAGGCTTTGCCCTGAAGATGCTCGCTCAGCCAGATTCTGGTGCGGTCATAGCGCCCGTAGTAGCTGAGGTATTTGGTAGCCGTGCAATTGAATATCGCATGGAAGGTGATAGCGCTGCCGGTGGCTCTGCTGTAGTACAGCCGCAGCCCGCACCTGCAGCTCACGCCGCTTCCGTACCATCCCGTCCTGTTGCTTCTCGTGTTGCTTCGTCTGACAGGCCAGCTGCTGCTGCAAGTGAGTCAGTATCAGTGGGAGCTGGTGCGGCACCAAGTGCGGCAGCAGAGGTGACAGGCACTGTGCCTGCAGTGCAAACAGCCGCTCCAAGTGCGGCTCCATCAGCGCTGCCCTCGCCTGAAGCACAAGCGTCAGCAGGGCATGCGTCTGTACCGCAGGCATCTGCAGCTCCCTCCTCGCCAGCAGGTCACGCGTCCGCCGTGCAGCCTCCTGCCGCACATTCGCCAGCAGCTCACACGCCCGTACCGCAGGCACCAGCCGTACAAGCATCAGCAGCGCAGCCATCCACAGCTCCTGCTCAAAGCGCACAACCAGGATCTGCGACTGATTTTGATGTGGACGACGCAAAGAGCGTGTTGGGCGATGTTTTTGGTGCGGGTGTGATTTTCAAAGATGAATAAACCGAATCTAAGGGTTTTGCATATGCGGGGGTCACGCTCGAATGGCTGAGGTATGGACAATTGGTCGCTGTCTCACGTGGATCGACGGCTATCTTGCAAAGAAGGGAGACGAACGGCCGCGCCTCAGTGCGGAGTGGTTGCTCTCCTCTGTTTTACATGTGAGCCGGGTCGAGCTCTATACCTCGTTTGATCGCCCCTTGGCCGCCCCTGAGCTTGACCGTTTACGCGAGCGGGTTATTCGCCGAGCAAACGGGGAGCCGCTGCAATACATTGTGGGCACTACACAGTTCAGAGGGATTACCGTGCGCTGCGAGCCGGGCGTTTTAATTCCTCGGCCTGAGACGGAGCTCTTAGTAGAAGAGGTGCTTTCGTTTATTGATGCTGAGGTTTTGCACGAGGCAGCTCCCAAGCGCAAACGCGCTCATCTTCCATGGAGCGAGACCATGGCTAAGTTCGTGGAAGCTGAGGCTCAAGAGAGCCACGAGACGTCGCCGGAAGAGGATGCTGAAGCGGCGCTGTCAGAGGAGTCGTACACAGCAGAAGCGAGTGAGCAAAACGGTGCCTCTCATGCCCGGGTGCTTGAGATTGGTTGCGGAACCGGCTGCATTTCCTTGGCGATCGCAGCCGAGCGGCCAGGCCAGATCTCTTGTGTAGCCATTGATATTGATGAGCAGGCAGTTCGACTTGCCGCGTCTAATCGCGAGGCCCTGCACGTGGATCCTGAGTATATGGACATACGCACAGGCGATATGATCGAGCCGGTCGATACGCAGGAGTTGGGCAGCTTTGATGTGCTGGTGTCGAATCCGCCCTATATTCCCGATGCTGTGATGGAGCACTTGCCTCAAGAGGTTGCCTTGCATGAGCCGAGGCTGGCGCTGGCCGGTGGAGCAGATGGCCTCGATGTGTTTCGGTGCATACTTGTCGCAGCTCCTCAGGTGCTCCGGCATGGAGGATTGCTTGCCTGTGAGCTGCACGAAGACTCACTTGAGGATGCAGCAGCACTCTGTATATCCGCTGGTATGGAGTTGGTAAGGATTGAAAAAGATCTTGCCGGTAGAAATCGTTTCATCTGTGCTCGCACTCCGTAAAGCGTAAAATCCAAGCGAAAGAAATTCGAACGCGTGACGAGCATATCCGGTAAGGGGTGACCCCTCACCGAAAGATGTCCTCCGTTGATCTGGTGAGCGCAGCTTGCGTTGGGTATCTTATCTTTGCTTATGCGAATATGGATTGGGGCTATACGGTTGCATTCTTGTAGCACATTGGGTGCTATGAGAACGACTACGAAAGGAGTTCGGGCATGCGCAGGATCTATCGGATTGGTTCCGACGACCATCCCGCGCACCACGACTCCATCAGCTATGCCGCATGCGATATTGAGCGTGGTGCCCTTGCCTTGCTCCCCACCGAGACGGTCTACGGGATCGGAGTTTCTGTAGCCGCAGCTGCTGCGAGTATGCAAGAGCAGCATCGCATGGTGCCGGTGCGAGAGAGTGGCTACGAGCGAATTTTCAGCTTAAAACAGCGCGACCGTACTCAAACCGTTCCGTGGTTGGTAGCGGGTGTTCAGGCTCTTGATACCTATGGTAGCGAGGTTGATCCACGCGCTCGAGCGCTTGCGACTGAGCTTTGGCCAGGGGCGTTAACTATCGTTGTTCAGGCAACGGATCAGGTTCCATCGTTTTTGCAAGCAGCAGACGGTACGGTGGCACTGCGAGCAAGTGCATCGCCTGCCATTCAGGCGCTGATTGCGAGGGTTCACGCGCCGCTCGCGGTTACGAGTGCTAATACGCATGGTGCCCCAGCTCCAACATCGTTTGCAAATGTGGAGTCACGCATTCTTTCTGGCGTAGACGTTGCAATTGATGCTGGCGCTACCGGCTCAGATGAGGCGTCTACTATTGTTTCATTTACAAGCGGATCGCTTGAAATTCTTCGTATCGGCGCGATTTCACCCAAAAAGATCCTCAGCATCGTGCACGCGCTGCCCTCTGTTGGCTCAGATGGATCTTTGCCGGTGAGCGAGAGGGGATGGCAGAAACCATGAGCTTCTCGTTGAGTGACCTGCATATGGCCGACACAGCAGGTACTCCTCAGAAAAGCAAATACATTATGGCTCTCGATTCGGGCACGACCTCGGCTCGAGCGGTTATTGTAGATGAGTATGGCTGCATCGTTTCTCAAGCTCAGAGGGCAATTCCTACAATCTATCCCAAGTCGGGTTGGGTTGAGCAAGACCCGATGGAGATTCTCGCTGCCCAGATCGCCGTCATGATGGAAGTCCAGTTCAAAAGTGGCATCCATTCAGATCGGATAGCTGCCATTGGCATTTCAAATCAGCGCGAAACAACCATTGTGTGGGACGCCGATAGTGGCCAGCCCATTCATAACGCCATTGTTTGGCAGTGTCGTCGCACGGCTCCGTTGGCAGATGCCCTCATCAAAGATGGGTACGAGTCCATGATCCGGGAAAAGACTGGTCTTAAGCCCGATGCCTATTTTTCTGCAACCAAAATTAGCTGGATCCTTGATAACGTAGATGGGGCACGTGAGGCCGCCGATGCAGGCCAGCTCATGTTTGGCACGGTGGATACCTGGCTCTTATATAACCTCACAGGCGGCCGGGTGCATGCCACCGATTTTACGAATGCCAGCCGAACGATGCTTTTCAATATTACGAGCCTTGAATGGGATCAGGAGCTGCTTGAGCTTCTGAATATTCCTGCTGCGATGTTGCCAGATCTGAGGTGGAGTTCAGGTTCATTTGGACGTGTTTCAGGCGAGATTATGACGCATATGCCTCCCATTACCGGGGTGGCAGGTGACCAGCAGGCCTCTTTGTTTGGGCACTGTTGCTTTGATGAGGGCGATGTAAAAAACACCTACGGTACCGGCTGCTTCATGCTCATGAACACCGGAGCGCGTCCGGTCAGCTCAAAAAATGGCTTGGTAGCAACCATCGGAATTGCAGAAGGAGGTCATGTGAGCTACGCCCTTGAGGGCTCAATTTTTCATGCAGGCTCGGTTATGAGCTGGCTGCGTGATCGGTTGGAACTTGTCTCAAGCGTTGAGGAAAGCGCAGAGATTGCCCAATCAATTCCAGATACCGGGGGCTGCTATGTGGTGCCTGCCTTTAGTGGGCTTGGTGCTCCATGGTGGGATCCAGATGCTCGAGGCCTCATCTCAGGTCTTTCTGCAGCCTCTGATCGAGCGACACTCATACGTGCGGCTTGCGAATCCATGGCCTATCAGACCTTAGACGTCTTGCGTGCGATGGAGGCAGATGCCGGATCTGCCATGAGTGAGCTTGCGGTTGATGGGGCGGCAGCTCGCAATGAGTTCATCATGCAGTTCCAGGCTGATCTGTTAGGGATCCCCGTGAGGCGTTCTGAGTTTGTAGAAACCACTTCATTAGGGGCAGCGTATTTGGCCGGTCTTGCCGTAGGCTATTGGGAGGATCGAGAAGATCTTCGCCAAAACATTGGGCGCGGGCGTACCTTTGAGCCATCGGCTGATTCGGAGCGCATAGCAAGGCTCACCGCTGGCTGGCATGACGCCGTTGCCCGCTCGCGCACGAATATTCATATGGGCTGATCTCAGGCGCGTATGACCTACCTACCAAGCCGAAGAACTATACTTCTAGACCAAGACATGTTTGCAGGAGAGCGAGCTGCGTGTCAGCCTCAGGTTGTACGCGTTGTTTTGCATCTTGCATATAAGTACAAGGAGAGACCATGCCCCACGTTAGCAACCGCGTAACCCTCATCGATCACCCCATGGTTCAGCATAAGCTCGCAATTATGCGGAGTGTACATACGGGAACCAAGCAGTTCCGTGAGCTTGTTCGTGAGCTTGCGCTGTTTGAGGGCTATGAGGCAACCCGCGATTTTCCTCTGGAAGACATCGATGTCGAGACGCCTATTTGTGAGACCGTTTGCAAGCGTATTGCCGGGCGCAAGGTTGCCATTATTCCCATTTTGCGTGCAGGCCTTGGCATGGTAGATGGCATGCTCGAGCTTATTCCCTCTGCACGCGTGGGGCATTTAGGCATGTATCGCGATGAAGTTACTCATGAGCCGCATCCGTATTACGCAAAGTTTCCTGCAGATATTGATCAGCGCATTTGTTTGATCGTCGATCCCATGCTTGCCACAGGCGGTTCTGCGGTAGATGCCATTCAGTCGCTTCGCGCCGAGGGTGTCCGCGATATTCGTCTGTTGGTGCTTGTTGCTGCTCCAGAAGGTATTGAGGCTGTGCTCGCGTCAGATCCTGATGTTCGGATTTTTACCTGTGCCATTGATGAGGGTTTAAATGAAGCGGCCTATATTGTTCCGGGCTTAGGAGATGCGGGGGATCGAATTTTTGGCACTAAGTGATTAAGCCTCACCTGTCAAGTTATGCGATGAGTGTAAACATCCATGGCCGCTCATCTGCTCTATCCTGCCGTTCGCATATTTGTCTTGCCGTTTGCAAGCTTATGAAAGCCGCATGCCCCGCGACGTTGCGCTCGTTGATAATCTAGATATACTTAGGGACGTGCTGTTCCTCGGACTGCGAGGCATGCGGGGTGGTTGAGTGCAAGGCTTTGTGTTTGATGTAGAAACGCATATGCCCTTTCTTATCATCGGTGTCATTTCGGGCGCGTTGGCGTTCGGCTTGCTCCTGCTCGCACTCGTCCCCGTGATACGGCGCAAGCGCAACGCAAGCATGGCTAAGGGTTCTATGAGCGTAGCTGCTTCGTTTGCTGTGCTTTTGCTCGGTGTCATCGTTGTGTATTTACTCGCGCATGATGGGCTTTTAGCCTACCTTGTGGGAGAACTGATGGGGTTTCTCGTCGGCTGGATTGTTTTGGCGTGCGTGCTTGTGGCTCGGTAACTGCTGAGCCCAGCCTGAAGTGAAAGGGTGTGATCGTGGAAGCATTCGACCGGCTCCCTGGTGAGATCAGCCATCTTGTTTCGGAGTTTTCTTCCATCCCAATATTCGGTACGCTGAGACTGGGTCTCACGCAATACACGTTCTGGCTCATTGTTTCTTCGATCGTGCTTCTGGCGCTCGTTTTTGCCTATGTGCGCCGCATTTCGCTGGTGCCTCGGGGCATTTTCGCAAACGCCATGGAGGTCTGCATTAACTTTGTGGCAGACGGCATGGGCAAGCAGATCATCGGCGCTACCTGGGAGAAGCACTTCCCCTTCTTGGCAACGGTGTTCTTCTTCATTCTTGTTAATAATGTTGTTGGAGTTATCCCGGGCATGAAGCCGGGATCGGGCACCATTTCAACCACTGCAGCTATTGCTGTGGTTGTGTTCATCTACTTTGTTTTCGTAGGCATGCGCCAGCACGGAGTTGGTGGCTATCTTAAGAGCTTGGCTCCGGCAGGTGTGGGTTTTCCCCTCAATGTGCTCGTCTGGCTTATCGAGCTTGTCTCAATGCTTTTGCGTCCCATCACCTTGGCTATCCGTTTGTTCTGCAATATGTTTGCAGGCCACATTGTTATGGGCTCATTTGCATTGATGGTGGCACTTTTTGCTGAACCACTCATCCAAGAGCTGACGGTTTCCAACGCGCTCGGTGCAGTTCCCGCCTTTATTTTTGCTGCTATCTTGTTTGTCATTTACGCGATCGAGATCTTCGTTGCATTCGTACAGGCATATGTGTTTACCATGCTTACGGCTGTCTATATTCAGGGAGCCGAGGCTGAGGGTCACTAAGCTCACGTGTGAGCCACATGAGAGCTGAGCTCTCGTATGATTTGGTACCAGGCGCGACAGCGCTTGATATAGAAGTTTGCATTCGGATGCGTCAAGACGGCGCATGAACGAAGGAGGAAACGTGGGAGTTATCGGTTACAGCATCGGAGTTCTTGGCGCTGGTCTTGCTATTGGGCTTACCGCATTCGGTTGTGCCCAGGCTATGGCTCGCCAGCCTGAGGTTCAGGATCGCTTGTTCACCATCTTCATCATGGCATCGGCATTTGCCGAGGCACTGGCCCTGATCGGATTCGTCGTTGCCTTGGTTGTTCGCTAGACCAGACGCGACGCTACGTAAGGGAGCAGTCATGAAAAAGGTACACATCGGTATCGTCGCCGGCATGGGCTCTACACTCATGCTACCTGCGGCCGCATTTGCGGATGGCCAGGCGGCGGGTGGCGCCGAAATCCTGATCCCGAAGCTCGCCGAGTTCATTCCCGCGCTCGTCATCTTCTTGATCATTATGCTTCTGCTGTCTAAGTTTGCCTGGCCTAAGGTGCTTGCCGTGCTGAAGGCTCGCGAAGAGACCATTCAGGACAGCATTGATGAGGCAGCAGAGATTAAGGAGCGCGTTCGTACTTCTCGCGAAGAGGCAGATGCCGCAATCGTGGAGGCTCGTCGTAAGGCATCCGAGATTGTGCTTGCTGCCCGCGCAGACGTAGAAAAAGAGCGTGGTCGGATCGTTGCAGAGGCTCACAAAGAGGCCGAGGACATTTTGGCTAAGGCACGTGAGCGTGCAGCAGATGAGCAGCATCGTATTTATGCGAACGCTACGGATTCAATTGCGAAGGTGTCTGTGGCCGTTGCTGGCAAGATTGTTGATGAGGTCTTGGACGCCAACGATGAGAAGCAGCGCGAGCTGATCAAGAAGTACATCACGGAAGTGGGTAGCTTGAAATGAGTGAGCGGAAGCAGGATAGCAGGATCGAGCAGCGCAAGCTCGAGACCTATGCGCGCACCCTGCTCGAGGCCGCCCAGTCTGAGGACCGCGTCTACGAGGATATGGTGCCGCTCAAGGCAGAGGCGGATGCCTCGCCTGAGGTGCTCTCGGTTCTCTCTTCCATGGCCACAGGTGGCGACCTCGACAAGTTGCCCGAGGTCTTGGACATGTACCGCGATATGGTCGATGGAGAAAAGGAGCTCGTTGGTGTGCATGTCACAACGGCGATTCCTTTAGACGATGAGCTGCGCAGCTTGATTAAGAACAAGTGCGAGGCCGACTTGGAGGAGGAAGTGTTCTTGATCGAGCACGTCGATCCTTCCATTATCGGAGGCATCATCCTTTCGGCGCGCGGTGAGCGCCGCGACGCGTCCGTGCGTATGCAGCTTGAGTCAGCTCGCAGGGTTATGACGCAGGGCAGCGGGAAGTCGGAGGTATAGCGCTTATGACAGACGTCATCAGTGCCGTTAACATTGAAGAGGTCTTGCGGCAGCGCCTGCTGGATCTTGAGACTACGGTCGATACCCAGGAGGTATCGTATGTAGCCGAGGTGGGAGACGGCATCGCTCATGTGCTCGGCTTAAAGAGCGCCATGGCAGGTGAGCTCCTCGAGTTTACAAGCTCCATGACAGGCAAGCCCGTGTATGGACTCGCCCAAAACCTTGATCGTGAGGAAGTTGGTGCCGTACTTTTTGGCGACGTTGACTCCATCAAGGAAGGCGACGTATGCCGAACCACCGGTCGCGTTATGGATATTCCGGTTGGTCGAGGCATGCTTGGCCGCGTGGTCAATCCTTTAGGCCAGCCCATTGACGGCAAAGGTCCCATCAATGCCACGCATCGCCGTCCCATTGAATTTAAGGCTCCAGGCGTTATTGATCGTACGCCGGTGTGCGAGCCAGTTCAGACCGGTCTTTTGGCCATCGATGCCATGATTCCTATTGGTCGTGGCCAGCGTGAGCTTATCATTGGAGACCGCAAGACCGGCAAGACCGCCATTGCGATTGATGCCATCATTAATCAGCGTGGAACAGGCATGATCTGCGTGTATGTGGCAATTGGTCAGAAAGCTTCTACCATTGCTTCGATTCGCGAGACCTTGGCTGCCCACGGGGCTTTAGACTACACCGTCATCGTTTCGGCCAGTGCAAGTACGGCCGCTCCGTTGCAATACATCGCTCCCATGGCTGGTGCTGCCATTGGTGAGTTCTTTATGTACAACGGCGAGGACGGAAACCCAGCAAGCGCCTCAAACCCCGGTGGTCACGTACTTGCTGTGTATGACGACCTCTCCAAGCAGGCAGTTGCGTATCGTCAGATGTCTTTGACGCTTCGCCGCCCGCCTGGACGTGAGGCATATCCGGGAGACATTTTCTACCTGCACTCTCGCTTGCTCGAGCGTGCCTGCAAGCTTTCCGCGGCTAACGGCAGCGGTTCGCTCACGGCACTTCCGATCATCGAGACTCAGGATGGAGACGTTTCTGCCTACATCCCCACGAACGTGATTTCAATCACTGACGGTCAGATCTATCTGCAAAGTGAGCTGTTCTTCCAGGGTCAGCGCCCTGCTGTTGACGTTGGCATTTCGGTGTCGCGTGTCGGCGGTGCTGCCCAGACAAAGGCTATGAAGCAGATGGCGGGCAATCTCCGCCTCGATCTGGCTTCCTTCCGTGAGCTCGCTGGCTTTACGCAGTTTGGATCAGACTTAGATGCCACTACGCAGCGCCAACTCACGCATGGTTCACGTATGACTGAGCTGCTCAAGCAGCCGCGCTTTGAGCCAATGTCTGTGTCTGATCAGGTGCTTGCACTCTTTGCAGGTAACCGAGGTTACCTGGACGATCTTGAGGTCGAAGAGGTTGTGCCCTTCCGCGATCAGATGCTCGACTATTTTGCAGGTGCGTATCGTCAGCTGCGTGAGCGTGTGGGACATGACAAGATTGACGATGCGCTCGCTCAGGAGCTTGAGACGGTTATCGGCGACTTTAAAGCCGAGTTCTTGATCGCTCGCAGCTCTCAGGCGAACGCCGCTGAAGGGGAGCGCTAGCCGCTATGGCGAATCTCCGCGACATAAAAAAGCGCATCTCCTCGGTATCGACGACCGAGCAGATCACGCGCACCATGGAGATGGTCTCCACGGCCAAGATTGCCCGCGCACTGGCACGTGAGAAGCGCTCCGAGCCCTACCGCGCTGCTATCACTGACGTGATGCTCACGGTTGCCGGAGACGCTTCCTCATCCTCTCCCTTGCTCAAAAACCCTGAGCACTATGAGCGAGCCTTGCTTGTGGTCATTAACTCGGATCGAGGGCTTGCAGCTGGCTTTAATACCCAGGTACAGCGTGCCGCTGAGCGCCGGATCGACCACTATCGTCGTCATGGTGCATCAGAGGTTGAGCTCATCACCTGCGGTCGTAAAGCAACGGAGCACTTCCAAGATCATCCAAATCTTGTGATGTCTGTTACCGGGGAGTCTGACTCGCCAACGCTTCAGCGTGCCCGCGAGATCGCTGACTATATTATTGACGGCTTTGGTACAGGTCGGTTCGGCCGCGTGGACATTGTTTACTTCCATGCTAAGAACCGCGTTGAGCAGGTTTTGCGCCAAGAGCGCATCTTGCCACTTGACCCGGATGTTCTGGCAGCTCCTCGCGGTCCTCGCACTGACGATAAGGGCGGGCCTCGCAGGATTAATCTGCCGTTTACCTATGCCCCGTCTGCCGATCACGTGCTCGATCGTTTGATTCCGAGCTACGTGTTAACCGTCGTACACCAGGCACTGATCGACTCTGCCGCCGCTGAGCACGGGGCACGCCGTAAGGCCATGCACTCGGCCACCGAAAACGCCAGCGCGATCATCGCCGATTTGAACCGCACCTACAACCGCGTGCGCCAAGCCTCAATCACCACTGAGCTCAATGAGATCGTGGGCGGGGCTGCAGCATTGGAGGATTACTGATGGCTGAGAACACCGCCAACACGCCGACGTATAGCGCCGGCATCGGGCGCATCGTCCGCATCATCGGTCCGGTCGTGGACGTCAGGTTCAAGGCCGATGTTCCCGATATCTATAACGCCTTAACCGTTGACGCTGAGACTCCCGTTGGGCGTATTCAGACCGTGCTTGAGGTTGAGAGCCAGCTGCCGGGCAACGTCGTTCGCTGCGTTGCCATGTCTTCAACCGACGGTCTTTGCCGTGGTATTGAGGTTGTAGATACCGGCGCTCCCATGAAGATGCCGGTGGGTAAGTCCACTCTTGGCCGCATCTGGAACGTCATGGGCGAGCCGGTTGATGGCAAGGAAATGCCTGAAGTTGAGGATTGGTATCCCATTCATCACCCGGCACCGAAGTTTGATGAGCTGACAACCAAAACTGAGATCTTTGAGACGGGCATCAAGGCCGTTGACCTTTTGGAACCGTATATCCGAGGCGGAAAGACGGGTCTTTTCGGTGGCGCAGGCGTTGGCAAGACCGTGTTGATCCAAGAGCTCATTAATAACTTGGCTCAAGAGCACGGCGGCACCTCGGTCTTTACGGGCGTCGGTGAGCGTACCCGTGAGGGTACTGACCTCTTCTTGGAGATGACCGAGTCTGGCGTTATTGAGAAGACTTGCTTGGTCTATGGTCAGATGAATGAGCCACCAGGAGCACGTCTGCGTGTTGGCTTGGCTGGCCTGACCGAGGCTGAGTACTTCCGTGATCGTGGCCAAGACGTACTGCTCTTTATCGACAATATTTTCCGTTTCTCGCAAGCTGGCTCTGAGGTGTCTGCGCTGCTCGGTCGTATGCCTTCTGCTGTGGGCTATCAACCCACGCTTGCAACTGAGATGGGCGACCTCCAGGAGCGCATTACCTCTACCAAGACGGGATCCATTACTTCGGTACAGGCCGTATATGTTCCGGCAGACGACCTGACTGACCCGGCACCGGCAACAACCTTTACCCACCTCGATGCAACAACGGTGCTTTCGCGCTCCATTGCTGAGTTGGGTTTGTATCCTGCCATTGATCCTTTGGCAAGCTCATCGGACGCTCTTGATCCTGCGGTTGTGGGCGAGGAGCACTACCGGGTTGCCGTAAAGGTTCAAGAGATGCTGCAGGAGTACTCAGATTTGCAAGACATTATTGCAATTTTGGGTATGGATGAGCTCTCTGAGGAGCAGCGCTTAACGGTGAATCGTGCCCGTAAGATCCAGCAGTTCCTCTCTCAGTCCTTCCACGTGGCTGAGCAGTTCACCGGTAATCCGGGAGTTTATATTCCGGTTGCTGACACGGTGCGTTCGTTTGCTGCCATTGTTGATGGCGAGTGCGATGACTTGCCCGAGCAGGCCTTCCGCTATGCGTCAACGATTGAGGACGTGCGTCGTCGTGCCGAGGAGCTGATGGGTTAAATGGCCATTCACGTCCGCATCGTGTGTCCTGAGCACCTCGCTTTTGAAGAAGACGTAGCGTTCCTCACGGTTCCTTCAACCGATGGAAGCATGGGTATCGCGCCTCGTCATGCGAGCGAAATCTTTACCATCGAGCCGGGATTCACAACGATCTGCGCTCAGAAGATGGGTGAGGTTACCAGCGAGTTTGCCATTGGAACAGGCTTTGTTGAGGTGGCTGATGATCGCGTGATCATGCTGGTTGAGCGTGCGGAAAATGTGGCAGAACTCAAGGCTTCTGAGCTTCAGACCAAGCTTAAAGAATTTGAAGAGGAGCTGGGTAATTTGTCGGCAGATGATGCACAGCGGGTGAATCTCTATAATGAGATCGCTTGGTGCAAGCTCCTGCTCAAGAGGATTCAGGCTGCATAGCTTGATTCAGACCGTTAACGAGTAGCGTGCCCGGAAGCCAGCGGCTTCCGGGTCTTTTTTTGAAAGGGTCTCTTGCTTGGATATCATTCGCGTACAAGGTGGGCGAAAGCTCGAAGGATCCGTTGCTGTCTCTGGTGCTAAGAACTCAGCATTGAAGCTAATGGCAGCAACCTTACTGGCTCCTGGTGTGACCACCCTAACCAATGTTCCTGATATTTCTGATGTCCATGTCATGGGCAAGGTGCTCAAGCATATGGGTGCCGAGATTGAGGTTGTTGATAAGCATACGCTTGCGATCGATACCTCAGAGGTGAACTCGTGGGAAGCACCGTACGAGCTGGTTGCTAAGATGCGGGCAAGTACAGCGGTTATGGGGCCGTTGTTAGGTCGCTTTGGTAAGGCAAAGATTGCTATGCCTGGTGGCTGCAACCTCGGTGCTCGCAAAATAGATATGCATATCTTAGGTCTTGAAGCCCTCGGGGTTTCTTTTGATACCGAGCATGGCTATATCTATGCCGATGCAACGAAGGGTATGACAGGCTCAGATGTGACACTTGAGTTTGCAAGCGTTGGCGCGACCGAAAATCTCATTATGGCTGCCGTTCGTGCAGAGGGCACCACGCTCATTGATAATGCCGCACGTGAGCCTGAGATTGTAGACTTAGCCGAAATGCTCACTAAGATGGGCGCCAAGATCGAAGGCGCAGGCACGCCCCTTGTCCGCATTGAGGGTGTGCCCGAGCTGCACCCCACTGAGCATCGCGTGGTGGGAGATCGCATTGAGGCTGGAACCTTTTTGGTTGCCGGCGCGCTTGCAGCTGGCTCTCGCGGTGTAGAGGTTACCGGCTTTAATCCGGTGCATCTCACCATGGTGATTCGCAAGCTTGAAGCCATGGGTATCTCGTTTGAGCGTACCGAGGCGGGCATGCGAGCCATGCGTGCCGAAACGATTCGGCCGATCGATATTCAAACGCTGCCATTTCCGGGTTTTCCAACCGATATGCAGGCGCAAGCCATGGTGCTTTCTGCCTTGGCTGATGGCAGCTCCATTATTACCGAGAATATTTTTGAGAATCGCTTCATGTTTGCATCTGAGTTGGTGCGCATGGGAGCAGATATTCATATTGAGAGCCATCATGCGATGATTCATGGGGTGCGCTCGCTTTCTGGAGCTCAGGTTGTATCTCCCGATCTTCGTGGTGGCGCCGCATTGGTGTTGGCAGGCTTAGTTGCTGAAGGTACAACTGAGGTTTCTGCAGTTCACCACATTGCTCGCGGATACGAGGCCTTCGTCGAGAAGCTCTCAGCGCTTGGAGCCTACGTAGAGCATGCAAGCGTGCCCGACCCTGAATTCGATTAGCAGGGAGTACACCTATGTCGAGAAATCCTGTTCAACATATGCGACAGCCATCTATCGGAGCTGCGAGCCGGATCTATAGCCGCGAGAATGTGGGCAGGTATGCCGAGCGTGCACGCCAACGCAGGAGGTCTCGTCGGATACGCCGGGCTCTTGTTTCAACCTTTATTATCTTGTTGCTTTGCACCGGTTCAGCCTTAGCAATCACGGTGGTTAAAAGCATCATTAACGGTAGCTTGCATGGTAGTTCTGGCTATTTGAGCGGTCTTGCCGGCATCTTGACGGATGCAAACGCTGCGCGTGACCCCTTTAATATTTTGCTGTTAGGAACCGACGGACGGCCTGGTGAGACAACGTACCGCTCAGACTCAATTATCTTGGCTCATGTCGATCCGGTTAAAAAGACGGCTGCGCTCATTTCTATTCCCCGTGATACGGCGGTGGAGTACAAGGGTGAGACCATGAAGATCAATGAGACGCATGCCTATGGCGGGCCTGAGGCGGTGGTTACTGCAGTGCGCGATCTGACCGGATCAAATATTGCCTACTACGCCGAGGTGAGTTTCACCGGTTTGGAGAGCTTGGTTGATGCCGTTGGTGGCATTGATATTACGGTGCCTGAAGGCGATGAGGTTGATGACCCGCAGGCAGGAGACATGTCTATTCCTGCAGGCTCTCAGCACATGGACGGTGCAACGGCACTGACCTTCTCGCGTGCTCGCCATCAATTTGCAGACGGAGACTATACCCGCATGCGTCACCAGCGCATGGTGCTTGGAGCCTTGGCGCACAAGATTTTGAACGGACTTGAGATAACACAGATCCCTGCTTTGCTCGAATCGCTCTCGAATATGCTCATTACCACCATGGATGTAGACGATATTGTAGGCGTCGTCACGGCAATGCGCGGTATGGATACGTCCAATATCTGGTCTGCCAATCTGCCGAGCTATACCGGAGCCGATACATTCGTCGATGGCAAGAGCTATGTCTTTGTGTACAAAGATGCCCTGCGTGAAATGATGGAGCGCGTAGAGGCTGGTGAGGATCCCAAAGGCCCCAATACCTCTGGCAAGGGTGGCACATCTACCACACTTGGTGATCTGAACACGCGCAATAATCTGAGCTGGGCTAATAGCGGAGATGATACGCCGGAGTAGGCTCTAGCTCCACAAATTGCAGAGACGAAATGCCAGAGCAGGCTCTCACTTGATTGTGTGAGCCTGCTCCTGTGCTTTGGCAACGTGAACGGTCAGTTCATGTTAGGCCGCGTGTGCGAGCCTACTCCTGTACTTGAGCGAAGCGCGCGACCAGTTCAGTTAAGACATCGACCATCAGCTCAAGTGAGCGCACCGGAATAAACTCATTTACCGAGTGCATTGCATAGCCACCGGTAGAGAGATTGGGGCAGGGAAGTCCTCTAAAGCTGAGCTGGGCACCATCGGTACCGCCTCGGATGGGTAGCTCGCGCGCTTCAATTCCAACGGCACGGAACGCCTCATGAGCAGCAGAAATGAGCTGCGGGTGCTGAGATACCACCTCAGCCATATTGCGGTATTGGCGCTCGACTTTAACCTCTATGCGGTCACGATCCAGCTCTTCATTTAAGAAATCCGCAGCATGTTCCATAAGGCTGATCCGTCGCTCAAATGAGGCAGTGTCGTGATCGCGGATGATATAGCGGCCGATGGCAAGAACGACCGTGCCTGACATCGATTCAAGATGGAAGAAGCCCTCCCGGCCTTCCGTATGCTCTGGCCGCTCTGCCTCGGGAAGCATGGCGTGGTAGCGCAGCAAGATGTTTTGAGCGTTGATCATCCGCCCCTTTGCATCGCCCGGATGAATCGAGTGTCCCTCAACGCGCACCACTGCTTCGGCCGCATTAAAGCATTCCCACTCAATTTCTCCGATGGGGCCTCCGTCTACCGTATAAGCCCAGTCGCATCCAAAGTCTGAGATATCGAGCAGGGAAGCTCCATGCCCAATCTCTTCATCAGGGCAAAAGCAAATACCAAGGCTTGGGTGGGGAAGGCTGGGATCTTGAGCAAGGCGAGCAACAAGAGCCATGATCTCAGCTATGCCCGCCTTATCATCGGCTCCAAGTAGCGTGGTTCCGTCAGTGCAGACCAGATCCTCACCAACAGCTTCTGCAAGTGAGGGCATCTGATCAGGACTTACGCTCACCGGCCGTCCATCAACTGTTCCTGCAATCAGGTCTCCGCCCTCGTAGTGCACAATATGAGGGGCAACGCCCGCACCGGGAGCAACCTCAGTGGTATCAAGATGGGCTATGAGTCCGAGGCGAGGGAGATCCTCTGCTCCAGCAGATGCAGGAATATGAGCAGTTACATACGCATGCTCACTCACGGCTACATCGTGAGCTTCTAAATCTTTGAGCTCTTGAGCAAGGAGCTGAGCCAGATGGAATTGCCGATCAGTTGAAGGCACCTGATGAGCGTGCTCGTCTGAAGATGTTGTATCAATTTGTACATAGCGCAAGAAGCGTTCGAGTACATCTGAGGTGTTTGACATAGCTTCCTCCTTGGTTTTAGCGTGCCTGCCTGCACTGTAGCACGCCTTGATGTGTACTGGGTGTGTTTAGTAATCCGTCTCATGAGGTAGAATGAGAACCAGAGTGAAAGGGGTTCATACATGGAAACCACTGAGACTTCCCGTAAACGTCATCTCACTATGGCCAATGAAGATTATCTCGAGGCCATGGTTCGTATTGAAGAAGAGAACGGCCAGGGAGACGGCGTTCGATCCGTAGACATCGCTCAGCTCATGGAAGTGTCAAAAGCTTCCGTGAATAAGGCTGTTTCTGCGCTCAAGGCTCAAGGCATGGTGGAGCAGTCTCACTACGGTAAGGTCATGCTTACCGATGAGGGTCGTTCCTTGGGGCGTGCAGTATGGAAGCGCCATCAGATGCTCCGCACCTTCTTAATGAAGGAGCTGGGCGTTGAGTTTGAGCGCGCAGATGCTGAGGCCTGCATGATGGAACATGCCGTTTCAGAGGATACGCTGCAGCGCTGGATGGACTATCTCGAGGGTCAGGGTGTTTCACTCGCTGAGTAGCCGAGCTTGTCTTGAGCGAGTCGCGCGTTCGTTCGCTTTGAGCTTTTCTCGAGTGAGCTGAGCGCGCATTCGGATCAAGCGTTATCACGAACGAGTTGCGCGCTCATTCGCATTGAGCGTTGCTTGAGCGGATCGCAGGTTCCACTTGAGCGAGCCGAACGCACCCTCGAATGCTGCTCCGACCGTTTTGCCTTCGTGAGAATAGCTCGGCGGCTTAGTTCGACGAGTCTCTGAGTGCCCGGGTGCATGGTGTGGCGTGAAACGCCCGGTACGCGATCGTATGTGCGTGAGCTACAGCTGAGATCGCTCCGTATATATCCCTCAAGGAAGTTTATCGACCGTTTTCTTTGACACCCCGCTTGTGTTCACCTCATGGAGAGCAAGATTGAGGTACCATCCTCCCCTCGAGTCTGGCAGTATATCTCCTTGCCGCGCGGCCGAACCGGCCCGGGCGGGTACCTTGAAAACCGGATACTGCGAGGAGACCGGGGGAGACCCCGGTTCCAAAGACGAAATAAGATGCCA